>DATKFH010000131.1:0-60969 GCA_035511455.1 Candidatus Sulfotelmatobacter sp. | reverse complement strand
GTTCCAGAATTGGAGGGATTGAACGCCTCGGCGGTCGCGGTGGCGCTTACGCTATTTGAGCCCCGACTCCAGATGCGAGAAAAAAACGTAGGCAGGCCTTGCCGGATCACCTTGACCTGCACCTGCGGATTGATCCCGAAGCCTCCTGTTGTCGAAGTGCAATCGGTCGTCGCGCCGTTGTAAAGGAAAGTCACGGTTACTGTATTTGCGACGGTACCGCCGACGGCGTTCGGATTTGCCACCGCCTGGGCCACCTGCGTGGCTGCGCTGCAGGCTGCCGGCCAGGGCGAGCTCGGCAAACTACCCTGGACGTTGTCTGGATCTCCCGTCACTCCAGTGAGCGAAAGAATGCGGGCGGCAGCCAGGGCGGCCGCGTCCGCCGAGCGCTGCGCCTCCTCCCGATTAACATAAAGCGTGGCAACATCGACCGAGAGTGCCGCCATGGAGATGATGGCGACCATGGCCACCGCAACCAGGATCATGGTGATGCCCCGCTCCCCGGAGCGGTGCGTTGGCGATCGGCGAAATGCGGGCCTCTTCATTCCGTTTCTCAATTCTCATTCATGGCAACGGCGGTTGCCGCAATCGGGTTCGGCAGCGAGGCGGTGCGTCCCAGCAGGCTGGCCGCGCTGCCGAACCTCCACGCGTAGACGTACTGAATGCTGACGCAGGTAGCAAGGACTGCGGTCTGGCCCCCGAGCGCCTGAACCGAACAATCTGGCGCAGCAGGTTGAGTCGAGGTCGACGGAAAATAGTACCCGCGATTGATGATGATCTTCAGGCCTCCGGGCGGACAACCGCCTCCGGTACTGGTGGAAGTCCATGTCAGGCCTGAAGGCGATGTGCTCTGGGTGATACCGCAGTCATTGATCTTGTTTGCCACAAGATAGGTGTCAATCGTATAAAACGCGTCGTTGACCGACATCGGGAGGGCCGCGCTGAGATCGCTGATAGGATCCGCTGCGGCGGTGCGCGCCGCATCCCGCGCAGCATTTGTGAGCTTCTGCTTCAAGGTGAAGGCGCCGCTGAAATCGAAAATGCCCACCACGAAGACCATCAGCAGAGGCAAGGCAACGGCAAATTCCACGATCTGCGCCGCGCCGTCGTCGCGCCGCGAGCGCCGCCACCAAAGCCGAAGACGGCCGTTCACTGCGCCTCCAACCTGACGCGAGCTACGGCCTGAAATTGGATGCTCTGCTTATTCAGCGTCGTAAACGGCAACCAGAACTGGTACGGATACGCGAAGCTGACCGAGACTCCGCAAACGGCGGGTCCGGTCCCGGATGTCTGCGACAGCTTCACATGGGTATACACGCGGACGTTTCCAGTGTCGGTGTATGCGGCCAGGGCCAGAGGTTCCCTGGTGCAATCGACCGGCGCCGGGGGCGGAGCCGTCCAGTTGCTCGGCGGGATGATTTGACTCGAGTTGAGATGCGCAGCAGACAAGGCGGACGTCACCGCGTTAAAAGCATTCTGCGGGGGGGTGTTCGGCGAGGTGCAGGTCACGCAATAGGGGGCCACAGCCGCCCGAGCGCCGTCCTGTGCCGCCCGGGTGATGGTTCCGTAGATGCTGAACGCCTGCCCGAACCAAAAAATGCCGATGAGTATCATGAACATGATGGGCAGCACGGCGGCGGCTTCGGCAATCTCGGAGCCGCGGGTTTCCCCGGCCAGCCTGCGTAGAGTGTTGCGGGCGATATTCGTCATTTTGAGCAACCCACTATACGACTCCCCAGACATGAGCTCCACCGTAGAGAACTACCGTAAACGCCAAGGCTACCCCATACGGGATTTTCAATGATTCTGGATTGTCGAGCGACACCTGCGCGCCTGGCAAACGGAAGGTTACCAACGAAATCAGAATGTGGCCGATATTGCGCACCGTTTGTTTCAACCGCCCCCGGTAAATCACCAACGCCAGGGCCATGAACCCCGCCACGAAAACCGACCCCAACAGCAGATCAACCAGTGTCCCCGGTCCGGCAAATGCCCCCAAAGCTCCGGCGAGCTTCCAATCACCGGCTCCTAGGCTGCGCAGCAGGACAAACGGCAGCAGCAACGCTAAACCCAGGCCTACGCCCAGCAGCGAAGCCTTCAATCCGCCCCAACCGCTCAGCACGACGTTTGCAACGACCCCTGCCGCCAGCCCCGGCACCGTCAGCCAGTTCGGGATCCGACGGCTGCGCAAATCCGTCCATGCGGCGATCGCGGCCAGAAGCACAGCGCCTGCGAGAAGGGCTGGCTTCAAATGTGCCTCAGGCAGAGGCTGGCAAGCGACCGTCCAACGCCCAGCTTGTCTTTATCCCTATCCCTGCGACCATAGGTGAAAAGAGCCATTTTTGACGGTTCAAAAAATCGCCTGCGGGGGAAGGATCGTGGACTCCCGCCGCCTTTCGCTTTCGCCCCGCAAAAGCGGCCTCTAGCGCGGATTCTCACATAGCCGGGAAGCCAAGTCAATGAATCCTCCGATCCCCTCCTTTGAGAGTCGTGTGGAGCGGGCACTCCTGCCCGCTTGCCTGCAGCAGCCTGCAGCAGCCAAACGCAGCGGGCAACAGTGCCCGCTCCACACGAATAGCCACCTGTAAATGTCAAGGCCCGGAACGAGTCCGGGCCTTGGCAAATAAACTTGCGATGCCGCTTACCGGTTGAACGCCGGAGCCGCGTTGTGTTCGGCAACAATCTTTCTGGCGTTGTCGGACAGCGCCTTCGCCTGGGGCAGAAGCTCGAGCCCCTTGACCACTTCTGGATCAGCCTCGGCGCGAACTTTCATGCCTTCGTCCTGGCCAAAAGCGTCGACGAAAATCTCAGCCTTGATATTGGACTTGAGCCAGTCATTGTTGTCGATCAGATCGGCCTGCGTGTAGGGGACGCTGGCTTCGTCGAGCGACTTGCGGAATTCTTGCAGGGTCGCGTCATCGACTTCGAAGCCCTTGGTCGGATGGTGACTCACAACATAGCGCTTGGCGAAGTTGAAGAACGCATAGTGTTGCAGCAGCGTGTCCTCGAAGTGATTGCTCTTTACGGGAGGTATGCTCACGTCGGGAGTAATGCCTCCTCCGCCGTACACCGTGCGTCCGCTGTCAGTGAGCTTTACCTCACGATTCGCGGTGTTCGACGACTCAGCGCCCTCGCGATTGTAGTAATAGTCGTAAAGCGAAATGTTGCTGTAGTCGCGCTGGATCAGACGTCCGCTGGGCGTGTAGTAGTGCGCCGTGGTCAGCGCCAGGCCGGTGTTTTCCGAGAGCGGATAAACTGTTTGCACCAATCCCTTGCCGAACGTCACTTCGCCGACGATCAGGCCGCGATCGTGATCCTGAATCGCTCCCGAGACAATCTCTGCCGCTGAAGCGGTAAGCCGGTTTACCAGCACTACGATCGGATAATCCTTGCCGCTGTTGCCGTGCTGCGCGATATAGCGCTTTTCAGCCGACGCGCGTCCGTGGTGGGAAACGATGAGCTGGCCCTTTTTCAGGAACTTATCCGCCACGCCAACGCCTTCGCTGAGCAGGCCGCCCGGATTGCCGCGCAGGTCAAGGATCAAACCCTTCAGATCTCCGAACTGATCGAGCGCATCGGCGACCTCGTGCTCGGTCGTCTCGTTGAATCCGTTCACGTGCATGTATCCGATGCCCGGACGGAGCAGGAAATGAACGTCGACACTGTAGCGGGGAATCTCATCGCGAATCAGCGTGAACTCCATCGGTTTCTCGACGGCTTCACGAGCAATGCTGATGTGAACGGTCGTGCCTTTGGGGCCTTTCAGCAGGTCGGCGACATCAGTGGTGCTCATGTTCTCGGTCGACTTGCCGTCGACCGCAATGATCACGTCCCCGGGATGAATGCCGGCCTTATAGGCGGGTGTTCCCACGAAGGGGAAGATGACGATGACTTTGTTGTTGCGCGGGCCGACCGTCATCCCCACACCGTAGTACTTGCCGCGCTGGTCTTCGCGCATCAGCGCGTAAGACTTGGGGTCAAAGAAATTCGAGTGCGGATCGAGGGCGTGCAGCATGCCGGGAATCGCGCCGTTGTAGATGGCTTTATCGGCATTGACCGGTTCGGCGTAGTTTTCCTCGACCACCGAATACACGTCGGTGAACTGCTTGAGGCTGTCTTTGACCTCGGAGTCGGTGGCCATCGACGAGGCCTGTCCGGAGCGCTGGGCAAACAGAATTCCCAGGAACCCGCAGGCAAGGAGGAAAAAAACTACCAGGATGAGTGATCGGCGAGAACTACGAGCCATCTAGATTTCCTTCGGTTTAGGGCTAACTTCACCCCAGCTACGCGGCTGAATACACGCAGTATATCACCACTTTAGACTCCCCCGGACCGGTTTCGTCACCGAGGGTAACCTTCCCGAAATGAGCCTAGTTATCAGATGCGGAAGGGGGGCTTCGAGGTTCCTCTGGGGGTGAAAAGGAGGCTATCCACGGGCAGGCCCCCTTAGGGACCCGAAGAAATCACCGATTTTGCGATCCGGACCATCGCCGCCACGCTGCGCTCGACATCCTCGTCAGTAGTGGTCCAGGAGGAGACCGAAATTCGCATCGCCGTGTGCCCATGCCACTGGGTGCCTCCGCACCAGCAGGTGCCGTCGGCCTGGATCTCGGCGATGACGCGGCGAGTCTGGTCCGGAGTGCCGAAGGAAGCCAGTACCTGATTGAGAACAACGTCGTTCAGTACGGCAAAACCGGCGGCGCGCAGGCGGTCGGCAAAGAGCTGCGCCTGACGACAATTGCGCTCGATCATCTCTTGGAGCCCGGTGCGACCCAGCGAGCGTATCGCTGCCCAGAGTTCGATACCGCGGGCCCGCCGTGAGGACTCGGGTGTGTACTGCCAGGGCTCACGAGCGGAACTCTGCGTCAGATAGGCGGCGTTTCCTCCAGACAGGGCCCGCCGCAAATGCTCCGGTTCGCGGACTACCACGAGTCCAGAATCGTAGGGTACGTTCAGCCACTTGTGACAATCGATGGCCCAGGAATCCGCGTCGCTCACTCCTTCGAGCAAGGGCGCGTACTTCGGCGACGCGGCGCCCCATAGCCCAAAGGCGCCATCCACGTGAACCCACGCACCGGCAGAGCGCGCGCGGGCGCAGATTTCTTTTGCCGGATCGAACGCCCCTGTGTTTACGTTGCCTGCTTGAATGCAAACGACCGTGTGCTCATCGAGGACGGGCAGGGCTTCGGCTCGCATGCGACCCTGATCATCGGCCGGAACCTTGATCACGCGGGATCGGCCGAGACCCAGCATCGATAACGCCTTCTGGACCGAGACGTGAACTTCTTCGCCCACCACGACCCGAATTGCTGGGGCCTCAAACAGCCCGTCTTCTTCGACATTCCAACCGGAGCGCTGGAGGATCGCCGAGCGCGCGGCGGCCAAAGCGGAGACGTTCGCCGTCGTGGTGCAAGTCACGAACCCGACTCCGCTGGTGGCCGGCAACCCGAGCAGTTCCAGAATCCAGGCCTGGACGACTTCTTCAAGCCTTGCCGCCACCGGCGACATGATCCGCATACAAGCATTCTGGTCCCAGGCGCCGGCGAGCCAGTTCGCCGCCAGTGCGGCAGGCAGCGTCCCCCCGGTCACAAATCCAAAATAGCGGCCGCCCGTGGTCGCAACCGTAGCGGGCGAGCCAATATCGTCGAGCAGGTCGAGGAGCTTCGCCGGATCCGACGGATCCTCGGGCAGCGGTCCCCCCAGCGCGTCGAGTCGTGCGACATCTTCTGCCAAAGGCGCAACCCGCCGGCTATAAATTTCTGTGACGTACCGTGCAGCCCGAGCTGCAGTCTCCGCCAGTAGCTCTTTCACGCATGCCTCCCGCGACAGCAGCTTTCGTGGCTCATCGCGGGAAAGAGTTTACAAGGTTCAGGCTTGGCGATTGTCCGCGGGGCTCTCAGCCAGCTAAAGTGCTCCGAACGGCTGCCGGATGAAGTCTTCGCAGCGCCGCAGTTCTTCGATGGATGTTTCCGACAGCAAAGGGAAGGGAATCGCCCGACATCCCGCGGGAAGTTGGGCGGCGGTGAGGGAATCGCAGACGACGGCGGAAGTCTGTTTCAAGCCGCGCTGCCAGTTCCCCTCGCGGGCATCGCGAAAGACCAGGCAATCGGGGTGGAATCCGGCGGCGCTCAGCACGGCGCGACTGATCTTCAAGAGCTCCGCACAGCGTGACGCCACGCCGACCAGCGCACCCGCGGGCGCAGGCAGGTATCCGGCGAGCGAGGCGGGGACGGATGAAATCTGCAGCGTGACCAGTTCCGATCCAGAGGGCAGCAATTGCCGGGCGGTGGCGACACGGTTAGGGAGTACCACGGCAATAGCGCCTGCCAGCGTTTTCGGCAAATCGTGCGTCCCGCAAGCCTTGACCGGGAGGGTCACCGCTTGCGCGATCTCGGCCACCAGGATCCGCCGCAATTCTTCGTCAGGCTCGATGAGCAGGAAATGATCGGGAGGCTGCAACTCAAGCCACTGCCGCAGGTGCGACCGCAGCGCGGGCAGCGACACGCCGAGCTTCCGCGCCGAGCGGAACAGGCGGGCAATCATCTGATCGAGTGCTAGAGCGGGCGATGGCGGCATCTCCGGTTTGCTGGCTCGCACGTAGACGCCGGAGCCGCGGCGGAACTCCACCCAGCGGTCGCGCTGGAGTTGGCGATATCCCGCGCTGACGGTGTTGGGATGCAGATGGAACCGCCGCGCCAGTTCGCGCGTCGAGGGCAGGCGCTGGCCGGGCGCCAGGTCGTCGCTCAGAATCCCAAGTACGACCTGCGTCACCAGTTGTTCGCGAATGGAGACTTCACTGCCGCGGGCAAACCAGAGTTGCATGGCGCGAACATCATAATGGGCTGGATGCTGACTTAACAAAGTTGTCCCCGCGTTGTCTCCTGCGCATTGCCGCTTTTCGATCCCCGGCAGTATGATGAAGCGCATGAGTTTCTCCGAGACGATCTTCCTTTTCTTCCTGGCCCTCATCATCTTTGGGCCCAAGAAGTTGCCGGAGATCGCCCGCTATGTAGGCAAGACGCTGGCCGAATTCCGGCGCGCCTCGAACGAATTCAAGGCTCAGATTGAGCAGGAAATCGCCAATATCGAAGTCGAGAAACGGCAGACCATACTTCCGCCCAGCCCGGCTCCAGAAAGCACGGCCATCAGCCGCTCGCTGAATGCCGCGCCCAGCGAGGTTTCACCGGCTCAAGCTACCCCGGCAGATGCGGTCTCGCCTGATGCTACGGGAGCGTCGGTTGCTTCCCAGGCTGTTTCCGATGATGACGAGCCCCTGTTCGCAACCGGCGCCGCTACCAGTACACCTGAGCCGCCTGCTGTCGCCAGTCAGGCTCCTCCAGTGTCCGACTCGGTAACTACTCCCGCCGCGCAGGAGTCTCATGCCTGATTCCGCAGCCGCGGCTCCCGGCCGCGAGGCCGAGAGCATGCCCACTATGGGCTTCCTCGACCATCTCGAGGAACTGCGCAAGCGCATCGTTTACTCCATCATTGCGGTGGCGGTGGGCACCGGCCTGTGCTGGGGATACCGGGAACGAATTTACGGCGTGATGCAGAAGCCCATCATGGATGCGCTCCGTGAGCACCACTTGGCGGAGAAGTTGGTCTATTTGAATCCCGTCGACCCCTTCAACCTTTACCTGAAGATTTCCATGCTGGCCGGTTTGTTTCTGACCTCGCCGTTCGTTTTGTACCAGGTCTGGATGTTCATTTCTCCCGGGCTCTATCGCAACGAAAAGCGCTACGTTTTTCCCTTCATGCTTTCGACGATCACTTTATTTACATTGGGTGGATATTTCGGTTACAGAATCGCTTATCCACGGGCACTGAAGTTCTTCATTGAATTCAGCGGGCAGTTCCAGCCCATGATTACGGTCGGCGAATACACCCAGCTTTTCCTAAGCATTGTTATTGGGATGGGGTTGATCTTCGAGATGCCGATTCTGGTGTTCTTTCTGGCGTTCCTGGGCATTATGACGCCGTCCTTCATGATCAAGCAGTTCCGCTATGCAATTTTGATTATTTTTGTTTTGGCGGCTATCGTCACGCCCACTCCTGACATCGTAAACATGTGCGTATTCGCAGCACCCATGGTGGCCTTGTACGCGTTGAGCATCGGGGTGGCCTGGGTGGTGCATCCCGAACAGCGCAACAAGCGGAAAGAGAAGCACGCGCAATCATGAGATCGAGATCACGGCGGGCGTTGCTTCTGATCTGCATCCTTGCCTGCCTGGCGTGCGATCACGAGAAAGACGCCGCTCAGACGAGCCCACAGACCCCACCCGCGGCCGCGCCTGTCTCCTCCGATACTTCTCTTCCAACGCTGACGCTCCCGTACGACATGGGCCCTCCGCCCCCGTTTGACGGCGAGCGCGCCATCGAATACGTGAAGGAGATTGTGAAATTCGGCTCGCGTCCCCTGGGCAGCGCGAATCACAAGAAGGTTGAGGACTACATCGATGCTCACCTTAAGGGCGACGACGTGGAAGACGACAGGTTCACCGCCGAAACGCCCGCGGGCAAGTTTCCCGTGCATAATATCATCGCCAGGTATCCCGGCACGAAGGACGGCATCATCGTCGTGGCCAGCCACTACGATACGAACTACCCTTTGCGCGGTACGTCGTATGTTGGCGCGAATGACGGCGGCTCTTCCAGCGGGTTGTTACTTGAGCTCGCTAACCAGTTGCGGGGCAAGAAACGTGAGGGCTACAGCGTGTGGCTGGTGTGGGACGATGCCGAAGAGGCGATGAAACCTGACACCGAAACGCCCTTCATGGACGACAGCCTGTATGGCATCACTCATGTGGCGGAGAAGTGGGAGGCCGACGAAACACTGAAGAAAATCAAAGCATTTCTGCTGGCCGATATGATCGGCGACGCTGACCTTAACATCGATCGCGACCTGAACTCAACGCAATGGTTGGAAACCGTGGTGTACGAATCCGCCAAGCGCCTGGGATATCAGTCGCATTTTTTCGGGCGCGACAACCAGGTCTCTGACGATCACCTTCCTTTCATGAAGCGCGGCGTCGCTTGCGCCGACCTGATCGACTTCATGTACGGCTATAACAACGTGTTCTGGCACACTCCGCAGGACACCGTCGACAAGCTCAGCCCCAAGAGCCTGCAGATTGTTGGAAGCGTGATTCTGGAGACCGTGCGCATCCTTGACAAGATGGAACCGTTGCCGCCCAAGTGAGCCTGGGACGACACGAATCCAGTACCGTCTCTTGTATCTTCGAGTTTTGCGCTTTTCCGCAATTTCGGTTCTAATGCACGCCATATGCGAACCGTGAAGGTGTTGTGTTTTGTCTGCATCTTCAGCCTCACTTTTCTCGCCCTTGCCTCCACTCCCGCCGCCGATACCAATGCCGAAAATCAAGTCATTCAGACTGCGCTCCAGCCGTCAACTCTGGAGAGCAATCTGCACCATCTGACGGATGAAATCGGCGGCCGCGTTCCCGGTACGCTGGCCATGCAGCACGCCGTCGAGTGGGGGGTCGAGGCCTTCACTTCCGCCGGAGCCGATGCCGTTCATACCGAGGGATTCACGATTCCCAACTCCTGGGCCGAAGGGGCGACCGAAATAACGGCAACCACCTCGTATCAGATCAGCGCCACCAAGGTCGGGGGAACGGTGCTCTCCGTCTTCCGGGTCCGTGCGGTCTCGTTGGCCTGGGCGCCAGCGTTAGCCCCGGTGAAGCACGTCCCGATCGTCGACGTAGGGGAAGGCTCGGATGCGGATTTTAAGAAGGCCGGCGACATTTCTGGCAAGCTCGTTCTGGTTCACAGCACGGTTCTCAAGACTTGGGACGATCTGTTCGCCGAGTATGCCAAGGCGCCGCCCGTCATTGATCTCGCGCTGAAAGGGAAGGCCAAAGCAATTGCCTTCATGGCGACCCGCGCGCACGACATCCTCTACCGGCACACCAACTCCGTCGCGGGAGAGATCGACAAACTTCCGGGGCTCATTGTGGCGCGGGAGGATGGTGAGCGCATCGCGCGTTTGCTGGCAGCTGGAAATTTGGTCTGGGCCGATCTCTCCATCCCCAACCAAATCGGCCCACCGATCCGCTCCGCAAACGTGATCGCCGAAATCACGGGCAGCGAGAAGCCGGACGAATTCGTCATTCTCGGCGCGCACCTCGATTCCTGGGAACTGGGGACGGGCGCGCTCGACAACGGCTGCAACGCCGCCATGGTGATCGATGCGCTCCGGACAATCAAGGCGTCGGGGATAAAGCCGAGGCGCACCATTCGTTTCATCCTTTTCTCCGGCGAAGAGCAAGGACTGATCGGCTCCCGCGCCTACGCCTTCGCCCACCGCCACGAACTCGACAAGGCTGCCGGCGTCGTGATCTACGACACCGGTACCGGCAAAACGACCGGCTTCTTCCTGGGTGGCCGCAAAGACGTGCTCGACACGGCAAAGGAACTCATCGCACCGCTTACCCAATTTGATCTCAAGGAACTGAAGACCGAGATGGAATGGGGATCCGACCACTTTGATTTCATGTTAGAAGGCGTTCCCACTTTTATGGCCGATCAGCAGGAGGCCAATTATCTCGAGAACTATCACGCGGTCTCCGACACCTACGACAAGGTGGATTTTGCCCAACTCAAAAAGAATGTGGCGGAGGCCGCCGCACTGAGCATTGGCCTGGCGAATCTCCCGCAGAAGGTCGGGCCCCGCCTCACTCACGATCAGATTGAGCAGACCATGCGTGAGACCAACAGCGTGGATATGCTCAAAGATAGCGGCATTTGGGATGACTGGGTCAGCGGCAAGCGGGGAAGACAGAAATAGGAAAATTGTTGATTGCTGATCGTTGCAACCAAGAAATATCAAATCAATAGTCATCAATCATAAATTGCCTTGCTTTACTTCTGGATCCTCTTCAACCTTTTCGCGCTGGGCATGCTGGTGCTCGACCTGCGGGTCTTCCACCATGCGGGCCGCACGGTCCGCCCGCGCGAGGCTTTGGAACGCAGCGCCTTGTGGGTCGGTCTCGCGGGAGCATTCGCCGTCCTTCTCTTCTTCTGGCAAGGTCACCAGGCGGCGTTGGAGTTTGTCGCCGGATACGTTCTCGAGCTGTCGCTTAGTGTCGACAACCTTTTTGTCTTCCTCGTGATCTTCCGTTACTTTGCCGTGCCCGAAGAGCAGCAGCACGGCGTGTTGTTCTGGGGCATTGTGGGAGCCCTGGTTCTGCGCGGTGCCTTCATCCTGGCTGGCGTAGGCCTGATTGAACATTTCCACTGGGTTTTATACGTGTTCGGCGTGATGCTGATTGTAAGCGGCATCAAGTTCATGAGGGCGGATCATCAAGTCGACCCCAAAAAAAATCCTCTGGTGAAAGTCCTTCGCCGCTGGCTTCCGATGACCGACAGCTACCAGGGCGGCAAGTTCCTGGTTCGTGGCTGGCGCGGCAATCCCGGGCTCTTCGCGACCCCGCTGCTGCTCGTACTCGCGATTATCGAAACTACTGACGTGCTGTTTGCCGTCGATTCCATCCCGGCCGTGCTCGCGATCACGCTCAACGCCTTCATCGTTTACACCTCGAACGTGTTCGCCATCATGGGATTGCGCTCCATGTACTTCGCGGTGGCGGAGTTGATGAAAATCTTCCGGCATCTGCACTACGGGCTGGCTGGAGTGCTGATTCTAGTCGGACTGAAAATGCTCACCGCCGACCGCTATCCCGTGCCCACCTTGACCACCCTGGGAGTCGTCTTGGCCGTGCTTCTGGTTTCCGTGGTAGTTTCGGTGGTGTTTCCCGCGAAGAACGCGGAGTAAAGCGAGGCATCCCTTCAGAACTTCAAGGTGCTAGCTCCCCTCCGAGGCTCATTTGTCGCTCTGCCGTCGCATACTTTCTGTCACGCCGAGCAACGCGAGGGACCTGGGTGTTTGCTTGCCCCGAAGGCAGAGTTGGCGCAGGCAAGAACCCAGGTCCCGCGCTTCGCTTTGGGATGACAGTCCGTTTTTGAAAACAGTCCGCTTTTACGAGAGGCCGTTTTTACAGAAAGACCACCCGGTCGCCCCGTATCACCGAGTGCTTTAGAAACTTCTTGTCATCGTGAGCGGGACAGTCGATGCGATAGTGCGCTCCTCGACTTTCTTCGCGCGCCAGAGCCGAGCGCACCACCAGCAATCCCGCGAGATGCAGATGAGCAGCCTCATGCGCTCGTCGGCTCATCGGATTCGCCAGCTTAGGCGCCATCTCTTCCAAGCTCTTGATCGCCTTCTGCATCGCGACGCGGGTACGTACGATGCCGACATCGTTCCACATCAAATCCTGAATCTGGCTGATGAGTCCTTCGGAGGCAGCGTCCACTGGCCCGTTCGAGTAGGCAGCCTTGTGCGTGGTCTCCTTCTTTGCCGTGGGCTTTAGTTCGTCTCGCATGGCCTTCCCGGCACGCGCCCCGTACACCAGGCTCTCGAGCAGGGAATTGCTCGGCAGCCGGTTGGCCCCGTGGACGCCGGTGGCGGCAACTTCACCCGCCGCGTAAAGTCCGGCAACGCTCGCCCTGCCGTCGAGGTCGGTGCGCACGCCACCTACGCAGAAATGAGCTGCCGGGCGCACTGGAATCAAATCCTCGGTGATGTCGATGTTGTGCTGCATAAAAGTCGCGTAGATGCGCGGGAACCTTTTCTGCACCTTGGCTGGGCTCAGGTGGGTGAGGTCGAGATAGACGAAGGGATCTTTGGCGCGGCTGACTTCCATCTCGTGAACTATGGCCCGCGCCACGACGTCGCGTGGCGCCAGCTCACCCAGAGGGTGATACTTCGCCAGGAACCGGTCGAGTTCAATGTTGCGCAAATGCGCACCTTCGGTGCGCAACGCCTCGGACAACAGAAATCTCGGCGCTTTTTTCAGGTAAAGCACCGTCGGATGAAACTGGACGAACTCCATGTCGCTGACTTCTGCGCCGGCCTGGAATGCCAGCGCCACGCCGTCTGCGGTCGCGGCGTCCAAATTCGTGGTGTTGCGATAGAGCTGCCCCATGGCTCCGGTGGCCAGCAGCACGGCCGAGCAAGCGACCTCGTGCGGAACTCCCTTCTCGTCGATCAGCGCTACGCCGGTGACGCGTCCATCGTGCGTAGTCAGGCTGGTCGAGAAGGCTGACGCCACAATCGAAATGTGTTTCAGAGAGTGCGCCTTGGCATGCAGCGCGCGCAGAATCTCGGTTCCCGTGGATTCGCCCTGGGAATTGAGAACGCGGCCGCGACTGTGGCCGCTTTCCGGCCCGAAGACCAGCTTGGTGCCACTACGCTCGCCGTGCGCAGCCCAGGCGATCAACTCCTCAATTCGCTGTGCCCCCTCCTCCACCAGGATTTTGACGGCGGCAGGATTGCACAAGCCATCCCCGGCGGTGAGTGTGTCCTGTAGATGGAGAGTGATTTCATCCTCGTCACTCAAAACCGCGGCGAGGCCGCTCTCGGCTGAGTCCGCGTGTGTCTTGCCGACTTGCTTCTTGGCGAGGACGAACACACGTCCAGCCGCCGCCAGTTCAATCGCCGCCCGTAGTCCGGCGACTCCGGCTCCCATCACAACGAAGTCGGTCTCGGCTGGAAGACCCTTCATCGAGGGGCCATGGTACCACTTTCGCAGCTCTGGGCAATGATTTCCGCGCTTACGCTATGATTGGGAACGGCATGCCGCAAGTGACCATCCACGTGCTTCCCCGGCCGTACCAGGCCTGGATCGAGAATGGCCTGCTTACCCGCGCCGGCTCGGTGCTGGGCGAGTTGCTGCCCCAGGCCAGCCGCATCTTTGTGGTAACCGTGCCTCCGGTGCGCCAGCGCTGGGGTACGAAACTGGTCCGCTCTTTGAAGACCGGTGGTTTCACGCCCCAAGTGGTGCCGATGCCCGACGGCGAGCCTTCCAAGCGCTTGGCCACGGTCGAGGCGCTGGCCGAAAAACTGGCGCGTTTGGGCGCGGACCGCAAGGCCGTTGTGGTCGCGCTGGGCGGCGGAGTGGTGGGCGACGTGAGCGGGTTGCTGGCCTCGCTCTACATGCGCGGCGTCGAGTTGGTGCAAATACCAACCACGGTGCTCGCGCAAGTGGATGCCTCGATTGGCGGCAAGACCGGAGTGAATCTGGCGGCGGGCAAGAACCTGGTCGGAACGTTCTATCATCCCCGCGTTGTGCTCATCGATCCGACGGTGCTCAAGACTCTGCCGGACCGCGAATTTCGTGCGGGATTGTACGAGGCCCTGAAGTGCGGCGTCATCGGCAATATCGAGCTGTTCCTGCGCTTCGAGCAAAATCGCGCGCGCATACTGAAGCGCGATCCCGTGGAACTGGAGTGGCTGATCGCTCAATCGGTCAAGTTGAAAGCTGAAGTAGTATCGGCTGACGAGCGCGAAGACGGCCTGCGCCGCGTACTCAATCTCGGCCACACCATCGGCCATGCCCTGGAGGCGGAGACCGGTTACCGCCGCCTGCTCCACGGCGAAGCCGTCGCCTGGGGCATGATTGCGGCCACCAATATCGCTCTCAGCGTTGGCCGAACCGACAGCGTGACGGCGGGTCGCATCGCCGACGCGGTCTTGAGCCTTGGTCGCCTGCCGGAAGTCAATGTAAGCTCGCGCAAGATTCTGGCACGGTTGCAGGCTGACAAGAAAACACAGAACGGTGTCGTGCACTTCATCCTGCCGCGCGAAATCGGTAAGGTCGAAGTCGCCAGCGACGTGCCGGAGAGTGCGGTGGTGAATTCGGTCGACGAGTTGCGCCGACTTTCGCGCGGCCGGTGGGGGTGGGGAAAACAGTCCTAGTGGGAGGAACAATGGCAGAGTCAGCGCAGCAATATATCCAGCGCATCCTCGGTCATGTGGAGGGTCAGGACGCGCTGAAAGTGCAGCGGGCCACGGCAGGTAAGTTGAAAAAGCTTATTCACGGGCTCACGCCCAGGCAGTTGAAATGGCAGCCGGAGCCGGGGAAGTGGTCGATCGTAGAGATCCTTGCGCATTTGGCGGATGCCGAGATCGTCGCCAGCTGGCGGATGCGGTCCATCGTCGGCCAGGACGGGATCACCATCCAGCCTTTCGATCAGGATGTTTGGACATCGGCCTTTCAATACGCGAAGCGCAATCCGAATCAATCCCTGGAAGTGTTCCGCGTGTTGCGCGAGAACAATCTGGCAATGCTGAAGGCTCTTCCTCCAGACGCGTGGGAACGCCACGGCATGCACCTGGAGCGGGGAAAGGAAACAATCGCCCACCTGACACGCATGTTTGCGGGGCACGATACGAATCACCTGGCGCAGATCGAAAAGATTGTCTCCGAGGTGAAGAAACGGAAGAAGAAATAGTCTCTAGCTGTTCAGCATCGTGGCCGAAACCACCAAAACCACCGTCGTCGGCGCCGCTCCCGAAGGCGCCAGGGATCAGGATTCGGCCGCGCGCGCGGTGCGCCAGATGTTTACCTCGATCGCGCCGCGCTACGACTTGCTGAACCATGTCTTGTCGTTCAATGTAGACCGCCTGTGGTGGCGCCGCACCGCGCGTACATTCCGCCACATCCTGACCCGGCCCGGGGCCCGCATTCTCGATCTTTGCTGCGGCACCGGTGACCTGACGTTTGCCCTGCGCCGCCAGGCCGGGACCTTGCCGTTGATTCTGGGCGCTGACTTTTCTCATGCCATGCTACAGCGCGCGGCGGCCAAGTCCGCGGTCGCTTCCGAAAACGGTCCGACGCCGAACTGGATCGAAGCCGACGCCCTCAATCTTCCCTTTCCCAACGGGCATTTCGATCTGGTGACGTCAGCTTTCGGTTTCCGGAATCTTGCCGACTACGACGCCGGGCTGCGTGAGATCGCCCGCGTGCTTGGCCCGGGAGGCGAGTGTGGCATCCTCGATTTCGGAGAGCCCAAGGGAGCGATGGGCGCGCTCTATCGCATCTACTTCAAACAAGTCCTGCCGCGCGTGGGCACTGTGATCTCTGGCGTGCGCGGCCCGTATGCCTATTTGCCGGTCTCAGTCGAGCGCTTTCCTCCGCCGGATGAGATGCTGGCGCGAATGAAAAACGCCGGATTCGCCGAAGCCAGTTGGACGCCGTACACCTTCGGCATCGCGGGACTTTATCGGGGGAAAATTACTTAGCGTCCCAGAGCAGCTTGCTCAATGCTTGAATGTCGCCAGTGCTAACGTCTCCAACTACAAAATACCGCAGCCCGCCCTGCGTCCAGTTTTCCATGTTGAACGACACGGTGTGCGTAGGCCCCGAGGATAGCGTCGCGGTCTCGGCTCCGCGGTCCTGAAAAATGAATACAGAAATTTCGTGTTTGCGAACCTGATAGATGAGGTGTGCGCCTGGCGTTTGCGCAAGATAGGTGACCCGTCCGCCGAGCAGCGTAAATTCCGTGCCTTGCAGTTCGGGCAGATTGAAGCTGAAGGGAATCTTTCCCTGAAACCACGGCTTGACCGTATGCCGGTCCATGGAAACCACGTCCACCGGCGTCGCGCTGGCGAGGGCGGCAACGTGCAGGTCGGCCAGTTCGCTATAAACACGTTGCCGTCGCGCGCTCTCGCGCCCCACATACCAATTCACTGCCACCGAGGCGATGAGTACGAGAAGGGCTGGAACGGCCAGTATTCTCCACTGCCAACCAAACCCTCGCCGCGGCTTCGTAGCCACGGTCTTCGTGATCTTCTCCCGTAACGCGGCACTAGGTTGATAGCGCGTTCCCGCGACCGCCACCGACCGCTTGAGTTGCACCCGCTCGAGAGCGCTCGCCGCGCATGCCGCGCAACTGCGCATATGAGCGCTTAGCTGGCTGGCTTCCGCGGGGCTTAGCTCACCGTCAGCGTAAAGATCCAATTTGTTGCGCCAATCTTCACACCCCATGGCGCCCTCCTTGAAGTTTTGCCTGCAGCAGGCGACGCAGCGCCTTGCGCGCGCGAAACAGCCGCGACATCACAGTTCCGCTCGGAATCGCGAGTGCCTCCGAAATCTCCTGGTACGACATTTCTTCCACCTCGCACAGCAACAGAATCTCGCGGAAGTGTACCGGGAGTTCCTCAAGCGCCTGCTGGACCAGCTCGCGATTGGCTTGGTCGATCAGAAGGCTCTCAGGGGTTGCGCTATCGGTGGCCGGGATACTGTCATGATCTTCTTCATCGAAAACGACGGTATTCTTCAGTCCCGTTCGTGAACTCAGGAACGAATTGCGCAGAATGCGGTACATCCACGCGCGAAAATTAGTGCCAATCTGAAATGACGAGAATCCCCGCAGCGCCTTCGCGTAGGTTTCTTGCACCAAGTCATCCGCCTCGGCGGAGTCGTCGGTCAACCAGCGAGCGAAGTTATAGAGCTGATCGAATAGAGGCAGGGCCAGATCTTCGAACGTCGCTGTGGGCAAGCGCTGGTCTGACACCTCCATAGCATAAACTGGCGAATCGCAGGTTTATCCCCACTAGCGCCACAAATATTTGGGAGGCGGCGGGTCAAAGCGCTAGCTCGAAGCGACAATTTGCGCCGGACTTGGGGATGCGGGTCTGAAACTGTCGGCGAACGCGTCCGTGATTGTGTAACGGATGACATGCTCATACTCCGGGCCCAGAAAGCGGCGGAGCTTGTCGGTATTCATAATGTACTGGCCGGTCATGTAGGGGACAGCTTCGGGAGGAATGGCAGAAATCTTCTGCTTCCATAGGAATTTCAGGACCTGCCGCATAACCCACTTTCCCGGAACACGGATCAGCTTGGCCTGCGCCATTTCGATGCAGCGGGCGAAGGTCAAGGGCTCGCCACGGCCAGCGACGTTCAGCACCGTCAAACGCTGCGTCTCCGGTTCGCGCTGCAGGATGTGACGGATCAGTCGCGCCATGTCGTCCACGTGGATGAACTGAATCTTGTTGTCGAGGTATTGCTGCCCCCGCGGGAGCATGCAGGGCAGGCGTTTGCCTTGGGCGCGCATTCTTTCGGCGCGCGCGCTTTTGCCATTGGGAGTGCCGTGGAACGCGCCCAGCAGGTAGTTTTCGACGCTCGCTCCGGCAAAAATGTGCGGCCGCAGAATATAGACGCTGCACCCGCGCAGGGCCGAGCAACGTTGGCGCACCACTTCGTCGGATTCCTTCTTGTGGATCGCGTAGGGCAGCGTGTGCGCCGCCAGCGGCGATTCTTCGGTCGCGGGCTCCGGAAGATTCGGTCCGTACGCCGAAACGCTGCTGGGAAAGATGAACTGCTTGACTCCATCATCGTTGGTGCGGTTGGCTTCGGTGATGGCTTCCATCACCCGCGCCGTGCCCGCCACGTTGATCCGCCACATGCGCTCCACGTCGAGCACTCCGGTCCGCACAGGATCGATGATGAAGGCCAGGTGAATGACGGCGTAGGTGTGGGTGTCGCGCAGAAGTTCGTACAGCGTACGGGTGGACGATTCCTCGCCCAGGTCCAGACGCTCAAACTGCAACTCGAGGTCCGTGCGGGGCGGACTCACATCCACCCCGATGACCGAGTAACGTCCCAGCAGGGGCAAGAGCCTGGAGCCCAGGTTGCCCGAAATGCCGGTCACCACAACGACAGGTTTTGCCATCAGTTCGGTTTTACAGCCGGAGGCTGTGCCTGCGGCGGATTCTGCTGCTGAGCCGGTGGGGGCGTGTTCCCGGGACCCATCCGCGGATTCGGAACCCGCGGCGGCATCATTCCAGGACCCGCCGGACCAAAGTATGCCTCGTTGGTTTCAACTTTGAAAGAGTTGTTGATCTTGTCCATCATGTCACGCGAGCGCTGGTTCTGCAGATTCTTCTGAATTTCATCTTTCGCCTGATCGAGTGTGATCGGATCCTTCCCGGTCACCTTGTAGATGTAGTGACCGCCCGAATCGTTGATGACCTGCGAGACTTCGCCCGCCTTGAGCTCGAAGACTGCGGCGTGGGCCGGAGGAAGTCCAGTGCGCCGCACCTTGGGCAGCGTGACCGTCGGCGACTCAATTTTCATCCCTCCGGCTTCGAACGCTTCCTTCTGCAGCTTTACGAAGTCCTCGCCGGCGGCAGCGCGTTCGCGCAAGCTTTCGGCCAGCTTGCTCATCGCCTGCTCGCCTTCCTCCGCTTTAGCCTTCTCCGCGGCCTCCTTGGCCTTTTGCTGCTCCTGAGTCAGCTTTTCGTCTTTGTCTTCGTCCTCCTTGGCGTCGGCTTCCACCTGCTTGGTACGAGGAACAAACAACCGATCCAAGTTGAATTCCTCGAACGCCTCCGGATTTTTCTTGTAATAAGCCTCTATCTCCGTCGCAGGAACTTTAGCAGCGTCTTCCTGAATCTTCCGCTGCAATTCGTTAGTCAAGATCTGCATTTTTGCAAACTTCAGTGTTTCTGCGTATTGCGAGCTTTGGTCCAGACCTTGTTTCTTCGCCGCATCCGACATGGCGATGAATCGCGGCAATATCCCGGCCAACTGCTTCTTAAGCTGCGGGGTCACGTTTGGAGCCACCGCGTTGGCGAGCTTCTCGAATTCAGCCTTCGTAATCACCGTCTTGCAATCGGCGGCGGGGGGCTGGGTCGGTGGCGCGGGCTTGGCCGCCGTCCCGGTGGCCGCTGCGGCCTTGGGCTGGTCCGGACAGACCCCGTTCACCGTGATAACAGCAGCATCGGCCGGAACCGCCGCGGACGTGTCAGAGGGCGCTTGGGGCGCCGGAGCCTGAACCTGAGGCGGCGGAGGAGTGGCTTGGCCCCAAGCCACCGCACCCAGCAAAACACACAACAGCCAACTCTTACGCATAAATCTCTTCCTCCAGGATTGGTCCACCGGAAAGGTGAAAAAGTGCCAAACACGAAATCGTAGCACAAGCGACCGCTTTTGCCCGACTATCGACGCACCGGAACGGCAAGGAGAGGTTCGCATCAGCACAGGTCTAAAGGCGTGCCGTGATTTGCTTGGCGCTTTCCGCTCCCTCCAGCGATAATTCCCCCATGTCGGGAAGCCCCGGGATTTCTTCGCTGGAGTCAATGCGCGCGGAAAAGCGCACCGCAGCAGGGAATTCCGTTATTGCCGCCGTGGTCATTACCGGCCTCAAAATCGTGGTCGGGTTCACCACCGGCAGCCTCGGCATTCTGTCGGAAGCGGCCCACTCCGGGCTCGATCTCATAGCCGCTCTCATCACTTTCTTCTCGGTCGGAGTTTCCGACAAGCCGGCGGACGCCGACCACCAGTACGGCCACGGCAAAGTAGAAAATTTCTCCGCCTTTGTCGAAACGGGCCTGCTGCTGCTGACTTGCGGCTGGATCGTTTACCAAGCGGGGCTGCGCCTCTTTTTCCGCCACATCGAAATCGAGCCTTCGCTGGCGGCTTTCGCCGTGATGGTTTTTTCGATGGGCGTTGACTGGTGGCGCTCACGCGCCCTCGGGCGCATCGCCAACAAGTACGACAGTCAAGCGCTGGAGGCCGACGCTCTGCACTTCTCCACCGACATCTGGTCGGCCGGAATGGTCATTCTCGGCCTCGTCCTGGTGCTGGTTGGCCGCACCTATCACGTCGACTGGCTGCGGGACTCCGACCCCATTGCGGCGCTCTTCGTCGCCGGCGTAGTCGTTTCGGTAAGTTGGCGGTTGGCCCGCCGCACGGTTGACGCCCTGCTCGATGCCGCGCCGCCCGGCGTTCGCGCCAAGATTCAGGACGCGGTCTCACGCGTCGACGGTGTTCTGGAAGTGGATCGCGTGCGCATTCGCCGCGCCGGCAACCGCTATTTCGCCGATCTTACCGTAGGACTGGCACGCACCGTCACCTTCCAACGTTCGCGCCAATTGGCCGCCGCCGTGACCGAGGCTGTCCGTCACGTCCTGCCCGACGCCGACGTCACGGTGCAGCCGCTGCCGCGGGCGCAACATTCCGAGAACATCTTCGACCGCATCCGCGCTGTGGCTACGGACAGAAATCTGAACGTCCATGACATCAGCGTCCAGGATATTGCAGGCCAATTGCACGTCGAACAGCACATCGAACTCGACGAACGTATGACTCTGAAAGAGGCCCACGATCAGGTCACTGAGCTCGAAGCCGGCATGCGTCGCGATCTCCCGGAAATTTCCGGCATACTGACGCACATTGAAAGCGAGCCCGCCACCATTGAAACGCCGGAAGAATTGGTCAGCGACTCCGAACTTGAGCACCGGCTGAGGGCCGTGGCCGCTCAGTTTCCCGAGATACTCGACGTACACGAGTTCGTTTTCAAGCGGGTTCGTGGACGCCTGTTCGTCTCCTGCCACTGCACGCTTTCTGACGATCTCTCGCTCACCCGCGTGCACGATGTTCAGACCGAACTCGAAATCCGCTTCAAGCAGGACGCGCCCGAGTTGTTTCGTGTGCTGATTCATCCTGAGCCCAGCACAGACAACCGGAGGTAGAGGGCAACCGAGGTAAAGGCAAAATGACCGCCGCGAAAGTAATCTGGACCGACAACGAACGTTACACCGGTGAAGCCAACTCACGCCATGCCGTCGTGATGGACACCGCGGCCGAGAAAACCGCCAACACTCCCATGGAACTGGTGCTGATTGCACTTTGCGGATGCACGGCCTCCGACGTAGTCGGCATTCTGCGCAAGAAACGCGAGCCGTTCACGCATCTCGAGGTCCGGGCCGAGGGCGAGAGGGCTTCCGGCTACCCGGCTGTCTACACAGAGATCCGGCTTATCTACCGCATCGGTGGTAAAGTGTCTCCGAAAGCGGTGGCAGACGCCGTGCGCCTGTCGAAAGAAAAGTATTGCTCCGTTTCGGCGATGCTCGAAAAGACGGCGAAGATCACCTTCGACATTGAATATGACGAAGGATCGAAATGATGCCGGCTAAAGCCGTACTTTTCACTCAACCCGGCTGCCTCTCCTGCGAGCTGATGAAAGTCTTCCTCGAGGCCAAGGAGATCGCGTTCGAAGAGCGCGACATTAGCGTCGACGCTGAAGCCCGCAAGGTCATGATGGAGCAGCACGGCAGCAACGAAACTCCCACGCTGGTCCTCGTCGTTGGCGATTCAGAGGAAGTCATTGTCGGTTTTGATCCCGAGCTTCTTGACCAGTTCCTCAGTTCGGCCCCATGATCGGATGCGGTGACCGGCCTCCCCGACAATCCTGGACTGAGTAGGCCTCATCCGCTGCGAGGTTATGTTTTCATCGCGTCAGCGGCATTTCTCTGGGGGGTTTCTGCCGTACTCGGCCGCGCCGTCTTCACCGGCAAACTCGCGCTTAGCGGCGAGGCGGTGCATCCCGTCGATCCGCTGATCCTGTCGCAAACCCGAACTTCGTTCTCGCTGCTCGTGCTGCTGCCCATCCTGGTGGGCCGTCGCGGATGGCAACGCATCAAGCTTCCCACGGCCGATCTGGTCCAGTGCCTGGTGCTTGGCATGCTGGGGGTGGCCGCGTCGAACTACTTCTATTATGTGGCGATTCAAAAAACCAGCGTGGCCATCGCCATCATCGTGCAATACACGGCGCCGGTCTGGGTGCTGCTCTACGTGGTCGTCCGCGGACAGCAGAAACCGTCGCTCCAAAAATTTGCCGCCGTCGGAGTCGCGATCGGCGGCATAGCTCTGACGATCGGCATGGTCGGAAAAAAGTCAACTTCGCCGCTGCACATTGACACTTACGGCCTGCTGGCCGCACTGCTGGCGTCGTTTTCCTTCGCCTTTTACAACGTCGGCGGACACCGCATTCTCGCCCGCTTCGATCGCTGGCGCGTGCTTTTTTGGACGCTGGTGTCCGCCGCCGTCTTCTGGTTCGTGGTCAATCCGCCGTGGAAGGTCGCGGCCTCTGATTACACGCCGGCGCAGTGGAGTTTTCTCTTCGTCTTCTCCATGATCTCTGTGATGGGGTCATTCTCGCTCTACTTCCTCGGCCTGCAGTACCTCGAGCCCACACGCGCCATCATCGCGAGCTGTCTGGAACCCGTATTCTCGATTCTGCTTGCGGCTGCGTTGCTCGGGGAAGGGCTGCGCCCGATCCAGGCGCTCGGAATTGTGCTAGTGCTGTCGGCCATCGTGATCGTGCAACTGCCCGGCCGCGGAGTAACGACAGAGCAGGACGCGGTTGTAGTCGATCCCATCGAATAGGGGATTACTCGTCCTACTCCAGTGTCTTTCCCTTGGTTTCCGGCAACTGCGTCGTCATCAAAGCGGCCAGCAGGTACCCCGCGGCACACAAGTAGAAGGCCCAACTTAGTCCTTTAGTCTGTCCCACCCGTCCAATCACAAGGGGAGCGATCGAACTTAATGTCCGCGCTCCGTTGTAAGTGAAGCCTAAGGCCCGTGCTCGCACCGCCGTGGGGAAGATTTCGCTGCCCATGATGCCAGAGCCAGAAAAAATGCCCGTCCCGAAGAATGCGACCACTGTGCCCAGAACCAGCAATACTCCCTGCGATCGTGCTGCCGCATAAAACGGAATCAGTACCGCCGCGACGAGAGTGTAGATAAGAAATGCCCGGCGCCTCCCAAGATGATCCGCCACCCAGCCAAAGCTGGCATAACCGGGAAACATCCCACACAGATTTAAGACGACCATCAGGGTGGTCATCCCCAACACGCCGAATCCGCGCCCACCCTGCTCGACCGGCAGCGACAGGTACGGCGGAAGCCATGTAAACAGGCCCCACCACGCAAACATCCCAAAGAAGTTAAACAGGAGCAAAGCAAACGTGGACTTCACATAAGGAGCCCGGAAGATCACGGAAAAGTTCATAGAGACGTAACTTGCTACATCTTTGCCTCCGGCGGCACGGTCTTCGCCCCGAGCAGGTTCCTGTCGCTCCCGCCACATCTCCGATTCCGGCACGCTTCTCTGAATCCACAACGTGATGACCGCCGGCAGGATGCCCACAAAGAACACCGCTCTCCACCCGTAAAACCGCGCCACCGGCCCAGCCAGCAGCGCAGCCGCCGCGAACCCCAGCGCCCAGGAACTCTGCACGATCGAGATCGCCTTCGCCCGTAACTCGGTCGGCCAACTCTCGGCCACGAGCGTTGCTCCCGTGTTCCATTCGCCTCCCATACCCAGCCCAAGCACGAATCGCGCCACCGCCAGCATCGCGATGCTGGTTGCAAGGCCAGAGGCAAAGGAGCACACGGAATACGTCAGGATGCTTGCCATCAGCGCGTGCTTGCGCCCGATGCGGTCGGCGAGAAAGCCGAACAGGACGCCGCCGATTCCCGAAGCCAGCAGCGTCAGCGTTCCGAGCGAGCCGGCGATGGTCTTGCTCATGCCCAGGTCACGCATCAGCAGCGCCAGCACCAACGAGTAAAGCATCGCGTCGAAGGCGTCGAGGGCCCATCCCAGCGCGGCTGCCAGCAGCGTGCGGCGCTGCCCGGGAGTTGCCTGCCGGATCACCTGTAGGGGACCGATGGCCATGAGGTTCGGAGAGAAGTCTGGCGGATTGTAAAGCGAAAGACGAAGATTCTGAAACTCTTTGGGGCTGTAGACGGTTTTTTCGATTAAGCCTATGAACGGGGAGTTACTGCGTTGTTACCTCGGTGTTCATCATGACAGGTTTTTTACTTCCTAATGGACGATTCTTGGCTAGGCTTGCCTTATTGAGACTGGAAGGCTCGAGGTCAGCGTTATGAAAATCCGCTCCGTTTACCTGGCCGCGTTTGTGTTGGCCAGTCTGACGCCATGTTTCGCACATCATACGGCCGTGGTCGTGAACAAGGGAAATGCAGTCGAGAATGTCACCTCCGCTCACCTGGCAAAAGTGATTCGCGGAGAAATCAAGAAATGGCCTAACGGCAAGAACATCCTGCTGGTGCTCCACAAGGAATCCTCCGGCGAAACCGAAACCCTCGAACGGCTAAACAAAATGTCTGCCGCCGAGTGGAAAGCCTTCCTGGTGGCACACAGAGATTCAATCGTCTTCGTTGAGACCGACGCCGACGTTCTGAAGACGGTCCAGGCGGAGCCAGGGGCAGTTGGGTTCATCGAGGTCCACTCCGTCGACAACACCGTCAACGTGGTCCATGTCGACGGCAAACTGCCGATGGAATTCGGCTACTTGCCTCACTAAGATTCGTATCAATTCGTTCCGGCGAGCCGGCGCATCAGGCGGAAATAGCGCCGCGCCTTCTTCACATCGTTGGCGATCTGCTCGCGCAACGCCTCCACCGACGGGAACTTGATCTCATCTCGCAGTCGATTGAGAAAGTAGATTTCCACTTCTGTCTCCGGCGTCAGTTCGAGGGGATGGAAATTCAGCAGATGGGTCTCAACGGCAAACGATTCCACCCCAAACGTTGGACGATTCCCCACATTCGTGACGGAATCGAATTGCTCCGCGCCGACCCGCGTGCACGTGATGTAAACGCCGTCGTTGGGCACAAGTTCTTCGTAGCGAGCAAGATTGATGGTGGGCACCGTGTACTTCGAACCATAGCCACGCCCTCGTCCCGGAGTGCTCAGAAGGCAGAACGGCCGCGCCAGCAAATGCCGCGCCCGGCTCACCCTCCCCTCCCGCAAGAGTTTGCGAATCTGGCTGCTGGAGACGTGTTCGCCGCGTAGAGTCATCTCGGGATAGACCTTGACTTCGAATCCCATCTCGCGCCCGAGTTCTGACAGCAGGTTCATATCGCCCGCGGCCTTGTGTCCAAAGCGGAAGTTGTAGCCTTCGTACACCTCTCTTGCGTGCAGCTTTTTTTTCAGGATGCGTTCCGCAAATTGCCGCGGCGTCATCAGCGAAAGATCGCGGCCGAAGGGCAGCAGCAGCACCGCGTCAATCCCGGTATCTTCGAGCAAGCGCAATTTCTCCGGAGTTGGTGTCAGCAGCTTCAATCCCGACTCAGGCCGTAGAATCCGCGCCGGATGCGGCTCGAAGGTCACTGCCACGGCCTTGGCGCCGCTCTGCCGTGCCCGCGCGACAATCTCACGTAGCACGTGTGCATGGGCCCGGTGGACCCCGTCAAAATTGCCCACGCTAACCAGAGTGGGCCCGAAGTCCGCGGGAACGTTTTCGAGTTTGTGGAACACCTGCATAAAAAAGCTTCAACCGCCGAGAACGCCGAGCGCGCCGAGAAGAAACTCCAACACTTTTCTGATTTCGTCCCCGGGAATCTCTCGGCGACCTCTGCGGCCTCGGCGGTAGATATTTTTTCCGCTCGTCGTCAGATCTCAAACTCCAACTTCATTCCGTCAAAAGCCAGCCGCACGTGCCGCGGCAAGGTGGCGTTTGTGGCCTCGTGCGCTAGGTCGTGGCAAATGTGGGTAAAGAAAGCGCGCTTCGGTTTCAGCCGTTCTACAATCGCCAGCGAATTCTTTACCGTCGAGTGGGTGGGATGCGGCTTGTGCCGCAGTGCATCCAGAAAGAGAATGTTCAGGCCTTCCAGTTGATGAAACGACGACTCGGGAATCTCGCTGTGATCGGTCAGGTAAGCCGCCGAGCCAAACCGGTAGCCGTAGATTTGCGTTTCTCCGTGAATCAAAATGATGGGCTCGAATTGCACGTCAAATACCTCGACCGGCCCGTCAATGGGCCGGAGTTCGAGCTGCGGCAAGCTACCGAACTTGTAGTCGGCGTCGAAAATATAAGTGAACATCTTACGCAGAAAAGCTGCCGCATCGGGGCGCGCATAAAGTGGCAGTTTCTCGGGCTTGTGGCGATAGCTCAGGGGCCGCAGATCATCGATGCCGAGAATGTGGTCGGCGTGCGTGTGGGTATAGAAAACCGCGTCCACCCGGGTAATGTTCTCGCGAATGGCTTGGGTGTAGAAGTCCGGCGTCGTGTCGATGAGCACGACCTTCCCACCGTATTCGAGCATGATGGATGGCCGGGTGCGTCGGTCGCGCGGATCGGTCGAGTGGCATACCGCGCAGTCACAGCCCAGCGTCGGCACTCCCATCGAGGTACCGCTGCCTAGCACGGTCAGGATTGCTTTCATCTTCCGCTGGTTCCCGTGGCAGGCCCCGCCTGCGGAGGACGCGCCAGAGCATTGGTGACTTCAATGTACGCCATGCGCAGTTCGTAGAGGCTGTTTTGCAGAAAATTCTCTTCCGCGGGCGTGAGATTGCCCTTGGTCTTCTCCGCGATGAGAGTCAGCGTGTCAATCGTCTGCCGCGCGCCAATGATGTCAATGCGCGGCGGCTGCCCGCCCTGCTCGCGCATTAGACCGAGTTGCAACATGGCGGTCATATAAAGCGAAGCCAGGAAGCGCTCAAAGGTCATTTCGAAATCTTTGGCCGAATGGCCGCTGAGTTCGACCTGCGAGTCGAGATCCTTGGAGGACTGCTTATATGCCGCAGCCTGCGCGTCCTGCTCCGCAGTGGTGGGAGGGGTGGGCATTTCACGATCCTCAGCCTCGCCGGCGTCGGCGGCTTGAGGCGCGGGCATACTCGCTTCAGCGGAAGCATCCTTGGACGCCGTTGTTGTGGCTACTTTCGGAGCCTCGACCTGGTCGGCGAGCTCGGTTCGCAACTCACCATCGGAAGTGAACAGCCGCCGATCCGTTACTTTGAACCCTGATTGTTCGTGTTTCTTCTCAGCCATAGTCTTTTCTCAAATAATCGAAGTCTTTTGAACGCCGTGCTCCCGGTAATTCCTTTGCGGCCACACGGTTAGGCCCTTGGGGTCAGGCCCGCTGACGCTCGAGAGGATTTGCTTCCCGCGACAATCGGGCTTCCTCGACAGGTAATTGAACTACGGCCGCCTTGATCGTGCCAATCGTCACCTCGCGGCCGGGAACTCCCGCTTCGCGCCGGAGGTAACCCAGAGCTACAGTTTTCGCGCTGCCCGCAAACAGCAGGGAAACGGAACTCGTAATCTCTCCCATTTCCTTGTCCGCAACGAAAATCTTCGTCCCCGGTGCAATTTCGGAAGTCCCGTCGATAAGAAACCCCGAGAATTTCCGATGCACCGCGCCCCGAGAACGAATCCGCTCCACAATTTCCTGCCCTACGTAACATCCCTTGTTGAAATTCAAGGCGCGTGCCTGCTCGGTTTCCTGGGGCAGATCGCGCTCGCGGATATCCACACCATACCGCGGAACTCCGGAAACTATGCGGTGCAACTCCAAGGCCTCGCTGCCCACGGGCGCGGCCCCGGACTCCACCAGAGCTTGCCACAGCTTGCGCACGTCTTTGGACGCTATCCAGATCTCATACGATTCATGCTGCGCGTCCTCGCCGCGGACGACGGTGCACTCCAGGCAATTGCACTGGCAATCGCATCGGGGAGTGAAAACCTCGAGTGGCTGCGTCTCGGGTATCGCGATCCCGGCCGCCTCGAGCACCGCCCGCGACTTCGGTCCCGCGATCCCCAACGCGGTCACCTGCTCGCTCAGATTCGCGACCTCCACATCGTCCATGATGATGTAATGATCGAACGTCGCCAGAATCTTCTCAACCTGGCTGCTATCGGTGTCCACCACGATCGACTCGCCACGGTTGTAGGCGTAGATATCGCCCAGGATGTGCCCCTGCGGATTGAGCAGAAAGGCGTAGACACCGCGTCCCACGGCCAGGTCGCGGATATTGTTGGTAACCATCCCGTTCAGCCAGCGCACGCGATCGCCGCCGGTGAGGGAGATTTTGGCTCGGAATCCCAGATCATAGACGCCGCAACCAGTACGCAGGGCCCCGAACTCGGCCTGCGGATCGCCGAAGCGTGCAGGCGTCGTCGCGCCGCGATACTCGCTGACGCTCGTCGCGCCCAATCCTTCGCCCTGAGCCTGGAGTGCTGTGAGCCCCATACCGGTAGTTTGATTATAACGATTGTGTTAACTTTCCTGCCGTGACCCCGCAGAACCACCCGCAGAAGCCAGCACCGAAGCGCATCGCCGTTATCCCCGGCGACGGCATCGGCCAGGAAGTGATTCCGCAGGCTGTCAAGGTCATCCAGGCATCGGGCGCTCCCGTTGAAATGGTCGACTTCGACTGGGGCGCGGATCGTTATCTGCGTGATGCCGTCACCGTCCCAGCCGACGGTTTCGCGATGCTGGCTCGCGAATTCGACGCGATCCTGGTTGGCGCCTTCGGCGATCCGCGGGTCAAGACGAACATCCACGCCAAAGAGATTCTGCTCGGCATGCGCTTCAAAATGGACCTCTACGCCAATGTGCGGCCGGTCCGCCTGCTGGATGCGGCACTGTGTCCCCTGAAAGGGGTCGAGCCCAAAGACGTTGACTTCGTCGTCGTGCGTGAAAATACCGAGGGCGTCTACACCGACGCCGGCGGAGTCCTCAAGCAAGGCACACCCGACGAAATCGCCACCCAAGAAGACATCAACACGCGCAAAGGCGTCGAGCGGATTATCCGCTATGCCTTCGAGTACTGCCAGGGCCATGTCAAAATCGATGCCTCGCCGCGCAGCAAAGTTCTGATGTGCGACAAGTCCAATGCCATGACCCATGCCGGAGGGCTCTGGCAGCGCGTTTTCAAGGAAGTCAGCGTCGAGTATCCGCGGATCACGGCGCAGCATATGTATGTCGACGCGCTTTGTATGCAGATGGTGCGTGATCCGCGGCAGTTCGACGTCATCGTTACCAACAATATGTTCGGCGACATCATCACTGACCTGGCCGCCGGCCTCGAGGGCGGTCTTGGCATGGCCGCCAGCGGCAACATCCACCCGGGGAAGACATCGATGTTCGAGCCGGTGCACGGCTCCGCCCCGCCAATCGCGGGCAAGAATGTCGCGAATCCCTTCGGCGCGATCCTGACCGCAGCCATGATGCTTCGGCATTTAGGATTCGCAAAAGAAGCGGACAAGATCGAAGCCGCCTTGCTCGACAGCGTCCGCCAGAAGAAAACGACCGAGGACATCGGCGGACTGCTGGGGACGCGGGAAGCCGGCGAGTGGGTCGCCAAGCAATTGAGACTTTGATGCTGTTCTTTTTGTTGTTCATTAGGAGCGCAGCAGGTCGATTCGCGAAGGCGAACCAACCTGCGGAGTCGAAGGATCCTTTGCACAACGACACCGGTTGAGTCCTGGCGAGGGATTCGCACGACGCCTGCGTATTCGCCCCGGGGACAGAATTCCCTGTTTCTTTTCAGTCTCCCGCAGAAAGGCAGGGATCGTTCGACTCCGCAGAAAGCGTGCTTCGCCCGCTCCCTGCTCGGCTCAGGATGATAGAAGCCGCCTTCCCGCCAGCAGCGCCAGTTCCCGCCACTTCCAGTGACAATCCACGTCGACAAAGCCAATCGCGCGCAGCCATCCCAGCTGGGTCTCAAGATCCAGCAATTTGTTCGACGGATCCTCGGTCTCAACGGTGACTCCAATACTATGCAAGAACTCTTCATGCAACCGCGGTGTGGGCGACGCGACGTGCTCCAGATTGCAGAAGACGCCGCCCGGATTCAGAAGCTCGTAAATCTCGCCATACAGCGCCCGTTTGCGCTCGTGCATCAGGTGATGAATCGCGAAGCTGGAGATCACTGCGTCGAACGCCCCCAGTTCTGGCAGTTTCTCATCAAGATTGTGGGCAACGACGGTGATCGACGTTTCTGCCCCAAACCGCTTCCGAGCCGCTTCCAGCATGGCCGGGGAAAAATCCAACGCCACGGCTTCCATGTCGGGAGGCTCCTGCCGGCCCCGAGCGTCTCGTACTAGCGACAGCAAGCGGCCGTCGCCGGTGCCGAGGTCGAGGATACGGCGCGCATTCCGGGGCACAAACTCGAGTAGTGCTGCTTCCCCGTCCTCGCGGTGCAAGATCGAGTTGGCGCGTTCCAGATAATCGCGAGCGTGCTCGCTCGAAGTCCACAGATTTACCGGTTTGGCGGCAGTCATAAGGGTAAAGTATAGAGAAGCGTATAAACTCAATCTCAATGAATAGGGCTGAGGGGCACTGCATGGGGATTCGTTGGTTGTTTTTTGCGGTCGTATTGAGCGTGGCCGCGTGGGGTCAAACCCAGTCGGGAGCCCAAAATCCTCAGCGGACCGCGGCGGAAAAGAGTGACCGCGCGCAGGAGCCGGCCCAACCCGCCCCTCCGCAGCAAAAGGAAGAAGACGAAGTCAAAATCACCCCGCGCCAGGCTGAGGAACTGTTCCACTCGGTCGACGAGATTCTCCAATTCGACAGCAAGCAGACCGGACTCCCCATCAAAAGGGAAGTGAAGCGTAAACTGACCAGCCGCGACGAAGTCGTCTCCTACCTCACCAAGCACCTCAACGATGAGGACACGAAGCGGCTGCGCCGCTCGGAGCTCGTGCTCAAGAAATTCGGCTTGCTGCCGCGCGACTTCAATCTCGAAACCTTCCTGGTTGCGCTCCTCCGCGAAGAAGTCGCCGGCTACTACGACCCCAAAACCAGGACGGTGAACCTGCTCGACTGGGTGCCCATGGAAGAGCAGGAGCCGGTAATGGCCCACGAGCTCACCCACGCCCTGCAAGACCAGTCCGTCGGACTACAGAAGTGGATGAAGCGCGGCGACAAGGACCTGGGCGAGATCAAGAAAGATCCCACCCCCGCCGACATCGAAAACGACGAGATGGACGACGTGCGCGAGGCGGTTGTCGAAGGCCAGGCGCAGGCCATGATGTTTCAATATGCCATGGCCCCCGCTGGGCGCTCGATCGCTAATTCGCCAGAATTGCTGGAGGCGATGGAGGAGCAGACTCTGACTGGTACGCCCGGCACGAAGGTGTTCAACGAGGCCCCCATCTTCCTGAAAGAGTCGTTGACCTTCCCCTACACCTACGGGATGGAGTTCGTGGTCAAACTGATGCAGAAAGCTGGCAAGGAGAAGGCTTTTGCCGGAGTCCTGCGGAATCCTCCTCACACTACGCGCCAGATCATGCAGCCGGACACTTACATATCCGGGGAAAAGATCGAACCCATGCCCGTGCCCGATTTCAGGCACGATTTCAAGGACTACGAGAAGTTCGATATCGGAGCGATGGGCGAGTTCGACGTAGCTGTGCTGATCGAGGAGTACGTCGGAAAGCCTGCGTCGAAGCGCCTTTCGACCGAATGGCGCGGTGGATACTATTATGCGGCGCGACCCAAACTGGACGCATCCGCCCCGCTATCTCTACTCTATGTATCGCGGTGGTCCAGCCCTGAAAAGGCTGCGGAATTCGCCGGGATCTATGCTACGTCGCTGAAGCGGCGTTACAAAAAGGTTGGGGACGACGCCGATCCCGCACCGGAAAAAATCGTCGCGCAAAACGGCGACTCGAAAGACGAGAAGCAACCCATGCTCAAGGGCCGTCACAGCTGGACCACCGAAGAAGGCACGGTTGTAATCGAAGAGCAAGGGGATACGGTCTTCATCGCCGAAAGCCTGGACGCCGCCACCACCGCGACCCTCGAAAAGGAAGCATTCGCCAAGTAATCAGATTACTCCGCGCTGACACCGTGTCTGACATGCTGCGATTATTTCTTTTTCCTGTTGTCCTTCTCGTCGGGCGCTTCGGGCAGAAAATGTCGCACTTGGGCAACGACGGCAAACTGCTTTCCCGTACGTTCAATCTTTAAGGTCCGCTCCTGCCCCGGTGTTCCGCCCAGCATGGACCACACCTGTCCCATGGTCGAGCCACGAACCGGAATGTCGCTCACCGCGACAAGGGAATCGCCTGGTTGGACTCCGTCCGTTCCCGTTGCTACCGAGGGGTTGCCGTCGAAGTCCGCGACGCCAAGAATCGTGTAGCGGCCGTCATCTTCCGGGCGCAGGACAAGTCCGATGACGTCGAAGTCGGGAAAGTTATAGGTGCGGCCGATTTCGAAGTAGACGATCGAGTGCGCGTAATCGAGACCGATGCGGTAGTTGAGTAGAACTTGGGAGCCGAGCAATCCCGCGGTTGGTATTCCGGCCCGCTTTTCGAAGAAGTCCATCCGATCTTTCGGGAAGTCCACGAAAGCGACGTCGGTAAGAAATAACGGGCCGTACTGCACGCGGTCCACCCGCATCAGTTTCCACTTCGGCTCTTCTTCGAGTCCCCACATGTTCGCCGAGCCCACTGCGCCGGTCATATTCGGCCAGTCCGGATGCGCGGCGGCGACCTTGTCGAACACTTCCTCGGATAGGAAACTGATCGATGCGCCGAGATCGAGCGCGAGGTTGTATTTCTTCCTCTCAATCTGGCTGGGAATCTGAATCAAGCCATTGTCCGCATTGATCTGCACCTTGCCGCTCGATCCCCGAAAATGAACGCTTCCAGGCGGGCCGATGGAGAACTTGCGGCCAGGAAAATCCACCAGCACGTCATAGTGGCGCAACACCGTGGCCGGAATATTGATCTCGGCATTAAGGCCAGGCGCCAGAACAGACGCGGCACTGACCGGCTTAAGCGGAATGTGTGCTGCCTTTATGCCTTCGAGGGGAATCGTCATGCCGCCGATCGCCATCGCAGCCGGCGCGGGCGCTGAGCATTCCTTGTCGTCGCAGGAGACTGCGAGTCCAAGAATTGTCGCGAGGTGGCGCGACATCTCGAGATCAGGATTCCCGTTGTCCACCCAGGCATGGATGCGTTCGGATGAGCCATCCGACAACCGAACCTCGGCGTCGAGCACCACTCGGTTGTGGTCAATGGTGGCCGGAACGGTGACAGCTTCGGCCTGGGGTGCGGCCGGCTTCTTTTCGGCGTTGACGGTTGCATGGAGCAAGAGTAGCGCACAGGCCGCGATGGGAAACCGCATCTTCATTCTGGAATTGTAGCTCCCTCCGCGGCCTGCCCCTTGACTCCTGGCCGCGGGAATCCCGCGGTCCAGCACCGCGGATGGGTGATTTCCGTCCTGTATAATCACCAGTTTGACTTGCGCACGCGCAAGCTTTCGGAGGGCGATTGCCACAGGCGGAAATCGGCATCATCGGAGGCAGTGGCCTCTATTCGATGCCCGGGCTCACCAAGGTGAAGGAAGTGCGGGTGAAGACCCCGTTTGGTCCGCCTTCCGATGCCTACGTGTGCGGCACTCTCGAGGGACGGAAGGTCGCTTTTCTGGCGCGCCATGCACGCGGCCATCGTCTGCTGCCCAGCGAGTTGAATTTCCGCGCCAACATTCATGGCTTTAAGCAACTTGGCGTGGGGCGGATCGTTTCCATTTCGGCCGTGGGCTCGCTGAAGGAAGAGCACAAGCCGCTGGAGTTTGTGATCCCCGATCAATTTTTCGATCGCACGCGCCATCGCATCGACACATTTTTCGGCAACGGCGTCGTCGTCCACATTTCCTTCGCGGATCCTGTTTGCGGGGAACTGGCGCGAATCGTCGAGTCCTCCTGCCAGCGAGCTGGAGTCGTCGGCAAATACGGCGGGACCTATCTCTGCATGGAAGGCCCGCAGTTCTCCACCAAGGCCGAATCGAACGTGTATCGCAGCCTGGGCATGGACGTGATCGGCATGACCAACTTGCAGGAAGCCAAACTGGCTCGCGAAGCCGAGCTTTGTTACGTCACCGTCGCCATGGTCACCGACTACGACTGCTGGCATCCGCACCACGATGCTGTAACCGTCGACCAAGTCGTGGCCGTGCTGCTGAAGAATGCCGAAAACGCCGCCAAGGTCGTGCGCCAGACCGTGGCGTCAATGCCGGCGGGGCGTTCCTGCAAGTGTGGATCTGCTTTGGCGCACGCGATCCTGACCGATCACAAAACAATTCCGGCCGCGACCAGGAACAAATTGAAGCTGATCATCGGCAAGTACGTGAAGGCCAAAGGCCGCTAATCAGATCCAACGAACATTTTCGGGAGCCTACTTTAAGCATGAGCATTCTCGTAGTCGGTTCGGTTGCGTTCGATGACATCGCGTCGCCTTCAGGCAGCGTAAAGAACATTCTGGGCGGAGCCGCAACCTACTTCTCCCTGGCCGCTAGTTACTTCACCAAAGTGCGGGTCGTGGCCGTCGTCGGAGAAGATTTCGGCCGAGACCAGGAAAAAGTCTTTCACCAGCACGGCATTGACACGCGCGGCATCGAGCGCGCGAACGGCAAGACATTTCGCTGGGGCGGATCCTATGCCGACAACCTTAATGAAGCCAAAACCGACTTCACCGATCTCAACGTCTTTGAGACTTTTCAGCCCCGTATCCCCAACGAGTATGAAGACACTGACTTCCTGTTTCTCGCCAATATCCAGCCCACTCTGCAGGCCAACGTGCGGCGCAAGATGAGCGCTGTGCGCCTGACCGGTTGCGATACCATGAATTACTGGATCAAAGGCACACCGAAAGAACTCGCTGAAACGTTGAAGCTGGTGAACGTGTTGTTAATCAACGATACCGAAGCGAAGATGCTGGCCAGCGAAACCAACCTGCCTCGCGCCGCGCAAAAGGTTCTGGCCATGGGGCCGCAAGCCCTGGTCATCAAGCACGGAGAATACGGCGCCACAATTTTCTTTCGCGAGGGTGCGTTCGGCATCGGACGTCATCCCTTCCGGGCTCCCTCCTTGCCCATCGAAGAAGTGAAAGATCCAACCGGTGCGGGCGATTCTTTCGCCGGTGGATTCATGGGCTACATCGCCTCGCAGCAAGAACTGAACCGCGAGGTTTTGAAGCGCGCCCTGTTCTATGGAGGCGTGATGGGATCGTTCGCCGTCGAGCGCTTCGGCACGGAGCGGCTCCAGCAGTTGACTCGCGAACAAATCGACGCCCGTTTCCAGGTGTTCCGCGAACTGACCCACCTCGAGTAGTTCGCGTAGTGCAGGGAACCGCGCCCCACGCCAGACGCATGGTCAAGCCATCAACAATCTCTTCTGCCGCCTCCGGTTGGGACTCCGAAGTCCGATTGCTGGTTTGGTTGGCGACGTGCATCTGCGTGTTGTCTTTCCTGTTCTATTACCAGCGTGGAGAGATTCTTCTCTACGGGGACGCCGTAGCTCACATCAACATCGCGCGCCGCGTCTTCGATTCGAAAACGCCGGGCCCGCTGCAGTTAGGCACAGTGTGGCTACCTTTACCCCACCTTCTGATGACCCCCTTCCTGATCTCAACTCAGATGTGGCGCCGGGGAGCAGGCGGTTCGATTCCTTCGATGGTGGCGTACGTCTTCGCTGTGATCGGCATGTTCCGCCTGGTGCGCGGGACCCTGTCGGGCAACGAACAACCGGATGGCGCGGCGCGAGTTGCCGCATGGATGGCAGCGTTTGTCTATGCTGCTAATCCGAACTTGATCTATATGCAGACCACCGCCATGGGTGAGTCTGTTTATCTCGCGTTCTTTATCTGGGCTGTGGTCTATTTCGGCGAATCGATGCGCGGGGATAGCAAAGCCCTGACCAGATGCGGACTGTGCCTGGCTGCGGCGTGCCTGACGCGCTACGATGGATGGTTCCTGGCGGCTGGGATGACCGCAGCCGTCATAGTTCTGACTTTCCTCTCCCCCGAAGCAGCAGATGCCGAGAGTCGCCGCCAGCCAACCGTAATCCTGAAATTCGTCCTCCTGGCCTCGGCCGCCCCGACGCTCTGGCTGGTCTACAACGGGCTCGTCTACCGTAACCCGCTTGAATTTGAAAATGGGCCCTACTCTGCAAAAGCGATTGAGCGGAAGACGCAGGCTTCTGGCAACCCGGGTCATCCCGGCAGCGGGAACCCGCTCCTCGCCGGGATGTACTTCGTGAAGTCTGGCGAAGCAAACATGGCCGAGAACGCTTGGCTCGAGCGGTTATGGATTTTGATTGGATTCGCAGCACTCGTTGCACTCGCGCTGAGTCTGAGCTCCCGGCAAGCTGCGACGGCCGGTCCCCGGCCCTCCGCGATGCTGCCGCTGTTCTTGCTGTTGGCGCCCGTGCCTTTCTACGCGCTCTCGGTTGCCTACGGAGGCGTTCCTATCTTCGTCCCAGCCTGGTGGCCCTTCACCCACTACAACGTTCGCTACGGATTGCAGTTACTTCCCGCTTTCGCCGCCTTCCTTGCATGCGTCGTTCATTTTCGGATGCGCTCTGATCGGACGAAGGCCACGCTCCGGATCGCGACATTGATGATCGCCTGGGCGTTGGTGATCGCGAGTTACGCAACCGTCTGGTATGCCGGCCCGGTCTCCTTCGCCGAAGCCCAGATCAACATGGGTACTCGGAATCAGCTCGAAAGACAACTCGCGGAGTGGCTCAAGCGATTGCCGCCTGATTCCACCATACTCATGTACCTCGGCGATCACGTCGGAGCGCTCGAGCAGGCGGGCATTCCCCTGCGCCGCGTCATCAACGAAGGCAATCATCGCGTCTGGAAGCAGCCCGTCGACCCCGATGGCCTGTGGGAACGCGCTTTGGCCAATCCTGCAGAATATGCCGACTACGTGGTTGCCTTTGAGGGCGACCCAGTTTGGCAAGCCATCGAGGGCTTCCACCGCCACGAACTGGTCGAAATCCACGTCACCGGCCAAGCCCGCGCCAGCCTCTATAGCACCCGGTAATCAGCCGGGTTAACTGAGCGGCATTTCGCTGCGATGATAAAATCCGGCCATCGGAACCCTCAATTCAGGCATACGTGGCCAATGAACCTGCAACATTTCATGGATCTGCTGCACCGGGAGATGGCGAGCGGCATCGTCGGCAGCTCCTTGACCCGGCTGGTGTTGGCGGCGATTCTCGGTGGCGCAATCGGATTAGAGCGCGAGCTCAAGCATCGCGCCGCTGGCCTACGCACCAATATGTTCATCTGTTTCGGGGCGGCGCTGTTCACCGTCCTGTCGCGCGGGCTGGCCGCCGAGCCTTCCGATTACACTCGCATCGCGGCCCAGATCATCCCCGGAATCGGCTTCATCGGCGCGGGGTCCATTCTGCATACGCGGGGGCTCACGACCGGGCTGACCACGGCGGCGACTATTTTTGTTGTGGCCTCGGTCGGAATGGCTGCGGGCGGCGGACTCTACCTGACCGCAGCGTTTGCCACTGCCATGGTGCTGCTGGCTCTGTTTTTCCTGGGCCACATGGAAGAGACTTTTAACGTCAAGTTGCTCCTGAACAGCTACGAAGTTACGGGCGCTAGTGTCGAAGAAATCAGCATCGAGGTTAACCGCATCCTCGAAGCCCATCATCGCCTCATGCAGAACGTCCTCACCGGCAATACCGGGCAGCACATCCGGCTGCAGTTCGACGTCGAGGGCTGCAGCCGTGAGCAAAAACAATTGCTACAGCAACTGAAGGCGTCCACAGTCCTGCAAAGCGCGACCTCTCTCGGCCGAGTGGAGCGCGAGTGAGCGCGAGCGTTCGTACCCTTCCATTCGTGAAGGCCAGCGCCTGCGGCAACGATTTCTTCCTGATCGATGGCGCACTCGCTCCCGAGGACGTGGCCGCCCTTACCCGCCGCATCTGCGACCGCCATGAGGGAGTGGGTGCCGACGGCGTGGAGTGGATGCTGCCGCATTTTTCCGCGGACCTCGAAATCCGTCTGATCAATGCCGATGGTTCTTCGGCGGAAATCTCCGGCAACGGCACCCGCTGCGCCGCCGCGTACTTCTGTGCCCAGCACGGCAAAGAGCGCATTTCGATCCTGACCGGTGCAGGCCTCAAGATTTGCAATCTGATTGCGCGCCGAGATTCAGAGTATGAATTTGAGATCGAGATGGGACAGGCCACCACGGAGCCGGAACTTGCGCTCAGCCTGGCGGGCCTAGAAGTGCGCGGCATTCCGGTGTCGATGGGGAACCCTCACTACGTCATTTTCGTGCCCGAATTTCCATCCGACTGGCAGGTGCGCGCCGCCCAGATCCAGCGCCACCCGCATTTCCAGCAGGGGGTGAACGTTGCATTGGTTGTAGTCGATGACCGGCACAACGTCCGTGTTCGCTTTTTCGAGCGCGGAGTGGGGGAGACGCAGTCCTCCGGCACCGGCTCTTGCGCCTCGGCCGTGGCCGCGATCGTGGCTGGCCGTGCCGACTCGTCCGTAAAAGTGCACGCGCCCGGTGGAACTCAGACCGTGCGCCGGGAAGGGAACACGGTTTTCCTCCGCGGTCCAGCTCGCTTACTGTGCCGGGGAGAGTTTTTCTTGAGTTGATCTGCCGTTGTCGGTCCGATTGGTCGGGCCAAAATAGTAGCCGCATTGCATGTCTTCTCGGAATCTCCAACCCGTCAAGCCGCCCGCCCTTCGCCCTGGGGATACCATCAGCATCGTCGGACCTGCCAGCAACATCAAGCGGGATGACCTGGACGCTGGCTGCACCGCCTTGCGGCGCGCCGGATATCGGCCGGTGTACCTGGATTCCATTCTCGAGCGCGACTTGTATTTCGCCGGCACGGCGCAACGACGGGCCCGCGAACTGGAAGAAATGTTTGTGCGCGACGATGTGCGGGCCGTCCTGAGCGCGCGCGGAGGTTATGGCGCCAACTACCTGCTCAAGCACCTCGACCTGGATAAAATCAAATCGCATCCCAAGGTTTTTGTCGGCTACAGTGACCTCACGACCCTACTGACTTACTTCGCAGACGCATGCGGCCTCGTCACCTTCCATGGGCCGATGGCCGCCAAGGATTGGACGCACGAGGATGGTGTCGACCTCGCGTCGTGGCAAGCTGCATTGTCGGGCGCGATCCCTTGGGACGTGGCTCTGGGCGCGGGCGTCAGTGGCCTGGCGGATGGTCAAGCCGAAGGCATCTTGTACGGAGGGTGTCTCTCAATCCTCGTCGCGACCCTGGGCACTCCCTACGAAATCAACAGCGCAGGTACAATTCTGTTTCTCGAAGATGTCGCAGCCAAACCTTTTCAGATCGACCGCATGTTAATGCAACTGAAGCTGGCAGGGAAACTTGGTGAGGTGCGCGGCATCATTTTTGGCGAAATGCTCGATTGCGTGCAAACGGCAAATCAGGGCTACAAGCTCGAGGAAGTCGTGATGCGCATCGTAGGCGATCTCAAAGTGCCCGTAGCCTTCGGCGTTCGCTCCGGCCACGTCACATCGCGCAACATCACGCTGCCGATCGGGGTACGAGCGAGACTTACAGTAGATGGCGGACAAGTATCACTGCGAATTCTGGAATCGGCGGTCGAGGTCTAACGGTCTGCGAAAAATACCTGATTCGTGGAGGAACGCGATTCGTATCAGGGCATGCCTTCAGCCATGCCACCAAGGACGCACCACCGCTTCGCCTTTAGGCGCTGCAGCCGGCAATCAGAATGAACGACCCTAAACACATTCACCTCATCGGTATCTGCGGCACCGCGATGGCATCGCTTGCCGGAATGCTGAAGGAGCGCGGCTTTCGTGTCAGCGGTTCCGACGCCGCCGCGTACCCTCCGATGTCCGATTTTCTGCGCGGCTTGGGCATTCCCGTCGCGCAGCCGTTTGATCCCAGAAATCTGGAACCGCGCCCCGATCTGGTCGTGGTCGGCAATGCCATGTCCCGCGGCAACGTAGAACTGGAACACGTGCTTGACCAGCGCATCGATTTCTGCTCCTTGCCCCAGTTGCTGCATGACGAATTCCTGCGCGGCAAAGAAGTGCTGGCCGTCGCCGGAACTCACGGCAAGACCACGACCACTTCCATGCTCTCTTGGATCTTGCATTCCGCCGGACTCGACCCGTCGTTCCTGATCGGCGGAATCGCGGAAAATTTTGGATCGAGCTTTCATCTCGGGCAAGGCAAGCACTTCATTCTCGAAGGCGACGAGTACGACACCGCCTTCTTCGACAAGGGCCCCAAGTTCCTTCATTATTTTCCCGACGCCATCATCCTGACTTCGGTGGAATTCGATCACGCCGACATCTACAAGGACCTGGATGCAGTCGAAACCGCTTTCAAGCGCCTGGTGAACCTGATTCCGCGCCGCGGACGAATCGTGGCCTTCGACGGCATGGCCGGCGACGCCACGGAGAGCCCAAGTCTGGAGCGCTGCCTGGCCAAGGCATTTTGCCCCGTCGAGCGCTACGGCGCCGGCCCGCGCGCAAACTGGCAAGTGGCGAACCTCCGCCTCGATCCGGGCCGTACTTCGTGGGCAGTTCTGCACAACGGGGAATCGTGGGGAGACTTTCAGTTCTCACTGGCGGGTGAGTACAACGTGTGGAACGCGACTGCTGCCGCCGCGTTGGCAGCGTCATACGGCATTTCGAAAGGAGCGATCGCTGAGGCTCTGAAGACCTTCAAGAGCGTGAAGCGCCGCCTGGAAGTGAAGGCGCAAGTGAACGGCATCACCATCATCGACGACTTCGCGCATCACCCCACCGCAATCGCCGGAACTCTAAAAGCCCTGCGGGCGCGCTATGCCGGAGCGCGTCTATGGGCGATTTTGGAACCCCGTTCCAATACCCTGCGCCGCCGCGTCCTGCAAAGCGACCTGGCGCGCAGTCTGGCCCTGGCGGATGAAGTCGTGGTGGCCGGAGTGTTCCGCTCCGATGCGGTGCCCGAGAACGAGCGCCTGGAATTACCCGCTCTCGCCAGCGAGATCGAGCGAAACGGCCGCCGTGCGCGCCTCATGGCCGACGCCGATGCGATCGTTCAGACCGTTGCCCCCGAAATGCGCTCCGGCGATGTCGTGGCCATTCTTTCCAATGGCGGGTTCGGAGGCATTTATGAAAAACTACCGGCGCGCCTGCAAGAACTCTTAAAGACGGAATGAATCGCTTTTATCAGTTCTACGGAATTCTGCGCCTGGCACTGTGCGCGGCGGCCCTTGCTTTGTTCGCAGCCCAGGCGGAGTCGACTCCGGTGGCCTACACCATTTCGCTCGCTTCTGCTGAGCAACATCTTGTCCAAGTACAAATCATCCTTCCTGCCGGTGCCGCGCAGCGCGAGCTGCAGCTACCCGTGTGGAACGCTCTCTATCAGATTCGCGACTTCGCCCAATACGTGAACTGGCTGCGGGCCAAAGATCGCGCGGGCAAGGAACTGGCCGTGCGAGAGGAGGACAAGAGCCGGTGGGAGATTCAGGGCACCGAGAGCGGTGCTATCGTGGAATATCAAATCTACGTCGATTCGCCGGGGCCGTTCGGAGCGCAGCTGAATTCCCATCACGCATTTTTTAATCTCGCGGAAATTCTCATTTACCCGGTCGATGCCCGGAACGCCCCCATGCATGTGCATTTGAGCCACATCCCCGAGGGATGGCGGGTCGCAACGCCGCTGGCCTCTCTGCCCGACGGCGGATTCAGCGCCGACAACTACGACCGTTTGGTAGACTCGCCCGTCGAAATCGGCAGCTTTCAGGAGTCCGACTTCGACGAGGCGGGCGGACACTTCCGCGTCGTGATCGACGCCGATCCCGCTGACTATCGCATGGACAAGATCACCGCCGACGTGCGCAGAATCGTTGCATCTGCAACCAGTTGGATGAACGATCGCCCCTTCGAGACCTACATGTTTCTTTACCACTTCCCGCGGGGCCCGGCCGGCGGCGGGATGGAGCACGCCTTCTCCACCGCCATCGATATCAACGCCGAATCCGTCAGGCAGAATCCCGATGCTCTGGCCGGAGTCACCGCCCATGAATTCTTCCATCTCTGGAACGTCAAGCGCATCCGGCCGCAGACGCTGGAGCCAGTCGACTACACCAAAGAGAATTACACTCGGGCGCTCTGGTTCAGCGAAGGCGTGACCAACACAGCCCAGGGCACGATCGAGCTGCGCGCCGGGCTTCTCAGCGAGAAGCAATACCTCGAACGCCTGGGCGACGAAATCACCGAACTGGAGCGCCGTCCGGCCCACCTGACGCAGTCGGCCGAGGAGTCAAGCCTTGATGCCTGGTTGGAGGGCGACGCCTATTACCGCCGCCCCGAGCGCAGCGTTTCCTACTACAACAAAGGTGAACTGCTCGGCGTGATGCTAGACCTGGCCATGCGCGAGGCCAGTCATGGCCGCGCATCCTTGCGCGAACTGCTGCAGTGGATGAACGCAAATTACGCGCAGAAGGGTCGCTTCTTCAACGACTCGGTCGGCGTGCGCGAAGCCGCCGAAACCGTTAGCGACGCCGATCTGGGACTGTTCTTCAAGAAATACGTTTCGGGAACCGAAGAAATTCCCTGGGACGATTTTCTCCGCTCCGTCGGCCTTCACGTGGAGCACGTCGCCACCACCGTGCCCGATCCGGGTTTCACCGCGTCCCGTAATTTCGATGGTCCCATGGCGGTGGGCGCGGTGACGCCGCGCAGCGATGCCGAACGCGCGGGCTTGCAAGTCGGCGACACCATCCTTGAACTGCAAGGCAGGCCGGCCGGGCAGGAGTCGCGTCAGGAGTTGGCGCGCTTAAATCCCGGCGACGCGTTGACGCTCAAAGTTCGCGGCCGCCGCGGAGGCGAGCGCGAACTCAAATGGAAAGTCGGAGGCGGCCAGGAAATCTCCTACGAAGTCGTCGACCTCGACCACGTCACAGCCGAGCAGCGCGCTCGCCGCTCCGCTTGGCTCAAAGGCGAAGCGCAGGACGCAGATCAAACTCCAGCAGTCGTAGGCACAGCAAAATGATCCGCACCCTCGTCATGCTGACTTTCTGGGCGCTGGCCGCTCCTGTAGCCGCCCTGATCGGATTTCCCTGGACCTTTCTGACTGGCGACGTTCGTCTTATCTATCGAATGTTCAATTGGGGAGCGTTCGCAGGCGTTCGACTGGCAGGCGTGCGTGTCGAAACGGTCGGCCTCGACCGCCTTGACAGCTCCCGCAACTACATCTTCATGACCAATCACGTGTCGAACCTGGATCCACCGATTCAGATTCCGCTGATCCCTCGTCGCACTTCGGTGATGGTGAAAAAAGAACTGTTCAAGACTCCCATTCTCGGCCCCGCCATGCGCATGGCCTCCCTGGTTCCCGTGGACCGCGGCAATCGCGACGCCGGCATAGAAGCTGTGCGCGCCGCCAAGGCGGTGGTTGCGCAGGGGATCAATATGACCATCTACGTGGAAGGCAAGCGCTCGTTCGATGGCAAATTGCTGCCCTTTAAAAAGGGCCCCTTTTATCTGGCTATGGAATGCGGCATTCCTGTAGTTCCCATGACCATCGTGGGAACGCACTACGCCATGCCGAAGACGCGTTTCGCCATCAAGCCCGGCTTGGTGAAAGTAATTTTTCATCCCCCGATCGAGCCCAAGGATTTCGGCGACCGCGATCGCTTGATGGAAAAAGTCCGTGCGGTGATCGAGAGCGGCCTGCCGGAAGAGTATCGGCAGCCGGCATCTTCAAGTGCCGAGGGCGCAGAGGCACACGGAGTTGGAATCTGATTTCGTTCGTTTCCTCGGTTTGTTTGGTGGTTGGTCCATTTTCAGCTAGCGTGAACCAAACCACGTCGTCATCCCGAGGGCAGTGAGGGATCTAGGTGGTTGCTGGCAGGGGCGACACTGGTGGCGCGGGCAAGGACCTAGATCCCTCGTTGCGCTCGGGATGACAGATCGTTCTGGGATACAGCAACTGCGAAACCGGCCTAGTCCTTCTTGTCTCTAAGCCGCACCGCGCGGGCAATCTCCGGCAATCGAGGCAGAATCGCTGAATACTTCAACCACGCTCGGTGATCCACAGCCGGCGATCCGCTGACTAGCGCTCCTGGCGCAATATCGTTCGCCACTCCACTCTGCGGCGTCACGATTGCATTTTCCCCGACCTTGCAGTGTCCGACCACGCCGACCTGCCCCGTGAGAATGACCCTGCTGCCAATCTCGGTCGAGCCCGCCAGCCCGACCTGTGAGCAAAGCAGAGCGTCTTCGCCAACCTGCGATCCGTGCCCGACCTGCACCAGATTGTCGACCTTCACGCCGCGCCCGATGCGGGTTTCGCCGACACTGGCCCGGTCAATACAAGAGTTAGCCTGGACTTCCACATCGTCCCCAATGACCACCGGTGCAGGCTGCGGGATTTTGTGCCAGCTTCCATCCGCAGTCTTGGCAAAGCCAAACCCGTCGGCCCCGATCACGACTCCGTTTTGCAGAAGCACATTGCTGCCGATCCGGCAGTTCTCGCGCACGATCGCGTGCGCGTGGCCGAAGAAGTTGTTCCCGATCCGCGCTCCCCGGTAAATCACGACATGCGCCAGCAGAATTGCATTGGCCCCGATCTCGACATCTTCGTCAATCACCACGTAAGGCCCGATATGCGCATTCGCCCCAATACGAGCACTCGCATGCACCACGGCCGTGGCATGCAGGCCGGGCGCATACTGCAGCGGCTGGTGAAATATTTCCAGCGCCCGCGCAAACGTCAGATAGGGATCCTTCGCCCGCAACATGGCCGCCGTGATAGCAGGGAAGTCCTCGCCAACGATGACGGCGGAAGCCTTGGTTGACCGCGCAGCCGCCGCATACTTGGGATTCGACACGAACGTCAACTCCCCCGGTCCGGCCCGTTCAATCCCGTTGAGCCCGGTGATTTCTGTGTCTGCAGATCCATTTTCGAGGCGCACCTCGAGAGCCGAAGCAATAGCGGAAAGCTTCATAGTTGAAAGGAAAAGACGAATAGATCGTACACCAGCGAACGCCAGGCGCTTCGTAGAGACATAACTGGTTACGTCTCGCGGGCCGCGAAAACACTTCCGCAGGAGCGAGATCGGGAAGGGCACGAGTTCCACTCGTGCCGCATGTCACGCCAAATTGATCCGGCTTTAGCCGCTGACGTCGGCTGTTCCAACTCTCTCCGCCCAAACGACTCTTCCGTGCCCTGCTACTCGTCCGAGACCAAAACAAAGAAGCCAGCTCTCGCTGGCCTCTTCTGCAAATCGTGTTTCCTTACTGCACCGTGAGCGTGAAAGTTCCCGACTCCGATGGCGCTCCGGTGGCGGCCGCAGTCAGAGTCACCGTATAGGTCCCTGCCGGCGTGCCGGGATCCTGCGTATGTGTCGAGCCTCCGCCACCGCCGCAGGCGGGAACCGTCACGAGCAATGCCACTACTATCAGTCCCAGCAGCGCGCTCCAGCGGCGTCGTTTCGGCGAAGCGAGCAAGAGTATGCCCGCCAGCGGCAGCCCTCCGCTGAAGACCACCGCATAGTAGTATTTCCGCTCGTTCGATCGCAGCATGGTGGTGTGCGGGGCGGTCGTGGTGACCGTGATGTTAGTGGTGACGACCGTAGTCGGCCCCTTTCCCGTAGCCGATGCTGCGCCGCAAGTGGCTTCCGACGGCAGGCCGCTGCAGGTGAAGGAGATGGCAGCAAAGCCTGTGGAGGCAATGATGCCAACAGTCGTCGTACCCGTACCGCCTGGAGCCGAGATCGTGACGGCGGTTGGACCAGAGACTCCGGCGAAGCCGGGCTGGACCGTGAAGCTCACGGTGTTGCTGACGGGGCTCGGGTTGAAGCTGGCGTCGCCCTGATAGGTGGCCGATATGGTGTGATTTCCGGCGTCGAAGCTGATGATTCCGTCACCGATCGACGTGTTGCCTTGGCTGTTGACTGAGGGCGAACTGGAAACCGGGACCGGCGGACTGATTTGTGGGTTCAGCGTCGGTATAGCGCCGAAGGTGTCGGTGAACTTGACTGAACCCGTCGGGACACCTTTTCCTGACGCCCCAACCACGTCCGAGCGCACGAAAACGAGACTCCCAAACGGGAAGGGGCTGGTTAGCGAATTACCGCTTGAATCGTTTGCCAGCAGAGTCACAGTGGTCGTGCTGCTCTCAGGGGTGACAGTGACCTGAACTCCCGGCGAGGAATCGCTAGGCGCAAACGTGCCATCGCCCGCATAATGGGCCGTGACAGCGTAAGTGCCGCCAGGCAACACCGCGGTAGACCCAGAAATCGCGCCACTCGCAAGAGTGAACTGGGGAAGAATCCCAGTCTGGTTACTGATGGAGCCAACACCCCCAATTGCTGCCACGAGGGAGACGTCGCCCATGGGCGCTCCGGTCCCGCTACTAGGAGCGACCGTTCCAGCCACGGTCACCGCTGCACCGTGAGCGACAGAGACCGGAGTTGTGTTCCCACCCGCGACGCCATTGAGCGTCAAGGTGGTAGTCGTAGGACGGAAGATCGCGAGCGCCCACTGATTCACCAGGTTTTCGACATTGATCGAGCCCAAGCCTGTGGCCAGATCGTAGCCAGCCCCGGCCTGATAGGACGCCGTGGCCGTGCCATAGCCAGTCTCGCCAGGTACCGCATTATTCCCGACAGTGACGTCGTAGAACACGCAGGTGTTGTTCAGCGCGGGAATCGGAAGCGCGGACGCATTACACTTGGTTCCGGCCGTCTGCTGAGCCGCAGCCAGCGGGTAGAGAACGTAGTTGGCGAGGCCCTGCCGTGCTCCGCTAATAGCTCCTTCTGCCCCTAGCGACATCTTTTGGTCGACCAGCGCCATGACGCCGGCGAAAGACGGCGTCGAAGCGGACGTTCCTCCAACCCCAGCAAAGCCGGGGGGATTCGTAGCGCAGGAAGCCTGGAAACACAGCAGGTAAGGATCATTATTTGACGCAGCGCTGAACACGATGTCAGGCACGTCGCGCGCCTTGTCCGCGGGAATGCCCGTTACTCCGGCCTGCCATGTGGGTTTCGGGAAATCAACGCTGACACCGCCGCCCCCCGCCAGGATATTCGGGCCAAGGCTCGCCGGGCACGACGTAGTGCAACTCTCGTTCCAGACATCTTCGGGAATGTAACTGAGGGCGGAACTCCCGTTCGTCGAATTGTTGGTGGCGCTCCAATAGGTAGCGGCTGTGCCACCGTTTGCCGTCTCGTTGAATATCGTTCCACCCACCGCGGTGGTGAATGGCGTGGACGCCGGCAAAGTGACCGCAATCGGCTGCGTGGCCACCGTTTCAGTATTCGGGTCATCGCAACCTTCGGCTCCGGCATCGCCGGTTGAAGCCATGAAGCTGATGCCCTGGGCCGCAGCCTGTTCCGCCATCGATAAGTCCAGAGGCTCCGCAGCGCTGAACTGGGGCTCGCAGCCGCCGAAGCTGTAGGTCATTACGTTGGAGAGATTATTTTCCAAGATGTACAGCTCAGAAAGTGTTACGCCGTCCGTATCGTTGGTCGTGCCGGAGTTCACGAAGTACACTTGTGCACCGGGCGCAATTGCGCCCGACCAGGAAACGTCCAGCGTCGCCTCAAGGTCATCCCCCGAAATATCCCCTGGATCCGGCCCATTCACGATGACGATCGGAGTCGGACCGCCGATGCCGAGCACGCTCCGAAAGTCGGTGATGTCGCTCATAATGATGTCGGAGCGTCCAACCACGCCAATCGACATGCCGGCGCCGGTGATGGCAGTTGGGGTAGCGGTGTAGAGCGGCGCGACGTTATAGATCGTTGCGAAATCGGCCGGAGCCAACGCATGCAGGCCAGTGCTGGACGTGAACTGCGGCGGCTTGCCCGGTACTATCGTGCCTACAAAGCGCTCCTTCGACAGTCGGTACATCGGTTTCTTCACAAAATTGTGCAGCGTATACACGCCCGCCACCGCCGGGGTGAGAGCCGTAGGGATCTTCGGATCGCTGGCGTTCGCCCAGTGCTGCTCCCCGTTCACCGCGTACTTGTGGATCGTTGTGTGAAATGCTTCCTTCACCTGGCTGGCCGAGCCGGAGAACTCCAGTGCCGTGCGGCCCTTCGTCGCTCCCACTTGAAATCCATGCGACTGCAGCCAGCTCGTGATTGCCTGCATGTCGCTGTCACTCGGTCCGAATTGTTTTCCGAATTGCTCCGGCGTCAGCCACTTGTGGTAGTTGGGCGATCCCTTGTCCTGCTGATCGTCGAGCAACTTGCGCAGCGTGCCTTCCTGCTCGGGACTGCGCTTCAGCACCAGCAGCATCCGTTCCATCGGCAGGCTCGCGGGAGCCGTTCCCAAATCAAACACGGGACGCGCCAGCGGATGCGTGTTGCCCTTCAGCGTCGTGAGCCGCGACTCATCCAGCGGCTGGGTGATCAGGGGAGAGCGCACCGCAGCCGGTTGCGCTGCTTCCTGTCCCTGCATCGCAGAACACAGGACAGTGGCGAAAAAGATTGCGGTGATGAGAGAGAAATGGAAGACCGAAGAGGATGAGAAACTCGACCGAGAACGACACACTTGCATCGTCTGCATGACAGGCAACACCTCTGGAGCGGGATAGAAATCTCCACAGAGTCGAGCGGCTCGGGAGGAAGGAACGCCCCAACGTCTCTTTTTGCCCGGCTCTTGGCCCGTGTGGAATTCAAACGGTACCTCAACTACCAGGATTAATTCAATGGATTTCAGGTGCGCGGGACCCGCCATTGGTGCGGTGTACGGCCGATCAAACCCTTTCGGGCCTTTCGCGCATCACACTGTAGCCCTGCCGCAACCACTCCGAAGCTGCAAGCAATTCGAGACACTTACTCGTCGAACATGGGCACTTGTCGCTGATCTTCCGCGCCCGGTCGCCGGCGCCGCGGCGCCCCAATGACGGCCAGCACGGTGAGTGACTCCAGGGCGGTCCGCGGGACAAAAATCTTCTGCGTGTTTGAGCGCTGATCCGGAGGACTGACCAGGAATCCCTCCGGCGTCGTCTGCACCAAGTCGGCGGGCATCAGTCCTTCAAGCACTTCGCTATCTTTGAACCGCAGCCGCACCCACAGGCCTTCCGATCGCGGACGCGAGGTGAAGGTCTTGCGTGTGAGCGACTCCGAGTCGCTGAACTCGCGCACGAAATACACGCCCTTGATTTCGCGCAGATCAATGGAGATAACCGTCCCCGACGTGTTCAGCAACTCGAGTTTGCCCTCGCGCACAAACTGCGCCGGTGCGACATAGCCCGACACGGAGTCCCGGTCCATCTTGCGAACAATCACTTTTTTGTGCGTTGAAGGCATGGAGGCCGCGTTACAAGTCGGAGCGTTTTGTAGCGATGCTGATCACGTTCTGCAGACGCGGTGTGCACCCACGGACGTGGACGAGCCGCAGATTCGCCCGCGTTCCGTTGCGGGCGAATCGATGGCGCGCCAGGCTCGCTTCCTACTCCCCTTGGCGTGATTCTCGCACTTTTTGACAGCAATCTCGCGGAATCCGCCTTGCCAGTAGCCAAACTGTAAACGTTGTGTTATTTTCATTAACTTGCCGCAAAGTTTCCACTTCGCCTAAGTACTTTGTATTAGGGTACTTGCGTCTGCGCGGGCCCCACCCTGTCGGACGCAACGTCCTAGGCTGTGGAAATCTTGTGGAAAGCTCGGTTCGTTCAGCCCGTGAGGTCTTTGGTCGCGACAGGCATAACGCAGCGAAACGCTAGACCTGAGGGCTGTTGAAAGCGAATGGCTGATTACATTTACACGATGGAACTCCGGTTGACGCCGGACCAACTGAAAGGCGTCGGCCTGATACAAGACGTAGCCCGGGCAGCCGGCCTCAATCTTTACCTTACTGGCGGCGCCATCCGCGACATCATCAGCGGCTTCTCCATTCGCGATCTGGATTTCACCATCCAGGGTAATCCTCTCAAGTTACAAAAAGATCTCGAAAAGGCCGGCGCCAAAATCACCGCCGTCGAAGAGGACAACCGCACCATCTTCATCTCGCTGCCCGGCAACGCGCGGGCTGAGATCAGTATGGCGCGCACCGAACACTACGAGAAGACGGGCAAGCCGCCGGTCGTGATGCCCGCGACCATCCACGAAGATCTGCGCCGCCGCGATTTCAGCGTCAATGCCATGGCGCTATCGCTCAACGAAGGATCCCGCGGCCTGCTGCTCGATCCGTTCAACGGCGTCGCCGACATTGAAGCCAAACTGATTCGCATCCTGCACAACTATTCCTTCCTCGAAGATCCCTCGCGCCTCATTCGCGCCACGCGCTTCGCCGCGCGCTTTCACTGGCCGATCGAAGAACGCACTCAGGCCCGTTACGACGCCGCCAAGGAAGGCAAGTACATCGACCACATTCTGCGCGGTTCGATCGGTCACGAAATCGCTGCGCTGGCCCATGAAGACGACCCGCTGTATGTCGTGAAGATGCTCGAAAAAGAGGGTTGGCTCGAGGTTCTGCATCAGCACTGGACCACCGCCAAGGTCGACACCATCGGCCTGTCCGCCCTCATGAAGACGCGCCAGCAGATGGTCGACCTCGGCTATGCCCCGGACGCCGGCCCGGCGGTCATGTATTTCCTGACATCGCGTTTGGCGGACAAAGATGTCGCGGATGTGCAGCGCATGATCCCGCGGAAAGATCTCGTGGAAGCCTGGCGCGACATCGAAGATCACGCCAAGGAACTGGCCAAGCGCCTGATGGGCAAAGAAGCCGCGACTCCTTCACGAACCTGGCATCTGCTTAGCAGCGCCCGCCCCGAGATGGTGCTCTTCCTGGCGGTTACGGCCAAGCAGCAATCGGTCGAGCAGAAAATCAAGAACTATCTCACCAAGTGGCGCCAGGTGCAGCAGAAGATTCCGCTTCCCGAGATGACGGAGTTGCTCATCACTCCGCAATTGCCTGAGTATCCCAAGATTACGCACGACGTTTTCATGTTGCTGCTCGACGGCAAACTGCGCTCGCGCACCGAAATACTGAAATTCCTGAAGCCCTTCGCGCCCCCGCCTCCGCCTCCGCCACCCGCGCCTCGTCGCGGACGCGCCGCCAAGACGGCAGCTACGGCTCCAGTCGCCGCTCCGGCAAAAGCCGGCAAGAAAGGGAAAGGCGCGCCGCCGATTCCCGCCGCTGTCGCAGCCCCGCCGCCGAAGGCCAAGACGCTCGAACCGCCAAAGGTCGCAAAGCCCGATCACAAACCGGTCAAAACGGTCGCCAAACCGGCTCCTGAACACGCCCATCCAGGAAAGGCTGGGGCGAAAAGTAAGGCGACGAAAAAGAAGAAGTAGGAACTAGTAGGTGGTGAGAGTCTCGCGGCTCCGGCCCGCTAGTGCCATGCCGCGAATCCCGCGTCAGTGTTAAGCTTTCTGTTCGCCCCAGTCCAGGGCGGGGGGCTATTTATCAATGCGTAAACAGAAGGGTTTTTCTCTCATCGAACTGCTGATCGTGGTCGCGATTATTCTCATCATCGCCGCCATCGCGATCCCCAACTTGCTGCGCGCGCGCATGGCCGCCAATGAGTCCTCCGCCGTAGGTTCGATCCGCACCATTAATACCGGAGAGATTACCTACAGCGCCTCTTATCCGACCGTGGGCTTTGCCCCGACATTGAGCAACCTGGGCGGCCTTACTCCCTGCACCCCGACCACAGCCGCCGGGTGCCTGATCGATAGCGTATTGGCCAGCGGCACCAAGAGCGGATACATCTTCACGGCCACCGGTTCCGGTGGGCCTCCCGCAACCCAGTACTTTGCCACGGGCACTCCGATAACTCTGAATCAAACCGGCATCCGCAGCTTCTGCTCCTTCGAAGACGCCGTGATCCGAGTCCAGCCTACCGGCGGCGCCATCTCGAGCGAAGCCGCCTGCCAGACTCTTCTGCCGCTGAACCAGTAAGCGGCATCGCGTCCTGAAAGTTATTGCCTGACTCGACACGCTTGAAAAGGCGCGGATTCTAGCTTGGGCGTGTCGTCACCCTCGTGGAGCACGCCCGCATGTTCCACAGCGGCCACTGCTCCCGCTCCCAACAGAAGCAGAAAAACCACCAGCACAGTTGGTCTCAGCCTCATGTCGACATTCGCTGCAATGACGTCGCGCCATTCTAGCGAGCGATCCAGGCGCAGTCATTACCAGGAATGAATTAGGCCGGGATGCCCGCATTTCTCCCGCACTTTGAGGGAGGTGGGGACGACGGTCCGTTTGCCGAGCTCCTGTAGGGCCCGCCCGCGGAGAATAGGGTGAAAGTAAGATCCGTATCAGAAGGCCGCACGTGTACAGCATCAACGCGTCTTTAGGCGTTCCGTTTGGGCGTTTTGAGTCGATCCGTGAGTTGCTGCCGCGCCTCCTGTTCCGGCCAAATCGTGGCCCAGAAATTTTGACAAGTTCTTGACAAACTTCACTTGCTTGTTTCTTGCCAATCGGGCTTATAATGGCCCTGTATGCGCCGCCTGGCAGCCATCACGGCGTTCGCGCTTTTCCTGGCCGTGCCCGTGTGGGCGCAGCATGGAGGAGGACACGCCGGCGGGTTCGGTGGTGGACATGGTGGCGGCTTCAGCGGAGGACATGGCGGTGGCTTTGCTAGCCACGGTGGTTTCGCTGGCGGCCATGGTGGTTTCGCTGGCGGCCATGGTGGTTTCAGTGGCGCCCATGCTGTAGGGGGCCACTCCTTCAGCGGAGTGCACGGCCCGGGCATGTCTCGGGGCTTTACTCACGTTCCTTCGACGCGCGCGGGTTTCTCGCGTGGTCCATTTTTGCGCGATGGGTTCCGCAGTTCCGGCTTCCGTGATCGTGGATTTCGCGACCGCGGATTCCGCGACCGCGGATTCCGCGACCGCCGCTTCCGCGACTTTAGATTCCGCAATAATTGCTTCGGTTTCGGCTGCTGGGGTTATGGCTATCCCTGGTGGGGCGCGGGAATCGATCCCTGGTGGTGGGACTCTGGTTCGTCTTATGACGAGGACTATGAGCGGGATCGCGCGCTCGCCAACGAGATGAATGCGCAGAACCTCCAAGAGCAGCAAATGCTTCGCCAGGAACAAGCCGACGGCGATCAGGATGCCTATGCGCGCCCCCCTCGCCGGGAGCAAGAAACACCCGAACCGGAAGGCGCCGCGATCCTGCCCGCCACAGTGCTCGTGTTCCGCGATCAGCACAAGCTCGAAGTCCAGAACTACGCCATCGTCGGCCAGACTCTGTGGGCCTTTGCGCCCCAGCACCAAAAAATCGCCCTGTCCGATCTCGACCTTGCCGCCACCACCAAGGCCAACGACGATCGCGGCGTGACCTTCCGCGCCCCAGCCGCGAACGAAGCCCAATAAATCACCTCGCCGAAGACCCCGCTCAGCCCTCCAATGACCCCCTTCACTGTTCCCCATTCCTTATTCAGCCCATTGCGATTCGCTTTTCCCGCCCGCACGAGTACAGTGGAATCAACGATTTAAGTCGAACTTGTGGTTCGGGCATCTAAGGCGGTGAGGAATCGCAGAAGTAACCGTGCTACGGGTGGCCCCTGTTGTTAATGGTAAAATAAGAGACACACTCAATATGCCTCTAAAAACACTGTTCCTAAATCCCCCTTCGTTTGAAAACTTCGACGGAGGCGCAGGCTCCCGTTGGCCCGCCACCCGCGAAATTGAGAGTTACTGGTACCCGGTGTGGCTGGCGTATCCGACTGGAATGTTGGAGGGCGCGCGGCTGCTTGACGCGCCGCCGCACCATGTTTCGGGCGAGGAGACTATCGAGATCGCCAAGGACTATGAGTTCCTTGTGCTGTTCACTTCGACTCCCGGATTCCCCGGCGATATTCGTCTGGCGCGGGCGATTAAGCAGAAAAATCCCAACATCAAGATTGCGTTTGTCGGTCCGCACGTCAGCGTGCTTCCGGAAAAATCGCTGCGCGACTGTCCGGAGATCGATTTTGTCTGCCGCAAGGAATTCGATTTCGCCGTCACGGATTATGCGAAGGGCAAGCCGCTCGGGGAAATTCCGGGCGTGTCTTTCCTGCAGGATGGCGAGGCCGTCCACAATCCAGACTCCCCACAGATTCAGGATCTCGACGCGCTTCCGCACGTTACTGACGTCTACAAGCGCGACCTTGACGTCACCAAATACAACGTGCCGTTCCTGCTGAACCCCTACGTATCGCTGTACACCACGCGCGGCTGCCCGGCGCAGTGTACCTTCTGCCTGTGGCCGCAGACACTGAGCGGACATCCCTGGCGCAAACGCTCCACCGATGACGTTGCGCGGGAAATGGCTAAAGCGAAAGAGTACTGGCCGAACGTCAAGGAATTTTTCTTCGACGACGACACGTTCAACATCCAAAAGGCACGCACCATTGAGCTCTGCTCCAAACTCAAGCCGCTCGGGCTCACCTGGTCCTGTACCTCGCGCGTGACCACCGATTTCGAGACCCTAAAAGCGATGAAGGAAGCCGGCTGCCGGCTGCTCATTGTGGGCTACGAATCCGGCGACCAGCAGATCCTGAAGAACATCAAGAAAGGCGCGACCATCGAACGCGCTCGCCAGTTCACCAAGGACTGCCACAAGCTCGGCCTGGTGGTCCACGGCGATTTCATTCTGGGCTTGCCCGGAGAGACCCGCGAGACCATCAACAACACGATTGCGTTTGCGAAAGAACTCGACGTCGAGACCATCCAGGTTTCGGTGGCGCATGCCTATCCCGGAACTGAGCTTTACGACTACGCCGTGAAAAACGGTTTCATGGTCGGCGACAACAAGATGGTGGACGAAGGCGGACACCAGTTGGCCCATATTCAGTATCCCGGGCTGCCTGCCGATGAGATCCTTTCGTCGGTGCATCGCTTCTACGATGAATATTATTTCCGTCCCAAAGCCGTGTTCCGCATCTTGAAAAAAGCGGCGTTCGACAGCAACGACCGAAAGCGGCTGTATAAGGAGGCCAAAACCTTCCTGAAGCTGCGGTCGGCGCGCAACAAGATGGTCAAGAAGCACGCGGAAACGGCCGCCACGGCCGAACCTGCCAAGGCCTGATGATCAAGTGACTTTTCGCAAGTATCTGGTGCTGGCTGGAGTTACCGTCTTTGCAGCGGCCGGTGACTCCATGCTTTCGCACGGGATGAAGCAGACCGGCAACGTTTCCCTGCATCACTTGCAAAGCGTCATTCTGGCGGTAGCCAATCCCTGGGTCGCGATGGGAATCCTTCTGCTGCTGGCCTTCTTCGCTTCCTACATGAATTCGCTCTCCTGGGCCGACCTGACCTACGTGCTGCCGGCGACATCGCTGGGATACGTCCTGCTGGCGCTGGTGGCGAAGTTCGCGCTGCACGAGCAAGTCAGTCCGCTGCGCTGGCTGGGCATCGCACTGATCTCCGGCGGGGTCGGATTTGTCGCCGGAGGCCCGGCGCTTACGTCTCACTCGCACCACGACGCGGCACGCGAGCCGGAGCCCGCCCGCGCAGCGGTTTCCGCCGGAGCCGAGCGATGAGTCACGTCTATACGTCTGTCGTATCTACCTGGGGCGGCATTCTCGTCGTCGTATTGGCTTCGGTGGTGGGAGACATTTTTCTGGCGCGCGCTATGAAGCAAGTTGGCGACGTGCATGCCTTGTGGGGCCGCGCGGGACTGTGGACGGTTGTTGCCCGCGTCCTGTCGAACTCGAACTTCTTCCTCGGCGTCACCGCGATGGCGGTCGCGTTCTTCAGCCTGCTGTTCGCGCTGTCGTGGGGAGACGTCAGCCTGGTCGCCCCGGCTGCCGCGTCATTAACGTTTATCGGCAATGCCTTCGCGGCCAAAATCTTCCTGCATGAAAAAGTAGACCGCCGCAGATGGATTGCGGCAGTGCTGGTGGCGGCGGGAGTGGGGTTGCTGGCGGGGTGAACTTCACCATAAGTTAACCTAAGCTCTTTCCGTTCGTGGTCTGCCATCTCTTAAAGAGTCCGCCTCTCGATAACTTCTGGACAGCCGACGATCCAGAAGTAAAGTACAGAGAGCGTGTTTGTCGGTACTAATCGATGGTGAACTTCGCCCAGCAGGATTGACTCGTCCGGTTATCGCGTTAAATCGGGACTTACGGATGCGAGTTGTATCGACCCCTTGTATGCATTTCGGAAGCGCACTCGGACTAGCCAGAAAATCAGCATAATCAGTGGGAGTATGCTGAGAATTAAGTACAACATCGTGCTGAATAGAGCCGGGGACAGGTGTTGCCCGAGCCCCACTGCCGAAAGCAATCTCAATGGGCGGTTCGAGGGTCCCAGGAAAAAAGAGCCTGCTGCGATGAACAGTCCAAAGCACATGCGCCAGAGATGCCGCGCGATGCGCTTTGCTCCAACAACACTGCCGCGTACCAGCATGCGAACGTCCCCCGCGCCAGCCAGCAGGATCACGGAACCCATGAAGAAGGTCATTCCGACGGGAACTCCGTCTTGTGAACTCGCTCCGCTACGCACGACTTTTAGACCATTCATCCAGGTGAGGATACCGAGCGTCAAAGGAATCAGGAGCACCACCCAATCGAAGCGACTGGTTTCGCCGTCTCGGCGTCTCGCGGTCAGCCATGCCGTTCCGATGAGATAGAAGGTTAGAATCCCGCCGCCGACGTTGTTCGGTTGATGCCTCACGATTGCAAGGTACACTGCGAGGACGGCCATGGTGAGCATGGATGCGACAAAGACCTTTCCCGCCTGGGCATGGCGGGGGGAACCCTTCCGGAAAGACATCGCCGCGGTCCCGGACAGCAACCCTAAGGTCCCCGCGCAGATATGACCAATCAGTATGGGCGAATAGGCCATGGGTGCTTTCTTGGAGATAATATACGCGGACCCGAGCCCGCGCGTTCCACTGGTCAACATTAACTCTCGCTCCCCGGGCAAAAACCGGAGAAAATCCTGGCTTGACTGCACAATCGGGCGTCGTCTTACTAGACCGTTGTTTACTCCCAAGCTGGTGCTAATATTCTAGCCATGAAACAGCGAATTTCTTTGCAAATAGCCGTCATAGTGGCCATGGGTGCAATCGCTATCGCATTGCATGCTGCCGGCGACCAAAGCGCGAACTACATAACTCGTACCCTCGCCCTTCCCGACCACGGCCAGGGAAACATCACCATGGATTACATCGCGTATGATCCCAAAACGGGATGTGTCTGGGTTCCCGCCATTAACGTTGGCTCGGTGTACGTGGTGGACACCGGCGACAGCTCCGTTCGCGAGATATCGGGCTTTGCAGCAAACGAAGTTGAACTCGGCGGCCGAAAACGCCGTCAGGGGCCCAGCGGCGTATCGGTTGGCGACGGAGTGGTGTACATCGGCGACCGCGCTGATTCCAGCGTTTGCGCCATCGATGAAAAGACGCTTACACGGAAGACCTGTGGACACATCGATTCCACCCCCGACGGCGTAGTTTATGTGGCGCCCACGAAGGAAGTCTGGGTCACCGCGCCGCGGGACAAGTCTGTGCGTATTCTCGACAGCCAGACCTTAACGCAGAAAGAAAAACTGACCTTCGAAGGCCAGCCCGAAGGATACGCAGTCGATGCCAAGCGCGGGCGACTCTACATGAACTATGAGGACAAGGACCTTACTACCGCCATTGATCTCAAAACGCGCAAAACCGTGGCCAAGTGGCCGTCAGCTTGCGGCGAGGATGGCCCGCATGGTCTATCGGTGGATCAAGACGCTGGCTTCCTCTTCGTTGCTTGCAGCACGCAGGCCGAGGTTCTGGACGCGGGACACAATGGGGAGAAGTTGTCATCCATCAATACCGGCGATGGCGTGGATGACCTCAATTACTCACCAGCCACTCACACGCTGTACATAGCCGCTGCCAAGGACGCACGACTCACGGTCGCTCGAGTTGACGCTGCCGGCAAGCTCAGCTTGATCGCACAAGTACCTACGCACGAGGGAGCTCGCAATGGAGTCGTCACCAGGGACGGCACGATCTACCTCGCACACTCGCAACTCGGTCAATTGGCAGGGCTGATCGTGGCATCGCCGAGTAGGAGGTAGCGTCGCCCGCTTCGTGCGCGGCGTACTCCGGTCGGTTAGCGATCCTACGTGTGTGTGAGCGACATGGCTACGGGTAACTCGGATAACGTACGATCAGGGTTGACCTACCTGCCGTAGATGTTGCCGGAAGCAAGGAGATTCCGGCACCCGACCCTTTAACTTCCGGTTTGCCGATCCGCTGACTCGCGGTCTGGCCGAAAGCACTACGCCTTTAGGGAGGGCTTACCTCGCTGCATTGCAGTCGAAGGTTGCAGGGTCACAGGACCTACCTCAGGATAGCCCGTGTACTCGTCCGACTTGATATAAACAAGTTTCGCGTGGTTCACGAGTCTGAGTGGTGCTGGAAAAACGACGATCTGCAAGTCCGTCCGCGCCAGAATTCCAGACCGCAGAATTTCAGGATAACCCGCGAAAGTCCGCTTAAGTGTCCGATCGAACAAACGGCGCGTCCTGAAGCAATTGTTCGAAATTGGATATCAGCCTGAAGGGTTGACGGCCGCCTGTTCGATCGCGTGGAGAATGGCCTGTGGCAAAATTCTCCTGGTTAGCAGATCATGGTCGGGTGACAATTTTGCGCTGGCGATTCCAATGGCCACGCTACACCTTCCACGCTAGGTTCGCGCCATGTCCCAGTCTCCAAATCCAGCCGCGGCGCAGCAGGTGGCGCCTCTGCTTGCGTTGGCCGCTAAGTTGCTCAGCGCCGGGCGACCAGCCGATGCGATCGCTCCGTTGCGCGATGCAGCACTGCTGGAGCCGTTCAATCCCACGATCCAGCAGGATCTCGGCCTTGCCTGCCTCGAGGTCGGCCGCGTATCGGATGCCATCGCAGCATTCGAGCGGGCCGTCGCCATTCGACCGCGCTTCAGCGATGCATATTTCCGCCTGGGAATCGCCTTGGAGAAGCAGGGCGACATCGGCGGGGCAATCGTTGCGTACGACCGGGCCACTCAGCTGCTCCCGTCCCTGACCGAAGCGTGGTTCCGCGCCGGCGCCCTGGTCTACGAACTGGGGCATCGCGACGAGGCGATCGGCTGTTTCCGCCGCGCAGCAGCGACCGGGGGTAAGACGAGCTTCGGCCGCCTTGGTATGGCTCGGGCGCTGCTGACCGAGGATCGCAATCAGGAAGCCGAACGGGTACTCGGACAGATGCTGGCGCGCGATCCGGGGAACGCCATGGCGCATGATCTGCTGGGCAATTTGCTCTCTGAGTTCGGCCGTTTCGATGAGGCCCGCGAGTGCTTCCAGCGGGCGATCGCTACGGCGCCGCTGCTGGCGGGATGCTACTACGATCTGGTCCGGTGTCGCCCAGTCACGAGCGAGGACGACGGTCTGCTTCAACGGATGGAAGCCGCCGTCGACACTCCGGGGTTGGAAGCGGCGCAACGCCTGCGGATTCACCTCGCCATTGGTAAGGCGGCGGACGATCTTGGCGACTACGCCTTGGCCATGCAGCATTTCGACGCCGCAGACGCCGTGCGCCGGGGCTCTCAGTCGTTCGACTCGGCCGCGTTCTCCCTCGAGACCGACCGCCTTATTGCCCGCTGTACACCCGAACTGATCGCGCGGGCGCCCGAACTCGGCAGCAGCGATGCGACGCCGGTGCTGATCCTCGGCATGCCGCGGTCCGGCACAACTCTCGTCGAGCAGATCGTGTCCATGCATCCCGAGGTCGGGGCCGGCGACGAGTTGAATTTCTGGAACGAGCGCGGGGCGGCGTGGCACCGCTGCGGCGCGGCCGGGAACCAGACGCCGTTCGTCGCCCAGGAGTTCCTGGCCCAGGCGACGGCAGACTATCTCGGTGTGCTGCGCAAAATCGCACCGACGGCGGTGCGAGTGACTGACAAGATGCCATTCAACTTCCTCTGGGCCGGGCTGATCCACGTGGCATTCCCGCGCGCAATCATCATCCATTGCCGGCGCGCTGCAGTCGACACGGCGCTGTCGATCCATCAAACTCATTTCCATCCGGGCCTGGCGTTTCCGACCGGAGGTGACGAACTGGTCGCGTATTTCCGGAGCTACCGGCGCCTCACCGACCATTGGCGGAGCGTGCTGCCGGCGGATCGCTTCATCGAGGTCGATTACGAGGAGCTGACCCGCGCACCCGAACCAGTCATCCGGCGGATTATCGCAGCCTGCGGCCTGGCGTGGCACGACGCTTGCCTGCGCCCCGAATGCAATCCGCGGGCGGTGAAGACTCCCAGCAAGTGGCAGACCCGGCAGCCGATCTATCGCACCTCGGTCGCGCGCTGGCGACGCTACGAACCCTGGCTGGGGCCCCTGCGCGCGCTGGTCGACGACGGCTCGGAACCGGACGTGGGTATCGCCCGATCGTGACTCGGCTGAAGCAGCCCACCTCACCGGAAAAAACAGGGCGCGGGGGAAGATGAGTGTAGACGCGATATAACGTCAATTGAGAGTTTGGTTCACGCGGAGCTGATTAAGCACCAGGCCCGAACTCAGGCTGCCTGTTTGGATCAACGCCTTGGCTTCGGATGTGAGCCGCCGTTTTCGCTGGACTTGCCCCAGTTCGGGAAGATTTGTTCAATGGGATATGTGACTACGGCAGGTCTTTGTCGCCGCCTCTCGCGGAGAGTGAACATGATAGCGAGTAAAAATCCTGTTAAAGCTCCCAGGAATGCTTCTGTAATTGAGAGGCTGTTGAAAGTCCGCAGCCCCTGGCCGGTCAGAAGGAATCCGGAATATGCCATAGCCACCGTCCAGAGGATTGCTCGAACCGGGTGCATGGGAGGGCCCCTCTCGATGAGCAAATATTGCCACAATTCGCTCTTGCG
>DATKFH010000130.1:0-19784 GCA_035511455.1 Candidatus Sulfotelmatobacter sp. | reverse complement strand
GGAGCCGGGGCGCAGATCACCCAAGCGGAGGAACTCTTCCAGGAGCTCGGATCGTTGGGTTTCCAAAGTGGCGAGGTCATCAGACATAAGGGTTTCCTTTCTATAGCGCAATTAGTCTGTACGTATAGAGACGCTCAGAATCATGCCATAAAAAAAGGAAACCCGCTAGGTGACCCTTCCATGTCGCCCACCCTAACCCGGAGTCTGCCTTTGTTTTTCCCGCCCCATCTGCGAAACTGACCACTAGCCACTGATCACTCACCACTGCCCATGGGCCGCATTCACGTCCTTTCCGAGCAAGTTGCCAACAAGATCGCCGCCGGCGAAGTCGTGGAGCGCCCTGCGTCCGTCGTCAAGGAGATGCTGGAGAACTCGCTCGACGCTGGGGCAACTCGGATCAAGATCAGCGTGGGGGCGGGCGGGAAAAAGCTCATCCAGATCGTCGACAACGGATGTGGCATGGTGCGCGACGACGCCATGCTGGCGTTTGAGCGGCATGCAACTTCAAAGATCAAAGACGCCGAAGATCTGCTAAGCGTGGCCACGCTTGGATTTCGCGGAGAGGCGCTGCCCTCAATCGCGTCGGTCTCGCGGTTGCGGCTGGAAACCCGGGCGGAGGACGAAGCGGTCGGCACAGTCATCGAAATCAACGGCGGAAAGATTGCCCGCGTCGAAGAGGCCGGGTTGCCGCTGGGGACGTCAATCACGGTGCGCGATCTTTTCTTCAATACCCCGGCGCGAAAGAAGTTTCTCAAGTCGGAGTCGACCGAGTTGTCGCACATTGCGTCGCTGGTCACGCATTATGCGCTGGCACATCCGGAGAAGCATTTCGAGTTGCATTCGTCGACCAATGCCATACTGGTCGCCCCTCCGGTGGCGGGATACAGCGAGCGCGTCTACCAGGTGTTTGGCAAGGAGACGCTCGATCAGCTGATCCCAGTTGCCGCGCGCCAGGCGCTGGAGCACGCAGGGCTGCCGCAACCTCCGCCGTGGCGACGTAAGGAAATCGAGGAAGACGGGGAGGAGGTTTCGCCCGCCGATCCCGGCGAGATGCGGGTTCACGGGTTCGTCTCGAAGCCGGAGATTCAGAAGCTGAACCGAAACTCGATTTTTGTTTTCACGAACGGACGCCTGATTCGCGATCGACTGGTGCAGCATGCGCTGACAGATGCCTACCGGAACATTATTCCGCCGACGGTGTATCCGGTGGTGCTTCTGTTTCTGGAGTTGCCCGCGGGCGAGGTGGATGTAAATGTGCATCCGTCGAAGACCGAGGTGCGATTCCGCCAGCACTCGGTGATGCACGATTTCGTCCGCGACTCAGTGCGGGCGGCGCTGATGAAGGCGCGTCCAGTGCCGCAGTTCGTGACGGAGATGCGGGCGCATGCGACGTCGAGCCAGGCGCTCACGCCGGGCGCGGAGTGGGACCCGTCGTCCCGAGCGGCCTCTGCCGTCCAGGCACCGTCGCCGACGACTCACGAACCCGCTATCGGCGGCGGATTCGTACTGCAGGCGCCCATTCTGCCACCGGTTTCCGAACGATTTCAGCTGGAAGGCGGAATCGCAGTCGAAGCCAACGCGGGCGTGTCGTTGGCGCGCCCGGTCGACGCCATTCCTGACAACGGCTGCGCTCCGGCGCTGGACGTCAGCGGACAAGAGCCGACGCTCTCGTCCCTCGGCACGCTGAAGCCATTGGGACAGATCCGCAACTCGTTCATCCTGGCGGTGAATGAAGATGGGCTTTGGATCATCGATCAGCACGTGGCTCACGAGCGCGTGCTCTTCGAACGCGTGCTGAAACAGCGGGCTGAACAGAAGGTCGAGAGCCAGCGCTTGCTGATGGCAATCGTGCTGGAGCTGTCTCCAGCGCAGCAGGCAGTATTCGCCGAGATTTCCGACGAATTGCAGCGCAACGGATTCGAAGCTGAGCCTTTTGGTGCGCGCAGCGTAGCCGTCAAGATGGCTCCCGCAGGAGTGGAAGCGGCGGCGGTTGAGCATATGCTGCACGAGTTGCTCGACCAGTTCTCGCGCGAGGAACAATCGCTCAACCTGGAAAAGATTCGCACCCGGATTGCCGCCTCGATTGCCTGCCACGCCGCAATAAAGGTGAACATGCCGCTGGAGCAGAACAAAATGGAATGGCTGCTGGCGGAGTTGGCGAAAACAGATCATCCCATGTCTTGCCCTCACGGCAGGCCGGTGGTGCTGCGCTATTCTGTGAAGGACATTCAGAAGGCGTTTAAGAGGATCTAGCGGGATCACCGTGCCGGGATCGAGACCTCGGATGCGTGCAGGTGAATAATCTTCCAGCGTTCGGTGAACTTTCTCAGGATGACAGTGCGGCGGTTGACGAATCCGCGTCTATCGTCGAGATGAAAGGTGACAATTGCAACGTCCCCGGCAATCTCAATCTTGAGGCTCCTCGGTTGCAAGTCCAGGTATGGTCCTTTAGTTCTTCCGGCACGAATCTGCTCGATACCTGCCGGAAGTTGCGCTCGTACTCCGATCGGCCGTCGGCTCGCTGGGGAACCGCTCGGGGATAGAAGAGGTCGCTTCGTCGGCGGACGAAGCGCGGAGAGTTTCCCAGTCGAGATTGTCGAAGGCTTGAATGAACGCCGCCAGGGTATTCCTTACCTCCGCTTCCTTCGTGGAGCGTTCGTCTGCTTGGGCGAAGGCGCAGGCCGTTAGCAGTGCCACGCACATAAGTTTGAGAATTCGGCTCATAGCTGCAGTATTTCGCCGGATGCCGGTCCTAGCTCCGGAGCAGTTGTGATCTAATCTTCGTACGGCTGAGCGGGTATGACCGATTAGGTATGACCGAGCAGGAACTGCAGCAACTGCGGCGGGAAAGGTGGCGGCTGGATGGCAAGGCCATCCGGACCATCGAGCAGGCGCGGGCGTTTCTGGAGGATGTCGGGTTTTGCCTGATGTATCCGCATCGTCCGCCGCTGCTGGTGCCGACGTTCATTGGCGCCTTTGTGGGGGCGGAGGACCGGTTGCCGGGGTGGCAGCACGCGTTTGCCGATCCGCGGGCGGCCGAGGCGACGGAATTGATGGTGCGCCTGTTGCGCGACCGGTCCGCATTCGAGGCTAATCTGTTTGAAGAGAACAACGGGTTTCTGGTCGCGGCGTCGGTGTTCCCTTATTTTTATGCGCTCATGGGAGAGCGAAATCCCAAGCAGGCGCCCAATGCGGGGACACGGTCGCCCTATTCCCAACTGGCCTGCGACGCGTTTGCCGTGATTCAGCGGGAGGGGCCCATCTCAAAGCAAAAGCTGCTGGAGCGGCTGGGAGGCGGCCTCTCGATCGCCGCGCTGGACAAGGCTCTGGCGGAGTTGTGGTCGAAGTTGCGCATTACGCGCGTCGACTACCGGGCGAGTGAGGGTTCGGTGTGGGACCTGCTGTATCGCTGGGCGCCCGAGGCGGTGAAAGAGGGTGTGGGGCTGTCAGTGCCGGAGGCCCTCACGGCTCTGCTGTCAAAGTATCTGGATTGCGTTATCGCAGTAGAACCGGCGGAACTGGAGATGTTTTTCGGGAACTTCATCGCGCGGTCGAAGGTGAAAGACGCCGTCAACGCGCTCTTGGCCGCGCGGGAATTGAGCTTCGTGCACGTGAGCGGACGGTCGATGCTGCAGATTACGCCGGAGAAGGTCGTGGTGGTTTCGGTTCCGCGCGCGGAGCGATAAGAGATGAGCCGGATCGGCGCAATCGAGGAGAACGGTTTCGCCGTGCTGCATAGGTTGTTTCCTTCCGAATATCTGGATTGCGTCTTAGAGCATCGATTATCGCCGCGGCGCAGCCGGGCGGGCGTTCGTCATGCGCTCGGTGTGGCTCCTGTCGAAGAGTTGGCCCGGCATCAAGTCCCGATGGAACTGGCGGTCGAGGTCTTAGGAGCGGATGGGTTCCCTTATCGCGCGACCCTCTTCGACAAGTCACCGCAGGCGAATTGGCTTGTTGTTGGGCATCAGGACACCGCCTTGCCGTTGCAGTCTCGGCGGGAAACACCGGGCTGGGGACCATGGTCGACCAAAGAAGAGATTGATTATGCACACGCTCCGGCAGCCGCACTCTGTCAGGTTCTGGCGTTGCCTGTGAGCTTCGACAATTCGACGGTTGAAAACGGGCCTCTCGGCGTTTTGCCACAAACGCACACGCCTGGAGTGCCAGGCGATGACGCGATCCATGAACTGTCGACGCGAATCTCACCGGTCGATTTGCGCGAGCCCCAAAGGCGGCGTTGTGGCGATTAGACCATTGATCGTCCATGCAACATCGAAGTCGCACGCGGAGATGCCAAGACGAGTCGTGCATATCGAATACGCTGCGTCGCGTTCAATTGCTGAGCCACTCGAGTTGGTTGCTTAGAGCAAAGTGATAGCGCCCCTATATGCAGGTACCTCGCGCTCGTACCGCGGGCGGCTGGCGCCTTCGCCTACAGGACTGCTGCATCTTGGACATGCGCGCACGTTTTGGATTGCGGCGCAGCGCGCGGCGGAATGCGGAGGGCAGTTAATTCTGCGCAATGAAGATCTGGATCAGCAGCGGTGTCGGGCGGATTTTGTTGGGGCGATGATCGAAGATTTGCGCTGGCTGGGAATTGAATGGGGCGAGGGGCCGGATTGCAGTGGGGCGTTGGGTCCGTATACGCAGAGCGAGCGGCGGGCGGGTTATCTCGAGGCGTGGAGGAAGTTGCGGGATTGCGGGGCGATTTATCCGTGTACTTGCTCGCGAAAGGATGTGGCGCAGGCGGTGGGGGCGCCGAATGAGGGGGATGATGAGCCGGTGTATCCGGGAACGTGCCGCCCTGGTGTATCCCGGGCCGCTCGGCTTCGCCTTCGCGGGACGGCCGAGGCGGCCGTCGCCACATGTGCCGTGGAGATGCCTGCTTCCGCACCCGCGGGAGTGAATTGGCGGTTTCGCGTGCCGGACGGGGAGGAAGTCTGCTTTCCCGACCTGCATCTGGGGCCGCAGCGGATGATTGCGGGGCGCGATTTTGGGGATTTCATCGTGTGGAGGCGGGACGACGTGCCCGCCTATCAACTGGCGGTGGTGGTGGACGACGCGGCCATGCGGATCAGCGAAGTGGTGCGTGGGGCGGATTTGCTTAAGTCGACGGCGCGGCAGATTCTTTTGTTCCGGGCGCTGGGACTTGCGGTGCCGGACTACTACCACTGCGATCTGGTGCGCGACGACGCGGGAGTGCGACTGGCGAAGCGGCACGATGCGTTGAGCATCCGCAAGTTGCGAGAGCTGGGGTGGACGCCCGAGCAGGTGCGCGGGCTCTCTTGAATTGACTCTCTCGAGAATCCCACCCTAGCCGCAAAAAACGCGGCCAGGATGGGGTCCCCCAATGGAGAAAGGTTCCTGACGCCAGGTTAGGCAGTAACCAATGCGCGAGACGGCTTGAAGCCCTTTCCGGCTGCCCGTAAACTTAAAAAATGCATGTGCACGCCCATGGCGCGGGCGGTCCTACTCGGGTGTTGAAGATTTCCCTGGCGGTGACCCTGGCTTACATTGTGCTGCTGGTGGTGGCCGGGGTGCGGGCGCATTCTCTGGCGTTGCTGTCGGAGGCGGGGCACAATCTCTCCGATTTTCTCGCGCTATTGCTCTCGCTGGTTGCGGTGTATTTTCAGTCGCGACCGGCCAACGCCAGCAAGACTTACGGCTATCAGCGCGCGGGAGTATTGGCGGCCCTGGTCAACGCCGCTTCGCTGGTAGCGGTCTCGTGTTTTATCTTCTACGAAGCCTTCCGGCGCCTCGAGCATCCCGAGCACGTGCAGGCTAGCGTCATGATGTGGGTAGCGGCGGCTGGCGTGGTGATGAACGGCGCGATTGCCCTGCTGCTTTACCGGTCGGGCGGCGACGTCAACATCCGCAGCGCACTGCTGCACGAGGTGGGGGACACGCTATCGACCGCGGCCGTCATCGCCGGAGGCTGGGCCATCCTGGTCACAGGCAACTACTGGATCGACTCAGCGCTGTCGGTTGGAATTGGTGTGCTGATCCTGTGGTCAGGCTTCGGTATCGTGCGCGAGACGCTCAACATTCTGCTCGAAGGCACGCCGCGCGGTATGAGGCTGGAGAAGATCGAGGCCGCGATGCGCGCCATCGAGGGCGTCAACGACGTGCACGATCTGCATGTGTGGAGTATCGGCTCGGAGACACATGCGCTGTCGTGCCATATCTCCATCGCCGACATTCCGCCGTCGGTCAGCGAGCGCATTCTGCGTGACGTAAAGGAGTGCCTGCTGCACGACTTCCGCATCGACCATACCACGATCCAGTTTGAGCACGTGGTGTGCGAAGTGGCGCATGGGTGCGTGATTCCGGTGGTGGAAAGCGAAGAGCACCATCACCACCACAGCCACTGAGACGTGCGACTACACCGGGCTGCACCTTGCTCTAATCGAGCCCGCCATCTAGGTAGCCTCGGTGTCTTCCGATACCTCTCCAATGAGGCCTATACGTACTTCAAGGATTCGGTGGCTTTCCCCTTCGTGCTCAGCTTTATCGGCATAGTTATCATCGCCGTTGCAATGAAGTTTAAGAAGAACAAAGCAGCATTGCAGCAGAGATTCTCCGCCTGGCTTCCTACAATCTCAGGACGGCAAGGTGAGTGCAACGGCAGCGCCAGCTTGAGTTATGGCATGCTTCCCCTCTGCTGTTCGTAAATTTCTTTTGCCCGCTCAATTGTGTCTGCCTCTTCCGGCGATTTGTCTTGACGCAGGCGGACGATTCTGGGGAAGCGGAGGGCGTAGCCGCTGTCGTGGCGGTCTGACTTCATCATGTTGTTGAAGGCCACTTCCAGGACGATTTTGGGCTCGACGACGCGGCGGAATCCCTGATCTTCGAACGTGTGTGCCAGGAACCACTCGGTCATCTCGGCAATCTCGGCGTCGGTCAGACCGGAATAGGCTTTGCCGATGTTGACCAGGCGGTCTTGATTCGTATCCCACACGGCGAAGGTGTAGTCGCTGAGCACGCCGACGCGTTTGCCGTGTCCGTACTCGACTGCGGTGACGACGACGTCGAGCGTGGCCAGTTCGCGCTTCATCTTCAGCCATGACTTGCCGCGCTTGCCCGGCGTGTAGGGTGAGTTGAGGTCCTTGATCATCAGGCCCTCGTTGCCCCGGGCCTGCGCGGCGGCGAACAATTCTTCTACTTCTTCGGGTGATGCGGCGCGGAACACGGGCGCGCGAATGACGCCGGCTGCGGCCATTTCCTCTTGTTCTCCAAAGAGCAACTGCCGTTGTCCGGGTCTTCTCTGTGACTCTGTGCCTTGCGGGTGATCGACCCGCTCTGCCGCCAGCAATTCGTCCAGAATCTGCGCACGCTCCCGCAGTGGACGGTCGATGACTAGCTCCCCGGCCGCATATAGGACGTCGAATACCAGGAAGGCAACGGGAATCTCGCGCAACATTTTGTCGCTGACTCTCTTGCGCCCGAGGCGCTGTTGCAGGACGCTGAAGGGGCGGGCTCGACCGGAGGTTGGAGCGTGAAGTGCCTGCGCGGCCACATCGGAACTCTGGACAGGGAGGCCGATAGCTTGCGCGGCCCTAGCGGGCAGATCCTGCCCTGAGCCTGTCGAAGCGAGTGCCCGCTCCACAGGTTCAGATTCGATAGGTTCAAGTCGACCATATTCCCAGGCCACGATCTCGCCGTCGAGAATGGCGTCTCGCGGCAAACCGGCAAGTGCGTCTGGGAGTTCTGGGAATGATTCGGTGATTTCGTCGCGGGTGCGGGAGAAAAACTTCACTTCGCCGCCGGAAACATGCGCCTGCGCGCGCATGCCATCGTATTTGTCTTCGACCACGGCTTCGGGGAAGTAGCTCAATCCCTCTTTGGGCGACTCGATCGGGCTGGCGAGCATGAATCCCAGGGGATGGAACAGGCGCATCTTGGCTTCGGACAGCTTGCCCTCGGCAGCCAGGCGCACGGTTTCGCCGATGTCGCCCACGAGCATGTTGGCCCGCTGCACTTCATTCGATGGCACTCCAAAGGCACTGGCAATCGCCTCTTCGACCAGGCTTTCTTTCAGGCCAATGCGAAGATCACCGGTCATGATCTTGATGATGTACTTGGCTTCGAGCGGAGTCGCGCGCGATAGCAGATCACGCACGAGCGCGGCCTTGGGCGCCGGCCCATGCGCCCCGGCAATCTGGCGGAACGCGCGTTCGACTTCCAGCACGTCCAGACCTTGACCGGGGCGTCGAGGGAGCACGTCGCCGGCAACGGCTCCCAGGTCGCCGTGACGGCGGTAGGCGGCGGTCAGTTCGGCTTCATCCTTTCCCGACAATTCCGCCACGATGGGCCAGAGCGACCGGCCGCCGACCTGCAGCGTGGTTTCTTCCCAAGCGGGAAAGGGCCGTCCGGAAAGGAATATGGCGGAGACGGCAGCCTTGTGGGTTGAGCGCGACTTGAGATAGTCGGCGACGATGCCGGTCTTCACCAGTTTCTTGGTCGTACTTGCAATGGCTTCACAGGCTTCGGCCAAGTGCCGCATACCGTCCTCAAAGACCAGGGCTAAACCCCTTCACAACATACGTTTGAAAGGGTAACTGGTCTCGGTCTCAGCCAACACCTGTGATACCCTATTACTTGGTTCCTGGCCCCGGGAAGGATCATCTAACGAAGGTGCATTTTTTGCGAAATTACCTGCGATTTCTTGCTGCTGTGCAGCTCCTACCCGCTTTAGAGAGCGGGGAAGAGACTCTGGTTGGCGGACAGGCTGTCCTCGAGGGCGTCATGATGCGCTCTCCCCACGCGTGGGCTATTGCCTGCCGAAAGCCGTCGGGCGAAGTCGTCACCATGAGCGAACCGCTGGAGCGTCCGTCAGAGAAGCATAAATGGATGGCATGGCCGATTGTACGCGGGGTGATGACGCTGGGCTATGCGATGAATCTGGGCTACCGCGCGTTGCGGTTTTCGGCGAATGTGGCGATTGAAGATGTGATGCAGGCCGAGCCGAGTGCTCATGTGCAGACCGCGGTCCCGGCTGTCGCGTCAGGGCCAAGTCTGGCGGCGCCCCCCAGTTCTCAGACCCGCGAAAAAGCGGCCACTCTCAGCAACTGGCTGGCCGCCGTGAATATTGTGATCTCGCTGGCCTTCTTCATCTTCATGTACAAGTACATCCCACTGCTGGCCGCGACCGAACTGAAAAAGATCGATCCCGCGCTGGGCGGACGGATTGTTTTCAACCTGGTTGACGGCGCGATCCGGCTGGGGCTGTTTCTTCTGTTTATTTGGGGCGTTTCCCTGTGGAAGGACATTCGTCGCGTGTACGAATACCACGGGGCCGAGCACAAGACAGTATTTGCGTTTGAGAACGGGGATCCATTGACCACCGCCTCGGTGCAGAAGTATTCGACGTTCCATCCGAGATGCGGCACCAGTTTTCTAATGACGGTCATGCTGATCTCGATCGGTTTTTACATGCTGGTACCGTTCACCACGTTCTGGGCGCGGTTTGCGTCGCGCATTGTGCTCTTGCCGGTGATTGCCGGAGTGTCGTACGAAATCATTCGCTTCGCAGCCAAACACCGCGGGTCCTTGTTCGCGCTGATGACCGCTCCCGGGCTCTGGCTGCAACGGATCACGACCAAGCCGCCGTCCGACGATGAGGCCGAGTGCGCCATTGTGGCCCTGAACCAGGCCATGTCGCTCGAAAAAGAGCGCGGTGGCGAACTGGTCATTGCCTAGCGGCTCCGCCGCGAATACTTCCTCTCTCCATCCTGATATCACTACAATTGCCGTAGAGACGTAACTGGTTACGTCTTGCCCGCGATGACCACGGGCTGCTGCGGCGGACCGAGACCGAGAAGGCACGTCTCCACGAAAGCTGATTATGTTTGAACGTTTAGACCAAATCGAAGCCCGCTATGAAGATCTGACACAAACCCTGGCGTCGCCGGAGATCATGAATGACTCGGCGAAATACCAGAAGACTGCCAAGGCACACGCCGAAGTCGCGCCCATCGTTGAGAAATATCGCGAGTACAAGGATCTGACCAAGGGCATCGCGGAGAGCGTGGCGCTGCTGGCCGACGAGAAAGATCCTGACATGCGGGCCTACGCTCAGGAAGAACTCAACCAACTGGAGTCGCGCGTGGGAGCGGTCGAAGAGGAACTGAAAGTTCTGCTTCTGCCCAAAGATCCAAATGACGAGAAGAACGTAATTCTCGAAATTCGCGCAGGCACGGGCGGCGACGAAGCGACGCTGTTCGCAGCGGAAATTTTCCGAATGTACACGCGATATGCCGAGACGCAGCGCTGGAAGGTGGAGGTGCTCTCGACGTCGGAATCTTCGGTCGGGGGACTGAAAGAAGTGATTGCGATTATCGAGGGCAACCGCGTGTATTCGCAGCTCAAGTACGAGAGCGGCGTACACCGGGTGCAGCGCGTACCAGCGACCGAGCAGCAGGGACGCGTGCATACGTCGGCCGTTACTGTTGCGGTGCTGCCGGAGGCCGAGGATGTGGACGTCAAGATCGAAGCCAAAGACCTGCGCATCGACACGTTCTGTTCGTCCGGTCCGGGCGGACAGTCGGTGAACACGACCTACTCGGCGGTGCGCATCACGCACATCCCGACCAATACGGTCGTGAGTTGCCAGGACGAGAAATCACAGATCAAGAACCGCGAGAAAGGGATGCGCGTGCTGCGCTCCCGCCTCTACGAAATCGAAATGGAGAAGCAGCAGCAGGCGCTGGCCAAAGAGCGCAAGGCCATGGTAGGCTCCGGCGATCGCAGCGAGAAAATACGTACCTACAACTTCCCCCAAAACCGGCTCACCGATCACCGCATCGGCTTCACCATCCACCAGCTTGACGCTGTCATGGACGGCAAGATTCAGCCTCTGATCGAGGCTCTGGTGACGCACTACCAGGCGGAGAAGCTGAAGCAGGAAACGGCCGGCGTGGTTTAGCTCGTGAAATCCAAAATCAGGCCGCGCCGATATGACTGACTTACATGCGACTCTTGTGGGTGTACTGGCCGACCGCTACGTGGCGAATGCGGCCCGAGTCCGTGAATTGGCCGCGCCAATTGGCGAAGACCAGTTCTGGCGGAAGCCTTTTGCCTTCGGCAACAGCTTTGGACATCTTGTGCTGCACCTCGCCGGCAATTTGAACTATTACATCGGAGCGCAGATGGCGCAAACGGGTTACGTTCGCGACCGGTCACGGGAGTTCAGCGATCCGAATCCTCCGTCGAAGGACGAGGCGCTGAAGCGTTTCGATGACGCGGTCAGCATGGTGGTGCGCACGATTCGCTCGCTGTGTTCCGACGATTGGTCAGCGGCGTACTCCGGGGTGGGCACCAACTCGCGGAACCGTCTCGATATGGTCATACAATGCGCGGCGCACATGCAGCACCACATCGGGCAGATGATTTACCTCGCCTACGAGTGGAAGCGGCAGAGCTAAAGCGCCGACTGACCGTGCAGCCTTATGAGCACGAAGCTCGAGCCTATAATACGACTCCGCAAATCGATGGGTGGCACCAGCCGTCGAGCGGGGTCTTATAAACCCCGGGAAACGCCAGATTAGCGTGCCGGGAGGGGGCAGCACCCTCACCCGCTACCAACCCTTCGCTTCTCGATGCCCTTGTGGTTGCCTCAGCGTTTTCTCCGTGTGGTGGCTCCGCCGTGGTGAAATAGGTTCGTGCAATTGAGAGCTGTCCTCACTTCGGCCATCGGGCGCCTTACCGCAGAACAGGTTCCTTCCCCGCGGATGAACGCCGAGTTGCTGCTGATGTTCACACTCGACTGCGACCGCGCCTATCTCTACGCTCATCCCGAGCGCGAGCTCACCGGCGAGGAACTGGGGCGCTACGAGGCGGCTCTGACCGAGCGGGTGCGGGGCGTTCCGGCGCAATACATTACCGGGCATCAGGAATTCTGGGGCATGGATCTGATCGTCACTCCGGCGGTTCTGATCCCCCGACCGGAAACCGAGCACGTCATCGAGACCGTCCTGGGACTTGCGGGAAGCGGCTGCATGGATGCTCCTGGCCCTCAAGGGCTAAAGCCCTCACGCTTACCGGACGACAGCGGCAGGGCTGGAAGCCGTGAGCTTCCCAAAGCCACAAGTCGCCATGCTCTTTCTCAAGTCCCTGATCGCCGCGTACCGTCCAAGGCCGTTCGTCCGAGTCAAGCTGTCGTGGAAGGAACTGGCGGACAGGAGTGCCCGCCCCACACAACCGCGGTGCGTATTGTGGACGTCGGGACCGGCTCCGGATGCATCGCGCTGGCGCTGGCGAAAGAAATGCAGGGAGCCGAGATCCATGCCACCGACGTATCCGGTGCGGCGCTGGAAATCGCCCGCGCCAACGCGGCTCGCCATGGGCTCGGCGGGCGAATTGAGTTTCATCAAACGGACTTGTTGGCAGGACTCCCCCCTGATTTCGATTTCATCGTTTCCAATCCGCCCTATGTTGGTGAATCTGAGGAGGATCAGGTCCAGCTGGAGGTTCGCAGATACGAGCCTCGCAGCGCGGTATTTGCGGGGCCGTCGGGAACAGAGGTCATCGCACGGCTGATTCCGCGGGCTCTCCTGGCGCTGCGGCCTGGAGGCTGGCTGGTCCTCGAAATCAGCGGCACCATCGTGAGTCGGGTGCAGCAACTGCTCCAGTCGTGGGAGGAAGTTCGCCTCATCTCCGACCTTCAGTCGATTCCACGGGTGGTGCAGGCGCGGAAACCCCGAAGCTAGGGCTCCCAAACTTGGGCCAGCCGAAAAGCAGCGTCCGGCATGGTGTCTCAGCCTATGGCAACTATTTGTGGATAACATACTGCCCGGAATACGTTTTGACTTGACGCCTGCCCCTGCACAGTGGCTTACTACTATCCCTATTAGTACTAAAACCTTTGGGCCACTCGCCAAACCGTCCACCCATCACACCTAACAGTTGTTGCCAATCACAATCAGTTGACTGGAGATAAGGAGAGTCGTTGATGAATTCACCCAGGTTCCAACGTGTGGTAACCGGTCTGTTCGCCACGACCGTGCTTGCTTCCTCGGTTGCCGCGGCGCAATTGTCTGTAGAAAGGGTGGCGGCAACCAATAAGACTCTGCAGCACGTCAAGGCCAGCATCGCCAAGCTTTCCCCTCGACAGCGAAAAATGCTGGATGGATACGCAAACATCGAGCATCTCGCCAATGCGTGGCAAACTTACGGCATGCGACTGGCTGACCCCTCGTTCGTCACCCGCGCCAGGCTAGCGCACCATCCGATGCCGCGCTCGCTGCCACAGAGCGGCGGCGTGGTGCGGGTTTCAGACCCGACTGTAGATCTCGTTTACTCCTCCATGGCCGGATTTACCCAGAGCGAGACCTCCACGGCGCGCTGTGGCAATACGGTAGTGGTTGGGTTTAACGATTCTGGCAGCGTCTTTGAAACTCCGTTCTACTTCACCGGGACGGGCGGCCAGTCGTTTAGCGGTTCGGCGTACTCCGCCAACGGGGGAGCGTCGTTCACCGATATTGGCCCGGTGAACCCTGGACCGGGGCTCGGCAACTTTCTGGGTGGCGACCCGGTGATCAACTGTGCCGACGCCAGCACGTTTTTCTATTCCCAGATTTTCGACTACACCGATGCCAGCGGCAACCCCTGGGCGGCAATCGCGCTCAACACATCAACCGACGGCGGCAAAAGCTGGGGTGACCCAGTCGCCGCGATTGCCAAAAGCAATTTCTATCATCTGCTCGATAAACCGTGGTCGACCGTCGATCCTTCCAACCACAAGAACATCTACGTGTCGTACACCGACTTCGACTTTACCTACTCCAGCGCAGCGTGCGGGGCCACCTTTCGGACCGCGATCGAGTTTGTAGAGTCCCAGGACGGCGGTGTCACCTGGTCGACGACACCCACGGTGGCCATCGAAGTCTGCGGCAACGCTGGGGTCCAGGGATCGCAAATGGCGGTTAGTTCGAAGGGTACGATGTACATCTCATGGGTGAACCTGGGTAGCAACTTCCCGTTTGGACCGCGCGTGATCCAGATCGAAAGTTACTCGGGCGGCACGCTTTCGGCGGCTACTACGGTTGAGCCCTCGGTTCAGCCCGGTGGCGATTCCTATTACCTGCAAGGCGAATTCCGCGACTTCCTGGATATGGCGATGGCAATCGACCATTCCGGGACCAAGACGGATGGGACTCTTTACGTTACCTGGGCGGATGGCCGCGACAAGATCGTTCCCGATCCGGCGGCCACTCAGGGCGCGTATGCCTACGACGACATTCTCCTTCGTTCTTCCGCCGATGGAAAGACCTGGAGCAACCCGGTCAAGGTGAACAGCGACTTCCAGGCCCGGCTGGCCAGTGGTCACGACCACTACCAATCCGGAGTTGCGGTCGACAACCGTGGCTACGTGGGGATCTGCTGGTATGACCGGCGGACGGACCCGGAGAATTTTGAGGTCCGGCGGCACTGTGGCGAATCGACCAACGGGTTCAACTTCACCGATGCTGATGTGGGGATGGCCCCCTTCTCTGGTTTGCACAGCACTGACGTATTCATCAACCCCATTTACATGGGGGACTATGACCAGATGACCAGCGACTTCCTGAACGGGAACTCCGGGTTCATCGGAGCTTTCCAATCGCAGGAGGGCATTCGCGGCAACCCGGACGCGGTGGCTTACAAGCTGCCCTAGCCCGTTGCGGTGCGAAAAATCTCGGGGCGGCCTCGCGCGGGCTGCCCCGATTCTTTTTGTTTCCGGATTCGATGTGCTGGCGAGAGGGATTCGCGAGCCAGCCTCAGCGCCGCACGGCGGCCGGCAGAATTTCCTCGACATCGATGATGTCGGTGGGGTAATTGCCGGTGTAGCAGGCTGAGCAGTAGGACGTCTGATCTCCTTCGCCGCAGGCCTGCTTCAAGCCGTCGAGTGATAGGTAGGCAAGAGAGTCGGCGCCGATGTAGTCGCGAATCTCGTTCACCGACTTGTTCGCGGCGATGAGTTGCCTTTTGGAGGGCGTGTCCACGCCGTAGTAGCAGGGAGAAATCGTGGGCGGGCAGGAGATGCGCATATGCACCTCCGTGGCGCCGGCGTTACGAATCATGCGCACAATCTTGCGGCTGGTAGTGCCCCGTACGATGGAATCGTCAATCAGAACGATGCGTTTGCCCTTCAGCAGCGAGCGCACCGGATTCAGCTTCAACTTGACCCCGAAGTCGCGCACACTCTGGCTGGGCTCGATGAAAGTGCGGCCAACGTAGTGGTTGCGAATCAGCGCGAAGCGGAAGGGAATGCCGCTTTCGGCCGCGTATCCCACGGCAGCGGTCACGCCGGAATCGGGCACGGGCACGACCAGGTCGGCTTCCACGGGCGATTCCTTGGCCAGTTGGCGCCCGAGATTTTCGCGGCTCGTCTGTACGGCGCGGCCGAATACTACACTGTCGGGGCGCGAGAAATAGACGTGCTCGAAGATGCAACTGGAAGCGGGGGCGCTGGTGGAATAGAACCGTGAGGTGATTTCCTCGGGCCCAACCACGATCAGTTCTCCCGGCTTGACGTCGCGTACGTATTCGGCGCCTATCAGGTCGAATGCGCAGGTTTCCGAGGCGAAAACAATCGTGTCCCGGGCGTGACCGTCTGTGGCCGGGATGCGGCCCATGGCCAGCGGCCGGAAGCCGCGCGGGTCGCGGGCGGCGAAGACGCGGTCGGCGCTCATCATCACCAGGGAAAACGCTCCTTCCACGCGCCGCAGAGCGTCGGCCATAGCTTCGGGCAGGGTGTGCTCACGGGAGAGCGCGATCAGGTGAACGATGACCTCGGTATCACTGTTGGTCTGAAAGATCGATCCCTGGGCCTCAAGCCGCGAACGGACCAGATGCGCATTGACCAGATTGCCGTTGTGCGCCAGGGCGATGGCGCCTTTGTTCGATTGCACCAGAATCGGCTGGGCGTTCAGCAGCGCGGAGTCGCCTGCCGTCGAGTAACGCGTGTGTCCGATCGCGAGCGAGCCGCGCAGCGGCGAGAGCACCTCTTCGGTAAAGATGTCGGCGACCAGGCCCATCGCCTTGTGCTGACGCAGGGTCAAGCCGTCGGAACTGACCATCCCGGCCGACTCCTGGCCCCGATGCTGCAGAGCGTGCAGCCCCAGGTAAGCAAGTTTCTCAGCCTCCGGGTGGGCAAAGATCGCCACCACGCCGCACTCGTCACGAAATTTGTCGGAACAATGCATTTAGCCCTTTGCCTATAACTGCTCGTGTGGGACCGGGTCTTTGACCCGGTTAGGCCGAGCAGAGCTCGGCGGCTTCTGTCTGTCTTGTCTCAATCTGCCTCGACCAGCTCCGGATCGGTCCGCAGCGCCGACTCCAGGGCCGATTCGTACACCTCGCTCAGCTCGGAAATCACCGCTGAAATTACCCGCTTGCCATCAAGAGAGACTTCCAGTCGGTCCGGAATCGTCTCTCCGATCACATCCATCGCGACCCCACGCTTCCCCGTTACTTCTTTGATTCGCGACAGCTGAGCCGGGTCGCAGGAGACCACAATCCGGCTGGCATCTTCTCCAAACAGCGCAAACTCCGCGGGCAGCCCGCCGGATGCCACATTCACCCTTGCTCCCACCCCCTTCGGAAACGCCTTTTCGGCCAGCGCTACCGCCAAGCCGCCATCGGAGCAATCGTGGGCGGAATCCACCAATTCCTGCTGTATCAGTTCGATGACCGCTTTCTGCAACGCCGCTTCGTTCTCCAGATCAAGTTCAGGCGGATATCCCCATAGCGTTCCCAGAATTTCTTTGGCGTACTCGGAAGAACCGAACTCACTCTGGGCGTCGGTGATATCTCCTGGCTCGCCGGCGCGCAATATCACGATCGTGCGTCCGGTCGCGGTGAAATGCATTTTGGCGGTCTTGTGGACGTCGTCGAGAATGCCCACGACGCCCAACACCGGCGTGGGATAAATGCCCTCGCCTAGGGTCTCGTTGTAGAAGCTGACATTGCCGCCGGTGATGGGGATTTCCAGTTCCTCGCAAGCCTTGGTGATGCCATCGATGCTTTGCGAGAACTGCCACATGATGTGCGGCTTCTCGGGATTGCCGAAGTTGAGGCAGTTGGTGGCACCGACCGGGGTTGCGCCCGAGCACGCTACCTTGCGCGCCGCCTCAGCGACAGCGTGCATCGCACCGAGACGCGGATCGAGATAGCACCAGCGGCCGTTGCCGTCGAGCGCCATCGCGAGCCCACGCTGCGAGCCTTTGATGCGGATCACTCCGGCATCGCCCGCCCCCGGCGCGTCGACCGTGTTGGTCTGCACCATGTGGTCGTATTGCTGCCAGACCCAGCGCTTGCTGCAAATATTGGGGCTGGCGAGCACACGCGTCAGATGCCGGGCGAAGTCGTTGATTTCGCCGAGTCCGACTTGCTCCGGCATTTCGCGCGACACTGAAGGTTCCCATCGAGCGAGCGGACGCTTGTAGACGGGCGCATCGTCGGTGAGCGCTTGATTCGGGATCTCGGCCACGACCTTGCCGTGCTCGAGAACGCGCAGCTTGTTGTTGGCGGTAACCTGCCCGACTTCGACCGCATCCAGTCCCCACTTCTCGAATACGCGAAACACCTCTTGTTCGCGGCCTTTTTGTGCCACGAGCAGCATGCGCTCCTGCGACTCGCTGAGCATGATCTCGTAAGGAGTCATGCCCGTCTCGCGCTGCGGCACGCGATCGAGCTCGATTTCGATACCGACTCCGCCACGCCCGCCCATCTCACAGGTGGAGCATGTCAGGCCAGCCGCGCCCATGTCCTGTATGCCGACAATCGCGCCGGTTTGCATGGCCTCGAGACAAGCTTCGAGCAGAAGTTTTTCAAGGAAGGGGTCGCCGACTTGGACATTGGGCCGCTTGGCTTCCGACGCTTCGCTGAATTCTTCGCTGGCCATGGTGGCGCCGTGGATGCCATCGCGGCCTGTCTTGGCGCCCACATAAATCACCGGGTTGCCCTGGCCGGCGGCGCGCGCGTAGAAGATTTGATCTTTGCGGACCAGACCCAGCGCAAACGCGTTGACGAGCGGGTTGCCGGAATAGCAAGGCTCGAATTTCGTCTCACCGCCGAGGTTTGGCACCCCGAAGCAGTTGCCGTAGGAGGCGACGCCGCTGACGACACCATCGAGGATGGAGTGATTCCGGTGGATCTCGGCTCGTGTGAGAGCAGGTTGTGTGGAGCGGGCACCCTTGCCCGCTTCTTGTGCGCCGCCGCCGGTAGCGGGCAAGAGTGCCCGCTCCACACTTGCCTGACTTGTGATGGGGCCGAAGCGGAGCGAATCCATCACCGCGACCGGCCTTGCGCCCATGGTGAAGATGTCGCGCAGAATCCCACCCACGCCGGTGGTCGCTCCCTGAAAGGGCTCAATGAAGGACGGGTGATTATGCGACTCGATCTTGAACGCGCAGGCCCAGCCATCGCCGATGTCGATGATCCCCGCGTTTTCGCCCGGCCCCTGCAGAACGCGCTTGCTGCGCGTCGGCAGACGCTTCAGATGCACGCGCGAGGACTTGTAGGAGCAGTGCTCGCTCCACATCACGCTGAAGATGCCCAGTTCCGTGAAATTGGGATTGCGCCCCAGAATTTTCTGGATGCGCGCGTATTCCTCGGAGGTGAGACCGTGCTCAGCCGCGAGTTGCGCAGTGACCTGGATTTCGGTTTCTAACATTGAGGTTGCGGTTTGCGGCCGCCGCGGAAGATAGCGTTCCGCGCCGCAGGCTTCAACCTGTGGAATTTCGCCGGCGCACGGCTGCTGCCGCTCCAACTAAATTCCACAGGCTGAAGCCCGCGCCACGCTATGCCGAAACCGCGGCGCGCCGTGTCAAAGATTCAATCAGCGATTGAAAAACCACCAGCCCGTCGGCCGAGCCCAGCGCCTGTTCCACGGCGCGTTCCGGATGCGGCATGAGGCCCACAACATTGCGATCGCGATTGCAGATCCCGGCGATATTCGCGAGAGATCCATTCGGGTTGGCCGAAGCCTCCTCGCGCCCATCGGGCGTGGTGTAGCGGAACACCACCTGATGATTGCGTTCCAGATCTGTCAGCGTGGCCGGATCGCAGAAATAATTTCCATCGCCGTGCGCGATCGGCATTTCCAGCACCTGTCCCGGTTTGGCCGCCGAGGTGAAAGGCGTGTCCGCATTTTCCACGCGAATGTGGACCTGCTTGCACACGAATTTCATTCCGGCGTTGCGCTGCAGCACGCCGGGCAGCAATCCGGCTTCGCAAAGAATCTGAAATCCATTGCAGATGCCGAGAACGAATCCGCCGCCGCGCGCGAATTTTTCCACCGCGCGCATCACCGGCGAAAACCGCGCGATCGCCCCGGTGCGCAGGTAATCGCCATAGGAAAATCCTCCCGGCAAGAGGATCGCGTCAAAACCATTTACGTCTTCGGATTGATGCCACAGAAATTCAACCGGTTGGTGGAGAACTTCGCCCAGCGCGTAGCAGGCATCGTGATCGCAGTTCGAGCCCGGGAACACCACCACGCCAAATTTCATCGCGCGAATTCCCCCTCACCAGCATTTTAGCACATCGCGCTCGGAAATTTGCCGGCGCATGAGAGGGACGCACAAGTGCAGCGCTCGACGATTGGGGAAGGAATTTTCGCCGCGAGAGGAACTAACGACCGGTCAATTCTTTCTCGATTCTTTCCCGAGCGTTTTAGTGACCGGAAACGTGCTTGGGAAGCATGTGTCCCGGGCGGCGATGGACCACCAGGTACACGACGGCCGTGACCGCAGCCGTTCCCAGACCTGCGAGGGCCGAATCAATGGCCAGTCCGAGAATCC
>DATKFH010000129.1:0-102182 GCA_035511455.1 Candidatus Sulfotelmatobacter sp. | reverse complement strand
GAAGGGATTGGTGATTTCGGAAATGATCAGCCCGAAAATCCGGCTGCGGCCGGAAACCAGCGCGCGCGCCTGGGTGTTGGGATAGTAGCCGAGTTCATCGATGACGCTCCAGACCCGCTTGGCGAGCTGCGGGTTGACCGTTGGAATCCGATTGATGGTGCGCGACACAGTCGCGGTGGAAACTCGTGCACGCTTGGCGATTTCCCGGATGTCCATGGGTGGGGTAACGCTGCAATGCCGACTGCGGGCAAACGATGATACCAAATCGGGCAATCGTTTACCCTGTCTCAGAAAATGATAGCATCCCTTGCAGCAAACGTTTACCATCTTCCTCGGCAATCTTGCCGGAATCGAGACTCTTGCCATGCTTGCACGCCGACAATTCCTTCGCACAAGTCTAGCTGGCGCGGGCGCAGTTTTCGCCGCCAGGACTTCCCTTCCCTTTGCCTGGGCCCAGTCCAGTACGCCCGATGCCCGCATTGAAGTTCTGCTGAACGAGCCGCTTGGAACGATCTCCCCGAACATCTACGGCCACTTCGTCGAGAATCTCAGTGGCGTGGTGTACGACGGAATCTGGGTGGGCCCGAACTCCAAGGTGCCGAACGTCGATGGGATTCGCAAGGAACTGGTCGATGAGATGCGCAAGATCAAGCCCCCAGTGGTGCGGTTTCCCGGCGGCTGCTTTGCTGATAGTTATGACTGGCGCGACGGCGTCGGCCCCGCGGACCAGCGGCCCAGGCGGACCAACTTCTGGGCCGAGGGTGAGGCGAGCGCGGCTCCCCGGAGCCACCGCTACGATCCCAATGAATTTGGCACAAACGAGTTTGCGCGTTTTTGCAAACTGATCGGCGGTGAGCCCTATCTAGCCGCCAACTTGCGGAGCCTTCCGGCCGAGGAATTTTATCGCTGGGTGGAATACTGCAACTCCCCTGCGGGCGGTACAACGCTCGCGGACCTGCGGGCGTCGGCGGGATTCAAAGAACCTTTCAACATTCGCTTCTGGGGCGTAGGCAATGAATCGTGGGGTTGTGGAGGCGACTTCACGGCGCAAGAGTACGCCGTCGAATTCAGACGATTCACCACCTGGGTGCCGCGATTCGGAACGGAGTTGTCGTTCATCGCGTCGGGGCCAAATGTCGATAACTGGGCGTGGACCCGCGGGTTCTTTGAGGAGATGGCTCGCAAAGGAAGAGGCTCGCTGCGCTCCGTCTATGGATGGGCGCTTCACCACTATGCCTGGAACCTCAGCCGCGGCAAGACGCAAGACTGGAATCAAGGTAAAGGGGATGCAGTTCAGTTCGATGCGGTGGATTGGTACGAACTAATGCGCGAAGGGGACCGCATGGAAGGGCTCATCACTGGCCACTGGCAGATCATGGGAGAGGAGGACCCGCAACACCACGTCAAGTTGATCGTCGACGAATGGGGACCGTGGTATCGCCCCGGCAGCGAAATGACTCCCGGTGATCAACTGGAGCAGATGCCTACTTTGCGAGACGCGGTTTTCAGCGGAATGACGCTGGATACGTTCAATCGCCATCCTGAAAAGGTCGCCATGGCGGCGTGCGCGCAGTTGATCAACTGTTTGAACAGCCTCTATCTGGCGCATGAGGATCGGTTCGTCGTCACGCCAGTGGCACACGTCTTCGCGTTGTACGCATCGCATCAAGGAGGACAAGCACTGCGCACGATCTTCTCTGCCCCAACCATTGACTACGATCGCGATGGGAAGCCGGCTTCGTTCTGGGGACTCAAGGGATCGGCCTCGCTCCGCGACAAAGCTCTGACCTTGACGGTTGTTAACCCGCATGTGAGCCAAGAGCGGGAGACCGAGATTGGAGTGCGGGTTGCGGCGCTGAAGTCGGGTTCGGCAACGTGGCTCAGCCACTCCGACATCCACGCGCATAATACGTTCGACCATCGGGATGTCGTCACCCCGCAAACGAAGACTTTGGACATCAAGGAAGGAAAGCTCAACTACACATTTCCCCCGGCGTCGGTCACGAAGCTAGCCTTGACACTGTCTTAGCGTGAGCGACGCTCGGAGATCGTTCATGCTATTTGCCTGCGGCGTTCTGATTCTCGAGCGCGACTTTGGGCCAGCCGTCCACCCAGGCGATCGTGGAAATCTGGAGGTATGCCTGACCGGTGGTGCCGTCATAGGCGTGGAAGACCATGATGTCTCCGTCTTCTTGCTGGAGTACAGACTCGCCGCCGGGGCCAAGCCAGCGGTGGTTGCCCTGCAATAAAGTTGTGCCACCTCCATCGAGCATCGGCGTGCCATCGGCATCGGCGTAGGGTCCGGTAACGCTGCGCGAGCGGCCGACCATGGTTTTGTAGGTGCTCTTGGTCCCGCGGCAGCACAGATCAAAGGAAACGAAGAGGTAGTAATAATCGCGGTGGTGGACAACGAACGGCGCTTCTATCGCTTGCCAATTGCCGGGCAGACCGGCCGGATTCGGCGGAGGATTCTGAGGACGCTTGCGGCGGGCGAGAGAGTACAACTTTGTGTCTGCAGAAGACAACAGACCGGTTTGGGCGTCAATCCGCCGCATCTTGATCCCGTCCCAGAAGCTGCCAAAAGCAAGCCAAGCCTGGCCCTTTTCGTCCAAAATCAGGTTTGGGTCGATGGCGTTGAAGTCATCCTCAACGCGGGAACGGAGAACCAAGCCCCGGTCGACCCAGCGAAAGTTCGGACTCTTCGGGTTCAGAGTCTTATTGGTGAGCAGCGCGATCCCAGAAGTATTCTTCCCGAAAGCTGAAAAGGCGTAGTAGAGGTGGTACTCGCCGTTGAAGCAGGAGATGTCCGGCGCCCAGAGTTCCTTGGTCTCTGGGCTCTCTTTCTTGATCCAGTGCGGAATTTCAGGAAGGACGTAGCCACATTTCAGCCATTGATGCAGGTCTTGGGAGCAACGGATGGGTATCTCGCCGTTCCGTTCAGGACCGTTGCCGGTGTTGAACAGGTACCAGGTCGCGCCCTCTCGAATGATGGCGGGATCGTGCACATATTGAGTGTCCCCGTGCGTTTCTATGGCCCGCGCCCGAGGTGGCTGCTGAGCCTGAAAGGCGCTGCACGAGAGTCCGGCCAGCAACAAGCAACGAAGCGGTAAGGGGAAGTTCATAGACAGAACAGCCTTTCGGCGTGCAGCGGATGGATTCCCAGAGTATAATCCTAGCAAACGTTTACTCATCTCTGCCCCGTACGGGGGACCTAATGATCGATCTATCCCAACTGGAAGCTTGGTTCGTCACCGGAAGCCAGCACCTCTACGGGCCGGAAACACTGAAGATGGTGGAGCAGCACGCCACCACCATTGCGCGTGCATTGGCGGCATCGCCAGAGATGCCCGTGAAGATTGTGGCGAAACCGCTAATGACGAGCAGCGAGTCGATTCACCATTTGTGCCAGGACGCCAGCAGTTCAAAGAACTGCGTGGGGCTGATCACCTGGATGCATACCTTTTCGCCCGCTCGCATGTGGATCGCTGGCCTGGGATCGCTCACCAAGCCATTGATGCACTTGCACACGCAATTCAATCAGGAACTCCCCTGGTCAACCATCGATATGGACTTCATGAATCTGAACCAGTCGGCCCACGGCGACCGCGAGTTTGGATTCATTGGAGCCCGCATGCGGCTCGAGCGGAAGATCGTTGTCGGCCACTGGCAGGATACGGAGGTTCACGCGCAGATAGGCGCGTGGATCCGTGCCGCCTGCGCCCGCCATGATGCTCAGCAACTGAAGGTCGCCCGCTTCGGCGACAACATGCGAAATGTCGCGGTGACCGAAGGAAACAAGGTCAACGCGGAGATCAAGCTGGGCTACGCAGTGAATGGCTATGGCGTCAGCGATTTGGTGCAGCGCGTTCAACAGGTAACAGACGCAGAAGTCGATAAGCTCACGGCCGACTACGATGAAGCCTATGCGGTCGCGGAGCCACTGCGCAAAGGTGGACGCAAGCGTCAATCCTTGCGCGAGGCCGCCCGAATTGAGCTCGGGCTCCAGAATTTTCTCGAGGAGACCGGCGCGCGCGCCTTCACCGACACATTTGAGGACCTGCACGGGCTGGCACAGCTTCCCGGAATCGCGGTGCAGCGGCTGATGGCGGATGGATACGGATTTGGGGCGGAAGGCGACTGGAAAACAGCGGCACTGGTGCGGGCCATGAAAGTCATGAGCCATGGCCTCAAGGGCGGAGTTTCATTCATGGAGGACTACACCTACCACCTGAGAAATGGCGGTCAGGTGTTGGGTGCGCACATGTTGGAGGTATGCCCGTCGATTGCATCCGGCACTCCGTCCGCCGAAATTCATTCCCTTTCTATTGGCGGCAAAGAGGATCCCGTCCGCTTAGTGTTCACGGCCTCTACCGGAAGGGCGGTGAATGCTTCTGTGATCGATATGGGGAACCGCTTCCGTCTCATCGTGAATCAAGTGAACTTGGTGGAGCCGGAGCATCCTCTCCCCAAACTGCCCGTAGCCAGGGCGGTTTGGGTACCGGAGCCTAATCTCAAAGTGGCAGCAACGGCCTGGATCCACGCGGGCGGTGCACACCATACCGCTCTCAGCCGTGCCTTAACCTCCGAACACCTGGAGAATTTTGCCGAGATGACGGGTATGGAATCTTTACGGATCGACCGCGACACAAAGATTTCAGAATTTGTAAAAGAGCTTAGGTGGAACGATATGTACTACCATTGGGCGAATGGGCTCTGATCCAAAGAACCTAATTCCTCGTCCGAAGACCGAATCATCCACCATCTATTCCCTGGACAGTTCGATCACCGTGACGCTCTCGTGCCGGAAGGTGTGGGTAAACTCGGGGAGGCGAACGTCCAGCGTGCTGTCTTCGGGATGGATGTGCTCGGGTTCCATCTCGTCGTTCTTCTCATAGATGCTGCCGGCGTAAAGAGAATGCGCGATGGCTGCTTTCGGGCGAAACCCGTGAATCGAGATGCGAGTCGATATGTCGCGGGTCAGGTCGCGGTTCACCGAAAACAGCGTCAACTTGTTGCCCGCGTCGTTGAGAGCGGCAACAACATCGAGATAGGGAACGTTCTTAATATTCGGAAGTCTGGTCGATCCGTTCTCCACGTTATAGGTCTCGCCATTGGTAACGATTTGGACGGGACGGGTCGCTTCGGCGTTGGAGTAAGTTCGGAAAGCCCAGTAGGCAGGCACTCCGTAGACCCGTCCACGTTTTTTCCAGATTCCGCCAAACTCGATGATGCCGGTCATATCGGCGATCGGCACAATGTCGGCATTGCGCAACAGCATGTTCAGAAAACCAGCCGTCCCAATTGCGCCCGCCATGTTGTCATAGCGAGGAAAGGTGTCATTCTCGGCCCAGAATAACCACTCCGTAAAAGCGGTCAGGATCTGACGACCTGCGGCAGAATCCTGGAATTGCCTGTGCATGTCACGCAGCCTGCCCTCGAGTGCGACCGGCAAGGCGAAGGTAGACTGCGCGATGAAGTCAGGCGAAGCATTGCGTGTCGCGACGGAATGGGTCGTCACCACGAAGTGTGTAGAAAGATAGTTGAAGGCTTGTGGAGCATTGGTCAACTGAGCCGCATTCCACTCCGCAAAATGATCGGGATCGGCACCCGTTGCAATGAGTCGCGCCTTCGGATCGACTTTTCTGACGGCGTCACTGAAGGACTTTGTTCTTTCAGCAACTTTCTCGAGAGTGGGGTATCCCACCTGAAAGTCCCCCCACAGTTCGTTGCCCAGTTCCCAGAGTAAGCCGCCGGATTTGTTGGCCCAGTGTTCATCGACGTATTGAACCCAATCGGCGGCCTCGGCCGGAGTTCCAGTGCCGAGATTGAGCGCAATCTGTGGCTCCGCACCAATCAACTCGCAGAACCTGAGGAACTCGTCGGTACCGAACTGGTTATATTCCGGAATGCCCCACGCGATATTCAGCATGCTAATGCGCTGGTCGCGAGGACCAATTCCGTCGCGCCAATGATAGGCGGAGGTGAAGTTTCCCCCAAAGCGCACGATGGGGCTGCGAAGAGCGCGAGCCATCGCGATCATGTCCGGGTCCATGCCGTCGATCGCGTCTCCGGGCACGAGAGACGCCAGGTCCACGAGAACCCGCGACTCGTTGCTTGCGGCAATGACGAAGTCCGCCGCCTGCAACGGATGCAAGCGGTGGGGAGCGAGGTCGAAAGTGAATTCGTATTTTCGCCAGCCCGCGCCCTGCAAGGATATTTTCTGAGCGGCCATGACCTGGTCCGCGCGATTGCGTTCACGAAGAGAGACTTCGACTTCCTCAGGTCCGCTGATGTGTTTGAGATAGACGCTGCCGGTATAGTGCAAAGTCCGGTGAACTGGCAAATAAACTCTCTGCCGGACTCCGACCTGTTTGCCGGGAAGTCCCATCAGCAGCAGAGAGCGATAGGAATTGGCCGCGTCACCCCACTGCGGTGCGTACCTTGCCCCCTGCGCATAGTCGAGGGGCTCCCAGGGGAGTGGTAGAGACAGCTCGGAGGAACGCGCCAGCGACGGTTCTTCGGTCAGCATAGCCGCGACTTTTTTCGCATCCCAAAGACCGTCCTCGAAACTGGGATTCTCGAGAATCTCTGCCCACAGTCCGTTGTAGGTGGAGTTGCCGATTGGCTCGAGGAACGATCCGAAAATGGAGCGGGGAATCTTGTAGCTGGCGATCTTTGAGGCGTCAATCTGAATGGTGGTCTCGGCCGTGGCGGCAGCCTTATTCTGCGCGAAAACAGGGCTGACAGCGAGCCCCGCGAGCAACAGCCATAGACACAGATGCGCGTTTCTTGGCGCCATGTCGGAGAGACCCTCGTAACCGGGTAGCAGGGCCACTATACCTGTAATCGTTTACAAAATCACGCGATCTGTAGATAATGCCATGCGGGTCTGTCGGCCAATTCACAGGAAACATCTGAAGCAAACGTTTGCCAGTCTGACCTTTGGCCGGGACAAGGATCGGGATGCGGATCCTGCATTGGCCTTCCCTTCCCCGTAACGAGCGTACAGGAGGATGCCAACATGTTTTCTGACACAAGACGACACTTCTTGCAACAACTCGCCGGCGCGGGGGTGGCTTGCTCAACGAACCTTCTCCTCGGCCGTTTCTGGTATGCTCAAACTTCGACGGCGAATTCCGGCGATGTCACGCGCATTTATCTGGACTCCCGCCGCGTGATCTCGCCTCTCGACCCAAACCTGTTTGGCTCATTCCTGGAGCATCTGGGCCGTGCCATCTATGAAGGCATCTACGATCCCGGTTCCAGCTTGTCGGACGCCAACGGATTGCGCACGGACGTGATCGACGAGGTTCGCCAACTGGGAGTTCCGATCATTCGCTATCCGGGCGGCAACTTTGTGTCCGGCTACAACTGGCTCGACGGTGTCGGTCCGAAGCAGGACCGTCCGCGCATACTAGACAAGGCCTGGAACACAATTGATACCAACCAGTTCGGCACCAACGAATTCATGGCGTGGTGCAAGCTGGTGAGAGCCAAGCCTCTGATGGGGCTCAATCTCGGAACAGGCACACCCGAAAGAGCTGCCGCCTTGGTGGAGTATTGCAACGTGGAGAAAGGCACGAAGTGGAGCGACCTTCGGCGCAGCCACGGCATTGAACAACCGTACAGGGTGGAGCACTGGTGCCTGGGCAACGAGATGGACGGCCCATGGCAAATTGGACATATGACGGCAACCGAGTACGGCATGAAAGCTCAGGACGCAGCTCGCCAGATGCACTACGTGGATCCATCCCTGAAGCTCATCGCTTGCGGATCGAGCCATCCCAGGATGCCTACGTACCTCGAGTGGGACCGCGAGGTTTTGGAACAATGCTACGAGCACGTCGACGGGCTGTCATTGCATCGCTACCTCGGCAATACCGAGCAAGCGACCGGCGGCGACAGCGCGAAGTACCTGGCCATGAACCTGAGTATGGAGAGTCAGATTGCGGAAACGCTCGCGGTGTGCGACTTGGTCCGGGGACACAAACGATCGCCAAAGAAGCTCTGGCTATCGTTCGATGAATGGAACGTATGGTACCGCGCCCGCGGTGGCGAATTCGCCAATGGCCACGAGCACGAGGCCCCGCATTTACTGGAAGAGGTTTATAACCTCGAAGATGCCCTGCTGGTAGGCGGGATCTTGAACACACTGATGCGAAATGCTGATCGGGTTAAGATCGCCTGCCTGGCGCAGCTCGTCAATGTCATTGCTCCCATCATGACCAACGCAAAGGGCACACTCCGTCAGACAATTTTCTATCCCTACGGTCTCGCGTTGCAATTCGCTCGCGGCGCCGTGCTGAACCTGTTGGTCGAGTCCCCGACTTACGAAGTTTCTCAGCTGGGCCAGGTTCCCTTCCTGGATGCGGCCGGAACCATGAACCCCGAGGACGGAAGGGTCTCGTTATTCATCTTGAATCGGGATCTGAACAAGGCTCACGCGATTGAGATCAATTGGCAAGACAGGACGCCGAGCCAAGTGTTGACGTCCACGACGCTGACCGGCGGTGACCTGAAAGCCTTTAACAGCTTTGAATCGCCCCAGCGGGTCATTCCTCAGAAATTCGACAAACCTTCGACCGCTGGCGGGCGCACCAAATTCGAAGTACCTGCACGATCCTATACTGTCATTCAATGGGCTGGTTAATCGAAACCGTTCACGGCTTACGCTGGATTTCGCCGTGCCCTTCCACCAAGGTCGTATATTGGTCAACCGGCAGGCTGGTGAATCTTTCTACGAGCCCGCTGGGCTGCGGCCATTTAACTTCGACCCAGTCGATCTTCAGGTGCGCGCCAATGCCGAGGATCAGGCGCGGATCGTGCGAGGCAAGATAACTTCCCGCGCCTGTCTTGAAGATTGACCGTTTCAGGTCTTGAGCCTGCCATGTTATCAGCACTCCCACGGCATCAGGATTGGCTCGCTTCGCCACCAACTTCACCCCCACCCAATGGTTGCGGCGGCCCGCATTGTTCTTGAGCAGCAGAGGCTCGCCGTTATTTACGGCCACCAGGACATCCAAGGCTCCATCATTGTTGAAATCGCCAACTGCCATGCCACGAGCCGGGTAGGGCTTTGAGAAGACCGGTCCGCTATCGGCCGAGATGTCCTTGAATCCTTTTCCCGTACCGCGAAAGAGCAACATGGGCTCGGAGTATTTAATTTCATTGGAATGCGCTTCAATCTTGTCGTCGGGATGGCCGTTGGCAAGGAACAGGTCAAAGTTGCCGTCATTGTCGTAGTCGAAGAACTTCACCCCCCACCCGCTCATCAGCCGGGTGACCCTGCTGATCCCGTTCGGGCCGGCCATATCGTCGAAGGTGGAATCGTGATTATTCCGATAGAGCGAATACATCTCCCGGTCTACGTTGGTGACGAACAGGTCAATCCAGCCGTCCTGGTCGTAGTCCCCGGCATCCACGCCCATTCCGGACCGAGCTTGACCTTCGGCGCTATAACCCACGTTTGCCTGCAGGCCGATCTCCTCAAATTTCCCGTTGCCGCGGTTGAGGAACAGGAAATTCGCGACGGTGTCATTGCCCACGAACAGATCCATCCACCCATCATTATTAATGTCGCAGGCAACGACTCCCCAGGCTTTGCCCAGCGATTTGCCGATCCCCGACTCCTGGCTGACATCGGTGAACGTGCCATCGCCGTTGTTGTGGAATAGCCAACTTGGCATCGGTTCGTAAACACGAGGGATACAGTAATAACGATCCCCAGCTTCGCGATTTCCGCAGTACTTGTTCTTCGATTTATCGAAGTCCACAAACCTGCAGATGAACAAGTCGAGTTTTCCATCATTATCGTAGTCAAACCAGACCGCACTCGTTGCCCAGCCTGTGGTAGGCAGACCCGCTTTCCGAGTGACATCCGTGAAGGTGCCGTCACCGTTGTTGCGGTAGAGAATGACTCCGTTGTATTGGGTCACGAGGAGGTCAGGTCGCCCATCAGCGTTATAATCGCCCACGGCCACACCCATTCCATATCCCCCGCCCGGAACCCCGGCCTTCTCGGTCACATCTGTGAACGTCCCATCGCGGTTGTTTCTGAAGAGCGCATTACGGAGGGGTAGCTTGGGCTCAAAGAAGTCGCACTTACCGCTGTTGACCAGATAAATGTCCATCCAGCCATCGTTGTCGTAATCGATAAACCCGCACCCGGCTCCACCTGTCTCTGGAAGGTACATCTCTGACGAGCGCCCGCTGCGGTGCTCCCAAGTGATCCCACTCGCCTCAGCTGGAACAAGCTCAAAGGGGAACTCGGTATTGCCTTGAAGGAGTGCAAGCCAAGAAGGCCAGGAGAAGCGCGGTAAACCGGCGGTGAAGAGTCCGGCACCGATGCGTGTGAGGAAGGCACGGCGGGTACCGAAGTGCCCTCCTCTTCCCTTGGTCATCAAGCCGCGATCCCCCGATTCCTGACGCGTAGCAGAGTCTGCTTCGAAGAAACCTTACCGGCGAAATGCCCGCTCACAATCCTGCATGATCGCACATTTCGCCCAGCCCGCGCCGTTGCCGCGCATATATTCGCATGCTAAAATTTGCGGACATGCGTAGTCTTGGCCAGCGCACCAAGTCCGTTCGGCCCTGCGCTCCTTGGACTCGTTGCGTACCCACTTGGCACAGGGATTGCCTCGCATTCCTGGTACTCACGTTCCTGATACTCCCAGAACTGGCGTTTCCAGAGATCAACCACATGGAAGCGGCCGTTCGCCTTCTGAACCAGGGACAGATCGCTCAAGCGGAAGCTGAAGCGCGTCTGGCTCTGCCAAACCCCACAACGCGAGCCTTGGCGTTGTCGATGCTGGGGACCATCCGACTGCAACAGGGCCAATATGAAGAGAGCGCGAATTTTCTGAACCAGGCTTTGGCGCTGAATCCCAGCCTGGCAGGCGCTCGTACAACCCTTGGCGACGCCTATGTGCTCCACGGCAAGCCCGAGTTAGCCGAGAAGTGTTTTCGGGAGGTCCTAAGACTCGACCCCCGTAATTTTAACGCTCGCTTCGACCTGGTCAAACTCGAAGCGTCACAGCGTAATTTTCAGCAATCTCTGGAAATCGCGCGGCCCATCATGTCCGAACTCGTCAAGTCCGATGAAAGTATTCTTGTGCTGGCTACCGCGTTCGGAGCACTGGGCAAAAAGGAAGAGCTAAAGGGCCTGATCGCCTCTTGGCAGCGCTTATCCGCACCATCGGACGAGGCGTCGCTCGATTTCGGAGACCTCCTGCTGGCGTCTGGGATGGCGGCGGAGGCCAAAACGGTCCTCGAAGCCCAGGAAACACGGATCGCCGCCCATCCGTCCGCTGTTCTCGCTCTGAAGCTCGGAAACAGTTACTTATCCCTGGGAGATCTCGAGCGGGCGGAGAAGAACTCTGAACTCGCGCTGTCCTTGGCTCCCGACTGCACGGCCTGCTACGAGAGTCTCGCACGGATTGCCGAACGGCAACAAAACAGCGAGAAAGCGTTGTCGTACCTGGTGGCCGCAAAACAACGGGAGCCTGAGAACCCCGAAGTTCTGTTCGAGTTCGGAAAGGTGTGTCTGGAACGAAATCTGTTGGACGATGCTGTCCCCGCGCTCGAGAAGGCAGTCGCACTGAAACCTGATCAAGACTCTTACGTCTATGTTTTGGCTTCGGCGAACGTTGCCCGAGAAAATCTTCCGAAGGCGGCATCGCTTTTCGTACAACTTCAGCAAAAGCATCCGCATGACCCGATTCTGAATTATGCGGTCGGAGCCGTGTATTACCTGCAGAGCAAGTACTCCGAGGCCGAATCGTCGCTCAAACAAAGCCTGGCGGCCCAACCGGACCAGGTGGCGGCTTCATACTACTTAGGTCTTACGTACGATGCGATTGGCGACGATGATCGGGCTGTCCCGATATTTCGGGACCTGCTTAGGAGCCACCCGCAGCACGCGCCGTCTTACGTCAAGCTGGGAGGCATACTCTTGAGGCAGCACCAGTATGAGGAAGCCGAGCAGGACCTGGAACGCGCGATCTCTCTCGACCCTGGCTCGGTAGAGGCGCACTATCAGCTCAGTATGTTGCTTCGTCACTTCGGCAAGACTGCGGAGTCTGAGAGCGAGTTAGCGGAATCCCGTAAGCTTGAAACGGAGCGGCACGCGCAAAATGATGTGCGTCTGCGTCTGCTGTTGCCTGACTAATCACCAAAATGGCGGATTCCCTTTTCAACCCTGAAGGTTCACTCAAACCAGCGGGGCCAAACCGACAATCTCGACGTGACTTTCTCCGCAATCTGGGCCGCTTGGGCATCATAGCTCCCGCGTTTGGGTTGCCGTCAGGATTACCCGGCATTCGGGCTCTTCAAAAGTCGACGTCCTCGCCTGCAAGGACGAAGTCCGAAACCGTCGTAGTTCCGGTGGCAGGGTTTTCATTCACGGACATTGCCGCCCAGGCCGGTCTTGCCGGAGCCGCCAATGTTTTTGGCAATGTCGCTCGCAAACAGTACATTCTGGAGGAAACGGGCTGTGGCGTGGCTCTTTTCGACTACGACAACGACGGTTGGCTCGATATTTTCATGGTGAACGGAACGAGATTTGAAGGCATCTCTCCCCAACGACAACCGACCAATTTCTTGTTCCGCAACAATCGCGATGGCACCTTTACCGACGTCACTGAAAAAGCAGGACTGGCCCGGTCGGGTTGGGGTCAGGGATGCTGCATCGGCGATTATGACAACGACGGTTACGACGACCTGGTCGTTACCTACTGGGGTGGAATCGTCCTTTACCATAATAACGGCGACGGCACGTTCACCGATGTCACCGAAAAGGCAGGCCTGACGCAAAAAGAGCCGCAGCCGCGATGGAACACTGGGTGCTGTTTTGTGGACTACGATCGCGATGGCCATCTCGACTTGTTTGTTGCCAACTATGTCAACTTCGACCAGCACGCGACTCCCCCACCCGGCAGCAACCAATACTGCAACTATTTTGGCTTGTCGGTTGGCTGTGGACCGCAAGGTATGGGCGGAGGGACGAACATCCTGTATCACAATCGCGGCAACGGAACCTTCGAGGATGTCTCCGTGCAGTCGGGCGTTGCGGTTCCCCGCGGTCCGGCCGCCCCAACATTTGTTACCGATCAATGGATTCCGGTGGGCTCCTACGGACTAGGCGTTTCCGCTGCGGACTTTGACAACGACGGCTGGCCGGACATTTACGTCGCCTGTGATTCCGTACCCAGCCGCTTCTATCACAACAAAGGAAATGGAATGTTCGAGGAGGTCGCCCGGGAGATCGGCTGCGCGGTCAATGAGAATGGCACGCCTCAGGGTGGTATGGGAATTGCCGTCGGCGACTACGACTGCGACGGCTGGCTCGATATCGTCAAGACGAATTATTCCGACCAAACCGCAAATCTCTACCACAACAACGGCGACGGCACTTTTTACGACGCTGTCTACCGGGCAGGTCTGGGTGGAAATACTCAGTACTTGGGATGGGGAGTCGGCCTATTCGATTTTGACAATGATGGCTGGGCGGACATCTTTATGTCCAACGGCCACGTCTTCCCCGAGGTCGACACTAAGAAACTACACTTTGCCTTTAAGCAGCGAAAGCTCGTGTACAAGAATCTGGGCAATGGACGCTTCGCAGACGTCACTTCCAGCACCGGTTTGGCGGTTACTCAACCGCACAGCAGCCGCGGAGCCGCGTTCGGCGACTTCGACAATGATGGTGATGTGGACGTGGTCATCATTAATATGAACGAACCTCCCTCCCTGTTACGCAATGATTGCTCCGCGAAGAATAACTGGCTGAAGATCAAATGCGTCGGCACCAAGTCCAATCGCAGCGCCATCGGCTCCCGCGTGCGGGTGGTGACTGGCAAGCACTCTCAGATGAACGAGGTTATGAGTGGATCAAGTTACATCTCGCAAAATGACCTTAGGCTGCACTTTGGACTTGGGCAAGCCAAGCAAGTGGACCTGGTGGAAGTTCGCTGGCCCTTGGGGCTGGTGGAATCATTCAAGAATGTTGATGCCAATCAACTCATCGTGCTGCAAGAGGGGCACGGCATAGTCCGGCGGGATAAGTTAGGGAATAGATAGGGCTTCCGCGTGCGGCGCCCGAAAACCTCGAAACATAGGAACTGCCGGTGATGGTCCGCGGCGCGGACCATCACCCATTAGGTCCCGGGGGCACGCTAGAAGATAAGTTCCAAGGCTAACTGCATTCGCCTCGGGATGTTGCACTGGCTGCTTATGGTGCCGAAGCTCGGAGTGCCAAAGACGGTAGTTGCGCTCGCTGTCGCGCCATAGCAATAGTAAACCCGGTTGAACACGTTGCCGGCATCGGCGTGGAAACGAACGTATTTTTCCTCACCGAAGTAGGTGTCTTTAATGAGCGAGAAGTCCTCATTGAGATACCTGAAACCGCGCACGCTGGCATCTTCCCTCACCGCGTTACCGAAGTTAGGAACACCGTTGGAAGCGAAGCCCGGATCTGCCCATCCTGACACGTTCAAGTACGTTTGCGTGCGTGGATTGCTAAAGCTGGTGTTCCTGCCGCTTCCGACCTTATCGGGGAACCTGGCGGTGTTGAAGAGATAACCAGACAAATCGTTCGGCATGGTGATATCCAGTGGTCTTCCGGATGAATAACTCTGGATAGCAGAAAACTGCCAACCACCAACGAACTTGTCGATAAAGCCTGAAGCGCTCCCCAAGACAGGCTTGCCTTTACCGAAGGGCAACTTATAGACCCAACCCAGCGACAGAGAATGCGGCACGTCGTCCGAACTGGGGCTAACAAGGTTACTCATATTGCTCGGATTTTGCACCGGAGGGCCTCCCGACGCCAAACCCTGTTCCGCGCCGTTGTTGATCAGCCTGGAATAGGTGTACGCGACCTTGAGCAACAGGCCCGCCGCCATGCGGCGGTCGAAGGCAACCTGGAGAGCGTTGTAGTGACTGCTGCCAAAGGAGAAGAAGCGCCAGTTGATAGTCTGGTACTGAGGCCAAGGTCGCAGTGCTTGTGCCAAGTCGCCTGTGAAGGTTGGGTACGGGCGCCTAACCCCATCGATCACGTTCGGACCCCCGGTTGTGAATTGGGCATTCGTGAGATCGGTGCCATACTGCTGCAAAACACTTGCGGGATTCATGTTGTCATACACACCCGCTGAACTGCGTCCATCAAACAACCGCGATCCGTGGCTTCCAACGTAGGCAACGTCGATTGCCATGTTCTGGCCGAGCTGCCGCTGGAACGATACCGACCAGTTTTGGTATCGGGGCGGAAGGTAGTTCTTGGGAGTAACACCGACCGGGTTTCCGCCATTCGCCACATCGCCTCTTAGTTGAGGTGGAAGCACGATTGCCCCTGTTGCCGCTAACCCGCAGGGAATGTTGACACCAACAAGTTGGGTGCGCGTCGCCGGACAAGCGCCGGTCCCGTTGAAATAAAACGCTGGGAACAGATCATTGGATGTGTTCGGCGCGACTGGATTGGTTTGATAACCATCCACCGGATAAGGATCCCAGGAATCGGCGGCGACGCCGGCATAATACATGCCGTATCCCCCGCGAATGACAGTCTTGGTATTGGGCGAATAGGCAAATCCAATGCGGGGTCCGACGCTCCAAGTGCTCTGGCCGGTCGCCTGCGACGCATTAAACACAGTCGCACCGGGGACGCCGACGGGATTCTGAGCGGTGGGGTCGAAAGTCGAGAAGCGGTTATGCTCCTCATGGAGACCGGACTGCCAGTCGAAGCGCAATCCCAAACTTATGTTCAAATTATGGGTAAGCTTGATATCGTCGTTGACCCAAGGGGAGAAGTATTTATTGATTGGCGTGTAGCGAAACGGCACCGAGAAATTGGCGTGGTCCACCTGGCCCAAGATGAAGGACGCGAACTCATTCCCGGTAGGTCCGCCGTTCAACAATGTCCCGGCCGACGAGTACCCGGCGGTCGAGCCGTCGTTGAACGCAAACTGTCCGCCTGTGTTGACCGCCCAACCGGTCTGGGGGTAAGTCATATAGCGGAATTCGAATCCGGCCTTGATCGTGTGCTTGCCAACAACCCAGGAAACGTCATCGAGGAATTGGTAGCGATTGTTGATGTCGGCACCCTGGCTCGCCCACGGCGTCCCGTAGTGCGTGTAGCCGACCGCGCCATTGAAGTCGAGTTCGGGAAAGCCGGCATTATTGAAGATCGGTTCATTGGGGAGCCCAAGTCCCAGCTTCTGGTTCCAGCCCACGCCTCCTGCTAACTGATGTCCAAGCATCTGCCATCGGTCATAGGCCAAGGTGGTGTGGTTGAACAGGTTGGGCTTGATAATCCAGTTCATCTGCAGGTGTTCGAAGTGATTGGTAATGCGCTGATAGAACCCCTGCCCGATATAGGTGTCGTTCTTGGCTGAGGCGGTCTCGCCATTGTTTACGGTAGTGCAACCGCCCGGTCCGCCGCAGTGAGCGATGCGGGGCCGTACGTTCTCGTAATAGGTATTGTTGATTGAGAACTTGTCGTTGAAGTTGTGGTCGAAACGGAACAGCCAAGTTCTGACGTTAATCTTGTTGTTGTCGTCAGAAGTTCCGCCGAAACCGTTTAGGGACAATGTGTTTTGATCGAGCGCGGGAATATCAGGAATGACAGCGGCTGCCAAGGAACTCCGTAGCGGATCATTGGCCGGAATGATATTTGCTTGGCCAGCAATCGCGCGACCGGTGGTGGGATCAAAGCCGTAGCCGTCACGAACTGGTACAGTGCCGACCAGCCTGGTAGTCGCAGGGTTAAAGACTTCGCCCTTGAACATGGGCCTGCCCAGCACGTCAGTCCCAACCACCTTAGTGGTGTCCAGAAACTCGGTGAAATTGCCCTGCCTTGCGAGCGTTGTCGGAAGGGTGTTCACAAACCCAGTATTGACCGTGCTGTGGTAATCCATGCCATCCAGGTTGAAGAACCAGAAGGTGCGCTTGACCTTGGGAATCGGCCCGCCCACGGCAAATCCCCAGTTGTTCTGGCCGAGCGGCAGTGTATTGTTCAAGCCTTGCGATTTGAGCTCTGGACCCACGAACCAGTTGGAGGCATCCAGCTTGTTATTGGTGTAAAAATCATAGATGTTGCCGTGAAACTTACTGGCCCCGGACTTGGTCGCATAGGTGATGAAACCACCGCTGGTATGCCCGTATTCGGCCGAGAAGGTATTCTGAACCACCGTCATTTCCCGCACAGAGGGATACGGAATTGAACTCTCCTGGGTCTGCTGGTGACCTTCAGCGTAGCCGAAGGCAGCGCCGTCAAACCAGTTTTCGGTGGCCAGAATCTGGCCGCCATTCATTCGAGATTGAAATTGGCTGCCGCGGAAGATGGCATCGCCATTGGGCTGCACGGGAACGTAGCCGGGCTGAAGGGTGAGCAGCGACTCGGCCAGGCGGATATCAGCGCCCATCACCGCGGGAAGATCCTCGTAGTACTGGGCTCCAACAGTATGAGAGACCGTCGCGTTCTCGGTGTTGATGGTTTCTGTAGAAGCTTCGACGCTGATCGTCTGCGAAACCGCACCGATGTCGAGTTTCACGTCTTCGCGCGCCGTCTCGCCACCGGTGAGCGCAATTCCCGTCCGCTTGTAAACCTTGAAACCTGACTTTTCGACTTCAACCCTGTAGGTGCCTAGAGTGAGAGGAGGGGTGCTGTAGTTGCCGGCGCTGTTGGTGCCGACGACGGTTTTGACGCCGGTTCCTTCGTCGGTGATCGTGACCTGCGCGTCGGGAACTGCAGCGCCGCTGGCATCGGTAACAACGCCTGTAATCACGGCCCGATCGGCGAACTGGGCGTATAGGTTCTGACCGCTAAACGCAACCAAGGCCAACAACAGGACTATCAACGCGGATAGCAACCGTTTCATCTTGCGCCTCCGGCCCGAAGACTGTTTCCTAGTAGATGAAGCCGCCAGAAAACCTTTTCTCAACGCTGGGCCAAGTTTTTACTACGCAAAAGATTGCGAAGTCAAGCTAATTCTTTTCTACTAGCAACAAAATTGTCCACGTTCGGGAACAGGGTTAGGAAACGATGACAGGTCCGGTCCGTCCGGGAGTCGGGTCGCGCCTGAGTTGGCAGGAAACTGGAGTCGAAAGGGTAGAGTGCTTACGGGTCAACATATAGAAAATAGAATACTTATACGGGTACCGACGAGGAGCAGGATCGATTGGAAATTATCCACAGAAAAACGTTTTTGTCAGAACGGTCGCCGCGACACGAACCCAGTCCTCGGTATCTTTGCAGATGCCTCTCTTCCAAAAAAACAATTCGCTGACCTACGCTCGCCGGCATCACAGGTGTTCAATTTTGTATCTCGAATTCCGGCGAGAAATCGCTGCCGGGTAAGCGTTTACCATTCCAAACAATATTCTGAAGACTCGAAGCTCGAAGTTGTGGCCGATGGGAGCCACCGTGAAACCCGTCAGAACTTCTGCTTGTGAATGATTCCTGCACCTTCACGGATCACCACAAGTTGATCGGCGGCAACATTCGGAACCGTCTCGGTGTCGCCATTGGTCCAGCGGACAGTAAGATGGGCCACGCTCTCTGCTCCCAGGCCGAAGTGCAAGCGCCGATCATTGACCGAGTAGAAACTCGATTGGGCGAGCACCTCCTGAGCCTGAAGGTGGCTTCCGTAGCGCGCCGTCACGCGAGCGCCGATTGCACTTCGATTGGACTTGACTCCGACGAGCAGCACCTTGAGCCAGTGACCTTTACTCGAAAGGTCGTTGCGCAGTAGAGACGGCGGTTCGTTCAGGTTGATGATGAGAATGTCCATATCGCCGTCGTTATCAAAGTCTCCGAAGGCGCACCCGCGGCTGGCGTGTACCTCGGCGATGCCGATGCCCGCTTCTTCAATTAACTCTTCGAACCTTCCGTCACCTAGATTGCGAAATACCAGGCGCGGAGTCCGGAATGGATAAGAGGGCACCTTCTTTTCGACTTCGGGATAAACACTTCCTGTCGCGACAAACAGGTCGGGAAAACCGTCGTTGTCAAAATCAACGATTCCTGTTCCCCACCCGACATATCGTGTCTCGACGCCCAGGCCGCAACGAATCGTGACGTCGTCGAAGTTGCCTTTGCCGTCGTTGTGGTAAAGGACGTTGGTGTCGTCGGCGAAGTTGGTCTTGAAAATGTCCAGATTTCCATCCAGGTCGTAGTCCCCTATGCCAACGCCCATGCCCGCCTGTTCGAGCCCGTCTTCGCTGAGCGCAACTCCGCGCTCGAGCGCCTGTTCGCGGAAGGTGCCGTCGTGCTGGTTGTGAAAGAGCCAGCTCGGCGTGGAATCGCAGGCGACATAGATGTCCGGCCACCCATCGTTGTCGTAATCTGCCGCGACAGTTGTCATGGGATAAGAACCCGACGCCGCGGAGACTCCGCTTTGCTTGCTTACATCGGTGAAGGTGCCGTCGCCACTGTTGTGAAAGAGCTGAACGGATCCGGTCGGAAGACCGCGCGGGCCGCAGTTGACCGCAACTCCCTTCCACGTGCAATCGGGGTTCTCGCCGGGTTTGGGCAGTTTGTCGAGAGTAGTGTTGAGATAATTGGCGACGAAAAGATCCAGCCGGCCGTCGCGATCATAATCTAACCACGTGCAGCCCGAACCGTAGCGCACCGAAGTTTGGTCGAGTCCGGCCTTCCGCGTCACATCGGAAAAGGTTCCGTCACCGTTGTTGTGGTAGAGGACATTGTGACCGTAGTATGTGACGAACAAATCATCGAAACCGTCATTGTCGTAATCGCCCACCGTCACCGAAGATGCCCAACCAGTGCGCACCAGCCCGGCTTTTTTTGTGACGTCAGTAAAGGTGCCATCGCGGTTGTTTTTGTAGAGATGATTCGTCACCCCTGGCGGATCGCCTTCCAATCTCGTGCCACTCAGCACGAACAAGTCCACCCAGCCGTCATTGTCAAAGTCGATGAACGCGGCGCCGCACCCCACGACTTCGACGATGTAACTCTTGCTGTCCAACCCACCATAGATAACTGGCTCGGTAAGGCCTGCGTGCTTGGCGACATCGGTGAAACGCGCAAGAAACGGGCGACCAGAAGGTTTGCCTCGAGGTTGTGGCTTGACGCCGCGCGAAGAGATTCCCTGACCAAAGACGGCGCCGGACATGCCTGCCAACGCAGCGCCCGCCGCGCCTGCCATGGTGAGAACAATTTTCCGGCGGGTAATCATTGGGCGAGTTCGACGGCCTTGAGATACTGTCTTGCTTTGACGTTCTCGAATTTCTGCACGACTCCCGAAGGCCAGTGAATCTCGATCAGTTTGGCGCTGGAGTCTTGGCCGAGACCAGCAACCACACGCTTGTCGCTGGCTGAAAGGTAACCGACCGCCGTGTTCACTGTAAAGTACTGGGTCATCCCAGAGGAGGAAACAACTCTGATTCGGGCCCCAATTCCGTCGCGGTTCGATTTCGTGCCCACGGTCTCGATCCCGATCCAGTTATTCCGACTCCCGCCCTCGTTCCGCAGCACGTACGCCTTCTGCCCCAGATTGCTGACGACGATATCGATGTCGCCATCATTATCGATGTCGCCGAACGCGGCTCCACGGCCTGCCCATTCTCGTTGAAACACCTCTCCCGCAACGACTCTGGAGAAGTGGCCCGACACATTGCGCAACAACAGAGGCGGCTCGAGGTATCGCAAGTTCGGCGAAGTCTTTTCGATCGTGTCCATCACGTGAGACTGGGCCACGAACAGGTCCTTCCACCCGTCGTTATCGTAGTCGAACAGGTGCGTGCTCCAGCCCGAAAAGGCCAGGGTGGCGCTGCCGATGCCGGAAAGATTAGTGACATCCCGAAAGGTGCCATCGCCATTATTGCGGAACAGCATGTAGCGTTCGTTGGAAAGATCGGTGACCACGATGTCGGGCCGGCCGTCATTGTCATAGTCGCTGAAATCAATCCCCATTCCGGCAAAAGTCTTGCCATCCTCGTTATATCCGACACCGGCGAGCAAGCCGGTTTCGGTGAAAGTGCCATTGCCGTTGTTGTGATAAAGAAAGCACTGAACCGAGTCGTTGGCGACAAAAATATCTGTAAAGCCGTCGCCGTCGTAGTCGGCAAAGGATACCCCCAGTCCTTTGCCGTGCGAGTTAGCGATTCCGGCTTTCTCGGAAACGTCGGTGAAAGTGCCATCCCCATTGTTGTGGTACAAGAGGTTGGTCACGCCGTCGTAGTTGTCAGGATGGCAGTACGCTCGAAAGCCAGGGCGCTTTTCCCCGCAATAGCGATTGGTCTTAAACGTCCAATTGACGTAGCGCGTCACGAACAGATCGAGCTTGCCGTCGTTGTCGTAATCGAAAAACCCTGCGCTCGCGCTCCACCCCCCCGCTCTGACCCCGGCCTTTTCCGTGACATCGGTGAAGGTTCCATTTCCGTTGTTGTGGTAAAGGATATTGCCGCCGTAGCCGGTTACATAGAGGTCTTCAAAGCCGTCGTTGTCGTAGTCTCCAACTGCTACTCCCATGCTGTAGTAGCCTTGCGGCATTCCAGTCAGGCCGGCCCGTTCCGTAACGTCGGTGAAGGTGGCATCAGCATTCTGGTGATACAGCCGGTTCCAGAATTTCTTGTCCGATTTGTCGGGCATCGCCCCGTCCGGCATGGGGTCGGCAAGCAGCGCACCGTTGGTAAGAAAGATGTCCAGACGACCGTCATTGTCGTAATCGAAGAGCGCGACTCCGCCCGCCATCGTTTCAATCAAGTACTTGTTTGATGTAGCAGAATTCTCTTGCGTGAAGTTCACCTTGCTCTGCTCGGTGATGTCTCTGAACTGCACGTCGGGAGCTGTTTGGGCAGGGCTCGTCAGTACCAAAGACATCAATGCCCCGACGCAACCCGCGGTTTTCAACGATTCACGCAGCCACCCAAACAGGCTGGAACCACTACTCACGGTCACCTCCGGGATGTGGGGCACCCCTACTCCGCGAGAGGTTACGACGCACTTTCTCCAGTTCGTTGTTCTCTTGATCGAGGCGCGTGAACGAATCTAAGGCCTTCTTGCTTTCCTCGGATTTGCCGAGCCTGCGGTAAACCCCGGCCAGCACGTAATAGTAGGACGAAGAGCGCGGGTTCACCCCGATCGCCCGGTTCAACGAATCGACCGCCGCCTGCAGGTTGCCCTGGCGCTCCTCAGCTCTTGCTTTTTGAAACCAGGCAGGATCAGACTTGGGATCTAGCTCTAGTGCCTTTTGCGCCCAGTTCAGGGCTTTCGCCGAATCGCCGGTCCGGTTGTAGTAGGCGCTCAGATTGACATGCGCCGAAACGAATGTACCGTGGCGCTGCTCATTCAGCGCGATTGCTTCTTCATAACGTTTTATCGCGCCAGCGTCATCCCCTAAAGCCTCTTGGGCGAAGCCGAGCGCGTCGATCGCCTCGACATAAGACGGGTTAAGGCGAATTGCATCTTCGAATTGCTTGCGCGCTCCCTCCCAGTTGTCTTCCAGCGAGAATACCTTGCCCAGATCGTAGTAGTTCTCGGGCGACTTCGGTGCATAGTGAATTCCCTGCTCGAATTCAGCTTGCGCCATGTCGAACCGTCCCACAATCATCAGGTCGCGTCCAAGAATTTTGTGCGCATCGGCATTTTCCACGTTCAGTCGAAGAGACTCGGAGAGCGATTTAATGGACTCTCCGATCTTCTTTTGAGCAAATTGACTGTAGCCAAGGGCGTACCAACCCCAGGAAGAGCCGGGACGTTCTTTCACGTATCCAGCCAGTAACGGTTCGACTTCCTGGAATCGGCTCTCCCGAAAGTAGCTTTCGAGCTGTGAAACTCTCGCGGGATCATCATCTCCTGTCTTCGCGAGTGACGCCGGTTCGGTGGCAGGAGGGGGCGGACTCAACCGGTTGAGACTCTGTTTGGAAGTCAAATCCCCGGGATTCAGCTCGACAGCTTTTTGATAAGCTGCGACGGCACCTTCCGTATCACCTTTCGCCTCCAGGACTATCCCGAGATAATGCTGTGCGCCGGGCGAATTCGATTCCAGCCTGATTGCATGCCTGAATTTCGCCTCCGCCTGCTGCAACTCACCCTTCTCAAGGGCCGACCGACCCTCGGACATGTCCAAATTTGCATTTTGATTGCGCTCATCCGCAGCGGAAAGCTCACGTCCTTTCTGGACTTCTGCGGTCGCTTCCTCTTGCTTGCCGCTTCGCGCCAGAGCGAGACCGAGCTGGTAGTGTGCTTCGCCGCTTCTTGGATCCAGGCGAGCGGCCTCTTGGAGCTCATTTACGGCATCGCTGACCTTTCCGTCCTGCAAGAGAGACTTGCCCAGCGCAAGGTGTGCGCGTGCAAAATCTGGCGCGAGCGCGATAACTTTGTGCAACTGTTCGACTTGCTTCGCGGGACCGTGGCTCGGACTTCTGCCGTAAGCTTCCCCCAGATTCACCTGCGCCGTCACCAAGGTGGGATCCAGCGCTACCGCTTTCTCAAGTTCCCTGATCGCTTCTTCGACATCCGAGAACAAGAGTGCGGCACCCAGGTTCGCATGGGCATCAGCATAATCGGGCTGGATGCGGACAGCCTCGCGAAACTCAGCGATTGCTTTCTCGTCGTCGCCGTTCTGCGCCAGCACCAGCCCTATGTTGTTGTGCGCCTCGGCGTAGTCCGGCCGGAGGCGAACCGCTTCGCGTAACTCTCCGAGCACCTCGCCGGTATCTGCGCCTTTGCGACCCAGCAGGAGACCGAGCATGTTGTGCGCTTGCGGGCGACTGGGATCTTTCGAGATCATTTCACGAAGGCCGCTGATGGCGGCGTCCCAATCAGGCGCTGGTAGCTGCGAGGCAGCCTTGAGACCCGCCTTAAACTGAGCCAAGGCTCGATCGAGTTCGCCCTGGCGGAGAAAAACAATCCCCAGGTCGATGAACGTTGCGGCTGTGGTCGGCGAGAGCGCGATGGCACGTTTGAGATTCAACTGGGACGCAGCTAGATCCCCTGTTTCACGTAGTGCCATCCCCAGCAGGGCGTAGCTGGCACCAGCCCCGGGGTCGAGCCGAACACTGTTTTCCAGTTCTGACAGAGCCTTGTCCTTGGAACCGCTGTACCACAGCGCCGCGCCATAACTGTAGTGAGCGTCAGCAGAATCGGGGCGCAAAGTAACGGCGCGTTCCAAATGTTTCAGCGCTGAAGTCAGATCTCCCTCCTGCCCTAACAGGTATCCAAGCAGGCTTTGGGCCTCGGCGTGGTTCTCATCGGCGCGAACAGCCGCGACGAGTTGTTCCTTAGCCAGATTCAGGTCGCCGTTCGCCACCGCCTCCTGGGCGCGTTTGTAAAACTCATCGCCGGGACTCCCGGGTGCTGGAGAAGGCCTGCGTGCAGCAGCGCCTTGTTGCTTCAACGTGAAGCCCAGCCCGTAGTAGGCCTCACGCATTTCAGGATCAAATTCGAGCGCCCGATCAAACGCCGCGACGGAACGCGCCAAATCGCCACTTTGACGGTAGGTTTGGCCGAGCTCGCATTGAATGGCAGCATTCTTGGGTTGAGCCTTGGCGACCCGGCTGAGATGAATGAGGGCGCCTTCGGCATCGCCGTTCTCGCGCAGAGCGATGCCCAAATTCAAATGTGCAGCCCAACTGTTCGGCTCCAGGGCCAGCGCCTTTTGAAACGCGGCAACTGCTTCAGCAAGGTTCCCGCTTTGAGCGAGCGCGGATCCCAGATTCGTGTACGCGCGTGCGTATTTGGGATCCAGAGATACGGCTTTTCGAAGCTCGGAAATCGCGCTCGGCAGATTGCCTCTGCTCATCAAGAACGCGCCCATCCAGTTGTGCGCTTCGGCCGAAGACGGCCCCACCTTCACCGCCTGCTGAAAGGCATCGAACGCATGTTGGTAGTCGTTCCGATCCCAGTAAGCCCGCCCGAGCTTGACATAGAGCTTGGGATTGCCCGGTTCATGCGTGAGCGCGGCCTGAATCTCCGTCAAAGAAGACGCGGCCTCGTTCTCATGGCCTTGGGAAGCTCTCTCCGCAATTTGAGCCGGTGCCAGCAATGTCCAGGTGATGACCGCGAGAACGAAAATCACCTGTGTCGGCGAAATCCGACGATTAATCTTCATGGATCGGGATCCAGCACTGGAAAGGTTGATTCCCACGTCCCTGTTCTCAGCTTGGAGGCAACGCCGACAGCTCATCCTTGGCTGTTTCGGTTCCAAGCGAACCGTTGTCCCAAGATTACTCCCGTTCGCGCCAATTGTGCAGACTGGCGGCGACTCGCCCGCACTCAGTTCAATTTGGATATGGCTCTCCGGGCAAACCGCTCCGAATTTTGTGATCGGTAAATGTAATCAACCCGGCTGGCGTGTTCACCTCCGAGGAGACAATTCGGAAACGCGATATTCAGAACATTGATTAGTAGCATCGAAACATTGGCTTTGACTCTCTCGAGAAAATCATTAAGCATCGCTCATCATCGGGTCAGGCTGCACGTCCCTGTGCCCCCAGCTGAATTGTGATCGAGCAGTAGTCAGTGGCCGAAGTGGTTGCGGGCCGCCTGCGCTGGAGTGTGCTTACGACACGGAATCTCTATTTCTCAATACCAAACGGAGAATGCCATGGGTGAGGGACTAGCCGCGAAGTCTTTGGGAGTAGTGTTGTTCGTTGCATGGTTGGGAACGATGATAGCGTTCCCGCAAGCGACTACGTCGCTGAGGGGAACTATTTCAGACCCCTCCGGTGCGGTGATTCCAGGCGCCGCAGTCACCATCAAGAGCTCTGACAACGGAACTGCCCGCAGAACCACCACCGATGCGCAAGGGGAATATAGCTTTCTGCAGGTTGCTCCCGGAATCTACAAACTCGTCGCCGAGAAGCCGGGCTTTGCAACCATGACGAAGGATGAAATCGCATTGCTGGTGAACACGCCGGCTACGCTCGATCTAAGAATGTCGCTCAGCACGACCGGAGAGGTCGTCAATGTCGCTTCCGAAGCTTCCCAGGTGAACACGACCGATGCCAGCGTCGGCAACCCTTTTAGCGAGACCCAGGTTCGCCAATTGCCGCTACAGACGCGAAACGTCGTGGAACTGTTGAGCCTGCAGCCCGGAGTGACCACCGATGGCGCAGTTCTGGGAGCCCATCGCGATCAGAACAACATCACCCTCGACGGCGCTGACGTCAACAATAACCAGAACTCAGGCCTAGTTCCGCAGGCGACCGGAACTGGCACAGGTGGATATCAGGGATCCAACGCCAACGGGGTCATGACGAATGCGGGTTTTAACGGAGTACTCCCAATTCCGCTGGACTCGGTGCAGGAGTTTCGCGTGACGGTCGCAGGCGAGGGCCCGAATCTGGGTCGTTCGTCCGGCGGCCAAGTCGCGCTGGTCACCAAAGGCGGGACAAACCAACTCCATGGATCGCTCTACGAGTACAACCGCAATACCTGGTTTGCCGCCAATACCTGGTTCAACAACCACGCCGGAGTGCCTCGGCAACCGCTGGTCCGAAATCAATTCGGCGCGTCGATCGGCGGCAAGGTCATTCCCAATCGCGTTTTCTACTTCTTCAACTATGAGCAGCGGGAAGATGCCAGCGGCGTTTCCCAGGTTCGTGCCGTCCCTTCGGACACGCTTCGCGCCGGCAAGTTTCTGTTCAACTCGGGAGGAACCACGCAGACGCTACAGCCAACTGATGTGCAAAACGTCGACCCGCTGCATTTGGGCCCGGACGCCAGCATACTTGCGGTTCTTCAGTCATATCCAAGGGGTAACGATCCTTCCTTCGGCGAAGACGGTGGCCTGAATTTCAGCGGCTTCCGGTTCAATGCGCCGATCCATCGCAGCGATCACGCGCTGGTGGCAAAGGTCGATCTGCACATCGACAGCGCGGGAAAGCACACAGTCAGTGCCCGCAGCACGTTTGCGCGCAACACCGACGATCAGATCCCGGCACAGTTTCCCGGCCAGTCGCCAGCATCGACGCTGCGCGACAACAGCAAGGGCCTGGCCGCACAGTACACTGCGATTCTCACTCCAAGTGTTATCAACCTGTTTAACGTCGGCTACACCCGTTTCGGACAATCTTTCACCGGACAAACGGGGCCACTTCTCTTCCAGACGAGTCTTGATCCGTTGCTGAATCCGTATGCGCGCCCTTCCTCGCAGATTCTGCCGACCACCAATCTCAATGACGGCGTCACGTGGGTAAAGGGCAAACACACGATCACGGCGGGTGGCGGCGTCAGCATCATCCACAACAACACCAGTTCGTACGCCACTTCGTTCGCTCGCTACGGATACGGTGCGACCGAACTGATCGGGCTTGGCGCCGACATCGACAACGCGATCAGCCAATACACGGGCTTGCCGCTTGACGACCCAACTTCAACTGCCAACGGCATGGGCGTGGTTCTCGGCTTGGTGAACGACGACTTCCACACCGATCTGTTCAACCGGCAAGGCAATTATCTGACGGCAGGAACACCGCAGGTGCGTTCGTTCATCGAGCACGATTACTCGCTGTACGTGGGCGATACCTACCGGATCACGCGGGACCTGACGCTGAATGTTGGCCTGCGCTGGGAGAATTTCCGGCCGCCCTACGAAGCCCACGGACTGCAAGTGACATCCACCGTTCCTTTAACGCAGTATTTCGCCGAGCGCAACGCACTACAGAGGCAGGGCGTGCCGCAGAATGCCATGCCCAATGCCACGCTGCAATGGGCGCTCAATGGTCCCGGGAACGGAAAGCCGACCTGGTGGAGTCCAGACAACCGCAACTTTGCTCCACGCATCGGCATTGCTTACGCACCCTCATCGCACGAAGGCCTGATGGGGGAAATCTTTGGGACTCAAGGTGCGCTCCGGATAGGAGCAGCAATGGTCTACGACCGCTTTGGCAGCGACCTGGTAACCCAATATGACCAGTATGGGTCGATTGGCCTCGCCAGTTCCGAAAACTTTCCGACCTCTTATAGCTTCAGCACCAGTCCGCGCTACAACGGCGGGGCGCCGGTGCTGACGCCGCCTGCAGCCGAAACCTTTCCAGTTACGCCGCCGAACATCGCAGCCATTGCCGGCGAGTTCATGGGCATTGCTCCGAACCTGAAGCCGCCGTATTCGTATGTGCTCAACGCCAGCTTCGCTCGCGAACTTCCCGGCAAGCTGACCTTTGAAGTCGGATATGCGGGACGTCTCTCTCATCGGCTGCTACTGGAAGGCGACGTTTACACTCCGCTCGAGTACTTCAAAGATCCGAAATCGGGAGTCACGTGGGAACAGAACGCGATGCAGTTGCGGAAGCTGCATGATTCGGGTTTGACCGAAGCACAGGTTGCGGCCAATCCGAACCTGGTTCCGACGTTGCCGTTCGTAGAGGATTTGTGGCCGGGCTTGGCGAACCTTGACTTCCCCGGAAGCGCGTCAGCGAACTACTTCAGTTGCGTCTACAACGATTACGGCGGCAGCTATCTGGATTGTCTCCATGCTGTCGACCGCAATCCCAGCACGGCGTGGGCGGGAACGTCGAATCCCGTGGGATGCGCGCAGATCTCCCGGTATGGCTGCTATACATTCTTCCCGTTACAGGGTAGTTCGATGCCGACGTGGATGAACGCCGGAAACGCCGCTTTTCACGCCCTGACCTTCTCGCTGCGCCGCGGATTGAGCAGCGGGCTTACGTTCGACTTCAACTACACCTGGTCGCACTCGATTGACTACGGGTCGGCCGCGGAGTCCGGTGCAGGACAGCAAGGCGCGGCCATCCAGAATATCTTCAACACAAAGGAATTCCGGGGCTCGTCCGACTTCGACGTGCGGCACAACATCACAGCGAACATCCTTTATCCTCTGCCGATCGGTCGAGGACGAACGTTACTCGCCGGCGCGCACGGCTGGCTCAACGAAATCGTTGGCGGATGGCAAATCAGCAGCTTGATCCGCTATCACTCGGGCGTGCCCACAACTGTGGGAGGCGAGCTCGCCTACAACGCGAACTATTGGCTCAGTTCTCTGGCGATTGCTACAGGTCCGGTCTCATCGGGTGTCCACACCGATCAGAACGGATATCCGAGTTTGTTTGCGAATACGTCGGTCTCCGGATCGTTTGCGGATGAATTGCCTGGACATACGGGGCAGCGTGCGGTGCTGCGACTGCCAGGAATGTTCCTCACGGACATGTCGGTGGTGAAGTCTTTCCCAATGCCGTGGGAAGGCCAGCGCCTCCAGTTCCGGGCCGAGGCCTTCAACGTGTTCAACAACGTCAACTTCTCGAATCCAAGCTTGAGCCTGCAAGCTCCGGGAACATTCGGAGAGTTTCAGGCAGTCGGAGACCCGCGCGTAATGCAGTTCGCGTTGAGGTACGAGTTCTAGACTTCGGCAGAGGCTGAAGCGACAGCAAATAGTTGGCACGACCATGAGGTCGTGCCAAATTTCTTGTTGCTCGAAACCCCTGAGACATTGGTGTGGAAATCATCCGAAAATATTTACAGGAAGAAGTCGCAAAACCATGGGTCGCAAAATCATGGTCTCGAGGCAAGACCGATTCGGGAAGGGGTGGCTTTCCGAGGGTACCCCCTCCCCCTGGGTCTAGGGGAATCATGGACGTAGCGGGAAATCCCAAAATAATCTATGGGGGGGCAGTCAGTTGCCGGCAAGATATTGGTTTCAAATAACTTAACGGGCACCACGCGATTTCGGCGCGTACCGCTTTCGCCTTGGCAAGGATCTGCTTCTTAACGATCCGCCGCAAGGTCAGATGTCTCACTGATTGCTCCAAGCTTGTTGAAATCGAGTTTCTCCGCGCATTCCTCTGATCGAATTACGAGGAGCCGACGACACTTTTCTGGCCGTCTATGCAGTGGCCAGCACGGCTTCTTCTGGTTCACGCGCGCTACCTGAGGCGTGCTCGAGGCGATGTACAAGCCGCGGGATCTGGTCTTCGTGACAGGGTTCGGGGATGCGGAGGTCCATAGCGATCTGGGCGCCGGCGTCAGGGCCATCTTTGGCCAGCACGATCACTCGGCTTCCCAGGTAGAGCGCTTCCTGCGTGTTGTGGGTCACAAAAAGGATGGTGATTCCGGTGTCGCGCCACAATTGGCGGATCAGGCGCTGCATGTCTTTGCGCGTGCCGGGATCGAGGGCGCTGAAGGCCTCGTCCATGAGCAGGATGCGCGGCTTGGTGGCGAGCGCCTGCGCGATGGCGACGCGCTGCTGCATGCCTCCGGAGAGTTGGTAAGGGTACTTGCCGGCGTCGCGCTGGTGCAATCCGATGCGTCGAATGCAACTGAGTGCCTCATCGCGGAACTGCCGCCTTCGGCGAAGATAACGCGGCGTCAAGCGGGTAAACAGGTTGAACTCGCTCACTTCCGGACCGAACGTAATGTTGCCGAGTACGGTCTTGTCGGGAAACAGCGAGTATTTTTGTGGGACATAGCCGCGAGTGCGATCGGGTTGCTTGTGCTCTACGCCGTCGATGAGGATGCGTCCACTGGCAGGCATTTCTGCGCCGAGAATCAGCTTCAGCAGTGTGGACTTGCCGCATCCGGTCTGGCCCAGCAGGCAGACGAATTCCCCTTCCTCAATACTTAAATTGATGCTCGTCAACACGGGTCGTGCGGGCGTCCCGTAACCGACCGAAAGATTTTGGGTTTCAATCAGGGCCATGGATGTCATGCCTCCTGAAACCAGGGATGAAGTTTGCGGTTGACGAGGCGCATGGCGAGATCGACGAGGAAAAGCAGCAACGCGACCCACAGAACGTAGGGAATAATGATGTCCATGCCCATGTGGCGGCGCAGGAGCGCGATGCGGTAGGCCAGGCCATCGGTGGAGGCGATCATTTCTCCGGCGAAGAGGAAGAGCATGACCGCCTTCAGGTTAAGGCGAATGCTATTGAGCACGCGGGGGGCGATCTGGCGCATGACCACCCGGTAAGCTACATCGAAATCGTTGGCGCCGAGCGTGAAAGCTTTCACCACCTGCTCGTCTGGAACGCCTTTGGTCAGATTGAAGGTGTCGAGAATGATGGTTGGCGTAACGCCCACAACGATCAGCATGATCTTCGAGAGTTCATCGATGCCGAATGCAATAAAGAGGATGGGCAGTAGCGAAAGCGCGACGATCTTGTCGAAGAACAGCACGAAGCGCAGGAAGACGACTCCGACATAAGGAAATAGCCCCATGTGCAAGCCAAGAAGCACGGCAGGAATCAGCAACAGGACGCTGAGGATAAAGCGGCGCGAGGTGGCGAGAGTGTCCTTCCACAACATGCTCGCGAAGAACTTCTGGCGAAGCGAGGCGTTGTCGGGAAGCACGGCGTCATCGTCTTCGGCAGGCTTCACGGAAGCGTCGCTCATGCCGTGGAACATCTGGGAGACGGTGGGCATGACGCGGTCTTCAGAATTCTCCTGGTGGCGCTTCTGCGAGGCATAGAAATAAACCCCCACTCCCAGCGCGAACAGCAGCCACGACAGTAGCAGAGTCGAAGCGCGGCCGGGTTTGGCATGCACCAATTGAAAACCGAAGGACATCGAATTCCCCTAAAGTCTGTTTCCCGCGGCCATCTCCATGTAGTCGGTGGCGAAGCGCAGTCGCACACGGTCGGGCTTGCCCTGCACGGAACCGTCGGGATAGCGAATGGCCACGTCATCCACTGCGCCGACGTTCTTACCCAGCAATCCGTGATCGAAGCAGAATTGCCGGACCATCCCCATCTTGAGCTTGAGATCAGGCGACTTGGCGAACTGCGCAGCGGATTGCGCCTGGTAGAACATTTTGGTCGTGCTCAGTTGCTCTTTGTAGGAAGCGAGCGAATCGCCGGATCCTTCGGCGATCGACGCCAATACTTTGTCGGTGGCAGTGCCCTGGCCCGACATGAGACTCATCATTTCGTACCAGGCTCCAGCCAAAGCTTTGGCGAATTTCTGGCCCGATCCGTCCGGGCGATCGAGAATTTCGGTCCGCACCACGGTGAGGTCGAGAATCTCACCCGGGATTTGCGAGGAATTGAATAGCGATGTGACCCCTTTTTGCTGCGCTAGCTGCGAGAGCATGGGCTTCCAAGTCACCACAGCCGACACACTGGAATCGCTGATGAAAGCAGACTGAATGTCGGAGTCCGAGGTATTGATCATGCGCACTTGCTTGATCTCGTCGCGCATGGAGTTGAGGGACAGGGCGCGGTCGAAGAGATATTCGGAAACCGTCTTTTCGACCAACAGCATCTTGCGCCCGGCGAGATCCTTCATCTGCAAGCCGCCGCGAACGAGCAGAGCGTCGTTGCCGTTGGAATAGTCGCCGACGAGGATGATGGTTGTGGGGACTCCGGAGGCCGCCGGCATGTCGAGCGCCTCCATGTTGGTCATGGTGCAGGCATCGATGTTGCGTCCGACGAAAGCGTCGAGAGAAGGCGCGTAGTCGAAGCGCTGAACTTTGATAGTGATGCCGTACTTGTCGGCCCACTTCTTGAGCAGGCCGGATTTCTGCATGTAGTGATACGGGGTCCATCCGGCGTAGATCGACCAGCCGACGGTGAAAGCCGGCTTCTGGGCCATGGCCGGCAAGGCGGCAAGAATGCACAAAACCAGGAAGACGCACAGAGTCGTCGCTATCCTACACATCGTGGATTGGATTTTAGACGCCGCGGTTGCGGACCTGACGCGCAAAGTTTTCATGACGGCTATTCAAGATTTGAATGATGCGAGGTAGGCTCGCCATCCGCCGAGTTGAGTGATTTCAGACCCTGCAGCGATTGCGTAAGGCTCGCACAAGAAGGACTTTACCGATTCGCCGCCGTCGAGTTCGACGGTGCCGATTACGAGGGGCGGCGGCACGGCGGCGAGGAAGCCGCCAAACTGGTTTTCTGGAATGGCCCAGACTTCCACCTCGATCCCTGGGCCCTGGAAAGTCTCGTCGCGAATGAGGCCGGGCTTGGCAGGAGTCGCACCTGTCAGCGCGTAAAATCGATAGCCAGGCGCGGTGCGGCAAGTTTTCTGGAGGCGCGCCCCCCGTTGAGTCAGTTGCCCGTTCAGTGGCTGACCGCTGAGATGCGCACCCACAACTGCCAGCGAAATGCACCCCGGCGGTTTCGTGAGCAGCGGGACGAATGAGTCCGCAGCTGGGCTGAGATACTGGTCGGCCAACGCCAGCAAGGCTTCGTCGGTAAACGCGGGACCGATCAACGAGATTCCGAATGGCAGTCCGTGGGAACGGAATCCGGCTGGAACTGCAACCGCGGCCAAATCCATCAGGTTCACAAAGTTGGTGTAGTAACCGAGATTGGTGTTGAGCTGTACGGGATCGGAAACGATTTGCTCATGAGTGTAGATGGTCCCCGTCGTGGGGAGCAGCAGCACGTCCATGCGCACCCACTCCTTCGCAGCTTCCTGGCGCAACTCGTGGAGACGATAGTCGGCTTCGAAGGTGTCTACGGCCGTGTATTTCTGGGCGCCGCCGATGATGCTGCGGACGACCGGCTCGACCTCGGGGGCATGATTTTGGAAGAAGGTCTTGATCGCCGCCAGACGCTCGGCCACCCAGGGGCCTCCATAGAGCAGGTCGGCGGCTCGGCGAAAGACGGAGAAGTCGATCTCGATTTTCTCCCCGCCGATTTGCTGCATCTTCTTTATTGCGGCCTGGTAAAGCTGGGCGGCCTCTTCATCTCCGAAGAACTCGAGTTGATCCGGCGAAGGGACTCCGAAGCGGAATTTGCCGTTGATCCAAGGAGCCGCATCGTCACCCAACCTGGGCTCGCGCGAAAACGGATCCGCGGGATCCAGGCCGCGCGCCATGCGCCAGACTTCGTGGGCCTGACGGCACGTGCGCGCGAAGATCGAAACGCAGTCGAGGGTTCGGCAGGCAGGGACGACGCCATGCGTGCTCAGCAGCCCGCGGGTGGGTTTCAATCCGATCAGGCCGTTAAATGCCGCAGGCACTCGACCGGAACCCGCAGTGTCGGTGCCGAGAGAGAAAGTGACGAGATTCTTCGCGACCGCGACGGCTGAACCGGAACTTGACCCACCGGAGATGTAGCGTTCGTTGAATACGCTCGAGCAGGCGCCGAAGGGCGAGCGGGTGCCGACCAAGCCGGTGGCGAACTGATCCATGTTGGTTTTGCCGATCAAAAGCGCCCCGGCGTCTTGCAAACGTCGGACCACATTTGCAGTCGTCGAAGGTGTGAAGGCATAGGCCGGACATCCCGCTGTTGTTGGAATGCCCTCGACGTCGAAGTTGTCTTTCACGGCGAAGGTCTTGGCGGCAAGCGGCAAGTCTGGATGGCTCTCGATCTCGCGGGCGCGGGCGAGCACTGCTTGGCGAGGCAAAAGTGAAATCCAGACGGGATGAAGCGGCTCTCGTTGCAGCCGGTCGTAGAGGTCCGCGATGGTGGCCGAGAAACTCATGCGGCTGCCTCGGCGCGAAGCAGCAGAAGAGTCTGGCCGGCTCCGACTAGGGCTCCTACCGCACAATTCAACTTTTCGACGATGCCCGAATTCGGCGCCGCCACGGCAATTTCCGTCTTCATGGCTTCGAGAATCATGAGCTTTTGTCCCGCCTCCACTCGCTGCCCGGTTGCGACGGCGATGTTCCAGACACTGGCCGCAATCGGCGAGCGAACCGGACTACAGCCCTCCGGAGTTTCGCCGTCAGATTCCTGGGCCGGAGGTTCTGGCGAATCCATATACTCTGCCTGGCCCGCGGCTGCCCAGCGCTCGCGCTCGGCCTCGAAGGCGGCCTGCTGATGGTTTTTGAAAATGTCTGCGTCGGCTTTGATCGACTTCAGAAAAGCGTGATAGTCGCGCAGGCGGAACTGCTTTGGTTCGATCCGCAGCGAGTATCGCCCACGTGGGAAGCCATCGCGAATCTCCAGCAGCTCCTGGGCGCTCACGGGATGAAAGCGAAGCTCATCGAAAAAGCGCAGCAACCATGGTGTTCCCGGAGGAAACTCCGCGGTGGAGTGGAAGGTGTTCCACATCTGCAGTGTGCGCCCAACGAACTGATATCCGCCAGGGCCTTCCATGCCGTAAACGCAGAGGTAGGCGCCGCCGATTCCGACGGCGTTTTCCGGGGTCCAGGTGCGGGCGGGATTGTACTTCGTGGTCACCAGGCGATGGCGCGGGTCGACCGGCGTGGCGACCGGAGCGCCGAGATAGACGTCGCCCAGGCCCAGAACCAGATAACTCGCGCCGAAAACAATCCGATAGACTTCGTCAATCGACGCCAGGCCATTGATGCGCCGGATGAACTCGATGTTGCTGGGGCACCACGGTGCGTCGGGGCGCACGCCCTGCATGTATTTGCGGATGGCTAACTGCGTGGCGGGATCGTCCCAGGAGAGCGGCAAGTGAACGACGCGAGATTTGACCGTGATGTCATCCAAGTCGGGGATACGGCGCTCGCAGGCATCCAGGGCATCGATCAGTTCCTCGCGGCGAAGGCGCGAGTCGTAGTGAATGTGCAGGGAGCGTACGCCCGGGGTGATATCGATGATTCCGCGCAGGTTCGCGGCCCGCACCTGCTGCTCGAGTGCGTGGACGCGGAACCTCAGGTTGAGATCGAGCGCGTTTTGGCCGTATTCAATCAGCAAGTAGCGGTCGCCATCGGCACGGCAAACAACTGCCGGGGTGCCCTTGGATGAGGGACGCCGCGAGACGACAGGGCCCTCGGGCGCCCCGACCGGCAACGTGGGGAAGTTACCGCCGAGTGTTTCCAGGCAGGTCTCAACCTCGGCTTGCAGTTCTTCTGCCTGCTTGAGCGAGAGCGGGCGGAAGCGCACCACGTCGCCGGCTTTCAGTTGCCCGATCTTCCAGCGTTCGGCCTCGACGATGGTTGCCGGACACACGAAGCCACCGAGACTCGGCCCGTCTGGGCCGAGAATGACCGGCATGTCCCCGGTAAAGTCGATAGTCCCGACCGCATACGCGTTGTCGTGAATATTGGACGGATGAAGTCCCGCTTCGCCGCCGTCTTTGCGCGCCCAGCGCGGCTTTGGACCGATCAAACGCACGCCCGTGCGATCCGAGTTGTAGTGGACCTTCCACGGCGTCGACAGGATCATGTCGATGTCTTCCGGCGCGAAAAAGTCAGGGGCGCCATGCGGGCCGTAGAGTACCCCGATCTCCCATTTGCGGCTGTATTGCGGAATGGCGGTGGGAGCAAGCGTGCGCATCTCGCCTGGACCGCGATCGGTCTCGCTCAAGTGCAGCACGTCGCCGGGACGGAGCATGCGGCCCGACTGCCCCCCGAACTTGCCGAGGATGAAAGTGGCGCGGCTTCCCAGATACAGCGGGGCCTCGAGGCCGCCTGCAACGGCGAGATAGGCTCGCGCAGAGTCGTTGCCAGTTCCAAGTTCGAGGAGGGAGTTCCCTCTTACCGATACTGCCTGCCATTGTGGCATTGGCCGGCCATCCAACTTCGCTCCGAAATCTGCGCCCGTCAACGCGATCGTCGTGTCGCAGGCCAATCGCAGCGTAGGGCCAGTAAGGGTGATCTCAAGACCGGCTGCATTTTCTTCGTTGCCGACAAGACGATTGGCGAAGCGAAATGCAAGGGCATCCATGGGACCCGAGGGTGGAACGCCGACGTGCCAGTAACCCAGCCGGCCGGGGTAATCCTGAATCGTGGTCTGCGTGCCGGATTCGAGCACATCGATGGCCCGCCGCCGATAGGGGAAGTCTCGCAGGAACGAAGTTGTCACGCCGCCCGCTTGAAAGGCTGGGTGGCTGACAACCTGTTTGAGATAAGGAAGGTTGGTCTCGATGCCGGAAAGCTCACAAAGCTGTAATGCGGTGCGCAGACGTTCAGTCGCTTGGGCCCGGTCCGAGCCGCGGACGATGATTTTCGCCAGCATGGGATCGTAGAACGGCGTCACTTCTATTCCTGCGTCCACCCAGGTCTCGACGCGCGCACCGGTTGGCCACTGGACGTGGGTGAGCCGGCCGGCGCTCGGCTGAAAATTCTTGGCAGCATCTTCGGCGTAGATTCGGACCTGGATCGAAGATCCGGAGGAACGGATATCGATTGTGTCCAGCGCGGGCATTCCGCCGGCCGCTTGTTTCACCATCCACTCCACCAGATCGACGCCAGTCACTTCCTCGGTGACGCCGTGCTCGACCTGGAGACGGGTATTCACTTCGAGAAAGTAAAACTTTCTGGTGGAGTTGTCGTAGATGAACTCCACGGTGCCGGCGGACTGATAGTGAATCGCCTTCCCCAAGCGCACGGCGGACTGCAGAAGATTTTCGCGAACGCTCTTGGGCAGTCCGGAGGCGGGTGTTTCTTCGATTACCTTCTGATTGCGGCGCTGCACCGAGCAATCGCGTTCGCCTAAAGCTATTACCGACCCGTTGCCGTCGCCGAAGATCTGCACTTCGATGTGCCGCGCTTCGGAGACAAAGCGTTCGAGATAAAGACTGCCGCTGCCGAAGCTGGCCTGGCTCTGTCGTGAAACTGCTTCGAAGGCATCCCGCAATTCGTTGGGAGAAGCGCACAAGCGCATCCCGATTCCGCCGCCACCGGCCGTACTCTTTAACATCGTCGGATATCCGACCTCGTCGGCGGCTCTGAGCGCGGCATCGACGTCATCAAGCAAGGCGCTGCCCGGTAGCATCGGTACACCGTTCTGGGCGGCAATTTGGCGCGCAGTATGCTTCAAGCCGAAATCGCGCATCTGTTGCGGAGTCGGGCCGATGAATACGACTCCGTGCGCAGCGCAGGATTCCGCGAAACCCGCGTTCTCGCTCAGAAATCCATAGCCAGGGTGGATCGCCTGAGCCGCTGTCCGTTGTGCAGCGTCGAGCAGAGCCGCAATGGAAAGATAACTCTGTGCGGCCGGCGCAGGCCCGATGCAGACCGCTTCATCCGCCTGCTCGACGTGCAGGGAGTGGCGATCAGGTTCCGAATACACTGCAACTGAGGCAACGCCCATCTTGCGCAGAGTGCGGATGATGCGGCAGGCGATTGCGCCACGATTGGCGATCAGAACCTTACGGAACATTGGCGCTCCGCATCATATTTCCGGGGCCCAGATCAAGACTTCGACTGGCGTGGGGTTGTAGGCGTTGCAAGGGTTGTTCAACTGGGGGCAATTGCTGATTAGAGCGAGAACGTCGATTTCCGCGCGCATCTCGACGTACTTGCCGGGCTCGGAAATGCCATCCTCAAAGCTGAGTTTGCCCTCCGGTGTCACTGGAACGTTCATGAAGAAGTTAATGTTGCTCGTAATGTCACGCTTGGACATGCCGTGATCCCAGTCGATGACCGCCTTGAGAAAGCTGCTGCGGCACGCGTGCATGTGGCGTTTTTCGATCGCGTAGCGAACCATGTTGCTTTCGTTGGCGCATGCGCCGCCGAGCGTGTCGTGGCGGCCGCAGGTGTCGGCCACAATCGTGAGTAGTGGCCTGCCACAGGTGGAGGTTAACTTAGTCCCGGTTGTTAGGTAGATGTTGCGCTGTTGCTGGATCGTGTCTTGGGCGCTGTAGCGCTCGGAGTAGTCGCGCGCGTTGTAAAAGAGGGTATCCACAGCCTGGTTGCCATGAAGATCGACGATCCGAAAGTACCGCCCCTTCTGGATCTCGTAGATCCACGGTTCACCGGCGGGAATCACCTGTCGGTAGATCGCCCGAGCCGGGTGGAGTTTGCTCTCGATCAGAGTGCTGGTGCTGGTCATGCTCGGGGGTCCCTCCTCAGAGGAAATACCGCTCAGTTAGCGTGAACCCCCGTCCGTTCTCCGGCCGCGAAAGCCGGCATCGATCGTCCGCCGCGGGTGCTGCCACCTTGCGGATCGCCATTTGCACGGGCTTGGGCTGATAAGTCGGGTTGGGATCGAGTGGGTGCTGGCACGTATTCAGAATGGCGAGCACGTTCATCTCTGCCCGCAGCTCAAGGTAGTCGCCGGCCTTGGAGTTGCCAGGCGAAAAGCTCATGGTTCCGTCCTCGCCAACCCCGACGCGGCTGAATAGATTAACGTTGGCCACCAAATCACGCGGCCCCAATCCCCACTTGCCCAGTTCGATCAGGAAACTGTCACGGCCGTTCTTGTGATAATCATTCCGAACTTCCTGGTAAGTGGCATGCCCGTATTTGCTTTCGACCAGTTGGCTGTTTGACGTTCCCCCAATCGGGTCGTGCCAGCCGACGGTGTCGCCGATGATCGAGAGAAGAATCCGTCCCATATCGGAATACAGGACAGAGCCGGTGGTGAGCCGCGCGATGTGTTGCGCCTTGAGCGTATCAGGCATGTTGTACCGTTCCACCGGGCATTCGAAGTTGTAGAAGATTCCGCCAACGTTTGCCCCTCCCTCCACATCAGTAATGCGCAGGGCAGTGCCGCGCTTCAGCACGTGAGACCAAGTGGCCCCGGGCTGTATCGTTTCCTCCCACAGAATGGGTGTTTCGTTCATATACACGTACTCCTCCGCTGTAAGGGCAGATCGTAAGGCGCTGGAATGGGCGTGAAACTAAAAAGAGGCTGGAGGACCGCAGCAAACGCACATCTTGGTCAGACGAAGGTATACGTCGAGAGTTATGTTCGCTCGCACGCTCCGTCCGACAGACCCATGCATGAGCGGTAGTCTCGCACGAATGACGTGCGGCCACCAATCGGAATTTCAATTGCGCGCAATCAACTTCTTCGATTCAAAGCGAGCTTACTTGGCCGCGGCGACCGACTCAACTTCGATGGTGTCGCCGTTGGCGACGCCTTTCACTTTCACTGGGTGATCGGACAACTTGTCGAGAGCGTCAACGATGGACTGATCTTTGATCTCCAGAACGTAGACCTTATCGCCGACCACGAGGTCATACTTTGAACCTCTCTGGATGCAGACACGGAGACAGTGGCGGTCGTCACCCTCCATGTCGTGCTTGGCGCCGCACACGGCGTCGCCCACGGTGCCGGTGAAGGTCTGGAGGTTCGCTGCAGGCGCGGACGGGGCGCTCAGGATGAAGGTCAGAAGAACAATATTTGCATACAGCATCAACCGGCGAGATTTCATCAAGCGTTCTCTCTCCTATCGAGAATGTAGAGCGATTGGTTTTGACTCATGAACTCTCTAAGCGATGATGTCGTGAATCACATTGCCCGCAACGTCGGTCAGCCGGAAATCACGGCCGCTGTAGCGGTACGTAAGCTTGGTGTGGTCGATTCCCAATAAATAAAGGATGGTGGCGTGAATGTCGTGAACATGCACTGGCTTGTCCACCACTTTCCAGCCGAACTCGTCCGTCGCGCCATAGGTCATGCCACCCTTTATTCCGCCGCCAGCCAGCCACATGGTGAATCCGTGCGGGTTGTGATCGCGGCCATTATGCGTCTGTCCGCCCATGAAACCGCTGCCCATCTCGACGACCGGGGTTCGTCCGAATTCCGAGCCGCAGACGATCAGGGTTTCGTCGAATAATCCGCGGGATTTCAGATCCCTAATCAGTGCTGCGAAAGGCTGATCGGAATCATGGGCAGTCTTGCGGTGCAGTTGGATGTCGAAGTGATGATCCCATGGGTCGCCCTTCGCATAGTAGACCTGCACCATGCGGACGCCCCTCTCGACCAAACGCGCCGCGGTCAAGCAGCCGCGCGCCGTGCTTCCCTCGCCATACAACTTCTGTACGGCATCGGTCTCTTTCCGAACGTCGAATACGTCGGGGGCCTCGGTTTGCATGCGGTAAGCCGTCTCGAGGGCGGAGATCGTGGCCTCGAGTTGGGGATCGTGCGCCCTTGTCGAGGCCATATTCAACTGATCCAGTTCCGTAACCAGGTCGAGTTCCTTCTTCTGTTGCGTCAGATCGAACATCTCGTTGTGGATGTTCGGAATTAATTTCTGAGGGTCGAATTCCTTGGATCGGACATCGTCGGTGACATAGGTTCCCTGGTACATGGGCGGCAAAAACGCCGAATTCCACAGCGGAGGACCGACGGTTGTGGGCACATCGGGACACAGAACTACGAAACCTGGCAGATTCTTGTTCTCGCTACCCAGGCCGTACGTGATCCAAGAACCTATCGACGGGCGCCCCGCTACGTTCGCGCCGCTGTTCATCATGATCAGGGCCGGTTCGTGATTCGGGATCTCGGTGTACACAGAACGGACTACGCAGATGTCGTCGATGCATTCCCCAATACTGGGGAAGAGTTCACTGACTTCAATGCCGCTCTTGCCATACTTCCTGAACGTAAAAGGTGACTTCATGAGTCCGCCGGTCTTCCGCTCGTGTTGCGGCGTCTCGCCGGGCAGGGGCTTCCCATCGTATTTTTGCAGCATGGGTTTCGGATCGAAGCTGTCGACCTGCGAGAGCCCGCCATTCATGAACAGGAAGATCACGTGCTTGGCTCTGGGCTTGAAGTTGGGGTCTTTGATCATCCATGAGCTTGCGGCAGGGTTGTCGGCAGCAAAGGCGAACGTGTCGGCGATCAGGCTGGCGAAGCTCAGCATGCCGAATCCCGCGCCCATCTTGCAGAGTGCTTCGCGGCGGTTCATCGGTCTCGGACTCGGAATGTGAATCATGCAACCTCCTTCGACGTTCACAGAGCTCTCAAAGTTCGCACTTCAGTCATAACGCTTCAGTCTTCACGTTTCAATCAATGAACTCAAATTCGTTGGCACTCAAGAGAACGCGCGCGTATTCGCGCCACGCGGTCACCGGCTCGCCATTGACGGTGTTCCCGGGTTTTTCTGGAGTGGTCTGCAAGAAACGCAATCCCGCCGCCACTTCGTGCGGGGTCGGCGATCTCCCGAAAAGCAACCGATACGCCTCTTCAATACGGGCGTTCTCGCTTCGCTGGGGAAAGACGCGCTCGGCCAGCTTTCCCGCCTGCATGTAAACGAAATCGTTGTTCATGAAATACAGACGCTGCAACGGCACATTGGTGGAAAAGCGTTGCTCAGCGGTGAAACTGGGATTGGGAAAATCGAATACCTGCAAGTAGTTATTCAGACGGAAGCGGCTTACCTTGCAGTAGACGGTGCGGCGAGTATTCTCGGGACCGAAGTCTTTCGAAGGGCCGCCAATTTCTTTGAGATCAAGATCGCCGGCGACGTACAGGATGGAGTCGCGAATCGACTCCGCGTCGAGCCGCTGCCGGTTGAAGTGCGAGTACAGACGGTTGCTGCCGTCGTTTTCCTGAGCTTCCTTGGACTCCTGCGCGCTCGTCTGGTAGACAGCCGACAACATGATTTCGCGCTGGAGCTTTTTCAGCGACAACCCGTTCGCCCGAAAACTGGCGGCGAGGTATTCCAGCAGCTCCGGATTCGACGGACGCTCGCCGGCAAAGCCGAAATTATCCGGAGTACCCACAATCCCACTTCCAAAATGCCACTTCCATACCCGGTTGACGAATACCCTGGTGGCGAGAGGACTTTCGACGATGTCATTGGCGAGTTCCAGGCGACCGCTCCCTTCAGAGAACGGTTGCGCTGGCTCCGGGCTCAACACGGCAAGAAACCGGCGCGGCACTTCTTCCCCAAGGTTGTGCGGATTGCCGCGCAGGTTCACCGCGATGTTCGCCAGCTTGGGCTTGTCACTCAGTCCATGGACGAAGGGATATTGCGGCTCCAAAGACTTCTTGAGAGCCTCGATCTGGTGCTCGAGGCTGCTGATGTGGTCTCTCCAATCGGCATTGAGTCTTCGTTTGAGGCCCCAATCGATAAATACAAAGAGGCCCGGCATTGGCTTTTCGTCGTCCGAATTCAGCGACTGCATGAACAGATCCACCCACAAGCTTGCTTGTTCGGTTGGCAAAGTTTTCAACTCAAGGCTGCATCCGGGACAGAACTGATCGTCGGTCTCAAATTCGTTCGGGAGCGCATCGCGGCGGGAACGCTTCTTGACGTCGGCTTTCGCTTTGATGACATCGTTCTGCTCTTTGATCGCACGCTGGGCGGTTTCCACCCGAAGAACGAGATCCTGAAACGCGTCGGCCAGCGCCTTGGCCTCGTCCTCTTCTTTCCCACCGGCTGCGATCATGGCCTGCCAGTCTTTCAGGAAGGGATAGAACTTGGGCGGCTGGGCGAGAAATTTCACCCAGCGCTCGAGCATCTCGGGATCGAGGTGATCTTTATCCGCAGCGTCGTCGACGGTCACTTTCGGTTTTCCCGTCACTCGCCAGGCGGCCACCATGTACTGCGAGGTCTGCGCAGCGAGAATGCTGGAGAGCTGTTGGGTCTCGGATTTGGTGAAATTCTCCAGCTCTTCTTGAAGATCGAGGAACCGCTGCTCCTTTTCGCGCCACGACGCCACCTGGACGTCGGATACTAGCGGATACTCTTTGTACGTGGAGCTTGCGAAGACTCCAGCCAGCGCGTAATAGTCTTTCTGGGAAATCGGATCGTATTTGTGATTGTGGCAGCGGGCGCAGGCGACGGTGAGCCCAAGCAAGCCGCGAGAGACGGCGTCGATACGTTCATTGCGCTCATCCGCACGGCCCTGGACGGGCTCGGCCTGATCCCATAGCCACGGACCCCCGCCGAGGAAAGCAGTTCCGGGGAGCGCCTCACGAACATTTTTTTCGCCGGTGAGATCGCCGGCCAGTTGCCAGCGGACGAACTTGTCGTACGGAAGATCGTCGTTGACGGCTTTGACGACCCAATCGCGGTAGACGTACGCGCCGCGAAACGGCATGTAGCCGCGGCCCTTTGGATCGAGACCGCGCACGTCGTCTTCCGCGTAGCGCGCGACGTCGAGCCAATGTCGGCCCCAGCGCTCTCCGTAACGGGGCGAGGCCAGCAGCCGGTTGACGACTTTGGCGAATGCGTTCGCGGATTTGTCCTTCTGGAAAGCATCGATCTCTTCCGGCGTCGGGGGTAGGCCCGTCAGGTCGAATGTCGCACGCCGAATCAGCCTGCGACGATCCGCCGGGGGCGCAGGTGGTATACCTTTGGCTTCCAACTTCGCCAGCACCAGGCGGTCAATGTTCGTTTTCGGCCAACGTACCTCTTTCACCTGCGGGATCGTGGGCATTTTGATCGGCTGGAATGACCAAAAAGATCGCTCTTCGGGAGTGATCTTGAACGGAGTCCCCCCCGACGTCGTGAGAAGGGGTCGTGACTTCGGCCAGGGAGCGCCCATTCTCACCCACTCAGTCAGGGTTTGCACTTGCTCCGGCGTCAGCTTCCCTCCCTTCGGCATTTTCAGCTCGCCAGTTTGGCGGACCGCCTGAATCATCAGGCTCTTCTCCGGATCATGGGGAACGATCGCGGGGCCTCGCTTTCCGCCTTGCAGAAGCGTCTCGCGAGAAAAGACACGCAACCCCGACGTGGCCGAGTCGCCGTGACAGTTCGAACAGATGTTCGCAAAGATCGGTCGTACATTGTTTTCGAAGAATTCTTCACCGACCGAGGAGGCGGCGGCAGAACTTACGGAGATCGCCAGGGATTCAGTCGCCTCATTGGGGTCCCAGGGCGCACCCATCTTCACCCATGCCACTAGATCTGCGATCTGTTGCTCGTCGAGCTTGCCGTTCTTCGGCATTTTGAGATCGCCGGTTTGCCGCACGGCCTCGATGAGCAGGCTTTGCTCAGGATTCCCGGGCACAATAGCCGGACCTCTTTTGCCGCCCTCGAGAATTGCGGCCCGCGAATCGACGCGGAAGTGGCTGTTGGGATCGTCGGTGTGGCATTTGTAGCAGTTCTGGACGAGAATGGGACGGACTTTGTCTTTGTAGAATTGCTGACCTTCGGTCAGCGGCGCCTTGTCGTTGGGGGATAGCTCGGCTCCGTTCAGCCTTGGCAGCAAAGCACACGCCAGCAACAGCGTCCCGACTTTCAGAAAGACTGATTTGATCATGTCAACTTGGGACTTGAAACCGGAAGCAACAACCTACGTCAGATTCCCGCATGACGAGGTGTCGCACACCGATTCCGGCCTCCGTCACAAAGGCATAGTGAGGTATATCCGAGGACCGTTGCGCTAGGCAATTGATTTTCTTCTATCGTTCCAATCCAAGAAGCAAATGCTGTTTCCTTTCTGCGTCCTATCGCGATAATGACTCGCAATTGCCGTTGCACGTGATATGAATCTGCATGCGTATTTGCAGTTTTGTGATTCCTGCAGCTCGCGTGATGAGGCTATTCAGACTCATGCCATCCCGCCATGCTTCCTCGACTCGCCCACTCTTTTTGTTGATGGCACCTTTCTTGCTGTATGCCTTCGCGCAAGGACAGGCAGGGCATTCAGATCCTCCGCGGCCCGGCGTGAGTACGCCCGGAGTGAGGAGATCGATGGTGGAGGTGCACGCGCAAGCGACATTCGTTGTTGAGGGAGAGCCCGATTGGATGGTCATCACCGACGGTGCGGTATGGGTCACGAGCTCAAACGTGAATCATGTGGTGCGGCTGGACGCGGCTACCAACCGAGCGGGAACCGCTGTCACCATCAACAAGCCGTGTTCGGGACTGGCGGCGGGGTTCGGCAGCCTGTGGGTTCCGAGTTGCGGAGCGCATAGCCTGGTCCGCGTGGATCTACAAAGCGAAAAAATTCAGGCGGAGATTCCCGTGGGTCCCGCAGATTCTGAGGGCGGCCTCACCGTGGGTGCGGGGAGCGTCTGGATGGCGACGGATAAGAAAGGCGTCCTCGCGCGTGTCGATCCGCAAACGAACAAGCTGCAGGCCGAAATTACCATACCCTCCGGTTCCTATGCGCCCGCCTTCGCCGATGACGCCGTCTGGGTCACCTCCACGGAGCACAATCTGCTGATTCGGGTTGACCCCCAGACAAACCAGGTTGCAGCTACGATTCCCATCGGACCACAGCCCCGTTTTCTTACGGTCGGAGCAGGCTCGGTGTGGACTCTCAACCAGGGAGACGGCACGATCTCTCGCGTCGATACGAAGGCCAACAAATTGGTGGCAACGATCGCGGCCGGCATCCCGGGAACTGGTGGGGAGATTGCGTTTGGGGAGGGATCGGTCTGGGCGACCGTTTTCCAGATTCCGATGACGAGAATTGATCCAGCGACCAACGCGGTGGCTCAGCAATGGACCGGCGCGGGAGGGGACAGCATCCGAGTCGGGCACGGATCGATCTGGCTCTCGGATTATGCCCACAGTGTTGTGTGGCGGCTGAGTCCGATACAACCTTAGTCGAGAGGGTCTAGCGAGCCGGGTCCTCACTGCGCTCGCTTGCGGCTTTCTTCTTGTCGTCGCTATCGTCCTTCGGCGCCGGTGGCTTGAAGGTCCCGGCAAGAACGTCTTCGAGGGTCACCTGTAGTTCGGGGGAATTCGGAGCCACATTCGGCTCGAAGCGGGCCACCACTTTGCCGTTCCGATCCACCAGGAATTTTGTATAGCTCCAATGAACCTCGCCGCCCGTCGATCCTTTCTTGTCACCGGTGAGGAAGCCGTAGAGGGCGGCTTGATCTTTTCCGCGGACAGATGTGCGCGCAAACACTCGGAAGCTCAGGTGCATCTCGCCGGTGTACATCTTTTGAATGTCTGCGTCTGTGCCAGGCTCTTGCTTGCCAAAATCGTTCGATGGCACTCCAATCACGACCAATCCTTTGTCTTTGTAAGTTTTCTGGAGCTCGTCCAGCAAGGCAATCTGATCGTGGAAAATGGATTGGCTGGCAAGGTTGACGATCATTAGTACTTTGCCCTTGAACGAGGAGAGCGAAACTTCTTTGCTGTCGAACCCGACGAGCGAGTAATCGTAAACGGTTTTCGCCGGCTTCTGGGCTGGCTTTTCGACCGGCACGAGGCGGGCAACTACTACGGCGAGAAGCAGCCAGCAGCTCACCGTCAGACTTTCGCGAATCACATTGCCAATATGCATCGACCCTTTCGAGTCCACTTGAAACACAATTCTACTGCTGGGCGTGATCCCACATCTTCTGCTTCTCCTCTTCTTGACGCTTCTCGAATTGCTTCATCGCCTCCGGAGGCATGAACTCGGCAGCCACCGGCCACACGGTAAAGTCGCGGAGCGCCATTCGCTGCGCCGTGCCATGCATGGACAGCAATGCACCCTCAAGCTCCAGAAGCGAGCCGCGCGGCAGCGCCAACTCATGCTCGTTCGGCTGGTACATCGTTCCTACCGGATAATCCAGGAACGGCGTACTCGTCTGCTCGATATGATTTCCGAGGATGTGGGCTACTGGCTTGCCTTCAGTGAACTTAACCAGCCGCGCGGTGCTGGCCTGAAACGCGCCAAAGTCATGCACGTATAGCCGTCCCGGATAAAGACTGTCTCCGGGCAACAGCAGTGTCGTGTTTCGGTCATACAATGCTACGCTCAGGTCGCTATGTCCTGGAATCGGCACCATGTCGATCACACGGCCACCCAAATCCACATGACCAATGTCGGAGGGCCAATGTTCGATCCCCCAGAAGCGCTTGGTCGCCTCTAATTCCGCCGGCACAAACTCAACCGGCACTCCCGGATCGTGTATCGCCTGCACCTCTGCGTCTCCCGCGATGTGATCGTCATGGGGGTGCGAGTGCACGACGATCAACGGAATGCTGGTCCGCTGGTTGCGCGTCAACCAATTCTTGACGGTCCGGCGAAGAGTCGGAGCGAGATTTCCATTTCGCGATCCTGTGTCCATCAGCAGGGCCTTGTCCTTACCGAAGAACAGGTAGATGAAGGGCTTCTCGAAGTCGGTACAGGGTGACTGCCGCAGGATGTACAGATTCGGATTGTACTCATGCACCTGCCACTCGGGAATTTCCATACACTTCGGCCCTTGCGAGAACCACCGCGCCGGCAGCACTCCCCGCTCAATCGTGCCTCCATCTGGCTGCGGGAGCTGCGCCAAGGCGCAGCAGGAGCACAGATATAACGCTGCCAGGCTGGCGGCGAAGGGCGAGAATCTCGGCATAGTGACCTCAAGCGTGGAACAAGCGGCTGACATCAGGTAAGGTACAACACTTCAGCAAAACTGACTCGCCCCTGGTTTGGGCACGAGCCAGTTGTGCGGCAGAAAAAATCAGAAGCTGTAGCGTAGAGAAACCTGCATTCTCCTGGCATCGACGAGTTGTTTGCCATACACGCCGAAGCTGCTCGCGCTGAAGGGGTTGCCCTGGACACTGTGGGGATCGAATCGGACTGAATTGGTTGTGTTGAAGACGTCCCATTGAAACTTCAGGGTTTGTCCCTCGACCACTCGAAACTCTTTTGTGACACTGCCGTCGATGGAGAAATAGCCATCGCCCCGGAAAATGTTTCTTTGCCCCGAAATACCTGCAAAGGGCGCTCCAATGTTTGCCAATGCGGCCGTGGGGTTCGGAAACGCGTTCGGCTGGCCATTGACAATGTGGTGGCCTCCGGAAGAGACCGGACCCGAGACTAACGCAAAGCTCTGCGTAGCCCAGTCGGTGCCCCATCCTGCACCATCGACTCCGGAAAAGGGGAGTCCACTCGTCCAGTGCACCAAGCCGGCGACATCCCATCCACCGACTACGGCATTCAACCCTCGATTGGAAGACGCGAGGAAGCTTGCTCCTCGTCCAAATGGGAGTATGTAGTTGAAGTTGCCAGTCATCGCGTGCCGGGTGTCGAAGTCGGAGGGTCCGCGATTTCCTTTGATGTTCCAGGCGTTGACGATGCTGCTGAAAGTTTGATTGTGGTTATAGTCGGTGCGCTCGGAGTCTGAACCGAGATCAATTGATTTTGCGTAGACGTAATTGAGCTGGAACTGGAGGCCATGCGTCATGGCGTGTCGCAGCGAGAGTTGCATCGAATGGTAGCTGCTGGTTCCTACCGAGGCCCACGCATAGAGCGACGAGTACTGAGGGTCGAAGTACCGGTTCAGCGGTCCGGGCGTGAACCCGGAACCGGAATAGAACGATCCGGTGTCCAGGCTATAGAGAGGAAAGGTTTCATTCCCGACGACGCTCGAGCCCCACAGTTTCTGATAGATATTTTGGGTCGCTGTGAAACCGTTGCCGACGAGGTTCGGAAACATGTCCTCCCAATAAGGAATGGTCGGCATCGTGCTCGCGGGCACTCCTTTTAAGCTAGCGGCTGACATTAACTGGGAGGCTTTAAAATAATCCATGCCGCTTTTCGGATCGACCAGATCGAGCGCAGTCGCCAGGTCGAGATTCTGCAGAAGTCGCTTTCCGAGCCGTCCCACATACGCCGCTTCCACCGTCCAGGCATTGTTCACCTGCCGCTGGATCGAAAAGTCCATAACCTCGGCATAGGGTGTCTTCACGCGGTTGTCCACTCCCCATGACAAGGCCTCGATGTTGCCGGGAGTGACCGGGAACGAGGTCTCCGGCGAAACCGTCGGGATTATTTGGGTTGGAACAGAGGTGACGGAGGCGAAGCGCGGAGCATGGTCCGTGGTCAAATCGATGGGGCTGTTGACCCTTGATGACAAGCCATAAGCGCCGTTCGCATCAAACGTATTGACGATGCCCTCGCCGAAGTGATCGTAATAAATACCGAAGCCGGCGCGGACCGACGTCATCCCCTCGCCGAACAATGACCCGAGAAATCCGGGCAAATGCGATGGCGAGTAGGCCATGGCAAATCGTGGGGCGATGTCTCCCTTGTCTTTCGCCCACATGCCCGGCGCATTGTTTGCATGCCCGGCGCCGGAAAATGAAATTTCCGGCTGATTGGTAATGCCCTGCGCCATGCCCGTGGCGCGGGCATGGAACCACTGATCCAAACCGAATGAGGGTGCGACTTCCTGTCCATTGACCTCATACGGCGTCTGCAAGCTCGTGTAGCGCAGTCCGTAGGTCAGGGTCACACTGCGAGTCGCCTTCCAACTGTCTTGCAGATAGAATTCAAGCTCGTTCGATTTGTAGCTCCGGGCCAGCGGCAGACCGTGTCCCACCGAGGTAAGGCTGTTGCCCGATGCTTTGTAGTTGAAGTACTCGCTTGCAACCGGGATGATGCCCGCCACGGCTGCGATGGCATTGCTATACGCCGTATCGAAACTGCCGCCAATCGCGGGGATCCCCAACTGTGGAAAGGCCGATGCATCGAGGTCCTGCCCCGTGTTCGCGATCGAACCCATGCCCAGACTGTAGTATTGGACTTGGGCGTTGTTGAAGGCGGTGGCATCGGTCTGGAAGTTGTTATGAATCAAGCGGTAGTTGAAGCCGCCTTGCACCGTGTGGTTCCTCTTGGTCCAGCTCACATCATCCACAAAGTTGTGCAGCGGAATATTGACGACCAAATCGGTTGTAGCGGCCGTTAAAGGTGCAATGTTGGCGAAGTTGACGAAGTCGCCATGCAGTGAGCCGCGATTCGAGAATGCCTGACGGATGTATCCGTAACGCAGGTTGTTCACCAGGTTATTGGTAAGCATCCAAGTGTGCCCGATGGCGAATCCCTTGTTGTTGCTGTACGTCTTTGTGCTGGGACTGCCGCCGGGATATGTCACGGTGCCGGTCAGATTGTCACTTTCCAGATTGCCGCGCCCGAAAAGCCTCTGCTTGGCGGTGGCGTTGTAGTCGAGTTTCACGATGTTCGTGATGTTCGACTGCGGAGCCGGCGAAGAGAATGTATACGAGCCAAAGTTGTAGCCATCGCCAAGTAGACTTCCATTTGCCACCGGAAGCGTCGCGAAATACTCGAGCGCCGCCGAGTCAACGCCGGGACCGAGCGGACAGGTTCCTTCTCCCGAGCAGTGCGGGTCCATTTGGGCAATCGTGGAAGGACTTAGCGTGGTCGTCCCTCCCTGGGCATTCACATAGGTGAGGTATCCTTGGCGCAACCCCGGGCTGGCGGTTGTTCCCAGGGGAACCTCGTTGATGACTTGCTGGTTCTGTGCGATCTTGTCGGCTTCGTAACTGGCGAAATAGAAAAGCTTGTCTTTCACCACCGGTCCGCCGATCGAGCCTCCGAAGGTGTTGCGGAGATATTTTCCGGGCACGTTGGGCTCGCCGTTCTGGAGCTGTGCCTGCTTGTTGAACCAGTCATTGGCTACGGTATTGGTTGGCCGGTAGTATTCATAAGCGCTGCCGTGGATGTGGTTGGTGCCGCTCCGCGTAACCACCGAGACTTGGGCTCCGGAAGAGCGGCCGGAGTCGGCATTCGCACTGCTGGTGACTACTCGGAACTCGTCGACTGAATCGCGCGTCGGCCGCAGAACTCCAGAGAATGCGTAGCCCCGTGTCTGCGTATTGTTATCGATACCGTCGAGCGTCAAATTGCTCTGATCCGAGCGCGCTCCGTTGACGGCGCCGGCGCGACTGTCGGAATCCATGTCTGTCGTCGATTGATCTCCCAGTGACAACACTCCGGCCTGCAGCGACAGCAGAGAAAACACGTTGTTCCCCTGGAATGGCAGGCTCTGGATCTGGGTCTGGTTAAATGGCGTTCCAATGGTCGCGTCAACCGCATTCAACGCGGACGTGTCCGACACTACATCGACCGTGGTGGTACTGCTGCCTACCTTCAAGGTGATATTGAGGGTCGCCGGCTGGTTCACGAGCAGCACAACTCTTTCTGCCTGTTCGTTGAAACCCGGAGCAAGAATCTTGATCAGATAGGCCCCGGGGGGAATCTGCTGGAAACTGTACGCGCCCTTCTCGTCGGTCTTGTGCGTCTGCGAAAAACCGATTGAGGTCTCGGTGATTGAGACATCCACGTCCGACACCACCGCACCCGTGGGGTCGGTCACATCGCCGCGAACCGAGGTGGTTGCGGTTTGCGCATGGGCCGTGATTGCCAACGACACAAAGAGAAACAGGGCAAGTGAGAAACGCTCCGCCCCAACGGAGGTCAACGAAAACTCCAAGCTAGTGTTTTTCTCTCTACGTAGGTAACTCATATCAGCCTCCTTGAATCCCGAGGCTCAGATTGACTTGCGAGCCCCTTCCCCCGGACACACGCATGCCTCGGCGCCTTTAAGCAGCGCTAATTCGCCTGCGGGTCTTGAGGGCAACTAACGGGCCGGACAGCAAAGTCCGTGCGAAGCGTCGACGGGGACGCACACAATTGTTAACTAGTGTTGTGCATCCTCAATGATTGGTTCCTCAGTGTCAAAGCCAATGTTTCGATGGGAACGATGAAAGTCCTGGATGACAAGTCACGACAGAGAACACAAAAGGGCTAGGCTAGAGGATGAATCTGGGTACGGCAGGCGGCTGCTCGACTTTACTTCGCGGTGGGTCGACGCGAACTCGGCGTCAGCACGGTCAACTCGCCGACCTGTTCCCTTTTCACCGCGCCGCTAAGCTGCGAAGCGTGCTCGATCATCCACAGTTCTGGAATGATTTCGCCCACCAGTTTTCCGTGACAGAAAATTCTCACCACCGAACTTTCCGAAACGACAATACCTACTGCGTTGGTCACGGAGCTCATGTTGGCAGCCGCAAGGTGACGGCTGCCGAGGCCCAGAGGCACGTCCACCTCGACAGCCGTTGCGTCGAGGTAGCGGCATGCGGAAAGGAAAATTCCGCCTTGACTCACCACGAAACCGCCGTCCAACTGTGCCAATTCTTTCACGGTCCCACGGAGATTAAGATTGGTGACACGGCGCGAACCTTCAGGATGACCTGATAATGGATCCAAGATTAGCGATCTGGATCTGCTGAGCACGGCGTCGGCGTCGCCGAGCATGAACAGGGTGCCAACGCGTCGTCCTTCGCGGCCCTCGCGAGCGATCTCAACTGCGAGCTCAATCAGCGATTCTAGAACGTCAGGATCGTATTCCGTCACTTGGCAGAGAATGCTCTCAAACATCCATCTCTCTCCTGTCACGCTGATGCCCGGAACTCGTAGCGCCAGAACCCCCAGCCATCGCGGCAATGTGAACCTTGCGGATCATGCAGCACATAATATCGATGCCGATGGAGCGTGGGAAAGTTCATTTGCAGGAAGGCAATTGCCCGTCGACCCAAAATCGCAGTTGCACCACCGATCTCAAGACAGGCGAGGCGTTTTACCAGATCAGGCCCTAGTAGGGCCCGATTATGCCGCCGATGTGGCGAGCGGCCGGCTTTGGATGCGCGGGCTCAGCGGACAGGAGTGCCCGCTCCACATGACTCGCATCCAGCACATCCAGATACTTCAGGCCGCTGCCGGTGTTGAACAGGACTACCGTGTCTTCGGGCTTGAAGAATCCGCTGGCACGCAGTTTGCGATAGGCAACCAGGGACGCGGCGCCTTCCGGGGCGGCAAAAATTCCCTCGGCTTTCGACCAATGACGCGTGGCATCGAGGATCTCTTCGTCTGTGGCGGCGACGGCCGTACCTTTGCTCTGCTTGAGTATGCCGAGGATCAGGTAGTCGGCGTAAGGCTTCGGCACGCGAAGGCCGGAGGCCAGAGTTGCGGCATTGGCCCACGCCTCTGACGAGGACTTGCCCTCATCCCACGCTTTAACAATCGGAGCACAGCCCGAGGACTGCACGGTGATCATCTTTGGGCGTTCGGAACCGATCCAACCCAGCGCTTCCATCTCCTGAAAGGCCTTCCACATGCCGAGCAGACCAACTCCTCCGCCGGTTGGGTAAATGATTGCCTGCGGCACCTTCCAGCCCAGCTGCTCGGCCACTTCGTAGCCCATGGTCTTTTTGCCTTCGACGCGATAGGGCTCTTTGGTGGTGGAGACGTCGAACCAGCCGTCTTTTTCCCAGAATGTTTCCTGCTTGAGTTCGACAACCTTGCGGGCGCAATCGCTGATCAGGCCTTCGACCAAGGTCACATGCGCGCCGTAGTAGTCGCATTCGATGCGGTTGGCCGCGGGCACATCCGTGGGCATGAAGATGTGGGCCTCGAGCCCTGCCGCCGCAGCGTAGGCGGCAAGCGCTCCGGCGGCGTTTCCGGCGGAGGGAATCGCCAGCTTCTTCATGCCGAAGCGGCGAGCCATGGTCACGCATGCCGAGAGTCCGCGCGCTTTGAACGATCCGGTCGGATTGAGGCCTTCGTCTTTGATGAAGACGTTAGGGTATTCGCGGCTGGCCAACATGGGAGTAAAGCCCTCGCCGAGCGAGACGGGATCGGCTTCGGGCAAGACTGCGTCGTAACGCCACATGGTGGGTGCGCGGCCGGCGAGGCGTCCAGCCGAGAAGGAACGCTTGATGGCGGCGAGATCGTAGCGGGCGTAGAGAACACCTGCATCTTTGGGGCAGACCGTTTGCGGACGATCCGCAGGATAATGTTCGCCGCAGCGGGTGCATTCCAGATGGGTCAGCATGCCGAAGCGAGTTTAACATTGGGAGGGGACAGCTCTCAGCTCTCGGCTCTCGGCTCTCAGTTGTCGGTCTCAGTCACTCTCTCTCGGAGTCGAATCGGGCTTTGCGCTTGCGGGCTTTGTTTCGTCCTTGGCTGCCATTGCCGACTTGAAGCCGCGAATGCTTTCGCCCAAGCCTTTGCCAAGTTCTGGGAGTTTCTTCGGGCCGAAAACCAGCAGGGCTATACCGGCGATGATCAGAAGATGCATGGGTTGAAACAAGCCTTCGAACATGGTTCCTCTTCTCGTGGGTGTGATGTGTTGTCGGAGAGTGGCGCGGGCGTGCCAATGTGCCCGCGCACTCCCATCTTTTGACCCAGCAATGGGTCTAAGGCTTCGATCGCAAATACGATAGGCTCAGCGTGCTACTGTCACCGACCGCTTCTCCGCGCCTGATCCGCGTCTTCGGCCAAGTCGCGCAGGAACTGCGTGAATTGGTTTGACTGGCCAATGAAGAGGCCGTCATTCGTGAGGGCGTTTACCGCTCCCATGGCCGCGCCCTTCGTCTCGGTGGGTCGAATGATCGAAACGGGTGGGAAGTTGCGGCTAAGGAAATGTGTGGGTTCGGGCATGATGAGGTTGGTCTGGAAATCCTCACCGCCGAGCGGCGGAGTGTTCAGATTAGGAAAGCTAACCGAGACCCCGGTCACGGGATCAATCACGTTTTGCGCCGGAGTCACGTTTCCTGCTTTGTCGTGCCAGGTCTGGAAGTGACAGATTTCTGTCCCGCCGATGCTCATCAGGATGCGCAAAACCTCCACGCTGGTGGCTCGCTGTGACAGTTGAGGATAGAGGCTTGTGCCGCCCTGCTCGATCCAGGCGAAGTGAAAGCCCGCAGTATTGGCCACCGCCTGGAGGAATGTTGAATTGCTGACATCGGAGTCAGTTCTGGGGATGGCGGTGTGCTGTCCAACGGCAAGAGTAGGAACGGCGTTGCGAAACTTGTCACCCAAATCCGGGTTCCCACCGCGGCTACGATACCGAGTCCACCAATCCGTGTGGACGCTGAGTTGGGTCAGGTTGGTGATACGGCCGAAGGTTTTGTTCGATCCTGTCGCCTGGCTGGCCGGTAGCGTGCGGAAGGCATCGAGGCTGACGGTATCGGCACCCTTGGACGCGAGATAGGCGTTCAGGAAGGTCTCGTGGCTTAGCTCGTCTTCGGTGTTGTCGGCAATATATTGGTCCATGTCCTGGTCAAGCTGCTTGATGTCGATGGTATAGGCGGTGTTTCCTCCGGTCGGCTGAGAGGGATAGCCAGGAATCAGCTTGCTCGCCAATTTCGCAACTTCCCCGTTCTGAACACCGGCGAGTTCGGCGTATTGCAGCCAGATATCGCTTTCGATAATTTCAGCGGCGGCTGCAAAACGGAGGAGGGCGGCGTCCCCTTTCGTGAGCGAACCACTGCCTTCTTCGACTTCCGCAGCAACGCCGAACAAGGGCGCCGCGGAAAGTGCAGCTCCAGCGATGCCGAGGCCTTTCATAAAAGAACGGCGCTCGATCGCGGGCGGTGCTTGAGAGTTCGGCTCATCGGGTGAGTCAGGGAATGCGAGTTCTTCGTGCTTCATGGTTCTGCTCTCCTGATTCTTAAGAATGGCGTTGAAGTTCGAAGCAGGGACTGCGAAGTCAACGTGAGGGCAGGATAGGATCGGGGCTCCGTGATGGTGTCATCGGAAGGTTTGAGAGTTGTAAAAGAATGGTCTCGTATGAAATCCCCACCCTTCGACGTCGCTCCGCCGATGATCCCCATCCTAACGTCGAAAAAAACGCGACGTTAGGATGGGGCACCCGGCGACGAACGCGGTTACGCGGCCATCTCGTAGAGGAATTCGACGTAGGAGCGCACGGCACCGTCCATTCCGAGGACCTTGGGATTAGCGGATTCGATCAGGTAGTACTCGTCGGGCGCGTGCGCGCCGTCGCCGTGACCGAGGCCGAAACCGCCTGCCGGCAGGCGGAGAGGATCGCCGGTGAAGACGTACCCCGGCCACGATCCGGGACTGCGCGGCAACACGATCGGGTCAATGCCTTTCGCGCGGTAAACTTTCAACTCGGTTTGAATGATTCTGGCGTCGACCGAAGTGCTGTTGGGGTCGTAGCCGCCCGTCATGTTGACCTCGATGTCGCTGAATCCCTGCTCGGCCAAATGTGCCTTCAGCGCGGCCAGAGCGTCAGACGCGGTCATGTCAGGGACGAGACGGAGATCAAGCTTGGCGACGGCGCGATGCGGCAGGATCGTCTTTCCGCCCGGCCCGGTATAGCCTCCCACCAAACCTTCGATGTTCACGGTGGGCCGAGAGAGCAGCAATTCGAGCGATTCCTGCCAGCCGACGTCATTGATCCAGTGCGTGACACCGTGCGCTTTTTTGGCCAGATTTTCATCCATCCGGTTGGCGGCGATAGCGATCATCTGCTTTTCTGCGGCGGAGAGAGGACGAGCTTTATCGGCGAAGCCGGCGATGGCCGGCGTGTTGCCGTCGGCCGAGACCAGCGTATTCAGAGCATGAATCAAGCGCCAGGCAGGGCTGTCGACGCAGGCCTTCAAACTGGAGTGAACGTCGTGGGTCGGACCGCGTCCCCAGTGTTCGCCACTCGAGACCAGTTCCAGTTCGATCACGCCCTTGGCGCCCAGTTCCACGGTGACGCTGCCATCAAGCTCCTGCGCAGCGTCGGGCAGAAAGATTCCATCCGACCTTTTTAACGCCGCTACGACCTCGGGGCGATGCACGATCTGGGCGAAGTGCGGCGAGCCAATCTCCTCTTCGCCTTCGCCGACGAAGGCGAAGTTCACAGGCAGCTTGCGGCCCGCGCCGCGGATGGCGTGCAAGGCGGCAAGGAACGTGGCCTGGGGGCCCTTCTGATTGACGGCGCCGCGCCCGATCAGGATTTTGCCGAGGCCGGGCTTGTCGACCAGGGCCGCGTCCCATGGCGGCGAGGACCACTCCGAGGGCGTGACCTGCTTCACGTCATACATGAAGTAAATGCCGATGGTCCGGGGAGCACCGGCGTCGAGAGTCGCGAAGATGCCCGGCTGTCCGTCGGTTGGAATTTTGGAGACGGACTGAAAGCCGGCGTCGCGCAGCATCTGCATGGTCAGTTCGCAGCCCTCGTTGACTCCGCGGTTTTCGGCGGCAATGGAGGGCTGGTGAATCCAGGTTTGCAGGCGCTTTACGGATTCATCATGACGCTTTTCGATTTCAGCCCAGACCGGTTCCAGGTCGGCCTTTTCGGCGTGCGAGAGACGCGGAAGAGTCAGGGCAGCGGCAGCAGCGGCGGATCCGGCTACAAAGTCTCGTCGATTCATGCACGAGAGGGTACCGCGAGCGCGAAACGAAGTCTAGGGGCCAGCGCGACGAGGCCCCCGTTGTCCGCAGAACGTTTTTTTTATAGATTCATTTGCAGGAGCAGGCAAAAGAGGTAGCATGTCCGCAACCGTGATTACAAACAAAGACTCGGGTCGCGCCTCCGAGCTAGTTGTGTCGGTTTAGAGAGAGTAAGGGGCCTGAAAGATGGGACGAACACGATATGCTTGGCGCGAAGTTTACGTGTCAGCTCTGCGAGAATGTGATCCGAAAACAAGAATCGCTCTCATTAAAAAAGCAACCGTCGCGCTGGAAAGACGCTATGCGGAATGGGGCGACACCCCTGGGACTCCCGCTGAACTAAAAGCCATTCGAGAAGCGATCTTCGACCTTCAGAATCTGCTGAGAGAGAAACAGGCCTCACGTCGCGCTTCAAGCCGCGGGTGAAGAGCATCCGGGCACAACCTGCATGCAATCTTGCGTCGGGACCTAGCTACTGCGCTCCGGTGCCGGCAGTGTGAGTCGGCCGCTGAGACCGCCGATGATGGCTCCGACCACGAGCGTGGCCACGAGCGTTTAGCCGACCTCGATCAAAAACAGGTCGTGGAGCAGAACCAAGGTCGAGGGCACGGTCACCACCGAACGGTGGACTGGCAGGATCACTTCCGCCAATCTCTTTTCAACTCAGTTGCCTCCGGCAATTTCGGAGGTTTTCGTTTAGTATTTGTGGTCACCTCACACCACGGAGATTAGGGAATGAAAACGTTTCTGGTCGGCCTGGTCCTGGGATTCGTAGCGGTTCCTGCGCTGGTCTACTTCTATTTTTCCTCGGGCAGCGCTCCGGTAGCAACGGCGGCGCCGCCTCTGCCGTTTGAAAAGATGATGGCGCGCATGGCGCTGCATGCGCGACTGGATAAGGAAATGCCGAAGACGGTGCCCGTGACCGCCGACGAGGGTGCGTACGCGGCCGGGGCTAAGGTCTACAAGGAGCACTGCGCGGTGTGTCACGGGCTGCCGGCACAAGCTCAGACGGCCATCGCCAAGGGGATGTTTCCCAAACCTCCGGTCCTGCTCGAGGGAAAGGGCGTGACGGACGATTCTCCGGGAGAGACCTACTGGAAGGTGGCGGGAGGAATCCGAATGACGGGGATGCCGGGATTCGACAAGTCATTGTCGACGACGCAGATGTGGCAGGTGAGCCTGTTGTTGGCGAATGCGGATAAGCTGCCCAAGTCGGTGAAGGATAGCCTGGCTCCGGTGCCGGCGACGGTGACGAACGTTAGCCAGCAAATAAACAAGTAGTCACTGCGAAAATCCCCACTTCTCGCGCAAAGAACGCGCGAGAAATGGGGCACCCGCAGGCGCGCCCCCGGCGCTCGCTGTTTCTTCAAATTCTGTCTAACCCGTTTCGGGGGGCGCTCGGCCTGCATGCTATAGTGCGGTTCCCATGGGATCGTTTCTTTTCTTTGCCTTTTCGTGGTGGAGCATTCTGCTGCGGGTTGTGGCGATCGTCCACTTCATTCGGCGGCGCCCGGATTTCTTCTGGATCTGGGTGATCCTGTTTCACTGGGTGGGCGCGCTGGTTTATATCGCGGTTGAGGTCATTCCCGACGCTGGGCTGCTGCGGAGTTCCTTTCAAGTGTTCCCGCGGCGGCGGCGGATCCGCGAACTGGAACGAACCATCCTCGACAATCCATCCGCGGGAAACTACGAAGAACTGGGACTGCTGTATTTGGACGACGGCAACTTCGCCCAGGCGCGCGCGTGTTATGACAAGGCGATTGCCTCCCGTGCAGACGATGTTGACGCGTTCTACCGGCGCGGCGTCGCGGAAGTCGAACTGGGGGACTTTGCCGCAGCTGAGCCAGATTTGGAACGTGCGGTGAGTTCCGATCCGGATTATGACTTCCACCGCGCCAAGGGATTGCTGGCGTGGGCGTACGCGCAGACCGGCCAGGCCGAGAAGGCGAACGCCATGTTTCGGGAAGCGACGCGGATCTCCACAATTTCCGAGACCTACTATCACTACGCGTTGTTTCTTCAGTCGCAAGGACGGATAGCTGAGGCGCGCGTGTGGGCTCAGAAGATTCTCGACAAGAAACCAACCATGCCGGGATATTTGCGGCGGCGGGAGCGGCCATGGTTTCGGAAGGCTAGTGGGCTGCTGGCGAGGCTGCCGGCGTAGGGCTTAATCTCGTGTCGCTCCAGCCGAGCTTGGCTCGGCGGATGGGCAACAGTGCCCGTCCCCACACGAGCACAGCCCCCAAAGGCTGTGGTGTTCCGGTATGATGGCGTGCCGTGAGCCTGACGAGGGAATCCGCACGGAGTTCGCGCAGTCGCGTGGTGCGCGACATCCTGCTCTACGGCGTGTGCGGCGGCGTGCTCATCGCGATCCTGAACCTGACGAAGTACCGCTTTCTGGTGGTCGAGCATTCGGTCGAAATCTATGGCGCACTGGTCGCCGTCCTGTTCGCAGGGCTTGGCATCTGGCTGGGGCAGACACTCACCAGAAAGAAGGCGGCGCCGATCGTCCAGGAAAAGATCGTCAAGGAAACTATAGTCAAGGAAGTTCCGGTGCCGGTCGCCAGTCCGTTCGTCGTGGATGAGACGCGCGTTAGCAAACTCGGCATCACCGCGCGTGAACTGGAGATTCTTGGGCTCATCGCCGCCGGGTTGAGCAATCGGGAGATTGCCGACCGGCTCTTTGTTAGCGAAAACACCGTAAAGACCCATTCCAGCCGGCTGTTTGACAAGCTCGGCGCTAAGCGGCGGACCCAGGCCGTGCAGATCGGCAAGACCGCCCGGCTGATTCCGTAAGGCCTCTGCCCCACCCGAAAGCATGATTTTTCGCTGCCAAATGCAAAATCACCCGAAAGTGTGACGACATCGCGCACGTCTCCGGCTACATTTCCGGACATGAAAGCGGCAAAGGAGGCTCATGAAGCGCGTAACCGGCATGGGCGGAATTTTCTTTAAATCAGAAAATCCGCAGCAGCTCTACGACTGGTATGAGAAGCATCTCGGTATCGAGCGCGAGCCACACGGCCAGGGAGCATCGTTTCACTGGCGCGAGTTGCAGGCCGCCGACGGCACCGAACCCGGTCCCAAAGCCTTGACTGCGTGGTCGATCTTCCCGCAGACGACTAAATATTTCGGCGCGGGCAAAGCCGGCTTCATGATCAACTATCGCGTCGAAGATCTCGACGCCCTGCTGGAAGAGCTGAAGAAGTCAGGGATCGAAATCGATCCTCACCGGCAAGACTACGACTACGGCCGCTTCGCCTGGATCACCGATCCAGACGGCAACCGCATTGAGTTATGGGAACCGCCAAAGCTAAGGGAAGACTGACCCTCACGCCGGGTCCCTCGCGACATTTGGGTATGTGAATGCTGGATTCTGGGAAAAGGAGACTGCAATTCAATGAAAAAGACAGTTCTGATTTTTGGATTGATTTCCGGCGCGCTGTCCGCCGTGATGATGGTGCTCACGGTCCCGTTCGTCGACAAGATCGGCTTCGAGAAAGGAGAAATCCTTGGGTACACCACGATCGTGCTCTCGGCGCTTATGGTGTTCTTCGGGGTTCGTTCGTACCGGGAGAATGCTGGGGGCGGGCGCCTGACATTTGGCCGTGGGTTCGCCGTCGGCATCCTGATCACGTTGATCTCCAACGCGTGCTACGTGGGCACCTGGGAAATCCTCCGCTACACATGGATGCCCGACTTTGCCGAGAAATATGCCGCCCACATGGTGGAGCACGCCAAGGCGTCCGGGGCGAACCAGCAGAAGGTGGCGGAGACAGAGGAGAAAGCAAAGCAGTTCAAGGTGATGTATGACAATCCGGCGATCAATGTGGCCATGACCTTCATGGAAGTTTTTCCGATCGGGCTGGTGGTGACGCTGGCCTCGGCCGGGATTCTCCGCAAGAAGGTGAGCGAGCCTGGCAATTTGAGTAGCTGAGCTTGGGGGATTTCGGTGCTAGGGACAGGTGAGTTGGCCGCTGCCGGAGACCACCAGAGTGCTGCCATTGTTGGCGGACGCGGTCGCGGTGACGTACACGCTCCCCGACGCACTGGGGGCACATTGTACGGTTACAGTGCCGGTGCCGTTAGAGACTACGGTTGCGATGGTCGCGTTGGTGGGATTGTTGACGACGAACTGTCCGCTGTAGGGAGCCACAAAAGTCAACGGACCGGTGTAGGGCGGGAGGCTGAATGTGCCGGTCGCCGTGAAGACGACCTGTCCAATGGGAGAGCTTTCGGCGTCCGCCGTCTGGGGCGTGACGACGATTGAGGTGAGCACCCGGCCGATGCTCTGGTTGCTCGAGCCGCACGAGATCAGGCCTGCGGCGAGAAGTGTGAGTACACAAGAGGCGAGTAGCCAATGGCGGAGAAGCATGAACGATTCGATCAATCTTTCCTTCTGCGAGGGTGCGGTTGGGCCCTGTTGTAGGCTTTCTTCTACCCCTCGGGGCTTGTTTATTTCCTACATTTACCCACGACTTGCGCCCTGGGCTTTATTCTTGCGCCGCTTCGCGGCTCGAAACGCATCGCTATTTGTTGTCTTGTCTGCACGCTCAAGCTACGACACAGAGTCTATTTTGGTATTAACTATTCTGCCTAATGGGAAGGCGATGTCAAGCCATGGTCCGCTCGGGACTGGTGAGTGGCTGATGGTAAAATAGATGATGGTGACGAGTTCGAAGCCCCCCATCCGGCTGCTGGCGACCGATATCGACGGCACGTTGCTCAATCCACAATTTCAGATTTCCGATGGCGACCTGGCGGCGCTGCGGCGGGCGCATGCGGCCGGAATCGAAATTGTGCTGGTCACCGGCCGCAGGCATACGTTTGCCTTGCCGATCGCGAAACAGCTTGGATTCGATTTGTGGCTGATCAGTTCCAATGGGGCGGTAACGCGGTCGCTGGCCGGAGAGAGGTTCCATCGCGACTTGATGCCGGCCGAAACTTGCCGGCGGCTGTGCGTGGCGATGCAAGAATTCCGGGGCAACACCGTTCTGACCTTTGACACCGAAGGTAAGGGTGCGATTGTGCTGGAGCGGCTCGATGAACTGGGCGAGAGCATCCGGCGATGGCTTGAGAAGAATAGGGAGTACATCGAGTTCGTGGTGCCCATTGAGAGGGCGCTGACGGCTGATCCGGTGCAGGCGATGTTTTGTGGGTCGATGGCGCGGATGAGCAAGGCTTTGCAGGCCCTGGGACAAGCCGGGATGGATGGGCTGGTGACGGTGTTGCGGACCGAGTATCCCCCGCGGGATTTGTCGATGATCGACGTACTGAATACGGGCTGCTCGAAAGGGCATGCCCTGGAGCGCTGGGCGGCCTATCGCGGCTATCGGCGCGAACAGGTCATGGCCGTCGGTGACAATCATAATGACGTAGAGATGCTTGAGTTTGCGGGGTATCCGGTTATCATGGGGAATGCCTGCGCGGAGCTGCGCGGCCGGGGTTGGACGGTGACCCGGGGGAATGACGAGTGCGGCGTGGCGGCTGCAGTCGAGGCTGCGCTGGGGCAATCGTCGTTGGTAGCCCCGTAGTCGTTGGCTGGGATTCGGGGTTGGTAACAGATGAGACGTCTGTACTCATATCTATTGCGTGTTGGGGCCGTCGCAATTCTGGCGGCGGCGGCACTTCCCTGCTTTGCCGCCGAGGTGGCAGTGTTGAGGAACGGATTCACCATCCAACATCAGCGGCGCGAAGTTGTTGGGGAGGTTACGCGTCTTTATATGAGCGCCGACGGAGCCAGCTTTGTGGACATACCTACGGCCGAGATCGATCACTACGAGGAAGCACCAGATCCGCCGGTTTCGGAATCGGGAGTTGCAAACGAGACAAGGTCAAGAACACCACCTCTCGCAAACTACGCGAGAAATGGGGCACCCATGTCGCAGCCTAGCTTCCGCGCGCCGGGTTCGGTGGATCTGAATGAAGTGGTAAATGTGGCAAGTGGGCGTTACCGGCTGGATCCTGACCTGGTGAACAGCGTGATCAAGGCGGAGAGCGGATTCAATGTGCGTGCCGTGTCGCCGAAAGGGGCGCAAGGGCTGATGCAACTGATGCCGGGAACCGCGTCGCAGCTCGGCGTGCCGAATGCGTTTGATCCGCGGGCCAACGTGGAGGGCGGGACGAGATATCTGCGGGAGTTGCTGGAGCGCTACAACTTTGACCTGGTGAAGGCGCTGGCCGCTTACAACGCCGGGCCGCAACGGGTGGAACAGTTTGGCGGGGTGCCTCCGTTTCATGAGACGCGGGCTTACGTGGCGCGCATCGTGAAGGACTTCAATAAGAAAAAGACCGCGCAACGAAGAGCGGTTGCTTCTTCCGAGAAGAGTACTCCTGCGGAGAATAACCCTGCCGGCAGAAAAACGAACCCGAAGGCGCCAGGCTCCACAGCGAGGGTGCAACATCCTAAGCCCGTCACGCAGGCGGAAGCCAGTCCGTCGCCGAGTGAGTGAAGGTGATTGCGGCGTGGGCGGCCGTTCTTACAACAATTAGAATCGGAAAGCAGAGTCAAAGGCAGCGGGCCGGAGTACCCGCTCCACACCCAGACCACAGATACCACTGGCGTTTGACCCGTTCGAAAGGGTCTTATACCTTTGGTACTGCCGTTTCCCGCTTCGCGTTGCTTGGGCCGCGGCGCGGAGTTTTTCCCCTTCATGGATAAAAAGCGAATCCTGGCCAGTGTGGTGGTGTTCCTCATCCTGGCCGTTCTGGTTTACCTGCAATACCGGCACTGGCGGACTTTCGATTGGGGAACGTTCTGGAGCCAGACCCACCGGATCAACAAATGGCACGTCCTGCATGGCATCGCCCTGATCTATGTCGGATACGGGATGCGGGCGTGGCGCTGGAAAATTTTCCTGAAGCCGGTGCGTCCGAAAACCAGGACGATTGATTTGGTCTCGCCCACGCTGGTCGGGTTCACCGGGCTGGCATTACTGGGGCGGGCGGGAGAATTTATTCGTCCGTACCTGATTGCGCGGCGGACCGCCCTTCCCTTTTCTTCGCAACTGGCAGTCTGGGGCGTGGAGCGCATTTTTGATATGGGCGCATTTACGATTCTGATGTTGCTCGCGATCTTCCTTCCTAGCGCACTGCCTTCGATACCGCATCCCGAGTACTACGTTCGCTTCCGCGAACTGGGGTTTATCCTCACCGTGCTGGTGGTTGGAACGGCAGTCCTGGCAGTGATCATCGGGCGCAACGGTGAGAAGGCGGCGCTTTGGGTGGAGCAGCGCTTCGCCCACCTTGCGTCGAATCTCGGACACAAGCTGGGGCAGAAAGTGCGCGAGTTCGGCATGGGCCTGAACACGATTCACGGGCCGGTGTCCCTGCTGTCGCTCACAGCGGTATCGGTGGGAATGTGGTACGTGATTGCATTGGCGTATCAGGAGGTGACCCATTCCTACGGAGTAGATGCGCTGGCGATCCCGGTTTCGCAGCTGTTGATTCTGATGTTTTCGAGCATGCTGGGCTCGATGTTGCAGTTGCCTGCCGTGGGCGGCGGGTCGCAGATGGCAACGATTGCTACCCTGTCGAGCGTGTTCGACGTGCCACCGGAGATGGCGGCGAGTTGCGGAATTTTGCTGTGGCTGGTGACGTTTGCGGCCGTGGTGCCGGTGGGGCTGCTGCTGGCGCATCATGAAAGATTGTCGCTGAGGAAGTTGTCGGTCGAGAGCCATCAGGCGGAGCAAGTGCAGATCGGAAGGCCGCCAGGCCCTGACAAGAGTAGGTATCTGGGATGACTGGCATCGTACGCTGCGGATGGGGATTTCCCTCACGGACCATCATCATTTTCAAAAAGGCGCTGCGGAAGAAGGCGGCGGTACTGGAGTCGCTGCTCAGCCGGTTCCTGGTGAACGCTTAGAATTGGGAGTCTGTTGGGAGCAGTGGAAGCAGCCGGGCGTTGCCCGGCCTGTCCGGGTCTGAGACCCGGACCCACACAAGACACAACAACTATTCTGTGACCACCGCCTTCACCAGATTCCGCGGATGGTCCACGTCGTATCCCTTGTTGACAGCCACATGGTAGGCGAAGAGCTGGAGAGGGATCACCTCGACGATGGGCAGGAGCAACTCTGGGGCTGGGGGTACGTAAAATACCTGCTCGGCGACGGTGGCGACTTCATGGTCGCCCTCGGTTGCAACCGCTACCAGAGGGCCACGCCGGGATTTCACTTCCTTCATGACGTCCACGGTTCGCTTGTAGCGCAAGACCGAATCGGGATCGGCTTGGTCGCAGGTGGCGAGGACCACGACCGGTAGCTTCTCATCCACCAATGCATTGGGGCCGTGCTTGAGTTCGCCCGCCGGATAGCCTTCGGCATGAGCGTAAGAAATCTCTTTGAGCTTGAGCGCGCCCTCGCGCGCGATGGCATAGTGCACCCCGCGGCCGAGATACAGAAACTTTTCTGCTTTGAAATGTGCCGCGCCGAATTCTTCGGCTAGATTGTCCCAGGTTTGGAGGCTCTGTTCGATCGCGTCGGGCAGGCGCAGGAGGCGTTCGAGGTACGAACGCGTCACTTCCGAAGTCATGCGTCCGCGCTTGCGCGCGAGGAACAATGCCATCAGATAGAGAATCGTGACCTGAGTGGTGAAGCTCTTGGTGGCGGGGATCGCTAACTCCGGACCTGCGCCTGTGATCAGGGCGGCGCTGGCCTCGCGCACGATGGTGGCCGGGGACACGTTGGAGATGGCGATGGTCTTGACGCCGCGGGTGAGGGCTTCGCGCTGCGCGGCGATGGTATCGGCGGTTTCTCCTGATTGCGTAATGACCATCACAATCGGATCGACGGCCGCATGGGTTGAGCGATAGCAGTACTCGCTGGCGTATTCCACGTCGACCGCAACGCCGGAAAGATCTTCGATCATGATTTCGCCGGCCAGGCCCGCGTGACGGCTCGATCCGCTGGCGGCGATGATGAGTTTTTCGAAGGGGCGGAGCGAGCTTTCGATCGCGTCGAGTTCGCCGGGGAAAATCAGATCGTTCTGCAAATGTTTCTGGACGGTTTTGGCAATGGCCTCGGGCTGCTCGTAAATCTCGCGCCGCATGACGTGGGAGTGCTTATCGGTGGTGCTCTTTTTCTGATTGGTAGAAGTCATAGGGACTGGGGCTGAGAGTAAATCATTCCTGGTGTGCCGGGCAAACCCCGGCGGAGCTTGGCTCCGCGGACAGCCCTTCGACTTCGCTCAGGGCAGGCTTGGCGGCTGTCACCACACAAACGACAGGTTACGATGCCGCGCCTGAGCCTTCAAAGTGCGCCTCGATCTCTTCGAGCGTCTTTCCTTTCGTTTCCGGCAGGAACCAAGTAGCGGTGACGAAGTAGATCACGGTGCAGCCGGCGAAGCCGAAAAACATGGTGGAATATCCGTACTTGCCGACGGTGGGCAAGAAGATGGCCGCGATGGTGGTGGAGACCGCCTGATTCAGCACCAGGGCGATGCTCATTCCGTTGGAACGAATGCGGGTAGGCATCAGTTCGGAGAGCGCGAGCCACACGCACACCCCGGGGCCTACGGCGTAGAACGCCATGAATACGAACAGCGTGACCGCCACCAGCCAGCCGTTGCCACGACTTGGCACCGGGCTGATGAGTGCGTTCTCGATTCGTAGCGGCGCTTTGCGGGAGGCGTCGAGATTGCCGAATGGGTTGGAGAAAAAGGCAACTACTTTGTTGGCCGGGACGCAGCTCTCCCGCGTGATCTCGATCGGTTTGGCACCCCGATCGTCAGAACGAACGACCTGGCTTGCCGCCCGGAAGTCTCCATAGGAATAAATGACTACCAGTGACGTCGGCCGATTTGCTTGGGGCTGGTTCAAAAGTTGGTTGGCCAGCATCTGGTCGTAGAACAGTGCGAGTGTCTGGTCGGACCTGACCATCGATTGAACCGCGGTCTTGGTGTCCACGCGCGAACTTTCGGCGCCGTGAAACAAGACGCCAGTGCAGACGAGCGAGGCGATAATTCCCGCGGTTCCAAGAGAGAGCAAAAACTTACGGCCTTTGCGGTCGACCAAAACTACGCCGCCGAAGGTGACGGCAAAGTTGATTATGGTGAAGACGACGTATCCCCAATGAGCGGCGACGTCGGAGAGTCCGCTCTGCAGGAGAATGTTGGTGTTATAGGCGATGATGGAGTTAATTCCCGTCGCCTGATTGCAGGCGAGGATGATGCAGGCCAGCACAAACGGAATTACATACTTGCGGCGCAGCAGTGATTCCCTGACACCCCCGGCGGTTGACGATTTGCCTTTTTCGGACGCGTTGGCGTCCTCCATTTCCTTAAGCTCCAGATCGGCCTGGGCGGTGGTGCGCGAGCGCAGCAGGGCGGCGTAAGCTGCGTCTCTGTTGCTGCGTCGCAGGAGCCAGCGGGGCGATTCGGAAATCATTAGGCTCCCGATGACAAACAGAATGCCCGGAGGCAATGAGACCCAAAAAATGCCGCGCCAGGCCGTGTCTTTGAAGGCGAGCAGCTTGGCGGCGTCCCCGAGCTTCGCCACCTGGTCCACACGGAAGCTGAAATACACGCCCACCAGTGCTGCGATTACGATTCCTGCCGTCAGGAGCCACTGGAAGATGCCGGTGCCCTTGCCGCGGTTTGAGGCGGTGAGACACTCCGCGAGATAGAGCGGAACGACCACGCCGATTAAGCCCGCGCTGACGCCCTGCAGGAGGCGGCCCGACACTAATGGGCTGTAACCGTGCGCCAGAGCGATCGTCGGGATGCTGATAACGAACAGAACCCCGCTGAGGGCCATCAGCGACTTGCGGCCGATCCAGTCGGCCAGCACGCCGGCGAACAGCGTCGAGATCACGCTTCCGAGCAGCACAGCAGCGACTACGATGGAGAGTTGGCCGGCGTTCAAGCCCGAAGTCGCTTCCAGATACGGCAATGCGCCCGCGATGATGCCGACATCCACGCCGTAGAGGAGGCCACCGAGTCCGGCCACCACCAGAAGGAAGCGGTTATAGGAAATCTTTTTGCTATCAAGCGCGCTCGCACCGGTTGCGGTCTTAGCCATAGATTCGCTTCACCCAGATGGGAAACAGACTGCTTGTGATTCTTGAGTGCAAATGATTGTAGCCTAGCAGTTTGCTGAAAGGTCATCTCCTTGGGGGCAGCACTTGCGGCATCGTTAAGCGATTCCCTGATACGGAAAACGTGGGGAGCAGGCCCTCTTGCCCGCTAGCCTCATCGATGTGGCAGGCAAGCGGGCATGAGTGCCCGCTCCACTCGACCGGCGGAAGCCCTGACTATTGTTTCCCGCGCGGGGCTAGGACCGAGCGAGAGTTCTGTCGAGCGGCAGGGTGAACGAGAACACTGAGCCGCTTCCCAACTGGCTGACCACACCGATCGTCCCACCGTGAGCTTCGACAATGACCTTGGCGATGGACAGGCCCATGCCGGTCCCGGGGGCGGCGTAGCGCTGGTGCTGGCCGCGATAGAATTTCTCGAAGATCAACGACTGTTCGAACGAATCGATACCGGGGCCACGATCGGAAATGCTGGTCACCAGGCGTTCTTCCTTCACTTCGCTGGTGACTTTGATCGGCTGCCCCGCGTCGGAATACTTGCCGGCATTTTCCAGCAAATGCATGAGCACTTCGCGAACGCGCTCGAGGTCCATTGGGACTTTTGGCAAGCCGCCAGGAACCACAACTTCGACCGGATGACTCTCGAGCGACGCTTTGGCGTCCAATAGCGCAGGTTGGAGAGCGTCCTGGATGGAATGTGGCTGGAGATCGAGTTTGAACTGGCCGGCATCGAGCTGCGCCATTTCCGCGGCTTCGCCGACCAGCCGGTTCAAGCGGTCGGTCTCTTCGTCAATTACGGTCAGCAAGTCCCTTCTTCCCTGTTCGTCGAGCGCCGCGCCTGAAAGCAACGTGGTCACGCTGGCCTTGATCGAAGTGAGAGGAGTGCGGAATTCGTGGGTGACGGAATCGAGCAAGGCCGATCGTAGGCGTTCATGCTCCTGCTCGGCGCGATGCTTGCTGAGCGCTTCGAGTGCGCGGGCGCGCTCAATGGCAAGGCCCGCCAGGCTTCCGAGGGCATCGAGAGTTTCGCGCGAGAGCTCATCTCCGGTTACGGCGAGAGCGCCGACCGTGCGCATGCCGAGCCGCAAGGGCGCATAGGAGATTCCCGCCTGCGTAATCGGCTCGCCCCGCAGCAGAGTCGAGCGCAGGACGGTGTCGTCGAATTTGGCATCGAGCGAGGAGCGATAGACGGACGGGTGATCCGCAGCCATGACGGCGACACTCCCCACCGAGAATGACTCCTGCACATAGGCCGGCAAGGCGTTGAGAAGTTCCAGAACATTTTCGGAAGCCAGCAGGCGCTGACTGAGACCGTAGAGACGCTCAACCTCACGGCGGCGTTGTTTGGCGCCCTCCGCCTCACTGCGGGCGGTTTCGGCCAGGTTGCTGGCCACCAGCGCGGTGACGAGGAAGGCGAACAGAGCGACCCAGTTCTGCGGATCGGCGATGGTGAAGGTTCCCACCGGAGGCAGAAAAAAGAAATTGAAGGCAGCCGTGGCTCCCACGGCCAGCACCAGCGCGTAGCGCAGCCCCCAATATGCGGAGACCAGCAGTACGGCGACAAGAAACATCAGCGCAACGGTCGTGTGATTGACGTGCAGCCGGAAGTCGATGGCTGTGATGGCTGCGATGGCTGCGATTACGACCACATAGCGCATTGCCTGCGTCTGAACTCCGGCTTTCACATCCGCATTGTACGATGGGGGTGACAAATCCCAGGCTGCGAAAGACAATAGCTGCGATGGCCAAGACCCCCGAGGAGTGGCTGCAGGAAGTTTCCCCGGAGAAAGACCGTGGCATTTTCAAACTCTTTCTGGGCTACGCTCCGGGCGTGGGCAAGACTTACAGCATGCTGAGTGAGGCCATCCGGCGCGCCAGTCGCGGCGAAGACGTTGCCGTCGGCGTGGTGGAGAGTCATGGGCGCAAGGCCACGGCGGAACTGGCCGCCAAGCTCGACCGCATTCCTCCTCGAAAAATCGAGTACAAGGGCACAGTGTTTGACGAGATGGACGTGGACGCCATCCTGGCGCGCAAACCGGCGGTCGCGCTCATTGATGAACTGGCGCACACGAACATTGAAGGCAGTAAGCACGCCAAGCGTTATGAAGACGTCATGGAACTGCTCGACGCCAAAATTGATGTGCTCTCCACCATGAATGTGCAACACGTCGAGAGCCTTGGCCCGACGGTGCAGCAGATCACCGGCGTGCAGGTCCGCGAGACTGTGCCGGATTGGGTGATGCAGCGCGTGGACGAGATCGTGCTTGCCGACCTGACGCCGCAGGCGCTGCAGAAGCGAATGCAGCGGGGCGACATTTATCCTGTCGACCGCGCCCAGCGGGCGCTCTCGCATTTCTTCCGGCCCGGCAACCTGATTGCCCTGCGCGAACTGGCGCTGCGCCAGGTCACGGGCGTGGTGGATCGCAGCCTGGACGCCTATCTGGATAAGGATGCGACGCAGCAAGCGCACACCGTACGCGAGCGCATTGGGGTCTGCGTCAGCTCGAATCCCGCGGCGCAGTATCTGATCGCCCGGGGCTCGCGGATGGCCCAGGCGATGGGAGGCGAACTTTACGTTTTTTATGTGGACGTGGGGCGCGATACACGGCCAGAGGATCAGAAAACTCTGGCGGAGAACATTCGCTTCGCCGACAATCTTGGCGCCAAGGTAATGCGTACATCCGCCAGAAGCGTCGCCGATGGCGTGGCCCAATTTGTACGGGAGCATCACATCACGCAGGTAATCTTTGGCCGGTCCGCGCGCACCGGTTGGCAGCGCTATCTGTACTTGTCGGCGATTCAGCGCTTTTTGCGCGAGTCGCCGTCCGTGGACGTTCACATCGTGACCCAGGAGGCGCGCTGATGGCGGACCCGCCTCACATTCTCGTCGTCGACGACGAACCGCAAATCACCCGCGTGTTGCGCACCAGTCTTTCCGCGCAGGGATATGACATTCGCGTCGCCAACAGCGGCGAAATGGCGCTGGAGATCATGAAGGATTGGTCTCCGAACATGATCATCACAGACCTGTCGATGCCGGCGATGGACGGGGTCGAGCTTTGTAGGAGGGTTCGAGCATTTTCGCAGGTTCCGATCCTGGTTCTCTCGGTTCGCGACAAAGAGCGGCAAAAAGTGGAAGCGCTCGATGCCGGCGCCGACGACTATGTCACCAAGCCGTTCGGCATGAACGAACTGCTGGCCCGCGTACGAGCGAATCTTCGGCGCATTCCGACCGAGAGCCAGGCGGATGCCATCATTGAGATTGGCGACTTTCGCATCGACACAGAGGCCCACAAAGTGACCGTGCTCAAGCGCGAAGTGCGCCTCACGCCAAAAGAGTTCGATCTGCTCGTGTATTTGGCTCGGCGCCCGGGGAAGGTCGTCAACCACCGTACTCTGCTGGGCGCCATCTGGGGTGGACAAAGCACCGAGCAGGTGGAATATCTTCGCGTATTCGTGGGGCAGTTGCGTAAGAAACTGGAGCCGGACGCGTCTTCGCCGCGTTATATCGTCACTGAGCCTTGGGTGGGCTATCGGTTTGAACCGCGCGAGTAGTGCGCGTTCAGCCCGGAATTTGGTATCGCGAGCTTAACCCCGCACGACGATCCAAACCGTTCCGCGGCCATCACAGTTCCCGCAACCGGTTCCCGCTCCATATCCGCTAGCATGACATTCATTCGAGGAAACAACGATCTGCAGTTGGGGCGGCGAACCTGTGGGCAGTTTCTGCGAATTCTTAATCACTTCGGCATCATGATAGCGAGGTAGCCAGGTCTTCCGCGCGCGCTCGATGTTCTTTCTCTCCTCGAGGCTAAGTCGGTTGCAAGAAAACCGGAGCTCGGTAGAGCGCTGGTCTGCTTATTACGAAGATTCTATGAACTCTTTATTCAATTTTTACGCCCGTCATTATCAAATCAATTGAAGACGGCAGGAGTTCGAAGCCGATTCCTGGCCGCGGATGGAAACATGATCTTGCTCCTGTTGGCGTTTTTAATCCGAGCCCGCGCCATCGCGGCAGGCGGCGGCAACGCAGGTGGAGATCAATCGCTGAAATCCAAGAAAGGCTGAGAGTATATGTGGTCGATTCGGGATGTTTCTGCGGAAGAACTGGCGAAGCTGTTTCATCACTATCTTACCGCTCTGGCGCACGACTTCGATTCTCCCGGCGGAGAAGGGGCAACTTTTTCGTGGGATCACTCGCCGCAGCAGGAACGCAAGTTAATGGTAGCAGCAGCTCGTTTGGCGCTGCTGGAACTGGCAACGGCACCTGCTCAGAGTGTCACGAGCCGCCCCTATTTTGCCAAGCCGGGCGAGGCAGAATGGGGCTGCTGAGTGCTCGCTAAACCCAAATTGTTCGTCCGCAGTGGGGCTCGCGGCCGGCTTCCGGCTCATCTTTACGGATTCCTTACGAACTCTTGAGCCGGCCTTTATGCCCGGCGTGCTCCAATCATTGTCAGAAACAAGTTTCGGAAATGTTATGCGAGTGGCCCTGATAGTACTGTGCATCGGCGCCGTGACATTTCTGCTGCGTGTACTCATTGGCTTGGTTCGAGACGCAACGAGTCAGCAACCTCGCGATATGCAAGTTTACTTGGCGAAGTTCAGACCATCGATCCGACGACGGAAACTGATGTTAGTGAATCCTGGCGCCCCAAAACGTACATCTCCGCCAGGGACCGGCGAGCGGATCGCCTAGGCAACTGCGGCAGGGATAAAGAAGCCACGCGGGTGGTACGGGCCGTCGCATTTGGGTGTGGAGAACCGTTATGCAAGATGCTCTTTGGGTCGCTGTCACCATAGGATTTTTCGGGTTGTCGATCGCGTACGTTTACTTCTGCGACCGAATGAAGTAAGGAGAACTCATGGATACTCAATCTCTCATCATGCTCATCATCAGCGCAGCAACCACCGTGTATTTGTTCTACGCGCTGCTTCGTCCGGAGAAATTCTGAAATGACGGTGAACGGCTGGCTGCAGATCTTTGTGTTTCTGGGTTTGATCCTCCTGATCACCAAGCCGCTCGGGGTGTTCATGACGCGGGTGTTTGCGGGTGAGCATACGTTTCTTGATCCGGTGCTTCGGCCGATTGAGCGGCTGCTCTATCGTGCTACGGGCGTCGATGAAAAGCGCGAGATGGGATGGGTTGAGTACGCAACGTCGATGCTGCTGTTCAGCGGGGTGTCGATGCTGTTGCTCTATTTGATCCAACGGATTCAGGGTATGTTGCCCTTCAATCCGCAACACCTCGGGGCGGTCACGCCGGAGCATCTGGCTTTCAACACGGCGGCGTCGTTCACGACCAACACGAACTGGCAAGCCTACTCGGGCGAAACCACCATGAGCTACTTAACCCAGATGGCCGGGTTGGCCTTTCATAACTTTGCTTCGGCTGCGACCGGCATTGTTTTGGCCATCGCGTTTATTCGCGGTATCGCACGCCGCCAGACCAAGACTCTCGGAAACTTCTGGGTGGACTTCGTTCGCTGCTGTCTGTGGGTGTTGCTGCCATTCTGCGTGGTGGGATCGCTCGTGCTGGTGTCACAGGGCGTCGTGCAGAACCTCAAGCCCTACGACACCGTGAAGTTGGTCGAACCTCAACAGGTACAGCGACTGGGCGCCGACGGCAAACCGGTCGTGGACGCGGCAGGCAAGCCGGTCCTGGACACAGTTTCAACGCAGACGATCGCGCAAGGTCCCGTTGCTTCGCAAGAGCTCATCAAGGAATGGGGGACGAACGGTGGCGGCTTCTTTAACGCGAACAGCGCTCATCCCTTTGAAAACCCCACGCCGCTCACCAATTTGATCGAGATGTTTTGCATTTTCGCTATCGGCTCCGGCCTCACTTACACCTTGGGGCGCATGACCGGCTCGGCCGCTCATGGATGGGCGGTATGGGCTGCGATGGCCATTCTGTTTCTCTGTGGCGTAACGGTAGCGTACTGGGCCGAGGCGCAAGGCAATCCGCTTTATCCTTCCGCAGTCGCTCAGGGAGCGACCAGTTCGCAGCCGGGCGGAAATATGGAAGGCAAGGAAACGCGATTCGGGATCGCCAACTCGGCTCTGTTTGCGACGGTGACTACCGACGCCAGTTGCGGCGCGATCAACGGCTGGCATGACTCGTTCACGCCGCTGGGCGGCATGGTTCCGATGGTCAATATCATGCTGAGCGAAGTTATCTTTGGCGGCGTCGGCTCCGGGATGTACGGCATCCTGGTCTACATCGTTCTGGCCGTGTTCATCGCGGGCCTGATGGTGGGCCGTACACCGGAATACCTGGGTAAGAAGATCGAAGCCTACGACGTAAAGATGGCGATGCTGGTGTCGCTGGTCTTCCCGCTCATCATCCTAACCTTGACCGGAATTTCGGTGATCAAGGGCTTCGGCACGGCGGGCATTTCGAATCCGGGCCCCCACGGCCTCAGCCAGATTCTTTACGCGTTCACGTCCTCGGCAGGAAACAACGGCTCGGCCTTCGGCGGCCTCACGGCCAACACAATCTGGTACGACACGGCGACCGGGATCACCACATTGATCGGACGTTTCTTCATGATCATTCCCATGCTGGCCATCGCCGGCAACCTGGCCCAGAAGAAATATGTCCCGCCATCGCTGGGCACGTTTCCGGTGACGACGCCGCTGTTCTCGCTGCTGCTGATCAGCGTGATCCTGATCCTGGGCGCGTTGACGTTCTTTCCGGCGCTGAGTCTGGGACCGATTCTTGAACATTTACTTTTGCACGTGGGAAAGACTTTCTAGGGAGACTCTCTGGCAATTTATGGCAAGCCATCGTAAATCAGTTTGGGATCTGGACCTGGTTCGGGATGCATCATGGAGTTCGCTGCTGAAACTGAACCCTCGCAACATGATGGGCAATCCCGTTATGTTCGTGGTCGAAATCGGCAGCGTGATCACGACGGTTCTTCTGCTGTTGCATCCGCACGAGGCGTTTCGCTTCAACCTTCAGATCACTCTGTGGCTGTGGTTCACGGTTCTGTTTGCCAATTTCGCCGAGGCGATGGCGGAAGGCCGGGGCAAGGCGCAGGCTGAGACTTTGCGGCGGGCCCGGTCGGAGACCATGGCGAATCGAATCACCTCCGACGGCAAAATTGAAGAAGTGGCGAGCGCCAAACTCCGCTCCGGCGACATGGTTTCCGTTTCTGCCGGGGAACTAATTCCCGGTGACGGAGAGATTGTGGAGGGCGTCGCCTCGGTGGACGAATCGGCAATTACGGGCGAGTCCGCGCCTGTGATTCGCGAGGCGGGCGGAGATCGCTCGGCCGTCACTGGCGGCACGCGAGTTCTCAGCGATCACATCAAGGTAAAGATTACGTCGAACCCGGGGGAGACTTTCCTGGACCGCATGATTGCCCTGGTGGAAGGGGCGGCGCGGCAGAAGACGCCCAACGAAATCGCACTCAACATCCTGCTGGCAGGATTGACGATCATTTTCTTGCTGGCGGTGGTCACACTGCAACCGTTCGCGATCTATTCCGGGTCGCCGCAGACAGTTTTTGTTCTGGTCTCGCTGCTGGTGTGCCTGATTCCGACCACCATTGGCGGGTTGCTGTCGGCCATCGGCATCGCGGGGATGGACCGGTTGGTCCAGCACAACGTGCTGGCAATGTCGGGACGTGCGGTCGAGGCAGCGGGCGATGTGAACACACTGCTGCTCGATAAGACCGGCACGATTACGTTTGGAAACCGACAGGCCACCGAATTTCTCTCTGCACCGGGCGTGAGCGAGGCAGACATGGCGGACGCTGCTCAACTCTCGTCACTGGCGGATGAAACCCCGGAAGGCCGCTCGATTGTGGTGCTGGCCAAAGAGAAATACAAGCTGCGCGGCCGCGAGTTCGCGTCCCACGAAGCGGAGTTTATTCCGTTCACGGCGCAGACTCGCATGTCGGGGGTCAATCTGGATGGGCGCCAGATCCGCAAAGGCGCCGCTGAATCCATCGCACGTTACTGCGAGCGAGACGGCGACGCCATGCCACTGGAGGTCCGGGCCACCGTGGAGCGGATCGCGTCGTCAGGGGGAACGCCGCTGGTCGTGGCACAGAACTGCCGGGCCATGGGCGTGATTCACCTCAAGGACGTAGTCAAGGGGGGTATCCGCGACCGCTTTGCACAGTTGCGTGCCATGGGCATTCGGACGGTCATGATCACCGGCGACAACCCGCTCACGGCTGCCGCCATTGCTCGTGAAGCGGGGGTGGACGACTTTCTTGCTCAAGCTACGCCGGAAGACAAGCTGAAGCTCATTCGCAGCGAGCAGGCCGGAGGCAAATTGGTTGCGATGACAGGCGACGGGACCAACGACGCCCCGGCGCTAGCCCAGGCCGACGTTGGCGTCGCGATGAACACCGGTACGCAGGCTGCCAAAGAAGCCGGAAATATGGTCGATCTCGATTCCAATCCGACCAAGCTCATCGAGGTGGTCGAAATCGGAAAGCAACTGCTGATGACGCGGGGCGCGCTTACGACCTTCTCGATCGCAAACGATGTGGCGAAATATTTCGCGATCATCCCGGCCATGTTTGCGGGGACGTTCCCGGTGCTCAACGCGCTGAACGTCATGCATCTCAAGACGCCGGAGTCGGCCGTGCTCTCTGCGGTTATTTTTAATGCGCTGATTATTATGGCCCTGATCCCTCTCGCACTCAGAGGCGTGAAGTATCGCGCCATGAGCGCCGAAGCCTTGCTCCGGCGCAATCTCTTTATCTACGGCCTGGGTGGGCTAATCGCGCCCTTCGTTGGCATCAAGGTGATCGACGTGCTGATCACGGCCGTGCGGCTGGCCTGAGGACTGATCTCGGGAAGAATGATATGAAGAAGCATCTCGTTACTGCGCTATTGATGACCGTGGTCATGACCGTCCTGCTGGGGCTGATCTATCCCCTCGTGATAACCGGACTGGCCCAGGTGCTATTCCGAAACCAGGCGAACGGGCAGTTGGTCTCGCGCAACGGAGACGTCATCGGTTCGCGCATCATCGCCCAGCCCTTCACCTCCGCGAAGTATTTCCATCCCAGGCCTTCGGCGGCTGGAGTCGGATACGACGCCGCCAACTCCGGCGGCACGAACCTCGCTCCCACCAATCAGAAACTCATTGACCGCATTCGGGCTGACAGCGCCAGCTTGCAGAAGGAAAATCCCGGTCAGCCAATTCCGGTGGATCTGTTGACGACATCAGCCTCGGGCCTCGATCCGGAGATTTCTCCCGCTGCGGCTGAGTTCCAAGTTCCGCGGGTAGCCCGCGAACGGGGGCTTGCCGAGGCCGCGGTGCACGATCTAGTCCGCCACCACATCCAACAGCGAGATCTGGGCCTGCTGGGTGAACCCCGGGTCAACGTGCTGGAACTCAATCTTGCCTTGGACGAGATGACCGCGAAGCCCTGACTCGATCTTCTTCTCCGCCTCACCGAAGTTGAGTGACGGTTCTTCCGCTCCGCATGTAAACTGTGTGCTCTCCCCATGCCCACGTTTGCGGCGGTCGACATCGGCTCGAATTCGGTCCGCCTGAAGATTGCGCGCCTGCAACAAGGGCGCCTCCGCCCCATCCACGAGGATCGTGAGGTGACGCGGCTGGGAGATGGGGTATTTCGCTCGGGCTTTCTGACGCCAGAATCGATGGCGGAGACCGTGAAGGTGCTGCGCCGCTTCCACCGCACCGCGCAGCAGGTCGTCACCGACAGCGTCCGCGTAGTTGCCACCAGCGCTCTGAGGGATGCGCGAAATTCCCAGGCATTCCTGGAGTGGGTGCGATCCGCTACGGGCTGGCGGGTCGAGATCATCTCCGGTCTAGAAGAAGCGCGTCTCATTCACCTTGGACTGGTTACCAGCCCCCGCATCGACAAGGCTCCCACGTTGATGATCGACCTGGGCGGCGGAAGTTGTGAACTGACCGTCTCCCAGGGCGGGCACATCCGCGATGCGGTAAGCCTGCCGCTGGGAGCGGTGCGGCTGACGAATGAGTTCCTCAGTCACGAGCCCGCACGCAAGGGCGAACTGACGCGACTGCGGGGTTTTATCACTCGTGAGACGGGAAAGATCGCGGCTCGCATCGCGGCTGCCCGGGTGAGGAGTGTAATTGCCACCTCAGGAACCGCGGCTGCGCTGGCCGCCGTCGCTACTCACCTGCGCCGGGGCAACAACCGGCGTCGCCCGGTGGTGTCAGGCGCGGAGATGAGGCGGATTGCAAAGCGCCTGGCGCGGCTACCCGTGGCCGAACGGCGAGAGATTGAGGGTATCGGCCCGCGGCGCGCAGAGATCATTGTGGCCGGGGCGATGGTGTATCGCGAATTGCTGGATCGCCTTCACCTGGCCGGCTTTCGTTATTCGCCCCTTGGTTTGCGAGACGGCATTCTTGCGCAGATGGCGGCCGACTACGATCGCAGCACGCGATCGGGGCGGCAGATTGAATCTGAGCGGTGGGAATCGATTCTCAAGGCGGTCGACCGTTACCTTATCGATCGCAAACATGCTTTAGACGTGCGGGCCGCAGCTATGCAGCTGTTTTCTGAACTGCGCTCGCTGCACCGGCTGCCTCCCGAATACCGCGAATGGCTCTCGGCCGCGGCCATGCTTTACGAAGTGGGCGACTACGTGAATCGTAACGGTCACCATCGCCACACCCACTACATCATTTCGAACTCGGAAATCCTGGGCTACACTCCGCAGCAACGGCGGCTGATCGCTGCCATTGCGCGGTATTTGGGAAAGTCGCGGCCCACGGTCGAGGATGGCCCCATGAAAATGGTGGAACCTGGCGACCGAGAGAATGCCCAGAAAGCGATTCTGCTGCTGCGGCTTGCCCGCGCTCTGAATCTCGGCCGAAGCCGCGCGGTGGAAAAGGTAAGGATCAGCCTGCGGGCGCCGGCCGTGAAGCTGACGCTGGTTCCGCGCCGGAGAATGGGGGTGGACCTGGAACTCTGGGCGATCGAGAAGGAGCGAGACTACTTCCGCGAGGTCTTTGGACGGGAACTTTCCACCGCCGTGTCGTAAAGCGCGCGCACAATCTTGGGAGTCAAGCACCACTGTAGCGTGCCGGAGGTACGACGGAGCTCCACCTTGGCCACCGCGCCTTTTTTGAGTTCGAGCGAAGCCTCGCACCCGGAGTCGCTGATCACTGATCCGAGGAATTGGCTCAAGTTTGGATTGTGGCCGACCACCATAATCGCTTCCTGGCGCGCGTATTTTTCGAGCAGCTTCCGGAAGTCGGCGAGCCCGGCCTCGGGGCGCAGGCCCGGGTCCAACTGCAACTTTCCCTCGTAGCCTAGTTCATTGCCGATGAGGAATGCGGTCTGCGTGCAACGCTTGAGCGGGCTGGAAACAATGACGTCGACTTGCACATCCAGAGCGGTCAGAGCTCTTCCGACGTAACCGCACTGCTCGATTCCCTCTTTATCGAGGGCGCGTTTTTCATCTTTCTTGGGGTTGACGAAGTGTTCGCCGGCGCTGGCGTGGCGTAAAAAGTAGAGAATCATTCTCGCCTATCGTTCCTTTCTCTCTACTACTCTACGCTTGCGCGTTGGAACCGGCATCGGAACGACGGAGGGCGTCTTTCCTTCCGCTACGCTGATGAGAAAATTCTGGGAGCAAAACGCCGCCTCTCCGGTCGGCGGCCGCCGGTTCCTTTTGCCGTGCAACGGCTGCCAGGCCCGGATGTAGGTCGTGTCGGGCAGCAGAATTCGCGCTTTGCGATTGTCGGCGAGGTAGGCGTCGAGAATTTCATGCCGCACCCGCTGCCGCAGTACTTCATCGCGCAACGGAACCAGGACCTCAACCCGTTCATAGAGATTGCGCGGCATCCAGTCAGCGCTGCCGATGAAGATCTCTTCTTCGCCGCCGTTGGCGAAATAGTAGATACGGCTGTGTTCGAGGAACCGGCCCACGATGCTGCGCACACGGATGTGTTCACTCACCCCTCGCACTCCCGGACGAAGGGCGCAAATACCGCGCACAATCAGATCAATCTGTACGCCAGCCTGGGAGGCGCGGTACAGCGCCTGGATCACATTTTTGTCGAGCAGCGCATTCATCTTCGCGATGATGCGCGCTTGTTTGCCCTGGCGGGCGTGCTCGGCTTCGCGGTCGATGAGGGCAATGCACTTTTCCGCCAGATCGAGAGGCGCCACCAAGAGCGGTTCGTAGCTTGGGTTTTCAGCGTAGGCGGTCAGGAAACTGAAGACATCGTGGACAGCGCGGGTGATTTCAGGATTGGCCGTAAACAAACTCAGATCCGTGTAAATCCGTGCCGTGGTCGCATTGTAGTTGCCGGTGCCGATGTGGGCGTAGCTGCGGATTACGTCGTCAGGATCACGCCTTACGAGCAGCGACAGCTTGCAGTGCGTCTTCAGACCCACCAAGCCGTGGAACACCTGCACTCCCGCATCTTCGAGATCGCGTGCCCAACGGATGTTCGAGGCTTCGTCGAAGCGGGCCTTCAACTCGACGACCGCCGTCACTTCCTTGCGTGAGGCGGCGGCGATCAGATGCGGCACGATGTGCGAATGTTCGCTCGTGCGGTAGAGCGTCTGCTTGATGGAAAGAACTTTTTCGTCTTCCGCGGCGGAGCCAATGAAGGAGACCACCGCATCGTAGGAATCGTAGGGGTGGTGCAGCAGAACGTCGTGGCTACGAAGTTCCTCGAACAGGTCTTTCGACTTCGAAGTCAGGCGCAGTTCGCGCGGGGTAAACGTACGGTACTTGAGATCGGGCCGCTGCACCTGCTCGTAAATGTTGAACAAACGCACCAGGTTGACCGGGCCATTCACTGAAAAAACCTGCCAGGGATCGATCTCAAACACCGTGCGTAACCGGTCGATGATTTCGGGGTCGGCGTCGGCCTCGATTTCCATGCGCACGGCATCCCCCTTGCGCCGGTTGTGCAGTTCGGTGCGCACCGACTCCAGCAGGCTACGGGCTTCCTCCTCCGCCAAGTAGAGATTGCTGTTGCGCGTGACGCGAAAAGGAGCGGAGGAAACGATGTCGTAGCCGTGATACATCTTCTCGGCATGATGGGCGACCAGGTCCGCCAGGAAAATGAAGTCCACCGTACCCTCTGAAGGAAGCCGGACCAGCCTGGGCAACGCCCTCGGGACCGACACCACCCCGGTGTAGGTCAGAGCCGAGCGGCGACGCCGTCGCAGCAGGAACCCCACGCACAGAGCCTTGTTGATGACCCGCGGAAAGGGATGCGCCGGATCCACCGTCACCGGGGTCAACAGGGGATCAAGTTCCTTCTCGCAGTACTGTTCTACGAAGTGCAGGGCGTTGGAGTCGAGTTCCTCGAGGCCCAGGACGCGAATTCCGTTGGCAGTGAGCGCCGGAAGCAGCCGTGCATCCCAGCAATCGTACTGGTCGTCGACGAATTCATGAGTCAACTTGCTCAGCACACCCCGCTTCTCGGTCAGGGTCAGGCCGTCGGGACCGGCCTCGTTGTAGCCGTCTTCGATCTGTTGCATCATGGCGGCAACGCGGACTTCAAAAAATTCGTCCAGGTTGCTGGCCGAGATGGCGAGGAATTTCAGCCGCTCCAGAAGCGGATTCCCTTCGTCGTCGGCCTCTTCGAGCACACGCCGGTTGAAGGCGAGCCACGAGGTGTCGCGATTGAGGTAGTACTGGGGGTTATCGAGTGCGATACGAGCCATGACTTAAGCGATCAGTGCGTTATCGGTGCCGCTTTCTGCTCCGGCTGACGTCTACATAGCCCATTTCACTGCCGTCGAGCGCTTGCAAGTATAGGCGATGGTCCAGGATTCTGCACAGTCTCGCCGTCCCTTGTCTTCCGCGGAGCCAATGTCCACGGGAACGCCCTAATGTGCCCGGTAAGCAAGCAGAACTTGCGCTCTCACGCTGCCAATCAGAGGGGAAGTGCTCGAACGTAGAAGCATGCCGAAGAATAAGTATAAAGCATTTCCCGAGACCGGGCGATGGTCGGACTCAACTCCTATACGGCTTGGGCATGATCCTCGGCAAATAAAACCGGCACCCAGACTTTGTCTGGATGCCGGTGAGTTATACACCTGCGGCCTGGGGACGAGAGCCGAGCGCTTCCGATCTACGGCAGGTAATAACGGAACGAGGTGAAGACCATGGCGTCCAATCCGTGTGGCTCGCCACCCGTACCGGACCAAGTATCCCGATTGATGTAGGAGAATTGCGGACCCCACTGGATCCGGCCCTTCGGCCCGTTGTAGGAGCGCACCCAGAATCCCACTGTGCCCTCGACCAGGGAACGAGTATCTGCCGTGCAGGAACTGAGTCCGCCGGGGAGAATGCCGGTGCCATTGGCGGGCAGAGTCTCGGTAAAGCAACCGGAGTTGCTGAAATGAGGTGAGCCGTAACCAACATACTTGCCCGAGATCGGGTCGAAATCCCAGGTGCGGCTGGCATATTCAATCCCGCCATTCAGGTAAATGTCGAGCTTGGGACCGTGCCATTCGAGCGTTCCCAATCCTTGGTAGCTCCGGATCAGGTCAAATTGTCCGTTGCCCTTAATTGAGGCGTCGGCGAGGGTACCCGTGCCATATCGTCCCTCTCCATCGCCAGCAAAGCCGTGCACCCCGACGTCGAGGTGTTTATTAGCGAAAGACCAGCGGGCATTCGCGCCAACGCCGCCTCCGTCCTTGGAACTGTTGAATGCTCCCGCCGTGCTGGGCGCTGTGATCGTACCACAGGGGAACTTGGAGGATGCTTCGGCGCAAGGAAAGATACGGTCGCGGAAGCGGCTGTAGACACCGAAGATCTCATAGTGTCCGAACCCAGGTTCAAAGGCGAGCTTGGCGACGATATCTGGCGCCGGATTGAACGAGTAACTGGTGGTGGGTGTGCAGGTGGTGACGGGAGCACCGGCACTATTAAGGCTGGTGCTGCAAGTGGTAATCGTGGGGTTGTAAAGGCCGCCGGCAGCTCCGGCCGAACCGATCAGGAAATTGGAGGCGTTGCCGTGAGTCGAGATCGTCGCCTGTGGGTTTTCCACCGACACCGCAAACCACACCTTATTGCTGAAGTTTTTCGACAGGCGGAGACCGTACTGGCGTGCCCAGCTGAATCCGACCGTGTACTGCGGATCGATCGTCATGGGCAGGGCCTCGGTGCGGTTGTCGGTGCCGTGCTTGGTTTCCGTCACCAGGCTCCACATTTGGCCGCCGGTGAGGCTCCAGCCGTTATCGAACGCAGCCTGGCCCCAGGCCTGCCGCTGACGGAGAGAGTAGCTATTGCTTTCGTTGTTGTTCGAGGTAGTCGCTGCCGAGAGGAAGTCGGTCTCGACATAGCCGGACAGCTTTGCGCTCTTCAGGCGGCCTTCGGCCAGCATCGAGAGGCGGGACTGACGGCCTGATCCGAAGAACTCCGAGATACTGCTCTGCGACGCGCCGGGCATGGTCAGATTGTTGAAGGGCGTGTTGATATCCGCCGCCAGGGCGCGCGAGCGGCGCACAAATTCAGCCGCCAGGAAGCCACCCGGTGTAATGGTGACTCCTTTGAAGTGGAGCGCGGTGGGAGGCTCGTTGACGGCTTTCTGCGTTTCCTGCAGAGTCGAAACCGCACTATTCAATCCGGTCTTGAGGTCGGTGACGTCGTTCTTGACCGCAACCACGGTCTCCTGCTGCTGGGCCGCGGTGTTCTGAGCTGCGTCGGCTTTGCTGGCAGCATCGGTCGCTACGGTCTGAACCTGTTGTACGGCCTGATCCTTGCGATGAAGTTCATCCCGGAGTTCCTGAATCTGTTGGGACTGCTGCGCCAGCGCAGCCTGTTGGGCCGCGATCGCGTCTTTGAGGGCCTGCACGTCCGCCGCTGTGAGGGTCGCAGCGGCTTTGGCTTTCTTGGGTTTGGGCGGCGTACTGGTTTGCGCTACCAGTCCGGTCGCCAGAAATAGAATTACGCACAAATTCCATGCAGACTTCATCGTCCTCTCCTTTTTACTGCTTATGGATGAAACTCACCCCAACCCCCAACGGGGCGGCTACTTAACCTGCTTGATGGCTTCCTTGACCTTGGCGGCGACGTTTTCCGGCAACGGGGCGTAGGCCAACGCAGTCGTCATGGTTTGGCCCTCGGCCACCATCCAGCTGAGAAAATCGGCCAGAATCTTGCCTTTCGCCGGATCCTTGCCTTGAGAAGGAATCAATAGCCAGGTAAAGCTGGAAATCGGATAAGCGTCCTTGCCGGGAGCATTGGTGATGGAGACGCGGAAATCGGCGGGCATCTTCGAAGCCGAAGCGGCCGCTGCCGTCACGCTTTCCAGAGACGCCGTCACGAAGGTGCCAGCGGAATTTCTCACGCTGCCGTAAGCAATCTTATTCTGCACGGCGTAAATCAATTCCACGTAGCCGATAGACCCCGGCAGTTGGCGAATCGATCCAGCCACGCCCTCGTTGCCCTTGCCGCCGAGACCCTTCGGCCACTTCACGGACGTGTTGCTCCCCACCTGGCCTTTCCATTCGGGGCTGATTTTCGAAAGATAGTCGGTCCAGATGAACGTCGTCCCACTTCCGTCGGACCGGTGGACGACGATGATCTCTTGATTAGGGAATTTGATAGCGGGATTGACGCTGGCGATGGCCTTGTCGTTCCAGTTCGTAATCGTCCCCAGAAAAATTCCCGCCAGGGCATCGGGTGTAAATTTCACTTCGCCGGTCACGCCCGGAATGTTGTAGGCCGGAACGTCGGCTCCCAGCACGGTAGGAATATTGAGAACCTTGGTCTTCAGCTTGGTTTGGGCTTCCTTGAGCTGATCGTCGGTCATAGGCATGTCGCTGGCGCCGAACTCGACGGTGCCTTCGATCACCTGGCGAATTCCGCCACCGCTGCCAATGGACTGGTAGTTGACTTCGACATCGGGATGAACCTTGTGGTACTCGCTGAACCATTTCGAGTAGATGGGATTAGGAAACGTCGCGCCGGCTCCATTCAGCCTGGTCTGCCCAAGCGCATGCAGGGCCAGGAGGACACACGCCAACAGCAGCACGATTTTGCGCATCACCAGATGAACTCCTCCTAATAGGTATCGCTTCTCTTCTATCGGCGTAGTGTTACAGGACGGTTACAAACGAGTGAATTTCTGATGAATGGACTTCGAGAGAGGATTAACTTTCAGAACCGAACCGAATCGAATGGAAACTTCTTCGCGTTTCGCTAAGGGGCAGTCTGCAAGCGAGCGATCTCCCTGGGAAAGACCGTATTGGCAGGAAACTCGCTGCGAAGACCGGTGAGCAACTGCAGGGCGCGGGGCTTGTCTTTTTCGCGGACGTAGACAATGGCCAGGAGAATTCGGGCGAAGGGCGCAAGATAGTGTCCACGCTCGGCGGTTGTCTCGAGGTCCGTGATCCCACCCTTTTTGTCGGCTGGCAGCCCGCCCATCCGGAGGATCCAGCGCACCGGCGGCGACATGCTGCCGATGATGTACTTGCTGAACCCGGTGGCCAGCAGCGCATCATAGCAATCATGACAAACGGCGAGTAGTTGCTCGGCCGCGATGGATGCCTGTTTCGTGAAGTGGAGCGAGGCGAGATTTCGCTTTTCGATCAGAGCCGCATAATCGGCCTGCAATCCCGATGACAAAGTCAGAGCGAAGAGGGCGTCGCGGTCCTTTGGGTCTTGGGCGAGCCGTGCATGGGCCAGGTTTTCCGCCCGTCCGATCGCGTTTTGGAATTGTTGCCTCACCGCCGGATCGGGCGTCAGCTTCGTCCGCGCGGCAAAGGCAGCATTGTTTTCGTAGAACTGCGCCTCCAACACTCCCAGGCGCTGGAACTCGGAGAACAACAGGCCTGCCGCCTCGCTGACCGGGCCAACCGCATCCTCGGGATGCTGTTCCTGCCAGGTCGCGAAATCCTTTTGCGCTCCGGAAAAGTCGAGATTGTAGAGTCCGGAGAATCCGCGGTCGAGCAGCGATGAAGAGACGAGGGGAGGAGCGTCTTCGGCTTGCACCACGCAGCATACTGCGACACAGACACACAGAATTGCCGCTCGAACTATCGTTCGTGCATCCATCGTTCGTGCATCCAATGATCGAGTGGCATTCAACATTGCTTATGCTCGCTATGGTCTGTCCGCGCGGTCTATTATCGGTGATCTACGCCCGGCGGAAGCCGTTTCCGGGCGTCTGACATTTTGATGCGAATGACACCATCAAGCGTAACCCAGTTTGTCAAAGTTCTGTAATTTTGCCGGTGAGTCCTCCCCCGGCCTCGGAAGGATCGACGGTTTTATGAGTGATTCGCCAGTCCGCTCCGCTCCCGGTTGGCCCGGCATTCCGCCCCGTTGGACATCCAGCGCCAAAATCGGCGCCGGAACAGCGCTCAACCGGCACAGCAAAGTCTGGTTCACGCTCAGTCACGGCATTCTCAACGAAGTTTATTTCCCCCGCGTTGACCAGGCCTGCACGCGCGACATGGGATTTATCGTTACCAATGGACGCGATTTCTTCTCGGAAGAAAAGCGGCATTGCAGGTTTGAGAACCGTCCCGTCGTCCCCGGTATCCCGGCGTTTGAACTTATCAACACCGCTATCAGCGGACACTACCGGATCCACAAAGAGGTCCTCAGCGATCCCTACCGCAACGTGGTGCTGCAGAAAGTCCGCTTCGAGCCCTTGCAAGGACAGCTATCTGACTATCATCTTTATGCCTTGCTCTCGCCCCACTTGGCCAACTGCGGGTACGGCAACACGGGATGGATCGGCGACTACAAGGGTTTCCCCATGTTCTTTGCCGAGCACCACGGCGTTAGTCTAAGCTTGGCCTCGTCGGCACCATGGACCAAGATGTCGGTCGGATACGTCGCCGCCTCCGATGGATGGCAGGATCTGTCCCAGCACTTCCTGATGGAATGGGAGTACACCCGGGCCGAGAACGGGAACATTGCCTTCACCGGCGAGGTCGACTTGGCTGCCTCGAACGGCGAGTTCTTGCTGGCTCTGGGCTTTGGCGCCATTTGGACGGAGGCTGGTCAGCAGGCACGCTCCACGTTGTTTGAGGACTATGGCGAAATCCGCGAGCACTATGCATCGCAATGGAGCAACTGGCAGAACCAACTGCTGAGCCTCGACCAACCTCCGCGCCAGATCGATCTTTACCGCTCTTCAACCGCCGTTCTTCGCACGCATGAGTCGAAGGATTTTCTGGGCGGCATCATCGCCAGTCTCTCGATTCCGTGGGGCTTCAACAAAGGCGACGAAGATCTCGGCGGGTATCATCTGGTTTGGCCGCGCGATCTGGTCGAGACCGCAGGCGCTCTGCTCGCCGCTGGTGCCGTTACCGACGCGTGCCGCGTCATGCGCTATCTTGAAGTCACGCAGGAAGCCGCCGGGAACTGGGCACAGAATCTCTGGCTGGATGGGCGTCCGTACTGGAGCGGCATCCAGATGGACGAGACCGCGTTCCCCATCCTGCTCCTCGACTTGCTGCGCCGCGAAGCTCCCGGCTGCCTGGGAATGCTGGAGCGCTGGTGGCCGATGGTGCGCAAGGCTGCGAGTTTCATTCTGCGCAACGGACCGGTCACGCAACAGGACCGGTGGGAGGAAGACGGTGGTTATTCTCCCTTTACGCTCGCGGCGGAAGTCTCCGCTCTCTTGGCCGCAGCCGATATTGCGGACCTGACCGGGCATTCCGAGCAAGCCCAGACCATGCGCGACAGCGCCGACGCATGGAACGACAACATCGAGCGCTGGACCTACGCCACGGGAACTGATCTGGCGCAGCAACTCGGCATTGAGGGATATTACGTGCGCATCGCCCCGCCCGACGTGGACGGTTCCGCTTCGCCCACGCAAGGTTTCGTTCCCATCAAAAATCGTCCCCCGGGCCAGGATGGGGACCGGGCTTACCACATCCTCAGCCCCGACGCGCTGGCGCTGGTGCGCTTCGGCCTGCGAGCGCCCGACGATCCGCGCATTCTCAACACGCTGCGCGCGATCGACGCTTTGCTGAGCGTGGAACTGGCCCAGGGTCCGTGCTGGTACCGCTATAACGGCGACGGCTACGGCGAACACAAAGATGGCTCCGCTTTCGACGGAACCGGCATTGGCCGCCCCTGGCCGCTGCTAGCCGGGGAGCGCGCGCATTATGCGCTGGCGTGCGGGCATGTCGACCAGGCTGAGTCCCTGCTCGCCGTGATGGAACACTCCACAGCCGGACAAAGCCGCTTGCTTCCGGAACAAGTCTGGGACTCGGCAGATATTCCGGCGCTGGAACTTTTTCGCGGCAAACCTACAGGATCCGCTTGCCCACTCGTCTGGGCCCATTCCGAGTATGTGAAGCTTCGACGTTCGATTCGGGACGGCAAGGTCTTCGACCAACCGCCGCAGACGGTCAAGCGCTATTTGGTGGAAAAATACAAGCGCCAGATTTTCGGCTGGAGATTCAACAACAAGACACGCGCTATTCCGCGGGGCAAAACTCTGCGGATCATTCTCCTCTCCCCCGCCCTGGTGCATTGGAGCATCGACGGTTGGAAGACTTCGCAGGACGCCGAGACGCGCGATACTGGCGTCGGCATTCACATCCTCGATCTGCCAACTGCGTCGCTGCCGGCGGCCTCGCAAGCGGCGTTCACTTTTTATTGGGCGGCGGAGTATCGGTGGGAGGGGACCGACTTTACGGTTGCGATTCAGGGGTGAAGCGTGCGGGCCGATTCATTTTCAGGCATTAGCGTGAAGCAAACCAGATTGTCATCCCGAGCAAAGCGAGGGATCTAGGTTTTTGTTCGCACCATCAGTGTTGCCGCTGCCAGCAAATATCTAGATCGGTCGCTGCGTTCGGGATGATAGATCTCTCTCGGTTACAGCGACTGTGAAACCGGCTAATTTTCGGCGCTGGTGTAGCACAACTCCACCACGGTACAGTCGTCACTCAGGGGATTGCCGGCGCAGAATTCCGTTACCGCGGAGAAGATCCCCTCCAATGTTGGGGACTTGGCGGCGGCAGCTTCCAGCCGAGAGTCCTCAAAAAAATCTCCCATGGCGTTTTCCGCTTCCGTTACACCGTCGGTCACAAGAATGAAGCGGTCGCCGGATTTCATCTGACAGGACGCGCTCTCAAACGTGGCGTCGGGAAGCAGCCCAACCGGAACATTTCCATGAGGAGGACGTAGGACTTCTCCGCGGCAAACCAGCAGCGGAGGTACATGGCCGCAGTTGACGTATTCAAGCTCGCCATCGCGGCGCAGACGCGCGAGCAGCACGGTCGCGTACTTCTCGCCGACCAGTTTGTCGGTGAAGAAGCGATTTACGGCCGTGACCACATCCAACAAGGGCATGCCTGCACTTAGGTGTGAGTAGATCATTCCCTGAAGCGTGGACGCCAGCAGGGCGGCGGAAACTCCTTTGCCGCTGACGTCGGCCAGCACCACCGCGAGGCCCTCCTTCGTGTTCACAGCGTCGAAGAAGTCGCCGCCAATTTCTTTACAAGACAGGTTCTTACCCCGCAGGCGGGCAAATGGCACCTCAGGAATCTTCACCTGCATCAGCCGCTGCTGAATGCTGGCCGCGATGCTCAACTCCTGCTGGTACCGGCGGGATTCTTCCTCGGCTTGGACCAGGCGAGCGTTCTCGATCAAAGATGCGGCTTCAGTTGCGATCACGTGCAGAATCTTCTTGTCTACGCCGCCGATGTCGCGCGAGGCAAAGCGTGAGTCCACATACAGCACTCCCATCGCTTCGGCCGCGTTGGCCGAGGGTGCCGGAGTCTGTGCGTCGCGCGTGGCCTGCACCTGCATCTTGCGCAGTGGAATGCAAACCACGGTTCGCAGATCGTACGCTACGATGCTTTGCCGACCCGCCAGATCGAGGGAACCGCTGGTGTCGGTCACCAGGAACTCAGAGTTGGAGCGCATCGATTCCTCGAGAATCGAGTGCGAAATCGTCTTGTCATCGAGCAGCGGCTCCTTCTTGGCATTGCGGCCAGCCATCAAGCGCAGCTTCCCTTCGTCGTCCTTGAGAAAAACGTACCCCCGCTCGGCGCAGGTGAGCTGCAAGGTCACATCGAGCATGGTCATCAGAATTTCGTCCAGAACGCCGGCCGTGTTGAGCTTGCGGGCGGCTTCGAGAAACAATGTCAGCTTCTCCAGTTCAGTGGCCTCGGGCTTAATGGCGATGACCGAAATCTGGCTGAGAAATTCCCGCGCCGTGTTGGAAGTGCGGTTCGCTGGATTAAACAGGATGTAAGCGGAATCTCGGGCTCCGAACTCCAGCCGGTCTCCGCGCTCCAGTTTCTGGCGCTGGATGCGCTCGCCATTCACATAGGTACCGTGCTTGCTGCCCAGATCGACGAGAAAAAAGTCCTGCCCCTCCTGCATGATCTGGGCATGGTCGCGGGAGACACGTGGATCGGCGATCACCAGGTCCTTGTCCACTTTCCGCCCAACGCTGAACGGAGTGCGGTTGAGGATGATGTTTTTCTGCTCGCTACCCTGCACGAACACGAGGGCGGGAAAAACTCCGGAGCCGGAGCTGTGATGACTGATTGTATTAAGGACCATGCTCTGGGCTATGGACGGTAAGTCGCCGCCTCGCTGATTATCACCTATGCCCCAAAACCGAGGTAGCGCCGTAAGTCTTTCAGCATCAGACTACTCTGCGGCAGCAGCGTCTCGCAAGCCGCGAGCAGGGTTCAGCCGCGCATCCAGCAGCGCCAGTCCAAAGATGAAGATAGGCATCATGAAGTTGGAATAGAACGGCATTGGCCAGACGCGCTGTCTCAGTTCCGGAGTCAGCCATAGGAAGGCGGCAGAGAGTGCCAGGGTGGCGATCCACGGCCAAACCAGCATGACTCCGCCGACCATGCCAGCCAGCCGAAACGCCGGCAGGACAGGCTCGGCCGAAATGAAACTCCGTACCAGCGCCAGAATCGCGGGCGCAAGCAGTACCTGGTTGTAGGGAGCGAACATGGGTACGATGACGACCGTGAGCGCCATTATCAAGCCCACGGCTCGACCGAACTCTCTGCTGGTGGCCGGTTCCCGGCGTACAGGCCACAGGCAGAAGCCGCAGGCCAGTACGCTGATTACCTCCAGGATTCGGCCGATGATCGAACCGAACATCCAGACCAGCACCGACTGGTTCTGCGTGTACTGGTGGTAGTGCCCAATGGCTGCGACGAACATGGACAGCCAGCCGGGTAAAATCAACTGCGCTCCGCCCAGTAGCAACAGGATGACCAGCACAAACCCAAACACAAATCGGCGCCGCGAGCGCCACTCGCCGCTCGCCCAGAGCAGCAGCCACAAGACCAGAGGCCAGGTGAGTTGCGGCTTGATAGTTGCTAGAGCCAGCAAACCTCCCGCCAGGAGCAACCATCCACCGGCCAGGCAGGCACCGCACGCCGCCATCAGTCCGGCCACCACAAGGCTCAGTTGTTGCAGCTTGATTCCCTGCACCATCGGCAGCCAGCCCAGCATCAGGGCGACTAGAATCAGCACGATTCCAATCGGGACCTGCCAACGTAAGACTCTCAGCCACAAGAGCACGCTCGCCGCTGCCAGCGCGATCAGTAGCCAGCGGAAGCCAATCTGCACATGCTCGAATGGGAAATCGACCGTCGGCGCCAGCAAGAACACGACGTAGACCGGATAAGCAAATCCCTGCTGGTCTTGGGGATCATCAGGGCGGGTGGGATCGAGCGGCCTGCCGTAGTAGCCTTGCTGAATCTCTCGCGTGATCTCGTCACTGTAGGGATTTCGTCCGTGCCGCAGCAGTTCCCGGGCTCCCAGCCAGCGCGGATAGAGGTCCGACAAATTGCCGCGGGGACGGTTGTGCACTGCCGCATCGGCCACCTGCTGCGCCTTCAGGATGCGGTCGACGTAGAACCATGTGCTCGCCGAGGCGACGACAGCCAGGACGAGTCCGACGACCAACGGCGCGCGCTTCAGCATGGTTCCAGTGCTTTCCTTTCCACTTTCCTTTCCGGCGACACCACGAATCCAGATCGTGCGCCTCATGTTACAACTGTGTGGTCACGGACCCATTCATGCGATGGCGCATCGCAATCTCGGCGGCAATCGGCCTCGCGACCGGCTGGTTCTGCTGGTTTCTGATGAAACATTTCCATCAGGACGCCGCCGACTTCCGCTGGGCGCTGCATCTCGCGCATGGTTTGCTGGCTGGGCAAAATCCCTACGATACGCCGTTCGAGCAATATCCGCTGACGGCGGGGCTTTTCGCTCTTCCCTTCGTGCGTCTCGAACCGGAAGTCGCCGCCGGCGCCTTCTGGGGGATCAGTTCGTCCCTGCTGGCTTTCGGTCTAACGCGTGGCGGCTACTCGAAACTGCTGATCTTCTTCGCCTATCCATATTGGGGAGGAATTCTTACGGTGCAGTGGGCCCCGGTCATCGCCGCCAGCGCATTCTTCCCGCTGCTGCTGCCCCTGACCATGGCCAAACCTCAGATCGGGTTGCCGGTCTTCCTAGCGCGACTCAGTCGCCGCGGCGTGGTTGCCTCGGTCGTCATTGCGATCGTGAGCCTGGTGGTGATGCCGAAATGGCCGTTGCTGTGGCTGAGGCAGGCGGGCAACTATCAGCACTTCATCCCAATTCTGGTTTTTCCGGGGCCGCTTCTGCTGCTCGCGTTGCTGCGATATCGGAATCGCGACGCACTCTTCCTGTTTTTTTCCAGTCTCATGCCGCAGCGCTGGTTCTTCGACAGCTTCACACTGTGGCTGATTCCGCAGTCGCGGCGCGAGATCATTTGGACCGTCTTCTTCAGTTGGGGAGCGGGGCTGTGGCGCTGGTATCACATTCCGCACAGCTTCACCCAGGTCGGGCGCTGGACCGTACTCTTGATCTATTTGCCGATGCTCGCGGTCGTGCTGCTACGTAAATCGTGGCGCGAAGCGCAGGTTAGAAGCACTACCGGTTACCTGGCGCCGGTTTGATTTTTCAGGCTGCATTTTGTAGACGACGAACTCTGCACCCCAATGACACCAGGCGACTCGCACAACTCCGGAGGCCAGGGCGCGCGCAAGTGGCGCGTCGGGCTGATACTTTGCTTACTCGTAGTCGCGCTGGCGCTGCTCTTAAGGCTTGGGGGTGAGCGGGCAGCGACGGCGAACGACTTCGCATTCTATTGGACGGCGGCCCGGCTCGTCCTCGATGGAGGTAATCCCTATTCGCCTCGCGAGACCGTAGACCTCCAGAACCGGTTGTCCTTCGCAGGCAAAGGCCCGTTGGTGATGCTCAACCCTCCCTGGGTGTTGCCGGTTATAGTGCCGTTTGGCCTGCTCTCTTTTTCCACGGGAAAGTCGTTGTGGTTTGGGATTGGCCTTGCACTTACGTTGGTCTCGGTTCAGTGGCTTTGGGATCTTTACGGAGAGGGTGAGAATCGGTGGATTGGCTGGATGGTCGCGGTCACATTTTTGCCCGTGGCGGTCGTGCTGGCCATCGGTCAGATCGGACCGTTGGTCCTGTTTGGGCTCTCCGGGTATCTGCGATTCGAAGCAAGTCACGACGACTATGTGGCGGGCGCATTCCTGTTTCTCACCGCTCTAAAACCACACCTGGTCTTTCTCTTTTGGATCGCGCTGTTGCTGTGTGCCCTCCATCGGCGGCGGTGGAAACCGCTCGCGTCTGTTCTCGCCGTGCTCGCAGGCGCCAGTTTCCTGGCAGTCCTTTTGGACCATCAAGCGTTCCAACAGTACGTTGGACACCTTGGAGAAGAAAGAATTGTCCTCCAGGAGAGCCCCACTCTTGGCGGCCTGCTGCGCCACATTTCTGGCTTGCCAGCCATGCAGTTCGTTCCACTCGCGGGAGCCGCGGTCTGGTTTGTCCTCTATTGGATCCGCTGGCGTTCCACCTGGGAATGGCGGGATCGGCTGCCGAGTTTGTTGTTAGTCTCGATCATGGCGACGTTCTATGCCTGGTTCTTCGATCAGGTTGTGCTCCTGCCGAGTGTGTTCTATGCGACCGCGCTGCTCGTGCGCTCCCCACGCAAGACCTGGCTTGGAGCAGTGATCGCCTACCTCGCCATTAACTGCCTGACTTTCCTGCTCATTCTGGATCACCGACCTGCCTTCTACTACTCCTGGACCGCTCTTGCCTGGTTGGTGCTCGCCGCGGTGGTTCAGCGGAGTGTGAGCGAGCGTCTCCTTGCCTAGACATGTTCCCCGGAAATGGCGGAACCCTGTGCCGGCTGAGCATTCCCAGGCCGCGTGGGGGTCTCTCGGGAGGCTGAAAACCTCCAGCTACGCCAACGGCGATCTCACCCCCGCCGGACTCGCTCGGGGCGTTACAGTCTTGGAACGGTCAGGTCTCCCAACCGGGGTAACCCTTGCGTCCCCCGTATGCAAGAAATTACGACCTTTCGGCCATATTGCAGGGTATGATTACCCTGTCGAGTGACCGAAATCTTTCCAAGCTTAAAATATGGCCGCGATGGGGCCCCCGCGCCCAAGGTTGAGATCTTCAACTCGGGCGCGAGGAAAAACCATTGCACTCGATCCAACAAACATGAGGAAGAGGAATGCCATGGAGCTTGCACGCCAGCTGTGGAGCGGCGAAGAATGGCAAGATATCGCGGAGTATGCTGACATGTTGGCGGTCATTCTTTGGCGGTCATTCTCGTGATTGTGGTTGGAACCATACGCTTGATCGGCTCCAACGCGAATAACGTGTTTTCGAACGTCGCGAGTTCCATTCAGTAGTGCAACCCGACCACCTCGGTAGGGCAAGGGAAGAGTATGAACCGCACGCGTTTATTGATGATTGGAGTTTTGGCCTTAGCGCTGGGCTTCCTTGTAAGTGTTTATGTCTATAAGAGCTTGCAATCGAAAAGCGGCGTCGCCTCAGATCCGGGCATTGATGTCATAGTAGCTGCCGACGACCTTCAGGTCGGGGCGCGCGTCGAAGAACACGACATCAAGATTATCCGCATCCCGGTCGCCGACCTTCCCTCCGGCGCCCCTCGCAGGCGCTCCGATGTTCTCGGACACGGTGTCATCATCCCTATCACCAAGGGCGAGTTCATTCTGCCCACAAAGCTTGCCGGTGAGAATGCGGGGTCGGGTTTGCCCTCGCTCATTCCTCCTGGGATGCGAGCCATTTCCGTCAAGGTAAATGACGTGGTCTCAGTCGCTGGTTTTGTCACCGCCGGGACACGGGTCGACGTCCTGCTGACAGGAACACCGAACGGCGGTTCCGAGCCGCAAACAACTACCGTGCTACAGAATGTCGCAGTGCTGGCCGCCGGCAGCAAACTGGAACGCAATCAGAATGGCGAACCCGTAAACACGCCCGTCATCACGCTTCTGGTCTCTCCTGACGATGCCCAGCGGCTTGCGCTCGCCAGTTCCGAGGGAAAGATCCAGCTCGCGTTGCGCAACCCGCTCGACACGAAGTCCGACGAAGTGCCATCCTCCGGGGCGAGAGCGCTGTATAAGTTCGCGCCCGCTCCAGCGCCCGCGGTACATACTCCGGTTCATCGGACGCTTCCGGTAAAGGCCACGCCGACGCCACCTCCGGCTACTACTGGCGTTAGTGTTGAAGTCTACCAGGGTGACAAACCCAAGCAGGTAGTCCCACTCTCAGACCAGAATTCCGAGGCCAAGTGATCGGAAAATCTTCGAGCTTCCGAATTGCATCCATGCGCAGCAGGTTTCCTCAGGCGGAGAGAAATCAGAAAATTAAAGTTTGCACACTATCGCTCGGGGTCTTACTGGTCCCCGTAGCGTTTACCCTCTCTGTGCTTGCCGAAAGCGTCCAAGTGGACGCGGCGGCACAGGCCCAGAGTCAGGCGCCGACGGGAACCCAGACCACGACTCTTCCGCCCCAGTCGCAGCAACCGCAGGGCGCGGCACCCCTGCGTGTGATGGTGGGCAAATCGCTGTTAATCAATACCACCGAGCGGCTCAGGCGCATTTCTATTACCGATGATTCGATCGCTTTCGCCCGGGTGATTGCACCGACGCAGATCCTCATTAATGGCAAGATGCCGGGGGAAGTCTCGCTGCTCATTTGGGATGAACTGGAGCGCTCGCGCAGCTTTGACCTGCGGGTCGATGTGGACGTCAGCGCCTGCGCTGACGAAGAACACCGCGTGTTCCCCGACGAGCAGATCGCGGTTACCCCTTCGCGAGCCGCGATTGTCCTTTCCGGACACGTGTCCACCGAAGACGTGGCCAAGCGGGCCGCCGAGCTGGCGAGCGCCTACTCGCCAAGAGTGGTGAACGTATTGACGTTCGGGCCGGTCGGGGCCCAGGAGGTCCTGCTGCAGGTGAAGTTTGCGGAAGTCGATCGCAGCGCCCTCAACCAGATGGGGGTGAACTTTATCTCCACCGGGGCAGCCAATACCAGCGGCTCAATAACCACAGGGCAGTATGGCGGCTTTGGGCCTCAGACCCTGACCCCGGGCACGTCGTCAGGAACCACCACCACTCCCGCGAATACCATCAACAATGTCCTGAACCTTTTCGTATTTCGTCCGGATATTAATTTTGGCGCGGTAATCGAGGCACTGGAGACCAAGAACCTTTTGCAGATTCTCGCCGAGCCCAACCTCATCGCGGTCAACGGCAAGGAAGCCAGCTTTCTGGCCGGCGGACAATTCCCGTTCCCCATCGTGCAGCCCGGCGCCGGGTTCACGGCAGTTACCATCTCGTTCAAGGAATTTGGCGTACGGTTGCAGTTCACTCCGGAAATCAAACCCAACGGGAACATCCACCTGAAGGTCGCTCCCGAGGTCAGCACGCTCGATTTCGCGAACGCACTGACGATCTCCGGATTCACGGTGCCCGCCCTGAGCACGCGCAAAGCCGAGACCGAATTTGAATTGCAGGATGGGCAGAGCTTTGTGATCGCGGGCCTGATGGACAACCGCGTCACCGACATCTACAACAAGATTCCGGGCCTGGGGGATATTCCGATCCTGGGGAATTTCTTTCGCAGCAGGAGTGCGTTGAAAAGCCACTCCGAATTGATGGTCCTGTGCACGGTGCGCCGGGTTTCGCCGACCACGGAACCGCCCGAGCCGCCCAAGGACCCGAAGCCGTTTATGGACAACGGCAAATTTGACAAGCACGATAAATAGGCGCATACGTACAGAGCGCAGCGGTCTGCCAGAGCGAACTGTCGGTGAACGAAGACACGGGTAGCCGGTTATGCCAGAGCTTTCAGTCGTCATTGTCGCCACCGATAACGAACAGCGCGCGGTGCTGCAGGTGTTGGTCGATGGCACCAGCGTAGCGCGCACCGCGCACACCTGTGCCAGTTTTCCGGTCGCCGCAACTGATCCGGTCGCTCGCCGGGTTCGTGCCGCCAATCCCGACGTCACTCTGATCGACATTCCCGCCGACAATCCCTCGCCAGCCCTGCGCGCTGTCGAACTCTTGCACCAGGAAATGCCGGAGGGCGCCATCTTCGCCATCGGCAACCTCCACCAGCCCCAGGTTATCGTCAACGCCATGCGGGCCGGGGCCCGGGAGTTTATCGAACGCCCCACCAACACGACAGATCTGCTGGAAGCCTTCGTCCGCCTCACGACGGCGCAACGGAGAGTGCGACAGGAAGGTCCTCGCGGCAAGGTGTTCGCCATTATTAATGCCAAGGGAGGAAACGGCGCGACCACGGTCGCCGTCAACCTTGCCCTGGCTTTGCAGTCCTCGCATGGACAAACCGCGCTGGTCGACCTGGCGCCGCTGGGCCACGCCGCTTTGCACATGAATCTCAAGCCCGTCTTCAACGTGGCCGATGCCACCCGCAATCTGCACCGCATGGACGCTTCCCTGCTGGAAAGCTTCATGACCCGCCATAGCGGCGGAATGCAACTACTAGCGGGAACCAATGTTCCCGCGGCGATCGATCCTTCGACCGCGGAGTTCGTGCGCCTGTTCGACATGATGGTGACGCACTACCGTTATGTGGTGGTGGATGCTTCGTCCCGCTTCGACAGCACTAGCAGGCTTATTGCGAATCTTTCGGAGACGGTCCTGCTCGTGGCCTGCACCGACGTGGCTTCGCTGTGGAGCGCGGCGCGCGTGCAGCAATATCTGGGAGAGACGGGCAGCCGCGAGCGCGTCCGCCTGGTGTTGAATCGCTTTCGCAAAGTCCCCGGCTTCAGCGAAGCCGACGCCGAGGCCGCCGTGGGTGCGAAACTTCTGTGGCGCGTCCCGAACCAGTATTTCGCAGTATCCAGCGCAATCGATCGCGGCACACCCGTGATGGATCAGCGTGGCAGTGAGATCGCCCGTTGCTTTTCCGGATTGGCACAAGAGTTGACCCGCAATGACATCAACTCAAAGCGCGAGGCGTGGTCGCTATTCAAGTCAGTATAGAAGTCGTCGATACAGGAAGTTAGGGCCCTATGGCAAACCTTCAATCTTTCGAGCGCACCGACGCTAACTTCTTCCAACAGATCAAAGCGGACCTGCACCGCAAGATTCTCGACCGCCTCGACCTGGAAAAACTGGGCAAAACCTCGGGCGATTCGGCTCGCGACGAAGTCCTGGTCATCATTCGTAACGCGGTCAATAGTGAAGCAGTTCCGCTCAGCTTTGCCGAGCGCGAACGCCTGTCGCGCGAAATTCTCGACGAAATTTTCGGCCTGGGCCCGCTCGAGCCGCTGCTTAAGGACCCCACCGTTTCTGACATTCTGGTGAACCGCTTTGACCGGGTCTACATTGAACGCTCGGGCAAACTCGAATTGACCGGGCTGTCGTTCAAGGACAATGTACACCTGATGCAGATCATCGAGCGCATCGTCTCCCGCGTCGGACGCCGGGTTGACGAATCGTCGCCGATGGTCGATGCGCGCCTCACCGACGGATCGCGCGTCAACGCCATCATTCCCCCGCTGGCCATCGACGGCCCCTGCCTCTCCATTCGCCGTTTCGGGCGCGACCCCGTCACCGCCCGGCAAATGATCACCAATCAGACTCTCACCGAGTCGATGCTTGAACTGCTCTCCGCGATGGTCAAAGGGCGTCTCAACATCCTGGTTTCCGGTGGAACCGGCGCCGGCAAGACGACGCTGCTGAATGTCCTCTCCGGATACATTCCCAACTCCGACCGCATCGTCACCATCGAGGACGCTGCCGAACTCCAACTCAAGCAGGAGCACGTGGTCCGCCTCGAGACCAGGCCGCCCAACGTCGAAGGCAAGGGGGCGGTACGGCAGCGGCAACTGGTGATTAACAGCTTGCGTATGCGTCCCGACCGGATCGTGGTGGGCGAGGTCCGCGGCGAGGAAGCCTTTGACATGCTGCAGGCCATGAACACCGGCCACGAAGGCTCGCTGACCACGGTGCACGCCAACTCTCCACGCGACGCCATGGCTCGAGTCGAAAACATGGTTTCGATGGCTAACCTGAACATTCCGGAGCGCGCGGTGCGGCACCAGATCGCTTCCGCAGTGTCCGCCGTGGTTCAGATCGCGCGTCTTTCCGACGGTACGCGCAAGGTCATTACAATTTCCGAGATCACTGGAATGGACGGGGATTTGCTGGCGATGCAGGACATTTTTTCGTTTGACCGCACTGGCATCGACGAGAACGGAAAAGTCAAGGGAGCATTCCGCGCCACCGGAATTCGCCCGAAGTTTGCCGAGCGCCTGGCGACCGCAGGAGCCCGTTTGCGGCCGGCGCTGTTTGAAACCAAAGCTGAGGTCTGAGAATCCTATGTCGGCGGCTCTCTTAGCGTTTTTCGTTTTCGTCCTGGTCGCGGTCGCGGCCTTCGCCCTGGGATCTTTTTTCGATCAGCGCAGCGCGCGCGCCCGTCTCCTCAAAGAACGTCTCACGGAAGAACGCAAGGCACCCGAGCGCAGCCCGGAAGAAGAACTGGCGCTGATGCGCGATGAGCAACTGAGCGAGATTCCCGCTCTCGACAGCTTGCTCCGGCGTTCGCGACGCATCTCGGCCATCCAGAAAATGCTGGCGCAAGCAGGCATGGACCTGCGGGCGGGAAACTTTTTGGGGCTATGCTGCCTTGTCGGAATCGCAGCCGCAATCGTCGCCTACGTCCTCAGCCGGCACATCGAGATCGCCTGGGCGGCCATGTTTGTCGGGTTCCTGATGCCGTACTCTTACGCTTCCATGAAGCGGCAGAAGCGCTTTACCAAGTTCGACGAGCTTTTTCCCGAGGCCATCGACACCCTGGCCCGCGCCGTCCGCGCAGGACACGCCTTCACTACAGCGCTGGAAATGATCACGAACGAGATCAACGAGCCCGTCGCGGGCGAGTTTCGCCAGCTCTACGAAGAACAGAAATTCGGCATGCCCGTGCGCGACGCTCTGCTGAATCTGACCGAGCGTGTGCCCTCGGTTGACGTGAAATTTTTCGTCACTGCCGTCATGCTGCAGCGCGAGACCGGAGGCAATCTGGCCGAGATTCTTGACAACCTGTCTTACGTGATCCGCGAACGTTTCAAGATTCAGCGCCAGGTACGCGTCTACACTGCCCAGGGACGCCTCACCATGGCGCTCCTGATGGGCATGCCTCCGATCATTGTGGTGGTCATGATGACGCTCAATCCGGCTTTCATACAGCCGCTCTTTTCCGATCCCATCGGCCACATGCTGCTGGTCGGCGGGATCACTTTGCAAACGGTGGGATATTTCGTGATCCGGAAGATCATCCGGATCCAGGTTTGAGAGAAGCAGGTTTGAGAGAAGCAGGCTTGAGAGAAGCAGGTCTAAGGATGCAGGTGTATCGATGTTGCCTCTGATCTTAACGATCGTCGTGTTCGTCACCATTGTGATGGTGGTTTTCTTCTTTGGCGCAGCGATGGTGACGCCGAGTTCAGTCCTCGGCGCGCGTCTACGGGCTCTTGGGGGACAGCCGCGTGCCGCCGATGCCAAGCCCGCCCTCAGGGAACGCATTGAGCAGGCCATCGACCCGCTGAGCAAAGCCATCCCCCTCTCCACCGCCGATGTTTCGCGCACGAGGGCATGGATGATCCAGGCCGGACTCCGCGATGCCATGCACGTCAACTACTACTTCGGGGCGCGCGTTCTGCTTGCGGCGGCGGGCTTTGCGGGTGTGGTGCTGTTCTCCGGCTTTGATAATCCTTTTCTCCTGGCCGGTGTGCCCGGCCTCGGATTCTTCCTTCCGCGCTTCCTCCTGAAGCGCATGATCAAGGATCGCCAACAACGCATCCGTCTCGCCCTGCCTGACGCCCTGGACCTCACGGTCATTTGCGTGGAGGCCGGCCTTGCCCTCGACCAGGCCCTGATGCGGGTAGGGCAGGATCTGCACCACGCTCATCCTGATCTGAGTGATGAGTTTCACCTGGTCAACCTCGAGATGCGGGCCGGCAAGCCTCGCGCAGACGCGCTGCGCAATCTGGTCGACCGCACCGGCGTTGACGATATCCGTTCTCTGGTTGGTACTCTGATTCAGACTGATCGCTTCGGCACCAGCGTCGCACAGGCCTTGCGCGTGCATTCCGACTCCCTCCGCACGGAACGCCGGCAGCGAGCCGAAGAACAAGCTGCAAAAACTACCATCAAGATGGTTCCCCCATTGGTGATATTTGTGTTGCCGTCAATTATTTTTGTCACCATCGGTCCGGCGATCATCGAGCTGATCCGGCAACTGGGGCCGGTATCCGGCGGGCGGTAGAAGTTCCGGACGACGAGAAGTTTGGCACGAGCAGTGTGGACGCAAGCAATGGAGCCGACTGGGGAGTATTTGCATTCATGGCAGTTTTTTCCTCGCAGGGACAGGCCTTCAATCAAACCCGCCACGCATATCTTGCCACAGCCTTGGCGGTGGCCAACACGCACTGGACCCGGCTGCGGGGCCTGCTGGGATTTCGTTCGGGTGACTTCGCTAATGGCTCCGG
>DATKFH010000128.1:0-3080 GCA_035511455.1 Candidatus Sulfotelmatobacter sp. | reverse complement strand
TGCGCCCCGAGGGCGCGAACTATCAGTGAGGGAGGGTCTCACCCGGATAATTGTCGATTGGTCCGGAAGCTGGCAGGCGGCACGGCCGGGTAACTGGCCGGGTCGGAGCCCTGCGACGAAGGCGGCCTTGGGCCGCTGAGCGATCCGATGGGCCGTAACAAAGTGAAGCCCGAGCAGGCCTCGAAAGTTCTAATGCGGGTGCCGACCCTCCGGTCATTTGGGGAAGGCCGCACGTGTGGGGAAGCAATCGACACGCGCACCCATGCGATCCGCCGGGGTAGTGGGCACGGCACGTCGGAAGGGTAGTTCGTAGTTACAGGGGGAGACCCGTCGCGGACGAGGGTAGCGGCCTCAGCATCGCATCAGGCGGTGGTCACGGCGGGAGTCGGACGGGGCAATAGGAGCGTTGATGCCGGGCAATGCCGGCGGAGCAAAGGGCCCCGACTTCTGGTGCGCTTTTGAAGATGGTGAGGTGAAGGTGATTGGTGATGAGCCTGAAAACGCCTGATAGGATCCGGAACCTTCAGAGAAAGCTCTACTGCAAAGCGAAGGCGGAGCCCACCTTCCGCTTCTATCTGCTCTACGACAAGATCTGTCGCGAGGACGTCCTGGTCCACGCCTATCGGCTCGCTCGCCTTAATGCGGGTGCGCCAGGTGTGGATGGGATGACGTTTGCTCGCATCGAAGAGCAGGGACTGGAAGTATGGTTGGCGGGCTTGCGCGCGGAACTGGTCTCGAAGACGTACCGACCAGATCCCGTGCGGCGGGTGATGATCCCGAAAGCGAATGGTGGCGAGCGTCCACTCGGCATTCCGACCATTCGTGATCGTGTGACTCAGACTGCCGCCAAGATCGTGATCGAACCGATCTTCGAGGCTGACTTCGAGGACAATGCCTACGGCTACCGGCCCGCTCGCGGGGCGGTGGACGCGGTCAAGGAAGTGCACCGGCATTTATGCCGGGGCTACGCTGACGTAGTTGACGCTGATTTGTCGAAGTACTTCGATACGATTCCACACTCCGAGCTGATGAAGTCAGTGGCCCGGCGTATCGTGGATCGAAACGTCCTGCGCCTCATCAAGATGTGGCTGAGGGCGCCGATCGAGGAACGGGACGCGGACGGAACCCGGCGCATGAGTGGCGGCAAGGAAAACACGCGCGGCACGCCGCAAGGCGGCGTCGCGAGTCCACTGCTGGCCAACATCTACATGAACCGGTTCCTGAAGCATTGGCGTTTGACTGGCTGTGGCGACACGTTCCAGGCTCACGTCGTCTCCTATGCTGACGACTTCGTTATCCTCAGCCGTGGTCGCGCGGCGGAGGCATTAGCGTGGACGAAGGCGGTGATGACCAAGCTCGGGTTGACGATCAACGAGGCGAAAACCTCATTGAGAAACGCTCGACAGGAACGCTTCGACTTCCTCGGCTACTCGTTCGGCGCGCATCGATTTGAGGCGAACGGGAATTGGTATCTGGGCGCGAGCCCGTCTAAGAAGAGTGTGCAACGGGTCAAGACAAGGATCGGCGATCTTCTGGTGCCGAGCAATATCGATCCGTGGCCGGAAGTATGTGACAAGCTGAACAGGTCTCTGCGAGGCTGGTCCAACTACTTTGGCTACGGCTCGCGGAGCAAGGCATACCGTAGCGTCGATCAATACGTCTTTGAACGTCTGCGCAGGTTCCTCGCGCGAAGACACAAGGTGCAAGGGCGTGGCAATCGCCGATTCACATTCGATGTCATTCATCGAGAACTCGGCGTTCTGTGCCTCCAACGCCTGCCCAGAGCGGTCCCGTCGTGTGCATTGCGGTGAAGCCGGTCGAAAAGCCGGATGCCGGAAATCGGCTCGTCCGGTTTGATGAGCGGGGATGGGAAACGGGGCGTTGGCCATAGGCCTCAAGCTACCGCGCCCATCCTCGACTCTACCATTGCAGACATATGGCCACGGACGGCGGGCTAGTACGACCGCTAAAAACCCAGGTCGGCTCTCTCACAGCTTTGCGAAGCCGCTGGCAAGTTCGTACGTTCGAAAGAATAGGATGTATTCGTCGCGCTCGAACGCGATATCGTAGTTGGTGCCCTGCTCCATAAGCGTTTCACTGATCTGCTGGCCGTTAATCCGATTTGCGTATCGATATTGGTTAGGCCACTTTGGCACGCCGCCGATTGAGATTACTGAGGTGTCACAGAAAGCGAAGCCTCGCAGCCCCGGTTGAATCTCAACTGCGGAGTAGTCCAACCTTTCCTTCGCTTTCATTTCCGCTGAGAGTTCGCCACTGGGCTCTAATCGGTTGATCGAGAGATCGGATCGGGCAGGATAAACATCACCCTCGACGTTGCGATTGAAAAAGATTTCCGCGCCGGGTTCGCGGCGAGCCAATCCATTATCTCCGCCAAAGACAGCATAGTAGTCTTTGAAGCGATTTCCCTCAAAAAGGAGAGGGTTTTGATTTTTTTTGTCATAAGCCATACTCCATAGCGCGCTGCGCATGGGCGAACTCGGAAACCAATAGGATGGTTTGTCATCAGGCCAGAACTGGCGGGCTAGTTCGCGTACAGGCTCGGGGACCCTCACTCTGGACGCGCTACGACACTGAGAGGCCATCACTCGATAACCCGGCTTCCACTTTGGGAAATCCCACATGTTTCTTGGGTTGATGCCCAATAGCGCGTAAGTGATGAAATTCTTCTTCGCCCCGGTCTCACGCCAAGCTTGCCATTCCTCGCTCGTCGCTCGGTTAATTGTGGCACCGAGGAATTTCAACTCGGAACGCGGGCTATCGTACGCATCCTCCGATGCATATGCGACGCCAGACCAAGGCTCGTCGGCAGTTTGGTAGGTGACCACGAGCGGTAGCAATGTTTTGGGAGCTCTGCCGTTCTGCGTGGTCTCGCCGTGACAGGCCTGAGGCAAGTGTACCGCCACACCGTGATCATCTTTTGTCTTGAGCCCGAAGATCGTTGGCACGAGGACGACCTCGACGGTTCGGTCGTTATCCTTGTAGGTCGTGACGCTGACATTGCAGCCGACCACGATGTCGAAATCGAGCGGCTCGCCTTTGTAAATATAGCTGGCCTTAAA
>DATKFH010000127.1:0-106930 GCA_035511455.1 Candidatus Sulfotelmatobacter sp. | reverse complement strand
CTGGTTGCAGAATAAAGAGCGGCCAGTTTGCGCCCACAAACGCAAACAGCGGGAAATCTACACGACGGCGGATCCGTCGGTGAAGAATTGGTGATGCCTCCGAAGATGTGCTCGAGACGTTTCGAGGCTACCGACTCGCTGGAGTTGTGCTCCATTATGCAGGGCAAAAAGCCTCGAAAATGACGGCCAACAAGGTCTCAAGTGGCATGACTCTGCGTAACAATACACTCTGCATTAGAACCGTTATGCTTTCGAAAGCATAAGGGCTCGAAGTAGAGGTCATGAACGCTGCGGGCAAGGTGTTTTGGAGCTTCCAACCTCCCCTCGATAAACGCCTCGTAGATGACCACCTTGGCGGTGACGTCCGTCAGTTCACTTTTCTGCCAGGCTTCCACTTGCTTTCGCATCGGCTCAAAGTTTCTCTGCATTCGGTCCACACCAACGGAAATGCAATCAATTAGCGAAAACGACTTCGAGTGTTTTGCGAGCACCGGCGTGAACACGCTTGAGACAATTTGGCAAAATTAACCACAATTGTGTCACAAGAACGCTGCCTGTCCGGTCTAAGTCTAGGGTTAATTGTGCGTAGAAACCGGAATCCATCGATATCTCCAAACGATTGAGAGAATCTTGCACCGAAGCTTCGAACATATGAATCCAAAGCCATGTGTCCAGTGACCGCAATCTCGATCTCACGAATGCCGATGCCGTCAACACCGGAGATACCGCGCCCATTCCGACTTCGACAGGAAATTCGCCTGGATCAATCGGTCATTTAGAAGCATTCGAACAATACCGGCCACTTTTGTTTGCTCTCGCCTACCGGATGGTTGGAAGCGCGACGGATGCGGAAGATTTGCTGCAGGAGACGTTTATCCGCTGGCAACAAACGTCGCAGACCGCTATCGAGTCGCCGCGCGCGTTCCTCGTTACGATTCTGACTCGGAAGTGCATCAACCATATTCAATCGGCGCGAGTAAAACGTGAGAAATATTTTGGTCAGTGGCTGCCTGAACCTTTAGTTACAGGTCCCCGCCACAATCCATTCGTGTCGTTTGCAATCAGCGAGTCCCTCTCTCTAGCATTCTTGTTGCTGTTGGAACGACTCACGCCGGTGGAACGAGCCGTCCTCCTTCTGCGCGAGGCCTTCGACTATGAATACTCCGAGATTGCCTCGATCCTTGATCAGAGCGAATCGAGTTGTCGGCAAATCCTGCGCCGGGCACGACAGCACATCAAACAGGACCGCGCTCGTTTCGATGCCTCTCGCGAGCAGCAGCAAGAGTTGTTGCGGAAATTCAGCGAAGCATCGTCCCAAGGCGACTTGCAAGGGCTCCTTGCCCTTCTCTCAAGAGACGCAGTTTTCTATTCGGATGGCGGCGGCAAGGCCCCCGCTCTTCCCAAGCCGATTCACGGCGCGGAACACGTTGCCCGAGGCATCCTCGAGGGGATCCGGCGACTGGTTCCCAAAAACCTGGTGCGTCGATTCGTCGAGATCAACGGACAGCCGGGCATCGTGACCTTTCTCGAGGATCGTCCGTTCAGCGTGTTCACACTCGACGTCGCCGATGGACTCGTCTCCCGCATTTACGTGATAACCAATCCCGAGAAACTCAAGCGGTTGCCGCCCTTGTCATCCTTACAGTCATAGATTTCCATTCCATCCTCGGCAGAGAGTGTCACAAATCTTCTCGTTGTCCGGTCTTAGGGTTTTGCAGTTTGAACACCTCTTGCCGAAACATGATGCGGCGGGAGAGTTGTCGGTGGAGCACCGGACACTCTTGTGGATGTCGCAGTAAGCAAGCAAAGGTAAACGATTTTCGGGGACGGAAATGAGCAAGAACGACGCGGTCAGTTTGGATCACGTGACTCGAGCGTACCAGCGCGACAACTTTGAAGTGCGCGCCCTCGACGACGTCACACTAACGATTCCGGAACGCGGCTTCATCGCCATTATGGGGCCTTCCGGGTCAGGCAAAACAACGATGCTCAACCTGATCACAGGGATTGACCATCCGACCTCTGGACGCGTTTGCGTGAGCAATGAAGAGATAAACCGAATGAATGAGAACGAGCTTGCTGACTGGCGCGCCCGCCACATCGGACTCGTTTTCCAGTTCTACAACTTGATCCCGGTCTTAACGGCCTATGAAAACGTCGAGCTTCCGCTCCTGCTGACCGATCTTCCGAAGAACGAGCGAAAGCGTCACGTCGAGGCCGCTCTCGAAGCAGTCGGATTGGCTGAGCGGATGAATCACTACCCGCGACAGCTCTCGGGCGGACAGGAACAGCGCGTAGCTATCGCGCGTGCCGTCGTTACCGATCCGACGATTGTGGTTGCCGATGAGCCCACCGGGGACCTCGACGCCAAGTCGGCTGAGGAGATCCTCACTCTTCTCTCGCACCTGAATCAACAGTTCAAGAAGACCATCGTGATGGTGACGCACGATTCGCGCGCGGAGCGCTTCGTTGACGCTATCTTTCGTCTGGATAAGGGAGTTTTCGTGGGCGCCGAGAACAACCTGGTCGGCGGAGGACAGCAGTGAAGTTCACGGCTTTGGTCCTCAAGAACTTGTTGCGCAGCAAGCGCCGGACGATTCTGACCGTGCTGTCGATCGCGGTGTCCTTGTTCATCTTCTCAGCGCTGACTAGCCTTCCCACCGTTGCGAATCGCGTACTCGCCGATACTGCCTCCTCCGTTCGTATCGCGTGCCGCACCAAGATGGGGCAAGCCTACCCCCTGCCGGAAGCATACAAAGCCAAAATCGCAGAGACGCCGCACGTGGTGGCAGTCACCCCGGATAATTTCTTCGGCGGCATTTACCACGAGGTCTCCGACCAGTTCCCAAACATCGCCGTCGACCCTGAGCGGATCGATGTGATGTGGCCCGACTGGGGATTTTCTCCGGGCGGCATCGAGCAATTCAAGAAACTCCGCACCGCTTGTCTGGTCGCAGACGGCACGATGAAGCGCTTCCATTTGAATGTTGGGCAACAAATTCAACTTCGCGGCGCGACTTATTACCCGGTCAATGTCTCACTCACGATCGTGGGAACCATCGCCAAGGGACCCGCGCCCAGCTTCTTGGTGTTCCGTCGTGACTATCTCGAGGAAATCGAAGGCCGCCCCGGCCGCGTCGACAACTTCTGGGTGCGCGCAGACAGCTCACAGGCAGTTCCCGGGATCATCCAGTCGGTGAATGCTAAGTTTGCCAACTCATCCGCTGAAACACAGTGCGATTCCGAAGCTGTGTTCATCGGCGGCGTGATTGGACGTTTCCGCATGTTCTTTACTCTTGCCAGAATTCTCGGGCTGATCGTGGTGGTGACGATTGGGCTCGTGGCCGCCAATGCCGCAGCCATGTCGATTCGCGAACGCCGCAATGAAATCGCCGTTATGCGATCGATTGGTTTCCGGTCTCCGCTGATTTTGCGGCTTCTGATCGCCGAATCGGTTGTTACGGCTCTCGCCGGTTGCATGCTGGGCTGTGGCGCCGCATTTGCCTTGCTGAAGATCTTTTCCGTAACCTCCGACGTCCTTGGGCCCTTTGTTGGTGCCATGCAGATCCCTCCCCCGGCACTTCTCGAGACGTTCCTTGCCGCAATCCTGATCGGCGTCTTGAGTTCGTATGTCCCGGCGCGATCGGCGGCGCGGCGAAACATCGTCGACACGCTACGAGTGGTGGACTGACATGGCGATCCCACTGAAATATTCCCGTCGAAGTCTGCTGGTTCGCCGCGTTTCCAATGCCATGACTGGCGGAGGAATGGCTCTAGTGGTTGCAGTATTCGTGGTGATCATGGCCATGGTTGCCGGACTCGCGCACACGATCCAACACAGCGGTTCGGACGGCAATGTGATCGTCCTGGCTCGTGGTTCCAGCACGGAGACGGGATCCTCTCTCCGCCTCGATCAGTTCGACGGGCTTAAGTTCCTGCCTACCATTCGGCGCGATGCTGCGGGAAACCCTCTCGTCTCGCCGGAATTGGCCGAGCAGGTCCTGATGCCGAGCCCAAACGGAACACTCGACAATCTCGCGGTTCGCGGAGTACTCCCGGTTGGCTTCGCAGTTCACGACCAGGTGTGCGTGGTTTCCGGTCGCATCTTCACTCCTGGCCTCAGCGAGATCGTCATCGGCAAAGCCCTGATCGGGCGCTACCCGGGTTGCAATGTGGGTTCAAGCCTGCGGTTCGGCCGCAGATCCTGGCAGGTTGTTGGAGTCTTCGAGGCTGGCGGGAGTTCCTTCGAATCCGAAGTCTGGGGCGATGTCCACAGTCTGCAGGAAGACGCCAATCGGGGAACGGTCTTCAACAGCGTTCGCCTCAAGCTGGCGCAGGCCGCTGACGCCGCCGCACTGATTCAGCGCGTGGCCGACGATCCGCGCATCAATCTTCAGGCCGAGGCTGAGTCGGATTACTACCGGGAACAGTCCGCCGTCGCGAGCCAGGTGCGCGTGCTCGGGATACTCGTTGCGGGAATCATGGGATTCGGCGCGGTCTTCGCCGCGATGAACACGATGTATGCTGCCGTTTCGGCGCGGACGACCGAGATTGCCACGCTTCGCGCCATGGGCTTTCGCCCGAGGGCGATTCTGACGTCATTTCTCGTCGAGTCGCTCGTGCTAGCCCTCGCCGCCGGAGTCATCGGGGTGCTGCTGGCGATGCCCATCAACCTGTTCTCGACCAGCTTCAATGCCGGCTTGACCTCGGCGACGCTCGAGTTCGACTTCCGCGTGACGTTCGCGATTGTGGTACAGGCGTTGCTGTTCGCCGCCATCATGGGTGTCGCGGGTGGCTGGCTTCCGGCCCGGCGTGCGATGCGGATGAGCGTCGCTGCCGCGCTAAGGAGAACCTAGAGAATGGCTGTCATTTCGACCAGTAAGCTCGACTCGCTTGACGCTCTCAGAATCACGCGGCGTCCGGAACAGGAGCGCGGGGCACGAAAGCCATACGGTTTCGCTGTCATCAGCTGGGCTATTGTGCTCGCGATTTCGGCCGGGGGCTATGTCCTCTATCGCTATGTCGTGACACAACGAATGTCCGTAGAGACGATGGTGGTCGCGTCGCGTCACACGAGCGTGCCAGCGACGCTTTTGACAGGCTCGGGTTACGTCGTGACCCGGCACAAGTACATCGTCATCGGCACCAAGATTCTTGGGCAGATTGTCGAAGAGCCCCTCGAAGAAGGCCAGAGGGTGAAAAAGGGAGATTTGCTAGCCCGAATCGATGACCGCGACTATCAAGCACAGCTGCGGCAAGCGATCGCAGACCACGACCTCGCCGCGGCCAATGTCGACCTCTGGCGTGCTAAGGCTGCGCGCCAGCGCGAGTTGTTTGCAGGCGGAATTATCTCGAAGGATGACTACGAGACCTCAGAAAACGCCCTTTCGGTCGCACAAGCAACACTGAAACGCGACGAAGCCGCCATTGACTATGCCAAGTTTCAAGTGAGCCAGTGTCTCATCTTGTCACCGATTGATGGCGTTGTTTTGCAGAAGTATCGGGAACTCGGCGACACCATCAACTACGGCGGCCAGGTTCAGGCCGGTGGAGGTGCTACCGACATCGCCCAGTTGGCCGACACCGCGGACATGCGTGCCGAAGTCGATATCAACGAGTCCGACATCAGCAAGCTTGCCCTCGGAATGCCTGCGTCCGTTGTGCCCGACGCTTATCCTGACGCTCGCTTCGACGCATCCCTGGTGAAGATCTATCCAGAAGCGGACCGGCAAAAGGCCACGGTGAAAGTCGAAGTAAAAATCCGCCAGCCAAACCTGGCCATCATCAAGCCGGAGATGAGCGTCAAGGCGAACTTCCTTGAGAAGCGCGCCGCTAACAAAGAAGAACCTCTGCTCGTCGTTCCGGCGAAAGCGGTGCTTCGCGAAGGAAATCATTCTTACGTATGGACGGTGCGGAGTGGAGAGGCACGGCGGGTTTCGATCCTCCGAGGAGGTGAAACTGACGGTGGCATCGAAGTGCGCCAAGGCCTTAAGGACGGCGACGTGGTCGTGGCAGCGCCTGCCGCCACGCTTGGCGAAGGACAGAAATTGCGGGCTATCAATCATGGATTCGTTGCCCGTTGAGGACCTTTGGAAATTGCACTGAAAGCTTGATGAAGGAGAACTTCTATGGATCGTAGCGGGAAACAGGCACACGGCCGCCGCCTTGCCGGAAGCATATTGATTATCTTGCCGGGATTGGCAGTAGCGATGAGCTCGATTGCGAAATTTGCCGGTGTGCCGGCTGTCGTCCATCAGATGGCGGCAGAGGGCTTCGCGGGAGGCAAGTTGACTCTCGTTGCCGCGCTAGAGATTCTCAGCGCAGTTTTGTTTCTGTTTCCCCGCACCCGATCTTTTGGTGTTCTTCTGCTGTCTTCCTTTCTCGGGGGCGCGATTTGCACGCACGTGCAGATGGGCGAATACGCAAAGGCGATCGGGCCCTTCATCCTCATGATTATGGCATGGGTTGGCACATGGCTGCGCCATCCTAACGCGCTTTGGAGCTTCACTTCCTATGGTGCGGGCGCGACTCCGATGATCGAGAGACGAGGTGAAAGTTGGGCCTCAAAAAGCGTCTGAACACAGTTCGCAGCCAAACCATACGCGCCGGACCAACCAATCAATACGCTACTCGGCAGAAAGCGGGAAACCCATGAACACCACAACATCTCTTACTCGCGCGAAAAAGATCTGGAGGGTCGCACCGTGGCTGAGCCGTATCGTCATGTTGCCACCGGTTCTGGTTTTCACCCTCATCAGCGTTCGTTTCCTTACTAATCCCGGTCACGCTACACCCGGCGTATCCCTTAACACTCCCGAAGCATTAACTGATACGCGCGTGATAGGAGCCTGGATGGTGACTTTGTTGACCATACTGATCACGTTTCTGGTTTCAGAAAGACGACTCTGGCTGGGGCACTTACAACTGGCCGTCTTCATGGGAGTGGCGCTCGTAATCCGGATCTTCGGCTTCATGAACGACGGCACCACCTTGGCGATGGGCAACCAACGGGCGATCACCATCGTTGAGATCGTCTTCCTGACGCTGAATACCGTGGGATTGATCGTGCAAACCCGCTTGATCAAGAAACCGAGGTGAGGCCATGAGAACAGTCATCATTACAGGAGCAAACGTTGGGATCGGTTTCGCGACCACGAAGTTCTTGGCAGCGAATCCCGAATGGCACGTTGTTCTGGCGTGTCGCAATGAGTCGAAAGCGAAAGCGGCGATTCACGATATCAGCTCTGGATCTCGAACGCCGAAGAGCCCCTGCGCTCGGCGTCGATTCTCGCGCGCAACTCGGGCATCACGCGCATCGAGATGCTGAACCTCGAAAAGGACTGCGTCGTCATTCGCAAGGAACCGGATGAAGACGGAAACTGGGGCGATCTCATCATCAAGCGCGGGCTCAAGCGCCGGGCCCGCAAACGCGTCCTCAAAATCAACCAGGAATCGAAGTCGGTTCTCGAAAACCTGATCGCACAATCCAAGTGCCGCTACGTCTTCAGCCGGCCTCGCCACACCGACCAGAAGCTCCAGCCCTGGGTACTCGAATCGGAAATGGAGCGTCTCCGGGAAAAGCTTGCCCGTGATAAGATTAGACTCGATCCGGATGCTGGACTTCACACTCTGCGCCACACGTTTTTGACCGAGGCGGGAGAGCACACGGACGCCTTTACGCTGCAGTACATCGCGGGGCACGACAGCATCAAGACCACGATGCGTTATGTCCACCCTCGGGCGGAGTCTGTGAGCCGGGCGTTCGGGCGGATCAATCAGAATCAGAAAAAGAAGCCAGCGGAGTCGGCGTAGCGGATCGCAAGCTATCGCAGCAAGCAGTGGAAGAACTGCGGAAGTGATATGTTGCAAACAGCGCATACAAAAACGCATACACTGAAAATTGTGAGAGCTTGAAGTTGTAGTTATAAGTTATTGATAATAAAGTAGTTTTTAACGTGCGGAAGTGGTGGAACTGGCAGACACACCATCTTGAGGGGGTGGCGCCGAAAGGCGTGGGGGTTCAAATCCCCCCTTCCGCACCAGTAATTGTTTGTATTCATATAGTTACAAGCAATTTTTCGTTTCGTACAATAATCGAACAACGTTTCCCCCTCCGGAGTATTATCTGCCACTAACTAGCTGCCTTCTGATTATCCGGTTGCTTAAGCAAACCGCAAGGTCTAGAGGCGCCGATTCAGTCTTTGCGCAACATCTGGTGCTTTGCTGAAACAACCGGATAATCAGAAGCTGCCTAGATCCTCGCGTGAAACCTCCCAGCAAGTCTGATCTCTTGAAGTGTGGATGTCCGGGTGCTGGGACGGATCCTAAAGTGAGGACTCACTGCTCAGGCGTCTGATCGGCAGATGGCAAGTGGCAACTCTTTCAATCTGATAATGTCCGGTTTGCCCGTACCTGCCATTGCCGTGGGATCGGGCACAACGTGGTCCGTGTCGATTCGTGCCTTTCGGCGGCAGCAGGTACGGTAGCGGCGTTGGCTAATCGCGAGTGTGAAAATAGCGGCAGTCGTTCTGCGTTACATCTTGCCGGGGGGCTCTCCAACACAGAACGCGGGCTGAAGTTTGCAGCCACCACGACTAGGGAAAATGACCGCCCCGGCGGCTGCGCTTCTGAATCAGGATTGGAATCCGTGTTCGCCTGCATGCGATTCGGAGGATTTCGCTGTGTCCCTGAGGGTAGAGCTGAATCGTTTTTCAAACCGAGCAATTGTGAACATCGCGCCAACCTCCGCAGGGCGCATCATCTCTGATAGGGTAGGGGTCGTGGCTGGAGCAGCGAAGCCGATTGCGGCAACGGTCGGAGTGGCCCCGGCAGCTCCTTGTTGGACGAGGCCGTTCGGTTGACCCTTGGTCAGCGCGCCATTCGGTCTTCGACAACTGAAAGTACATGAGATCGTTGGCGGAAGGAATCCTGCATGTTGATTCAGGTCGGCTACGAACTAGTCTTTTACTGTCCAAAAGAGACGCCGATGATCCTCATGGTCAACGTCCATTACTCCCGAGCCTCGGATATCGTCAGTCCCGATATTCTGACTACCGATCCGGAAACGCCAATAAAAGCGTATCGAGACGGCTTCGGAAACTGGTGCACCCGGATTGTGGCGCCCATCGGGAGGACTTGTCTGAAAAGCACCGGAGTGGTTCGAGATTCGGCAAAACCCGACCCGGTGACGCCCTGGGCTAAACAGCATGCGTTACAAGATTTGCCAGAAGATACTCTGGTGTTTCTTTTGGGCAGCCGGTATTGCGAGACGGATCTACTGTCCGATGCGGCGTGGTCGCGATTCGGTCAGACGACGCCGGGGTGGTCGCGCGTGCAGGCAATCTGCGATTTTGTCCACAACCATATCGTTTTCGATTATCAGCAAGCGCGCGCCACGCGTACAGCATGGGAGGCGTTCAACGAGGGCACCGGTGTCTGTCGCGATTACGCGCATCTGGCTATCGCACTCTGCCGCTGCATGAATATTCCGGCACGGTATTGCACCGGATACCTTGGCGACATGGGGACACTGCCGCCCTACGGCCTGATGGATTTTGCAGCCTGGATCGAAGTCTATCTAGGTGGCGCTTGGCACACATTCGATCCACGAAACAACGTGCCCAGGATTGGACGCGTGCTCATCGCGCGAGGCCGCGACGCGACCGATGTTGCCATCACCACCACCTTCGGCCCAAATACTCTCGAGAGCTTTAAAGTCTGGACGGATGAAATCGCGGAAAGTGTGCCACAGGTCGGCTAGTCCGCAAGTCCGGTGGAGCGCCGCCGCCATCTTCCCTCCTGCTGCAGTTCGGTGGCCGGACGGGCACACCCGAACATACGAACATCAGCCCTCAGGGAGCCGGGAATCAATCGGCTCCATGTCGACGGCGACTTTGAGCGTATGCGATCCACCTCCCAGGATTAAGCCCCGCAGTGGACTTACGTCGCCGTAGTCCCGGCCCCAGGCGAGCGTGACGTGGCCGTTCGAGGGGACAATGTTGTTCGTGGGATCCACATCAAGCCAACCGATTCCCGGACAATAAGCCGAGACCCAGGCGTGGGATGCATCGGCGCCCACCAGCCTTGGTTGCCCGGGAGGTGGGTAGGTTCGAAGATAGCCGCTTACATAGCGAGCGGCGAGATTCAGGGAGCGGAGGCAGGCGATTTGCAAGTGTGCGAAATCCTGGCACACGCCCCGCCGTTTCTTGAAGACCTCTTCGGGCGTCGTCCGGACGTTGGTCGATTTCGAATCGAAGCGAAAATCCTTGTGGATGCGGGCGGTCAGGTCGAGGAGCGCTTCCGGCATAGGCCGCCCAGGAGTAAACGACTGGAGCGCGTAGTCGGCAAATTCCGGCCGCACACGAATGCGCGGTGACTCAAATCCAAACTGGTACGCTTCCAGGCCAGCGGCGCTAAGATCGGCGGGAACCGATCTCGCTACTTCTTCCCAAGGGGGCAGCAGTTGAGGCCAAGACGTCGCCTTCTCCTCCATGACGACTTCGCTGCGTGCCTCCACCATCAAGTCCCGGTGCGGCTCTTGAATGGTGAAAAAGCAAAGAAGATTCCCAAAAGCGTCAACGCGATCGGTGCGCGTTGACGGGCGCGGCTGGATACGCAACTCGCTCCGAGACAACCGATGGTGCGGTAGAGATCGAGGCTTGAGGCACGCCACGTGGGTTCCCAGAGAGACGGGATGTTTGTATCTGTAGGTTGTCCGGTGAACGATTTTATTGATCATTATTCCGAGATCATGCTAACGAAATCATTGGCCTATCGTGATCGGCAAGGTACGGGCGTGGCTAAAGTATCTGCTTGATAAGTTATTCGACCAGGAAGGCAGCAACCCTTCCAGCTCGCGGAGGAAGCTCGCTAACCGGGAGAGCCCGTCAGAAGCATTCGGCGCGGCCGCACCGGGTAATGGATATTTTAGCTTTCGCAAATCGAAACTGCGTAACAACGCCAGCGCGGCCCGCATCGCCTGTAAGTCAACCGGGACGTGCCGAGGCAGCTTTTGATAAAGATCGGCGAGGTGGCTCAGCTGAAAGTCCAAAGAGCGGGGATTGGTCTCATCCGCCATGAGCACATCCAATACGGCCAGAGGCTGCAGCGTTGTGTAGTACCGAGTCCGATAGGTCATCGAGCTATCCGCAACCTCAAGCAGGCATTCCAAAAGCGACCAGTCCTGCTCCGTCAGCGGGGTAGTGATCTCGCTCAGTTGCCTGGTCAGATAGATCCCACGCTCAAGGCGCCGGCCAGTGGTCATGAACACCCAGCCCAATCCGCGGTTGATATTCTCCCGCTCCATGCCTGAAAATGCAGAGAGGAGTCCCAAACAATCGGTCAGCATCGCCGGATACTCGAGAAACGGAGTGTCCTGCCCGATCTGAATTGAGTCCCGCAGCCGTCCGATAAGAACCATCATATCGGCCGACAAGCGCTCGCGGATATTCCCGCCAATCCGGGATACCTCCGCCAGAGTGCAAGTCAGACTGTCGGCCCGCTTGGAATCCGTCAATAGCGAGGTCATTTCCTGTTCAATTTCAAGAGATGTCGGCCGCCTGTGTTTAGGCTTGGGCAATCTGCTGTGCCTTGACCCCAGGCACTTGTGCAGGCGCATGAGGCAGACAAGCTCCGCCTCCTCGGCGCGCCGCACGCGAGGGATCATGGCGCGTAAGATGCGGGCAATGTTCTCGGCGCGCTCGACATATCGGCCCAGCCAGAAGGCATTGTCGGCGACACGGCTAGGCACAACTCGCGAAACACGGTGCAGATCCACCGGCTCATGCCGCGGGCGCAGCAAACTGAACGTATCGACCGGGCTATCCCACAGGACCCATGCGTCCTTGCTGTGGCCTCCCCGCTGCATCGACACGATCGACCCTTCCGCTTCAGCAACACGTACCAGTCCGCCCGGAATCGCTACCCACCCTCTGCCGGTATTGAGCACGTAGGTGCGCAGTACCACGCTGCGCGAGTTGAGACATCCGTTGTCCCAAACCGGCGCAGTCGACAAAGCGACCTGCTCCTGCGCTACATACTCGTGCGGGCGGGCCCGCAGCTGCTCGGCAAACTTGCCCTTCTCGGCATTCAGAAGTTCCGCCCCAAACACCGGTTCCATCCCGCGCGAGGGGAATGCCGGTTTCACTACCACTTGGTCGAGATGGTCGAGCACCCAATCGAGTGCGTACTTCTGCCCGCACCACCAAGTAGCGACGGACGGGAGTTTGAGCTTCTCTCCCAGCAGTTGTGTGGAGAGGCCGGGAAGAAAAGGCATGATCGCAGCCGTCTCAATCAGCCCGCTTCCCAGTGCGTTGGCTACCTTCACATTTCCCGCGACGATGGCGTCGACGAGGCCAGCCACTCCCAGAAGCGAGTCCGCTCGCAGTTCGAGAGGATCGCAGAAACTATCGTCCACCCGGCGCAAAATCACATCGACCTTCTCCAATCCGTCGACGGTTTTGAGATATACGCGTCGTTTGCGCACCGTCAGGTCCGCTCCCTGTACCAGAGTGAATCCCAGATAACGCGCGATATAGGAGTGTTCGAAGTAAGTCTCGTTGAGCGGCCCGGGAGTAAGCAATACGACTCGCGGATTGTCGCGCTGGGCGAGGTTGGTGAGCACTTCGCGTTGCGCACGGAAAAATGGAGCGAGGCGCAATACGTTCGACGTCCGGAAGAGATCAGGCAGCACATCGGAGACGATGGTGCGGTTCTCCAACGCATATCCGCTGCCCGAAGGCGCTTGCGTGCGATCGGCCAGTACCCACCACTGACCATCGGGCGAACGGGCAAGATCGACGGCCAGCATATGCAGATAGCTGTGCGCGGCAACAGGCACGCCCACGAGCGGCCGAAGAAATGCTGGGTTGGCGTAGAGCAGTGCGGCAGGAAAGTGGCCGCGCGCGACCAGTTGTTGTGCGCCGTAGAGGTCCTCGAGGAGCAGATTGAGCAAACGGGCGCGCTGAATGATGCCCGCTTCGATGAAGCGCCACTCCTCCGCGGGAATCAGCAGCGGAACGATATCGATCTGCCACGCCCGGCTTGCCCCCAGTGGATCGCCATAAACGTTGTACGTGATTCCGTTCTCGTGAATACGGCGCTCGGCACGAGCCCAGCGTCGTCCCAACTCCTCGGGGCCGATCGCTCGAAGCGATTCCATTAGGTGTGCCCAGTGCGGGCGCGGAGTCACGCCGTCTGCCGACATTTCGTCGTAGGCATCTCCGTAGCGGAGCGGAGGCTGACACAAGTCCACTGTCATGGGACGAGCTCCGATTTCTCGATGTGAGCCTTTTGCCCGGGTGGCACCAATCGCAGGTCCAAAGTCATCGGAAAGAGGGGGTTGGTCTCTTTCTCCGGAGCCACTATCGGCCCGGGGGCAGGATCGACTCTCTGGAAGCGCTGCCGGCGGCGGTCCGCAGCCTCCGTCGCGTTCGCTGGGCGGCTCGTGTAGGCGCGACCGTCGGGCGATCCCACATGGTAGACGCATCGGCCAATCGAACGCTCTTTCCAGAGATCGATAATGTCGAAGATCAGGGGCGCATGCACGGGAATTGTTGGATGTAACTCTGCCGACAGTCGGCGGGCGCGATACCGTACCCCAGCCACAGTCTCTCCCGGTTCGCCGGTAGGATAAAGCGGCACGCTACGGCCGTTGCATGCAACCTCGTAACGGGATTCAGTGGCTAACCCAGACACCTTCACCTGGATACGCTCGAACGAGGAGTCTACGGTGCGAAATGTTTGGCCGGAAGTCGTCTCTTCCGCCAGCACATTCCAAGGCTCAAGGGCCTTACGCAGTTCAAGTTCGACTCCCTCTGCAGCGATTGACCCGATCCTCGGAAAGCGAAACTCCAGCTGCGCGGCAAACCACGTCTCCTCGAAATTATAGTCAGACTGGCGCAAGTAGCCGAGCACATCGGAAAAGTCGCGCCGAACAAAATGCGGCAGCATAAAACGGTCATGAAGCGTGGTCCCCCAACGGACCGTTCCACCTTCGAATGAACGTTTCCAAAACATGCATACCAGCGCGCGGATCAGCAGCATTTCGATAAGACCCATTCTGACATGAGGAGTCATTTCGAATGCGCGCAATTCGAGCAAGCCCAGACGAAGCCCCCGACCCTCCGGCGGATAGAGTTTGTCGATGCAGAACTCGGAGCGATGCGAGTTTCCAGTAACGTCGACAAGCAAGTTGCGGAACAATCCATCAATCGTGGTTGGCGGGCAGTCGTGTGCACGTAGATTGCTAAAAGCGAGCTCCAGTTCGTACAAAGCATCGACACGCGCTTCGTCGATGCGTGGAGACTGGCTCGTCGGGCCGACATACATGCCGGAAAACAGGTACGAAAGCGAAGGATGGTTTTGCCAGAATGCCAACATGCTGCGCAGCAGATCCGGGCGGCGCAGGAAAGGACTGTCCAACACGGTCGCTCCGCCAATCACGATATGGCTGCCGCCGCCGGTAGTGAGGTGGCTGCCGTCATGGGCGAATTGTTCAGCGGTCAGCCGATTATTGTGTGCTTCCTCGAAGAGCAATATGTTGATCTGTTCGAGTTCGTCCCAATTGCTCGCGGGCGGCAGATTTACTTCTAGAACTCCGGGGTCGGGAGTGACGCTGAAGGATCGCAACCGCGGATCGGAAGGCGGAGGGTAGCCCTCCAGCCAAACCGGCATCCGCAGATTCTGACACGTATCCTCGACAGCGGCCACCAGGTCGAGATAGTCCGCGAGCTTGGATGCATAAGGCAGAAACACGTGCAAACGGCCTTCTCGATCCTGCACGCAAAGCGATGGACGGATCAGCTCCCTCGCAGTTTCAGCTGTGCTCGACAGAGCGGGCAACGGGTCGGCCACGGGATCTCTCTCGAAGAGATCCATCCGGCGGCTCGGGCGTAGTGGAAGCTTGATCGGGGCTTCGCCTTGCGCGGCGAATGGCATAGCCTCGCGCTCGTATTCGAGGTCATCGGGCGCAACCCATGGCATGCACTCGGTCGGTATCCGGTAGCCGATGGGAGAATCTCCTGACGACAGCAACAGACGTTCCGGGCGAGAGAACCACAATTGGCTCGACCAGCACAGCCGGCCCGCCGGTTGACGGCGGCGAACGGGCAAAATGTATCCCGCCGGTTCCGTCGCCTCAGCTCCGCCGTCGTAGGCTGGCAGAATGTTTTCGGAGCTCACCTGAAGGCGGCGCGAGAGCGCTGCGATGAACTTGAAAGCGTCGACCGTACCGAAACCGTACTCCTGATCGTCGCGAGCGATGAGATCGATATTCTCCCAGACTGGGACGCGGTCCACTCGCCAAGAGCAACTCAGCGCCCAACGCGGCAACGGCTCGCCTGGATACCACTTGCCTTGTCCGAAGTGAAGCAGACCACCGGGCGCCACTCTGTCGCGGAGGCATCGGATGAGCGCCAAGCCGCAGGTTCGCTTCATTGGTCCTAGAGCATCAATGCTCCATTGAGGGCTGTCAGGCTCGTCGATCCCGACGAATGTGGGCTCGCCACCCATGGTCAGCCGTACATCCTGCGCTACCAGATCCGCGTCGACCCGATGTGCCACCTGTTCGACTTTCAGCCAAGCCTCCTCGGTGAAGGGCTTGGACGGTCGTGGTGCGTCATTCAGACGACGAATAGACATCGAGTAGCTGAAATCCACGTTGGCCGGCTCGACCGTGCCCTCAATGGGCGCCGCCATCGTAGGGTTCGGGGTACAGACGAGCGGGATGTGTCCCTCGCCAGCGAAAAGGCCCGACGTCGGATCCATCCCGATCCAGCCCGCGCCCGGCAGGAACGCTTCTGCCCAAGCATGGAAATCCGCGGAGTCAGTCTGCGGAGCACCCGGACCTTCCGGAACTCTCTCGTCTGTTGCCAACTGAATCAGATAGCCGGAGACGAAGCGAGCCGCAACTCCGCAATGTCGGAGAATCTGCACCAGCAGCCATGCCGAGTCACGGCAGGACCCCATGTGCCTTTCCAGAGTTTGCTCGCATGTCTGGACACCCGGATCGAGCCGGGTTACATAGTCAATCTCGTTTCGCACCATCCGATTCAGGTCTACCAAGAAGCTGATCGTTCCTCGCGTCTCTCGGGAAAGTTTCCCAAGAAGGGTTTGCAGCCGAGGTCCGTCCCGATCGACCGAAAGATAGGGTTCGAGATCCTTCGTCAGCTCCGCAGCATATTTGAACGGGTAGTCTTCCACTCCTGGTTCTAGGAAGAAATCGAACGGATTAGAGGGAGATAGCTCGGCTACAAGGTCCACCTCGACCACAAATTCGTTAGTCTTGTCCGCCAAAAGAAGGCGCGCCACATGATTGTTGTGGAGGTCGAGCTGCCAGTTAAGAAGGTGCCCGACCGGAGTGACGCAGAGCGAATAGCTCAGGATCGGCGTTCGACAATGCGGGGCTGGGCGCAACCGTATAACTTGTGGACCGACTGAGACCGCTTTGTCGTAACGGTACCGCGTCCAATGATTGAGAGCAACCTGTATGCTCATCCACCCTCATACGCACCACGCTTGGAGCTTCTGGTTCGTTCTTACTTCGCTACGACTGTTGCTGCGCGACCAACTGCAATTGCTGGCTCTCGTCAATAAACTTGGACCACTCTTGGTCCGACGCAAACTCCTCGTCGGGAGGAAGCAAGGCTTGGGACGGCGTGACCCGAACTCGAACTTGGAGCTGCGTGTCCGCTTTTCCCTTCATCGTGCCCATTGTTGGTGGAACGTTCGCATAATCGCGACCTATTGCAGTGCGAATGTGTCCCTCACCTACAAGCCGATTCATCGTCGGATCGAAACCTATCCAGCCAACGCCGGGGAGAAGGGCTTCCACCCACGCATGCGAAGAGCCGTCCGCCGATGTGCCCGCATTTTCGCTGCTATGGTAAAGGTATCCACTGACATAGCGACAGGGGATTTTGGCATTTCGAACGAGCGCGATCATGACATGAGCAAAATCCTGACATCCCCCCTGTCTCGACCGAAGGGCATGCGCAATCGGCAAACTTATCGCGCTTTTCTTGTCGTAACTGAGACTGCGATGCACGCCGGCGCCAAGATCCTGCAGAAATGCCAAAGGGCTCCGTCCCTCCCTTTCCGTCGCGCCGATCTCCTTTGCCAATTCTTCAAGCTCTGGCGAGGGGTACGCAAAATGACTCGGCATCAGCATGTCCCAGTAATCTTTTTGCTCGATGAGCTGTTCCAGATCAGTCCACTCTTCATAGTCCATAAACTGGGGAACCGAGGGCTGAGCGTCCATATTTACCAGAGCGTCCGAGATGATCGTGAGCTGATCATGGCGGGAAGGCAAGTCGAAGTGGTGCACCAGATTGCCATAGGAATCGGTATAACCAAAAATGCGGGCTCGCGGGTTTACCGACAGCTGAAAAACAAAACAGCGCTGGTTCCCTTCGCTTTTAGGATGCATGCGGACTTCCATCATGCTCTGCCAGACGGAATGGCTGTAGCGATAGCGCGTGAAATGGCGAATGGCATACAGCATTAGTTTGGGAAAGCAACCTCAATCGGATATTCGATATAGAGTTCGTGAACAGCCGAATGGAGTTCGCGACATTGCTCGATTATTGCTGCAAGATATTTGTTCAATCCGGCAATGATTTCGTCAACCTGAACGTAAGCGACCATCGATCGCAAACGCCCGATCAATCTTTCGACCCTTTCGGTCCTGTGGCTCAAGGAAAGATCGCTGATTGCATTCAAAGCCTCGTACATTCGGTCCAGCGAATAACGGACCGAATAAGGGAACTCGGGCTTCAGGAGGAGGAAATTCGCTATCCGTTCTGGTTTCAGTTCGGCGGTGCATGCCTTGCAATAACCTTCAAACGCTGCGCAACTGCTTAACAGGCCCACCCAATCTAAATCATCAGCATGCTTGTCTACGAGAAAATAAGCGTCAAGTAGGACGCAGAGATTGCAGGCCCTCTCCATATATTTGCCGAGCTGGATGAAATGCCAGGCTTCATCGTGATTCAGGGTGCCGGCGGTAATTCCATTAAACCTGTACGAGCCTTCGCGAACCAAGCTCACCACTCGCATTGCACCGGCATCATCATCGGGTTGCAGCTCAAAGCCAGTCACGTCGTGGAAAAGAGTATTCAGGTGCTCCCACATCTCCGAGCTGATTTCCTCGCGAACTTGCCGGGCATTTTCGCGGGCCCCGCTGATGCATTTCACAATCGAAAACTCCCCTTCCGGATCCGCCACCAACAAAAACAGAGCACGCTGCGGATCTACTCTGCTGGGAGCCGCGCCTGGGGCTAGCGAGGAAACGGCGCGAAACCAACGCTCCTCCGTGGAAAACTTTGCTGGATTCAGAATCAGACCGTAAGTCGCCTTCAGTACTCGCGAGGCATTGTCCGCCCTCTCGAAATAGCGGCTCATCCAGTAGAGACTGTCGAGTACGCGGGAAAGCATGGCGTTAGTTCACCCAAACCCTAGAATCTCAATTCTGCAAGACCCATGTGTCTTTCGATCCCCCACCTTGAGACGAATTGACCACCAGTGAACCCTTTCGCAGCGCCACTCGCGTGAGGCCACCGGGAGTAATGGTGATCTTTTCGCCGTAGAGCAAATAAGGCCGGAGATCAACGTGACGGGGCTCGATGGCTCCGTCCACAAAACATGGCGCGGTCGAAAGATTGATTGCTGGTTGCGCGATATAGTTTCGCGGCTGCGCGTTAATCTTCTCTCGAAATTCTGAGCGCTCTTGTTCTGTGCTGTGCGGGCCGATCAACATACCGTAACCGCCCGATTCGCCCACAGCTTTTACCACGTATTCAGCCAACCGCTGGCAGACGTGGTCACGTTGGGCTCGATCGGACATCAACAGGGTTTCGACGCTTTCCAGGATCGGGTCTTGGTCGAGATAATAGCGAATGATTTTGGGCACATAGGCATAGATAGCCTTGTCGTCTGCCACTCCCGTCCCCAGAGCATTTGCGAAGGCGATATTTCCGGCCCGATAGGCATTGAATAGACCCACAGCACCGAGTACGGAACCGCTTTCGAATACCAGAGGGTCGAGATAATCGTCGTCGATTCGCCGATAAATCACATCTACACGTCGCAGGCCGAAGGTCGTTCGCATATAAACGACATTATCGTGGACCACTAAATCTCGTCCCTCGACGAGTTCAATGCCCATCTGCCGTGCCAGATACGCATGTTCGAAGTAAGCGGAGTTGTAGGCACCGGGAGTCAATAAAACGACGGTTGGGTCGGAGCGGCCTTCGGGAGCCAGGAATCGCAGAGTCGAGAGAAGCGCTTGGCTGTACTGCTCAATCGGCCGCACCCGGCATTTTTGAAACAACCCGGGGAATATTTGCTTCATTACTCCGCGGCTGGTGAGCATGTAAGAAACCCCACTGGGGACGCGGAGATTGTCCTCCAAAACCACAAAGTTCCCCTCCGGATTTCGTATCAAATCCGTACCGACCACCGTGATGTAGACATCGTGAGGCACCTTGATATCGCGCATCTCCCGGCGGTAATGTTTGCAGGTGTAAACAATCTTACCGGGCACGACGCCGTCTTCGATGATTTTTCCCTCATGATATATGTCTTTGAGGAAGAGATTTAGTGCCGTGATCCGCTGTGTTAGTCCACGTTCGATCCTTTCCCATTCCGCCGCTGTGATAATCCTCGGCAGCAGATCGTGAGGAAAAATCCGCTCCGTGCCTTTGTCGTGTCCGTAGACGGTAAACGTGATCCCCTGGTTGAAGAACGACTGGTCAGCCTCGTGTTTGCTGCGTCGCAGCTCACCCGGCCCCAGGCTCAAGAGCAAGTTGTAAAGGTGACGATATTGCTTTCGTGGATGATCCGCGGCGCGGAACATCTCGTCGTAAGCGCCATTGAGTTCGTACTGGCGGAGGGTTTCTGCCCCGCTGCGATCGGACACATCGGTGTCTATAATCATAATGGCCGTGCTTGTTTCCCGGACGGCGAATGGATGTTCTGGAAAAGCGATTCGCATCATCGGAGAAGTGGTACGGAGCGCTATAGCGAGCCGCAGACGGGAATTGACACAGCTGTTGTGCTGTTCATTATGACCTTCCTTGTGTTCCGCGTCGAGGTTAGCAGTGGCCGCGCCATTCGTCTGAGCAAGAGTGCTCACTCTCGCCCTATCAGTTGCACCCTCATCGTTTGCTGACCCCTTGAGCGCAATCCGGCCGCGTTCGGTTTCTGGTTTGGAAGTTCGGATGGACCACATGACCGATGACGCGACGGACAAACGGCCGACCCACACGCCAGTCACAAAAACGTGAAAGGGACGCGGAAACCATGACCGTCTCGGAGGGCGCTCCGTCGCTGTCGGCAGAACCACGTCGCTGGCAGGCACTGCGTACTGGCAAATGGCGTCATCGCACTGCGACACAAGCGGGAATTGCCATCCACAGTTGAAACCGCACCCAGAGTCAGAGAAACCGCATCAGCAGTTCGGAAAAAGCCACGCACCGCACGAAAGGCGGCGACGAAAGCCGGCAAGATGGCGTGACTTTGTTAGCCGACCTAGACGCGCCCGAGTGCCCTGTTCCTTCCGAACACAGGCAGACTCTTAATACAGCGCGTTACGAACTCTGGTGCCAGGGAGAAGGAGAAGTGACGAAATGTAAGTCGAATCCCTAATTGGGAAACAAACCCTCTGCTCAACCAGAAAGCCTTATCGAACGCCCTTCGCGGCGAGCCACGACCTCGCGGGGCACGAGATCAAGTACGAGATCCGGAGACGGGCTTTGAAGCACGCTCACCATCCCAGGCATTCTCGGATGGTTGGCCTTGACCTATGGTAGGAGCGGATGTCAAACTATTGCTGGCGGGGTTGAGAGAAACCGCTTCGGCGCGGTTTTCTGTTCTGCGCGCATTCGCCGTACAATAAACGTACAAATGGAAGCGGAATTGTGGGGCATTTGGGCCTTTAGGCCAAATGCAGAATCAGTAAGTTACGTGTTATCAACGTGATGGAGTAGTTCAAATCCCCCTTCCGCACCATAAGCGCCTTTAGAATCAAGTATTTAGGAACACGTTTTGGCACCGTACAATAATCGCACCGCGTTTCCACCCTCCGGAGTATCTTCTGCTGGCTAAGCTTCCCAGAATTCTCGAGTGAGAGCTCCCGCAAGTCTGGTGGGAAGAGTGGATATCCTCAGATCCTAGGTCAAGGAGCCATTTTAAGCGTCTGATCGGTAGATCGAGGGCAGGCAGCGACTCGTCGACCATAATCTCCTAGTTGCCATGTCATGTGCACGGAATCTCCGAGTGCCCCACTCTTAAAGGAAGATCAATGCTGGGGCCAGTCGTTACAATCCCGGAATCCAGCGGATGGCATTGTTGCGAAACATTTTCCGAAGAACCGGATGGGGAAGGTTCAATCCACGCACCTGCTTGCCTTCCACGGTAAGGGTCTCGCCGGTCGCCAGGAATTTCCAGTCACGAGCGTACCTGGACTGCCATTCGGTCAACGCATCCGGGAGGTTGGCGGCCGCGTTTAAATCAAGATCGGTGCCGTACAGGACGCGATCTTGATACTTAATAAGAAACGCGCTCACCTTTTCCGGTGGCATTAGCATGAGGTATTCCATTCTCGCCGCCGTGTCGATGGCAAAATTTGGATACTTGTCCAGGTGGCTGGCGATGTTGTCGAGATCCCGTTCCATGCTGCCCAAATGAACTCCCACCATTCGTAGTTGGGGATTGTTGGCGAGCACATGATCACGCGCGTCGAGAATCCTCTGCTTTGAGGGGAACCCGGGCCGGTTTGCGACGTACCATTGCGGATTTTCCCGATAGTAAGACCAGGACGGATCGGTCGCATCGGGTGGCCCCCATGCCACATCGGGCTCGGCTTGATGTGTCATTAGCGTTTTGCCATAGCTGGCAATTTCTTTGTAAATCGGCTCGAACCTCGGATCATCAGCCATGATGTATTGGCCGCTGCTGTCCTTGATTTCCATTCCGATGTTCTTCCATATTTTGACCGCCACGGCTCCGTCGGCGAAGTCGCGGTCGATTTGCTTGATGGCATCGGCACTGAACGACAAGCTCTCAAACTTGTACGGATCGAAGGTGGTGGAAAGGGCGATGTGGCCGCGACTGGACCGCACCAGCGTCAATGCATCGTTGATCTGCAGCTGCAACAGCTTGCGATTGGGGTTCGTGTCGTCCATCACGAGGATGTCCATCAGTTTCAGGTTCAACCGTTCGAGCATCTTGTGAAAAGCAGGATCGTTCTTGAAGACGTGAACGTGGACATCAATGGGATGAATCGCCGCGAAGGCACTCAGTGCCCCGTGTTCATCGGCGGGTTTTGCGGGAGCAGGAGTGGAGATTGGCGCTGGCGCCGTGGCAGAGAGGGTGATACTGAGAACCAATATGATTTGAGCGACAGCTCGTGCCAAACCCGTCATCAGGAACTCCTCCCTTGACCGCAAAAGGCTTTGATGGCTCTCTCTCGGTTGTATACCGGGAAATCTGCGCCTACGGCGACCCCCCCAGACACCGCGTCAGCGGGAGTTCTCCTGTTCTCGCAGGTCTTGGGTTTTCAGAAATAGAACTTCAATGCAAATTGAATGAGCCGTGGATCGTGCGCCGCTTGCGCGAAGCCGAAGGCGCATTGGAATTTGGGTTGCCGTTCGAGCATCCGGTCTGCGCTGCTGTTTCATCCACACCCGTGCTGGGTAGCGATATTTGAATTAAAGCTACCGGGGTTGTCGAACTCCGGATCGTAGTGATTGAAAGCATTGAAGAACTCTGCCCGGAACTCGACGTGCATTTGTTCTCTGATGGGGAAACTCTTGAACAGAGAAATATCCCAGTTCTGAGTGCCCGGCCCCTGAATAATGTTTCGCCCTGCGTCGCCGAACGAGCCGATGACAGTGTTGGTCGCGAGAGCGCAGGTGTTAAACAGCGTTCCCGGTACACACGGGTGTCCGTTTGGATTTCCGACCACGTTGGGCCGCGATGCGCTGGCGATCTCTCCGCCACCATCAGAGGTGGAGAGGTTGGTGGAAATGTCGGTGGGAGTATACCGGTTTCCCGTGGTTGCGGTCACGATGCCCGCAACCTGCCAATTGCCGATGATCTGGTTCCAAAAGCCAGAAGCGTTTCCTCCGAACGCCTTGTTCTTTCCGAATGGTAATTCGTAGGCGTAGCTAAAAACGAAGCGGTGACGCACATCGATGTCAGAGTTCCCATACTCCAGATGAGGATCGGTTTGGAGGCGGAAGTCGCCCGCATTCTGCGATCCCAGGCTAGCGCTGGAAGCATCATCGAGGGCAACGTCTCGGCGTTGCGCCCGTACAGATCCCTCTCCTGGACTTCCGCTATGCCCGGCAGGTCGGTGCGAAACACGTCCTCGAGCCAGCAGATAACCTTGATGCCGCGTTTCTGGGCCGCCGGGAGAACTTCGGCCAAGATATCCAGGTCGCCGTGGTCGGGCGCGCGAGTGCCGTTGAGAACGGTGTTCTTGTAATACTGGGGATGAGGCGCAGCGAAGTTCCCGCCGTGAAAGTTGAGATCGTACTCCTGCTTGCCGTGGTCGGGCAGCGGCTGACCGGGAATCTGTCTGCCGGCAATACCTCGGCCGTAACTGAATACGGCAAGAAACAGCGTATTCACGGAGGCGCGTTCCTGAAGCACATCCAGGACTCTCTCGGTTCCTTCATCCACAAACGAAACTGCTCCGACCTGGATGCCGATCATTTTGGAGGAGACAGCAGTATGTCCTGAAGTTGGCACGGCCAGTGTTGCGCCGGCTCCAGCGGTGATCTTGAGAAACTCGCGGCGATTCACATCCAATTTCAATATGGACTACTCCTGTTTTCTCTGGTAGCAGCCAATGTCTATGTGTCCAGATTTGACTCGCGGTGTGCTTTCAAGATCCAGTTCTCCGACCGGCATTCCTGCAATCGTGCCCGCTGAGATCGCGGGAGAATCTGATCGCAGATGAAAGTCATTGGTCGCGTCAACAAAATGCGGATCCACAAAACGGGAATGACGGTCATTCCCGGTTGACTCAACATAGTTGTCGAATCCCGTCACGATTCCAGAAGAGGCACCCCATGTGCTCGCCTTTGACCCCGAAGCACAGTAATAAAGGTTGTGATCGATCGCGACGGGCGGCTGGTTTTTGTCAACCTGCGATTTGTTCACCGCGAAAAGACAGCGAGGCCCCGCGTAGACGATGTTGTTCGCAAAAATATTCTCTGTCATGTTCCACTGCATCTGGAACTCGCCGGACCCGGTTCCCGACGTATCGTTGTCGTAGAGCGTATTGTTGACCACGGTGCAGTGTTCGGTGTGTCCTCGCTCAGGCGCATAACCCCCGATGGAAACTCCCGCGGTATGGCCATGATAGATAAGGTTATTTCGTGCCGTGATGTAACTGGTGGCGCGGTCCTTGTGCTCACTGGCCAGCTCGATTCCAAAGTCCACATCGTGCATGACGTTCTGCTCGATCAGAATCCTGGTGCCACCATCCACGTAAATACCATCGGAGTTTTGCTCATTGCCGTAAGCCGGATTGCCACGCGAGGTAATGTTGTAAACCAAATTGCCGCTTACTACTCCGTCGCGGGCCTGATCGACGGCAGGGTCGGGCGCCGTGCGCTCGAAACCGATGACGTCGATTCCGATGTTGTTGTCGTCGTGGACGACATTGTGAGTAATGCGGAAGTTCGTAACGTTCCCATTCACTACCAGCGACTCGCTCGAACCGGTCTTGAGATGATGCACTTCATTGCCGTCGATCATCAGTTCACTGATAGGCGTTTTGGCGTCGGTACCGTATACCGCAATGCCAAATCCGTTGCCGCCGCTTCCCGGAGCATCGCGGCCGTCAAACGTCTGCTCAATATGATGGACGTTGTTCTTCAGCAGTTCGATGTGTGAGCCGGCTCCCATAACGCTGATGCCCAATGGAACGAGCCGATGCTCGGCGGTGCGGAAGTTGCGAATTTCAAAACCTTCGATCCTTATGTAACTCTGGTTGTGAATCGTTAGTACGCCCTGTCTGCCGGAGGGAGTGAAATGTTCCGCCTCCAGGATTGCCGTCTCGCCGGGATAGCTTCGAAACGTAATGTATCCGTCCGTTGCGTTGCCAGATGCCTTGATGCTTACGAGCTCTTCATACACTCCACCTCGCACATTGACGGTACTGCCCGCATGGGCCGTGCCTGCGGCATGTTGAATCTTGCGCCAAGGCGCCGCTTGCGTGCCGGGATTCAAATCATTCCCGGTCGTCGACACGTAGAAGGAAGAGTTGGACTGGCCAAAGGCTCCAGAGAGGCAAGCCAGTGATATAAAGAGAGTTGAAAATTTCAGGCTCGTCATCCCCCGCCTACGCCCGTATGTCTGACTATCGAATTATTTCTCTTTATATTGTTTTCTTTCATTTGTCTAGCACAAAGAGACCGGCAAACGCGGAAAACGACAATCGCGGCTGCAAGGATCAAGGCAGGGAGTTAGTTCTCTGCCAAGAGATTAATACTACTTAGTCGGATTGAATCGCGACCGTGTTGAATGTGACCATTGCAGAAGAGGGGTCCCAAGGCAAGCAGGTCTCCGAAGGATGCCCTAACGAAATCACCATCCCTCGCCTCATTGTGGCTGCACTTCCACCAGCAGATTCCCGTCGAATTCAACCGGCAGATGTGCACTGTGTCCTGAAACCGTCCCCAGGCTTTTTCCTGTGACGTAGTCCACGACACTGTAGTTGCGATCTTCGAGGCCGCGCAATTCGACTGGCCCCTTCCACTGTTTTGCAAAAAAGGCGTAGTACATGGTCTGATCCTTGCGGATGACATGAGTCTCCGGCACATCGAAGCCGATGTCATAGAGCTGCCCGAGATATTGTCCTCTTGACAGCATCTTTTCCCGATAGATGCAAAGCCACTTTTTGAATTCCTTCTCGCGCGCCGGAGTAAGATCGGATTTGCCCCTTTTTGCGACCAGAGACGGAATGACAAATTGTGTGCCCACGACGCCTCCCACGCCCACCGTGGACGCGAAGTCGTTGGCACCGTCACTCAGTTCGAGGTGATCGCCGAAGAATGGAATTGTGTCTCCCATCAGAGCCTTTAACGTCTTGGCCTTGGAACGAATTTGAAAGGAACCTCTCGGGTCGGAGGCCACCGACATATTGAAGTGCGGCATAGTGAAAAACGAGAACGCCGTACCGCAGGGGCAGAGTTCGACCAGCGTTCCGGACTTTACCGACTGTGCGGTGTCGTAAATTGCCTTGAAGAAATCCGGCACGGCTTCGACCGAATCCTCCGGCTGTGCGTGATGGTGAGCACGGTTGTAGCACTCTGGAACCCCGTTCACGTGCTGGCCATCAAGCTTCAGTCCGTCGAATCCCCAATCCACCAGAATTTTCCGCACCAATGCCTTGTGATATTCCACGACGCGGCGGTCCGCTGGGCGCAAATGGTAAGAATTCCACCAGGAAACTTTTCTCGTGGAGCCATCACGATTCAGTAACTCGTAGTCAAGATGATCGCGGAGCAGTTCCGAGTCTGGCACAGCGCTGAGCGGCGACCACCAGAGCTGAGCTTTGAACCCTTCCTGGTGAATGCGGGCCACCAGGGCTTTCATGTCAGCATCTCCGTTTGGAAATTTCTTGGGATCAAGTTGCCAATCGCCGACATTATTCTGCCAGCCGTCGTCGAGCGTGACCCACAAAAATCCCAGGCGCTTCACCGTCGGAAGTGTGTCATATACCTGCTCAGGCTGAACTTTTCGGCCATATCCCCACGCGCACCAGATGGCGCCGAAAGCGTCGTCGGGAGCGGTGGCTGTTTGGAACCCTTGTTTCATCATGAAGCGCCGATAATCGGCGAGCGTGCGGAAGTAGCCTCACTGGTGGACGGCGACAAAGGTGCGAAACGTAAGAAAACTTTCACCGGGGCTTAATGAGATATCTTTGGTGAAGCGTAGCGAGATTTTGGCGTACGCAACATCGGGCATGGACACGGGGAGGGAAACCAGCTTTGGTCGTGGCTCGACGTGTCCCACAGCCATTCCAACATCACGCCGCCAGACGTCGATAATCGGCGTACCGCCGCCATAGTCGTCGGCATTCATGCCTTGATAATTCTCCTGCTGAAAATTGGTGTACAGCGGTAAGACCCAGTTGGGGCGCTTCTCGTAGGAGCCGCTCTGATAAGACCAGAAAGCTGGCGAGCCCCCACTGCGTTGCGCGTTCACCGCGTACGCGTTATTGGTCCAACTGTTGATCACAAGCTTGGATGTTCCGGTATTGGTGTACTGGACATCAAACAACGCCATCGCGGGAAAGTCGTCATATACGGTCACCCTGACGATCTTTGTGAGCGTTCCCGCCTTTCCTTCCACAGTGAGCCGCTCCCCCTTTCCGAAAGCGTCCTGTGTATGCTCGCGTTTTTGCCAGCTCAGGAGAAATCCGGTCCAGGCGTTGACGGCAGTTGTCACAGTCTCAGAGGCAGAGAACGGCCCCATCACCGTCTCCTTCTTGTCGAAACAGGCCACCACCCGGGCTACGCAGGTGGTTATCAAACTCAATGCGGACGTTGCCGCCTTGAATCCGAGGATTGCGGCTAGGAATGTCCGGGGCTGCCGCCAATGAACAGGCCGCAAACACAGTGGCGAGAACAATCCAAGACCTGCAATCATGAAGGCTCGCAGCATTCGAAGGAGGTTGCCGTCAGATCGCCAAACCATGGTTGAAAACATAGAGCATCTTTCTTATATCGGCGCCGGCACATGAAGAAGATTGAACGGAATCGAACGTAAGCATTCGTAATACAAGGAAAGGCTTGCAAAGTCAAATGATTTTGCGCTTCGATGAGGAACAATCTGCCCGCAAATCCTCACAGTGTCCTTGTATTCCTCGCCATCTATCCGAGCCCCGGCTGGCCCTTTGGGGTGCCCGCAAGTTCGTATTTGTCAAAAACCATCGAAATATTTGTCGCTTGGTGCTGGACAAACGAAATAAAACGATATAAAGAGTAACAGTTCGATACTCGTCCTTTGCGGTTACTCCGCGACGGCAGGGGAACATCCCTGCCGGGCGAGCGCACGCTTCAACTTGAGGTCGCGATGGCTCAATTCGCCCTGAAGTTCGGGTTCTATCCAACTCGGCCAAAGTCTAATCAAACGATAAGGAGGAGGTAATTCCGATGCGGCGTAGAGATTTTTTAAAAAGCACTTTCGCTGTTGCCGCAGCTGCAGAACTTGGAATAGGTAAAGCGCAGGCGAAGGTTCCCGCCCACAACTGGGGAAACTACGACTTCGGCTCCGGTCCCCAGGTGAGAGATCGCCTCAATCAGGGTCCGTTCCCGCAATACCCGCCGGATGCGGTCATTCCTACTGACGACGTGGTGATGACCACTACTTCTTCGGACGACGTCGTGTCGAACTATGGCATGGGACTGGTCACCTACATCACGGCAGACAGTGGCACGGAGGAGATCAAGTCAGACAATGTTCCCCAGGCGATCGAAGACCTGGTTCGATTTCCCTTGGGCCAGCAGCTTTACATCCGTCCGACGTGGAGAGAAGTGCAGCCACGGCCTGGACGCCTGGAGCTGCCCGATTATCTGAAGCTCGTTCTTGAATTGGCGAAGAAGAGCAACAAGCGGGTCGCATTTCGAATTCAGATGTGCGCGCCAGACTATAAACACGAAGCCGCATTACCAGATTTTGTCCTCGAAAAGGTGCCCAAAGTTGACCTTATGGCGCCTAGCGATCAGGAGAGCATCGCTGCAGGGAAAAGATTTTTAGACAACCCTCACTCGCGTTATCAGCCCCGCTATGACCATCCCTTTTTTCAGCAGGCATTCAAAGATCTGGTTGGCCAGTTGGCAACGGAGTTCGATGGCAATCCGCTCATCGAGTTCATCGACACCTTTATGTACGGCTTCTGGGGAGAAGGGCATACGTGGCCATTTCCCAACAATCCCTTCCCTGACTACCTGACGGCGGAGCGGACCTGGATGAAAATGCTCGAAGTCCAGCTCGAACAGTTTAAGAAGACTCCTCTGCTGACCAATACTCAACCGGACTACAGCCGAGTTGGTAATTCAGAACTGGTAGACCGCACGGTCCGCAGCAACAATTGGATTCGCAGCGACACCATTTTTATCGAAAACGAGCAGATTGAAGCGCTCAGCAATCGCCCACCCTGGATCGCGGCATTGCTCGAGCAGGGGCTTCCAGGTAAACCTCCCGACCCGAGCGCCTCGCATGAAGGGATAGCCCCGGCAGAGAACATGATCGCTCATGTGGTGGATGTCGGGGCGAATTACTGGTCGCTCTGGAACTTTCACCAGATTAGCGCAAAGAATCTGATGAGCTACTACCAGGCTTATCCGGCGGCGTTCGACCGGATCAATCGCCGAATTGGCTATCGGGTGAGGCCATCTTTCATCTGGAGCTATAAGGACGACGGTTTCCTGGGGCTAATTGTCGGCTTTGCCAATGACGGCATCGCGGGTGTGCCGGGTGTATTGAGGGTGACGGTGGCGAGCCAGGACGGAAAGGTGCTCAAGAGCGGTTGTTTGGATGCCGGGTACCCCGTGCCGGGCAAGATTCGGCAGGCACAGTTCGTGCTTCCGAACGTCACAGATTGGAAAGGATTGAAACTTAGAGCTGAGCTTGAGGTAAAGGGAATGCGTTATCCCGTGCAGTGGGCTTGTCACCAGAAGCCGAACGATGACGGCTCGCTCACGCTGCGTCCCAACCTCCGTCAGCAGCTCTAATCCGAGTGCCGCCGGACACGCGAACGGAGCTGCAGCGGCTACGCGATGGCTGCTGTAGCCGGAGAAGCTCTTCCTCATCGCGTTGGGCGATAACTGTGATCAGATGGCCTCCGCCATCAGGCTGTTGACGCCGCCACGAATCGCCACAAGGAGCATTAAGGCATCTGGGCACTCGTACATGCAACCCGCACCCTACCTTAGAGTGGTTTCCTTGACCAGGCATAGCACGGGGTGTCAAACTGTTGCCAGGAAGAGAACCGGCTTTTCGGGTTAGGTTTTCTCGTTCGTCGTGGCTTCCGCCGTACAGTAAAGGTACAATAGGAGCGGATTGTGGGTCATTTGGGCCTTTGGGCCGGACGTAAAATGAGTAACTTATGTATTATCAATACTATACGTTAGTTCAAATCCCCCTTCTGCACCATGTGTTCTGGCAGGCCCCAACTCTGGCCCCCGAGTCGACAGCAACATAAATTTCAGAAAACCGCTATCGGCGGTTTAGGAAAAGCGCAAACTCATGCTCTACGGTCTGGTCATAGCCATTCACATTATCGTCTGTTTCTTCATTATCATCGTCGTGCTGTTGCAGAGCGGCAAGAGCGGCGACATTTCGGCGGCCTTCGGCGGGCAAGGCAGCCAGACTGCCTTCGGTCCGCGTGGGGCGGCCAGCGCCCTCTCCAAGGCCACCACCTGGTCGGCCATCGCTTTCATGCTCACCTCGATCACGCTATCGGTTATGGCGACCCAGCGTGGCGGGCCGAAATCGGTGTTGCAGGGATTGAAAGGTCAGCCGGTCAAAACACAGCCGGCACCGGCCCAGACTCCAGCGTCGCCGCCTACTCAGCAGAAGTAGACACGAGGAAGCGATCTCGCCCGCACACGGCACCTATCCCGAAATCCGTGCTTGCCAGGAGGCCCAAATCCGCCTGCATACCGCAAACCCCGAATTGTATTCCCGAACTTAACGGTGCTACCATCCGAGACAGTGATTGATAGTCTGGAGGTCATGACATGTCGGACAGCGGCAGCAATAGTTTCGTATGGTTTCTGGCAGGGCTGGGATTAGGCGCACTGGTGGGAGTGCTGTACGCGCCGCGTTCAGGTAGCGAAACTCGCGATGTACTGCGGGCACGCGCCGAGGAAGGACGCGACTACGTGCGCGACCGGGCTCAGCAGGCGCGCAGTCAGGCTACGCAGTGGGCCGACCGCGGCCGCGAAGTTCTCAACCAGCAGAAGGAACAATTCCGCGCCGCTTACGAAGCCGGCCGTCAGGCCTATCAGGAGACCACCGCGGACACTGGCGCGACCAAGAATCTGTAAGCGGCTGGCGCGTCGCCTGCAGCACCCTCCGTGGCGGCGCCAAGCCTGAGACGGGGAGAGGCAGGGATCAACAATCATGGACAAGCTCACTGTGTTTATCGCGCTGACGGGGCTTGCGGTCTTGCTGCAGGCTTGCGTCCTCCTTGCCATGTACCTTGCCGTGCGCAAAAGCGGCGACCGCATGGAAGCTCTGGCGGCAGAAGTGAAGACCAAGGTCTTGCCCACGGTAGAGCAGGCACAAGCCATGCTCACGGAGATCCGCCCCAAGCTCGAGATAATCGCCGAGAATCTGGCGGAAAGCACAACCGCGATGCGCGTGCAGGTCCTGCGTGTCGATGCGACTGTCAATGACGTGGTCGACCGGGCCCGTCTGCAGGTTATCCGCGCCGACGAATTGCTCACCCGCACTCTGGACCGAGTCGAGCAAACCTCCGACATGGTGCACAAGACCGTAATCTCACCCGTGCGCCAACTTTCTGGCCTGATGCAGGGGATCACGGCAGGACTCGAGTTCCTTTTTAGCAGGCGGGGATGGAGAAACGGTGGCAGCCGGGAGGAGCGCCGCGCGGTGCCGCAGGACGAGATGTTTATCTGAAATGCTCGGGTCGGAATCGAGCTCTGAGTCTTTTTCTTTCTTTCAATGCGATATCTAGTGCGCGCTCGCGTCAAGCCGGGGCGAGAGAATGATCTGCTCGAGGCGATCGAGCAGCAGACGTTTGGGCAAGGCTCGGTCGCCGAGGGCGAATATCTGCGCAACATGAAGCAGGCGCGTCTGTGCGCGGATGACACCGCGCGCTGGGTGGAAGTCTGCTACTGTCCAACGCCCCTGCTTGAAGAGCGGCCGTACTGGGAAGAGTACTTCGATCTGGCGCGAGTGCAAGACGCCCACGATCGCCGCCAATGTCGCGACGAGAACGGCTCCGAGCCATGGGCCTGTCGTGACTGCGACTGCACGGCACGGCTGGAGGCAAAGCTGAGTAAGTCCGGCAAGCCGTTTCTTGACTCCCTCCGGAGCAGCGCCGGACCGGCGTGCGCGGGCAAAGCCCGTCAACGCTGACTCCGGCAAAGTCCATCCCGTTCTCTAGTGACAAGATCTGCGGCGCAGTTTCGTGATCCGGTGATTCGCTGGCCCTCTCGATTCCTGTTTCTTGTTGTCCTTACCCTGGCTATCACGCTGACTGCCCTTCCTCGCCCTACCGAGAATGCGCCGTACCAGTCTGCCGGCACGAAGGAGATGGCCGTATTGCTCGAACAGATTTATCGCGAGCAGGACTGGAGGCAAGACCCCAACAAAGCCGCCGAGCGCGCCCGGCACTTGCGCGAGGATCTGGCCTCCAATCCCGGCGTGCGCGACGAATTTAGCATCCGCGGGGTACTGGCGGAAAACCTGCTGAAGGCCGGGGGACAGCGCGGGGGCGCTGTCGAGCAACTCGAGATTATCACGGACACAGGCCCAGAAATATGGAGTCGGGCTTGCATCCGCGTTCGATAAGTTGGTGCGTGACACTCTGGCCATTTCCTACCTGCGGCTGGGCGAGCAGGAAAACTGCCTCCACTACCACGGCCAGGATTCTTGCCTCTATCCCATCAAGGGCGGGGCATCCATGTGGAACGGCGAGGAGCCGAAGGCGCGTTCCGTGAACTGATCGCAGATCTAGAAAGGGATCCGAATGATTTGAAGTCGCGCTGGCTGCTCAGCATCGCGGCCCTGACGCTGGGCAAGTATCCGGATGACGTGCCTGAGAAGTGGCGCGTCCCGCCGAGTACGTTGGAGTCGGAATACGACATCGGCCGTTTCTACGAGGTTGCGACCGACGTTGGGCTGGTGATCAACAACCACTCCGGCGGAGCGATCATGGAAGACTTTGACGGCGACGGCCTCCTCGACTTAATGGTGCCGGGTTCGGGACCACATGACTAGTTGCGTTTTTTCCATAACAACGGCGACGGCTCTTTCTCCGATCGGACTCGAGAGGCGGGACTGACGGGCTAGACCGGAGGCCTGAACAATGTCGTGACGGACTACAACAACGACGGCCATCCCGACGTGCTGGTGCTGCGCGGCGGCTGGTAGGGACAGAACGGAAGTATCCCGTGTCGCTGCTGCCGATCGCTGGAAGTTTACTGACGTAACTGCACAAACTTCGCCGATCTCGATAACGACGGCTGGCTTGAGGTGTATCTTGGCACCGGCGATGTGCCCTGCGAATCGCCCTCCCCAACCGCATGGTTCCCAACCACGAAGGCAAGGTTTTTAAGGATGTCACCACGTCGGGAGATGTTTGGGCATCTGCAGAAAGGGCATGCCTTCGCCTTCGGGGACATCGACACCGACGGCGATGAAGATGTGTTTGAAGAGATGGGCGGAGCCGCCAGCGGGGACAACTATCCTAGTGTGTTGTACGAGAATCCGGGCCACGGCAACCACTGGATCAAGCTCGAACTGGAAGGCGTAAAGACCAATCGCGCGGCCTTTGGAGCCCGCGTCAATGTCACGGTGAAAACTGGGGGCGGTATGCGCCACGTCTACCGGACGGTGGGTTACGGGTCAAGTTTTGGCGGCAATCCGCTGCGGCAGCACGTTGGCGTGGGAAAAGCAGAGCGGATTGCGGGTCGACCGGGAATTCCACTTGCGCGAAGGCGATTCGACGCTAACGCCGGGTCAGTACAAAAGCTTCCGCCCGCGGCATCTGCCGGCGGCGGCGCATCAACACTAGAGACCCCCCTCAAGAAGATCCTCAAGGCCTAGGAGTGAGCGGGTGAGGTGGATTCCGGGAGAACGGTGGAGCAAATCCCCGCAAGATCCAGCCGCGGAGCGGCGGCATAATTTCGCCCCGGACGTGAGTCCGGGGTAGGCTCAGAAATGAAGGAATGAGTCCCGTAGGGACGGCACGAGGTTCTCACGCGGTCTCAAACCTTGCCGCCCGAGCGGCCGATGGAACCGTCCCTCTTCCCTGCGGACCGTGGCGCAAGCCGAGGCGTTGCAAGCAACATCTCTACGAATAGGTCTCAGGCGAGCTGCGGCAGGACTGACTCCAGCTGCTTCAGCTCCTGCGCTACCTCCCTCAGATTGAAGACCAGCGCCCAGAAGGGCAGCATGCGATCGAGGGCGAAGGGAGCCGTGGCGCGCTGGGCGCGGAGTTTGGCGAGATCGGCATCGAGTTCGCGGATGGCGGCATCGAGTTCGGCGGAGTTCAACCCCTGGCCGGGATTCCGAACTGCCTTCGCCAGGGCAACGAAGTTCTGCGCAGTTCTTTCCGCAAGCAAAGGCAGCGACGGCACCAGCCCGGGCTCAAGCGGTGGAAGCACATAGAGTGAGCTATCTTCCGCCATGGCCGTTAGACGGCGTCGAATCTGGTCCCCTAGCTCCACGACCTGCTGATACCCGCTTTGATTGAATCGCGAGAAGGCCAGTTCGCTGCGGGCTTCGTCCATCTGCTGGGTGATGCCGCGCCGAAGATCGTGCAACTGTCGGTCGAGATGGCGCACCTGCTGCTCGTTGTCGATTCCCTGCAACGCCGCGGCGGTGACGGCTCGGTAGAGCGCGCCCGCGCCTGCGAGGATGTTGGCGATCTTTTCCCGCAGAACTTGGCGCGCGTGCACCGGCCAGACCAAGGCGCCAACGGCAAAGGCGACTAACCCTCCCAGCAATGTATAAAGCACGCGGAGCCAAGCCATGTGCCAAGGCTCACCCTGACCGCCGAAGACGAGGATCAATGCAGCGGTGAATCCGGCGGCGGTGAAGCTGGGGTGCAGGGCGGTGAGATAACCGAACAGGCTGGCTAGGAGAAACAACATGACCCCCGCGCCCACCGGGCCTTCTCCTAGCACGGGAATGAGCAGCGCCGCCGCGAGTGCGCCGCAGGTCGATCCGATAGTGCGGTAGAGAGCCGCTTTCCACGATGCTCCGAGGTTGGCCTGGGTCACGATCAGCGCGGCAAACACTGCCCAATAGCCCTGCGGCAAATGCCATCCGGTGTAGATCGCGTAGGTGATCGTGCCTGCCAGCCCAGTCTTGACTCCCTGCTTCAGCGAGGCGGACTCGCGGCTCCAGAAGGAGGGCGGAGTCGAAGGGATGGGAGTTTCACGCACTGGCAGCGAAGGATTTGCAGATGCCATGCGGGGGATTATAGGGCGAACGCGAGAGGTAACACTCTCATATCGATCGCATATTTCTAGCCACAAGGCGTTATGCAATCCACTTTGAAGCGACCGGTCTCGGGCAAGCCGGTGCTAAATCTGAGCTCGTACCAGCCGTCGGTCTGAATTCTTTTGCCACGAGTCTCTTAAAAATGGTTGACCATGATCTCGCCGCGGACAAACTGTTCGCCTGATGAGTAGCAGAAAGCGCATCCCTGACAGCCCAAACCTCAGACGATCCAGCCGCCCCCAACGACCATCTCGCCGTAGTAGAAAACCGCTGCCTGGCCGGGGGTAATAGCTCGCTGCGGCTCATCGAACCTGACGAGGATTTCGTCATCGCCTACGCGCTCGATCACAGCTGGCGCTGGTTCGTGGCGATGGCGAATCTTCACCGCCACCCGCATCGGCTCGCGCAGATCATCATTCGAAATCAGGTTGACGCGGCGGGTGCGCAGGGTGTGCGAATAGAGATGCTCGTCGCCGCCCACGACTACCTGCTTGTTCGCGCCGCTGATCTGAATGACGTAGAGCGGCGATCCGGTGGCAACGCCAAGTCCCTTGCGCTGCCCGACCGTGAAGTTGTGAATGCCGGTGTGCTCGCCGAGGACTTCGCCGCTCGTCGTCACCAACTCGCCTGCAGTGTCGGGCAAGGACTCGCCCTGCTCGGCGAGGTAGGCGTCGATGAAGCGCTTGTAGTCCCCGCCGGGGACGAAGCAGATTTCCTGCGAGTCAGGCTTTTCTGCCGACGCCAGACCATGCTTCCGGGCGAGTTCGCGGACCTCCGGCTTGGTCATATCGCCCAGCGGGAACAGCGTACGGCTGAGCTGCTCCTGGGTGAGTCCGAAGAGAAAGTAAGTCTGGTCCTTGCTCAGGTCGGCGGGACGCTTGAGCAGCCAGCGGCCCCGCGCGTCATTGTAGGCGACGCGGGCGTAGTGACCGGTAGCAACGCGCTCGGCCCCGATCTGACGCGCGACGGTGATTAGCTGATCAAACTTCAGATGATTGTTGCAGAGGCTGCACGGGATCGGCGTTCGCCCGGAGAGATATTCCTCGACGAACGGGCGCACCACGTCGCGCTCGAAGCGCTCTTCGTGATTGACCACGTAATAGGAAATGCCGATCTGTTGGGCTACGCGGCGGGCGTCGTAAACGTCGTCGAGCGAGCAACAGCGTCCCCGTACGGACTCGGCCATGCCCTCGTGTCCGGCGAGGCGGCGCTGGTTCCACAGCTGCATCGTCAGGCCGATCACGGTGTGGCCTTCGGCGCGCAGCATCGCCGCGACGGTGGAAGAGTCCACACCGCCCGACATGGCTACGGCGATGGTTTCAACTGACATGTTCAGCTTTTGGCTTCCCCTACTCCGTTGGATGCGGCCCCGTATACTCCGAGCAGCAGGGCTTCTCTACCGGCTTGAATTCCATCAACTCGACCCGCGTCAGATCTGGATCGTAGACGTTCAGCTGCCATTTGCCGTCTTTCCCCATCTGCGCCTTCTCGTTGTCATGCGCCTTCCAGCCATGCGATTCCAGAAGAGCCTGCGCCTGTTTTATGTCTTTCACGCCCAGCGAAATGTGATTCATCACTCCGGTCAACTGCTGGTCGGGATGCTCGGGTTGGTTCAGCATGTATTCCAGCCAATCGGTGCCATCCGGAACCTGGATCGCGAGCCATTCGGTCACATCGTCTTTCATGCCGCCGTGCCAGTAGGGGCGAAATCCCAAGATATCACGATAGAAGTGGTCCTCGGCATCCTGGTGATAGACGAGAAAGCCTACGTGGATCATGTTGTGGGAGACCCATGGCACTTGCGCATCCGACTGGTGTCCCTTAATGCTAATCGGCGCCTTTGGATCCCGCTCGACAAATTCGATGCGATGGCCTTCCGGATCGTTCACGCTAAAGGCGAGGCTGTGGTCGGACCGGCCCTCGATCTTCGTTGGCTTGACTCCCTTCTCCGTGAGATATCGGCGCAGAGCAACGATGTTGTCGGTCGCGAAGGCAACGTGGTCCATGCGGTCGATGGCCTTGGGATCGGGGGCGGGACTATAACCCACCCACTGCGTTCCGATCATGTACCGTGCCATTTCGCCGGATTCGACTGGCGCGGCGGAACTCAGGCCCAGCACATCGCCATAGAGTTTTTTCATGCCGTCGGGCGCGGTCGTGTAGAAAGTCACGTGGTCGATTCCCAGGATACGCGGGCGCGCGGCGGGAGTTTGCGCAAGGGCACAAATTTGAAACGCTGCGACGATGAAAGGCAGAGCAAGCTTTTTCATTGCGTTTTAGATTGTAGTCCAGAGCTCTCGACGGTTAAACCGCGGGAAAACTCTCCAGCGGTCGCAGTCAGTTCTTCGCGTCTCGCATAAGAGGCGAGACCCTTCGACTCCGCTGGCAGGCTATAGGGCACGGGGATCTCAGAGTTCGTCTAGGAATTGGCGCAGCAGCCGTGTGGCTTCTTCCGGCTGCTCCCAAGGCGAGTAGTGCCCGGCCTTTGGGATGACACGCAACCGGCCGCCGGTAACCTGCTGCCGCATAAGTTCGGCTTCCTTCACGCCGGTCAGAGAGTCTTCATCTCCGGTCACAAGCAGGGTGGGTACATTGATGGTCTTCAATGTTCCCATCGAATCCGGACGCTCGGCCATGCCACGCTGCACCTGGGCTACGTCGTCCGGGGACATCTTGCGCATCATGCGGCGCGCTCCGTCTACCAAATCGGGACGGTTTTCGTGCGTAGTCTTCGCCAGCACACGCGCAAGCATGGTTTCAATAAACGGCTCTGTGCCGCGTTCGAGGACGTCGGTCGCAGCCTGCAGGCGTGCGGCGCGGGCTTCGGGCCCGTCGGCTGGAGCTTTGGTGTTGCACAGACCGAGAGCGGCCACGCGACCGCGATACTTGCGCCAGAATTCAAACAGAGCATAACCGCCGATCGAGACCCCAATCAGGGGAGCACGGCCCACGTCGCCGTCGTCCATCACCCGGGCGATGTCGGCGGCGTGCTTCTCCATGGTCGCCGGACCCTCGCCGATCTCCGACTCTCCGTGGCCGCGAAGGTCGGGCAGGATCACGCGATAGCGCACGGCGAGCGCTGAAGCCACCGTCAACCAGAATTCATGATGCGCAGGAAAGGGATGGAGAAGCACGACCGGGGGGCCGTCACCGAGCGTCCAGTAGAGAATGTCGGCGTCGCCGCTCTTGATTTTCTGCGAGAGGGTAAGCTGCATGAAGAGAATCTACCCGGTTTTAGTCGTTACTGACCTTGGGGCGCATAAAAATCGACAAGATTTCCGTCTGGGTCACGGAAGTAAATAGAACGAGTCCCCCACGGTTGTGTGGAAGGTGGCTTGACCCATGTTTTCACATTACTCTGTAGCCTGACGTACTCCTTGTCGACGTCGGCGACCCTGAATTCCAGTATCACACTCTGGTTCTTTGCGGCTTGCGTCGAACCAGGAATGTATTTCTGTTGGGCCGCCGCCGAGAAAATCGCCAGCACTCCGGCACCGGTGTGGAATTCAGCATAGTCATGGCCAGATCTCTTGGCTTTAAGTGCCAGGATGGGCTCGTAAAACGGAACCAGCTGGTTAACGTCGGCCGTGATCAGGCATGTGTTTATCAGTCTTGGGCTACCGCTGGCATCCGAGGGCGAATGGCCCGTCGTCTGGGGATTCGCGGACCATCCCGTGATAACCGCCAACAGACCCAATTGCCAAATACTTCGCGCTCGGTGTCACCATGGCGGTTTGCCCCTTGACACCCAGATTACGGGTTCGTGGCTGGCCGCGCGGCCACCGCCGCTGGCAGCAGCAGCGGTTCCTCCGGCATGATGATCCAAGCGATGATGTACGCTAGAAAGCCAAAGCCGGTCATGAACGCTGTGATCAGCCAGACCACCCGCAGCAGGGTCACGTCGATGTCGAAGTACTCGGAGAAGCCGAGGCAGACGCCGGCGACCTTGCGCGCAAGGCGCGGACGCACGAGGCGAGTCCGGGCCAGCGAACCACCGACACGAATGCCGCAATAGGCACAGAGGGCAGCATCATCCTGAATCACTTTTCCGCAGTAGTTACAGTACATACCTTCCCCCTCCCCATGGATACGGAACCCGCGGACCGAAAGTTCCCTTTCACTCCCGGTACGCTTCCTTGATATAGCGGCGCGCCTGGTCGGCGGGGCCGGTGTTGGCGTTGCCGGCCAGCACGGTCTGATATCGCTTCATGGCTAGATCGCGCTTCTGCAGCAGGTCGTACATTTCTCCGGCAGCAAGGTTGGCTTTCTGCAGGATGTCAGGATCGGGACTGGGAGCTTCGTTGACCAACTCATACGCGGCAGCCGCGCCGGCGAGATCTTTCTTGCTGCGCAGCAGCTCTCCCAGACCCCAGGCCGCCATTTCGTAATGCAAGTTGTGGTACTTCCCTTCCCGGCCGTTTTGCCACACTTTGCGGTAGGCGGCTTCGGATTCCTCCAAACGCCCTGCGGAGCGCAGCAAATTGGCGACCTCAGTCGGAAAGAGGTGATTGTTGGGATACTTTGACGAGAGCTCCTGCATGTAGCCGAGGGCCTCGCCGTAGTGATGCTCGCGGCGGAGAAACAGGCTGAGCAGGACCTTGGCGTCTACCGAATTTTCGCCATCGGTCTTGGCGACATCGCGCAGATACTCGAGGCCTTTGTCCCTCGAGCCGTTCAATCCGGCCAGGGCAGCCGCGACTTTGATGCTCCACGGCAGATTGCCAACGACGTAGTTATGCGTGCCCACGACCAACTTAGCGTCGACATAGTCGGGGTCGAGTTCCAGCACGTGTTCATGGTCGTGGCGCGCCGCCACGGCATTACGGAGCGCCGAAAACCAGGCCCGCTCGACCAGTCCGGTGTAGACGGCAAACTGGGCGCGTGTGACGCCTCGGCAATAAAGCGCATCGACGTCTTTCGGGTTGGCCTTGAGTTCCTGGTCCTCCAGCGCCTCGGCCCGACGCACGAGCTCTTTGATTCGTTGCTTCACCTTCGGGTCCGAGGGGCGGGGAGCATGCCCGATGAAGCTGTCATTGGTGTAGTCCCCGGTGTTCATGCCGCCGGTTTCATACAGGTTGCGCATCAGGACGGACGTCAGCAGGTGGTTGACCGCAGCCGGATCGTTGGGATGCCGCCCCAGGATCTTCTCGAATTCCTGCGTCGCGCGGTCGTATTCCATGTTGTAGAAGTAGTCGAACCCGACGGTGGCATTGAGATCACGGGGAGCACCGTGCGGAGATCCAGGTTCGGCGTGCGACTGAGCAGCCGCAACGACCCACGGCACAACCAGCAACAGCGAGATGAGCAGCGCGCAGCGGTTCTGATCGAGAAGCTTCTGATTTTTTTGGTCTGAAACCGTCATGGAGACTGTGAGGCTAGTTTAAAACAATCGAGGGGATCATGTTTTCCTAGTTCAGTACGCGCATGGAGGATCACCAGAACCACGAGCGTCATCTACGTGCCCACAACGCTACCTGCCCGTTAACGACATCGTTTTCTATAATCGCATCAGCCACAAACCGGTTACGGGAAAGCCTGGTTAGAGCGGTCGGTACCCCGTTCGCGAATGGAGTGCGCGACCGTAGGGCGTCGGGTATGTGTGTCCGTATCTGAAGCCAAGCCCTCCTCAAACCTGCTTGGTTTGTCTTGTGTGACGCCAGGTCTTGGACCTTGGTGACCGGTGCATCTTTACTCGCTGGCGCACGTAATTATTGCCAGTGCTGGGGTTAAGGAAAGCGGTTGAAATACTGGCAAGTACTAATCCCCTCCGGCACTTAGATCACCACCCGGCTTTGGCTGTCGGAGTGCCATGCACTTTACGAGTTTTGAATTAGAGAACTACAGACCATGGCTGACTTGCTACAGGAAACGCATCAGGAGTTTTGGCAGCCGCCCACGGCTGTGATGACTGGGGGGGTGGTGGTCGACTCCGCGCCTATCATGGCGGAGGTTTGCCCGCGATGCGGTACCGAGTTCCTACTCGGCTCTGGATTTTGCCACTCCTGTGGCGCACGGCGTCCGGAAGCCCTAAGCGCCGCTGCCCGAGCCGATGCGGCCGAGATGGCTGGGCTCTGGGAACAAGGGGTGACCTGGCTGCGTTCGGTCGTCGCAGGCGTTTCCAAGACGTTGAGCAAGATTAAGCTCCCCTCCTGGCTACACTATCTTCATTTCCACGAGATTCAGCGATGGATCGGGCTCTCGACCGCTTCGCTGGTCGCCTTCATCATCGGGCTAGCGTGCATTGCGGGAGCTTTGCTGGCCGGATTTTTGAATGCCAAGACCTTCGTCGACTGGCAGGCAATCCAGTTCTACCGGGCCGAATGGCTGCTGGGCGCGACCACCTCGTTCGTGGCGGGAATTCTTCTCAAGAAGCCTTCCGGCGACTAGCTCGTCCAGTAACGTCGCCACTTTGGCTCTCCCAGATCGTTACGGCCGGATCTAGGATTCGCTTCCCGATCCTGCGGCGCGACGCTGCTGGTTCATCCGATAGAGGTGATTCACTGGCCCGGTACCCCGACCTAGGGGAAGTCCGTTCGTTATAGCTGCGGTGACGTATGTCTTTGCCAACAGAGCAGCTTCGGCCAGTCCGCGGTCGAGCGCCAGGTGGCAGGCCATCGCGGTGGCGAAGGCGCATCCGGTACCGTGGGTCGAGTTGGAACGCTGCCGCTCGGCTTTGAAGGTTTCCTGCTCCACTCCACGTTTCGTTGTGAAACTCAACAGATCAGTTGCCTTTTCCAGATGGCCTCCAGTAATGACAACGGCGGGAGCCCCCAGTTCGTGTAGTTTGGCGGAGGCCACCTTCATATCCTCCAAGTCCTTGACCTTGATCCCGGTGATCGCCGCGGCTTCATCGATGTTGGGCGTAACCACGTCGGCTAAGGGAATTAGTCGCTCGATGAGCAGTTTGATTCCAGGGCCGTCCAGTAGTTCGGCGCCCGAGGACGACCTTATGATCGGATCCAACACGACATTGGACAGGCGAGCCCTGTTCGAGCCCTGTCCGCGGTCGGCGGGCGCTGGGTTGGAGAGAAAATCCGCGACCGCTTTGACCACCTTCCCAGACCCCAACATTCCGATGCGGATGGCGGCTATTTCCAAGTCCGTTGCCAGGTCTTCCAGGGTTTCAGAGATCAGCCCCGAATCGACGGCCTCGACTCGCCGAACCCCGGATGTAGACTGAACCGTCAGGGCTGTGATGCAGGCCACACCGTAGCACCCGTGGGCGGCGATCGTTTTGACATCGGCGGTCACCCCGGCCCCGGACGAAGGATCGAATCCCGCAATAGTCAGTACAACGGGTGGTCTTTCAGCCATGTCCTTCCGTTCGCTACCACGCTTGAGCCTACGCCCTTTCTAGCGCGCCCGAAACGTACATTGTCGGCCCCGGAGTTACCTTTGAGCAGAGGTCGGGAAAAAAATCTTCAGCGCCAACTCTGGAGTCAACGCCGTAAATACATGATTCCATGTAAGTTGCCAGCGGTCCTCCTGTAAGTCATTGATTCCGCCAGCCTTGTAAATTCTACCTCACTCGTCTGCAGAGGTTATTTACTATCTGATAAATACCTAACCTTACCGAAACAAATGAGGTTCGCCGCATGTTACTAAATTACCAATAGGTTACGTACGAAATCCATTACTAGGAGGTAATCTCCTGGCGCACCCTTTAGCCTTGACACGCATTTGGCACGCCGATAGCATTTCACAATCAAGTCCGATAGTACAAGCCGAGGCTAGGACCACTTTTGAGTATGCGAGGAGAACTGAATGCGACCACGTTTAGCTCATGGACTGGCGATCGCCGTATTGATCGCCGGCCTGGGAGCGGCTCAGGGACCGAACATCTCGGAGGCGACCCCAGCGCCTATTCGTTCAGTCCGAATAAAACCCGAAATCCGCAAACAGGCTGGCAAACCGAAACCGTATCAAATTGGGACCGCGTCGTGGTATGGCGAGAATTTTGAAGGAAAACCCACCGCCAGCGGCGAGCCCTATGACATGTACGACATGACCGCCGCCCACCTCAAGCTTCCCATGGGAAGCTACGTGCGGGTGACCAACCTGCGCAACGGTAAGGCCGTTGTGGTCCGGGTCAATGACCGTGGCCCGATCGTTCCGGGTCGGATTATCGACCTTTCCTACGGCGCCGCCCAAGCCCTGCAGTTCCAGCACAAGGGTCTGCAGCGGGTGCGCCTCGATCTGGTCAATCCCCCACAGCCTACCTACCAGACCGTCGCCTATAACCATCCCCCGATAGCGAAACTCCCCTAAAAAGTATAGACTTGCGGAGATGGCAGCCGCTGTGCCCAACCGCATGCCACTCGGTAGCGTGAGCTATCGGAGCTCTGAATTGCGAGGCGACGACCTGCGAAGCGATGATCCGCGTCGCCGGCTCATCGTCGCCTTGGATGTCTCCACCGCCGGAGCCGCGCGAGCGATTATGGCGGCGGTGGGTGACTCGGTTTTTACCTACAAAGTCGGCATGCAGCTCTATACCGCCGAGGGACCGCAGATGGTGCGCGAACTCGTGGCCGCAGGTCGAGGCGTGTTCCTCGACCTCAAGTACCACGACATTCCGAATACGGTGGGAGCAGCCGTCGCTGAGGCGGCAAAGCTCGGCGTGAGCATGCTCACGGTGCACGCGGCCGGGAGCGGCAAGATGTTGCGCGCCGCGGTGGAAGCAGCACAGGCGAGTCCCAGCCTGATGGTTCTGGCTGTCACCGTGCTCACCAGCCTGGATGCGAATGATCTGGAGAAGATCGGCATCCGGGGCTCAGTCGAGGATAGCGTCGTTCGCCTGGCCACCATCGCTCTTGCCAACGGATGCCATGGCGTTGTCACCTCGCCCCGTGAGGCTTCCACCCTGCGCGCGGAACTCGGAGACCACTTCGCGATCGTGACTCCGGGCGTCAGGCCAGCGGGCGGCAGCGTGGGAGATCAGGTTCGAGTCGCCACTCCCGCCGAGGCGATCGCGTCAGGGGCCAGCCACATCGTGGTGGGCCGACCAATCACCGAAGCGCCAGATCCCGCGGCCGAAGCCCGGGCAATTCTAGGGCAGATCAGCGGGTAGAGCCCGAACACCGCCATCACACTCATCCCTTCCTGACACATGCCGGTTCTGGTCCAACTCTGGATTCTGAGCGCGCTGCCGGGTCTGTCTGTGCTCATTGTTTGACCACTTTGATTGACTATGGTCTAATATTATAGTCATGAAGGAAGTTGCTATCTCCGAATTCAAGCCAAGTGCCTTTCCCTGCTCGAACAAGTGCAGAGGACGAAGAAAGCGATCCGCATCACCCGATTCGGGAAACCGGTCACCGAGGTCGTCCCCCCTCGCCCGAGACTCACTCCGCCGACTGGATTGGGTCCATGAAGGACTCGATGAAGATCGTGGGCGATATCGTTTCTCCAGCCAGCGACGAGAGTGACTGGGCGGCGCTATGGGATTGGGGCTCCTCCTTGATACGCACATTTGGCTGTGGAGCCTGCAGGATCCAACCAGACTGGGAAAGAGAGCTCTGCACGAACTCAGAAATCCGGAGAGCGAACTCTGGCTCTCTCCGATCAGCACCTGGGAAGCGCTGACTCTGAACACAAAGGGGAAGATTCGCCTGCCCGCTGACCTCACTCAGTGGGTGGTGCAAGCTACCGCTCCCCTACGGGAAGCACCTCTAACGCATGAGATCGCGCTCGCGGCCCGACTGCTGCCCTTCGCCCATAACGACCCTGCCGACCGCTTTCTCGCCGCGACCGCGCAGTTACTGCATTTGACCCTGGTCACGGCCGATGCGAACCTGCTGGGCCTGGGGAACATATCAACGCTGGCGAACCGATGATAGTTCGATTTCGCCGCTTCTCAAGCTTCTCCTACAAGAAAAAGCCCGACCCAGAACCAACTACTCCCGCTCCGGTCGTTTAATCGCTGGCTCGAATTCCGTTATAGCTTCTCGAAGAACTCGCAGGCCGAGCACGAGATGTAGACCCCGCCCGGCACGCCGCGTTCGCGGTCTTTCACCCGCTTGACGATCCGCGTGGGCTTGCCGCACTTGGGGCAGTCCGTGCTCTTGGTGGTGTCCATGACCTTCTTGCGGTCGGCCGTTTTTGCGATCTTGGCGCCTACTGCCATGGTGGAATCTCTCCTGATTTCCCTAATCTCCGCGCAGCACAATCCGCTGCCTTCTGCCGCGGATGAATGTGGATGGGATGTCTCGGAAAACCCTGACCCGGATTAACGCAATCCACTCGCGAAGACTTCGTAGCTGCGTCTGGACTCTCTTCCGTCGCCATCGATTTTACCGTAAGGTTGTGCCATCTGTCTTGCGGCTGTCGAGATCCCGCCCATGCCCCCCATGCCCCGCACCCTCTGGCCGGTCCTCAACACGATCCTCTTCACGATCTTGGTACCGGGGACGGTAACAGTCTGTGTGCCGATTCGGCTGCTGGGCGGACTTGTCAGGCCACCATGCGGGCCTCTGACATGGTTCGGTGGCGTCGTCCTGCTGTTGGGCGCGGCGATCTACTTCCGCTGTGCATGGGAGTTTGCCGCGCGTGGACTGGGCACGCCAGCGCCGATCGCTCCGACGAAGTTTCTCGTCATCACCGCGCTGCACCGCTACGTGCGCAACCCGATGTACGTTGGCGTTTTTCTCGTGCTGATCGGCGAGGCTGCACTGTTTCATGCAATCGTGCTCCTGGCTTATGCCGCTTTCTTTTGCGTGCCGGTCGAGCTGTTCGTTGTGTTTTACGAGGAGCCCGCTTTGCGCCGCCAGTTCGGAGAGTCGTACGAGGAATACCGCAGGACGGTCCCGCGCTGGATCCCCAAATTCAGACCGACCCAAAGTTAACTCTCTGCAGCCGGTCGCTCCCTCTCAGTACTCCACCAGCTCCTTCATCGCCAGGAACAGATCGTTTGGTTGCGGCAGAATGGCGTCTTCCAGAATCGGCTGGTAAGCCACGAATGTGTCCTTCGCGGCTACGCGGCGGACGGGGGCATCGAGTTCGTCGAAAAGTTGGTCGGCGATGCGGGCGGCGATCTCGGCTCCATAGCCCCAACTGAGCGAATCTTCATAGGCGACGAGCACTCGGTTGGTCTTGCCCACCGAAGCGGCGATCGTTTCCCAGTCAAACGGATTCAGGCAGCGCAAGTCGATCAGTTCGACGCTGACATCCTGCTCGCGCTCAAGCTTCTGGGCCGCTTGCAGGGCACGGGGCACGACCGCTCCGTAGGTAATTACCGTCAGATCGGTACCGGGATGCACGACCTTCGCCTTGCCAAACGGAATCATGTAGTCCGGCCCGGGATAGGGCGCGCGTCCGAAGGCCTCGCGGTATAGGCGCTTGTGTTCGAGGAACAGCACGGGATCGTCGCAGCGAATAGCCGTGCGCAGCAAGCCGGCAGCATCGAGCGCGTTGGAGGGAAACACTACCCGCAGGCCGGGAATATGGGTGAAGACACACTCGCCGCATTGCGAATGATAGATGGCGCCGCCCGTGAGGTATCCACCGATCGCGACGCGAATCACCACCGGGCAGGCGAATCCGTTATTCGAGCGCCAGCGGATGACACTGAGCTCATCTCGAATCTGCATCATCGCAGGCCAGATGTAGTCGAAGAACTGAATCTCGACCACGGGCTTCAAACCGCGGGTGGCCATGCCTGTCCCGCGCCCAACAATCGCCGCCTCGGCCAACGGTGAATTGAACACGCGGTCGCCGCCGAATTCGTTCTGCAGCCCGAAAGTGAGTTTGAACACTCCGCCTTTCCCCTTGACCAGTTTGCGCTTCAGGTACTCTTCCCGACTGACGTCGGCAACATCTTCGCCGAAGATCACGATGCGCTCATCGCGTTTCATCTCGTCGCGCAGAGTTGCCGTGATCAGGTCCGCCATGGTCTTGGTGGCTGGTTTCTTGCCATCCGCCGAGGTAGCAGGCTCTGTCGTAGCCGGCTGGGTGTCGAACATGGGCGACGTCGGATCGAGGTCGGGAGAGTACACGTACTTCATGATCGACTCGGGGACGGGCGGGAGAGCTTCAAGCGCAGCATCGACCGCAGCCTGCAGCTCGGCCTCGACTTCTTTCTCCAGCTGGTTGATTCCTTTTTCGTCGAGGATCCCCTCCCGTAGCAGGAACATCTGCGTGCGCGTGACCGGATCGCGGGCGGCGTCGCGTTCGCGCTCGGTGTCGGGTCGGTAGAGCCGCTCGTCGTCCGACAGCGAGTGCGAATACGGACGGATGACGTGCGCGTGCACGAAGGCGGCACCGTGTCCTTCGCGGCAGTATTGCACGGCGCGCTGAAACGCGCCGTAGCTCGCAACCGGATCCGTGCCGTCGACTTCTTCGAAGTGGAAGTTGGGGAATCCGGAGACGAGCCGTGAAATGCTGCCGCCGGCAGTCTGCACCTCGACCGGAACCGAGATGGCGTAGCCGTTATCTTCGACACAGAAAATGACAGGCAACTTGCCCAGCGCGGCGGCATTCATCGCCTCCCAGAATTCGCCTTCACTGGAGGTGCCATCGCCGAGCGAAACGTAAGTGACTTCGTCGCCCTGGAAGGTGACGTCCTTGAACTGGCGGTAGTCCACAAATTTCGACGGCGGAACCTCAGCCGCCTTGGGATGCCGCGCGAAATATCTTCCCCCCTCGGCGCAGCCCACCGCCTGCAAAATCTGCGATCCGGTCGGGGACGACTGCGTGACGATGTGGAGCGCGGGATAGCTCCAATGCGAAGGCATTTGCCGTCCCCCGGAACTGGGGTCGGAGGCGGCGCCTACTCCCTGCAAGAACATGTCGTATGGTTTGACCCCGAGCGCCAGGCACAAGCCACGATCGCGGTAGTAGGGATAGAACCAGTCGTAGCCTGGCTTGAGCGCCAGACCGGCGGCCACGCCGATGGCCTCGTGGCCCGCGCCTGACATCTGGAAATAAATCTTTTGCTGGCGCTTGAGCAGGATCTCCCGGTCGTCGATGCGACGGGAGGTATACATCAAGCGATAGGCTTGGATGAATTGGTCGCGCGTCAGCCCGTCATAGACTTTATTTTTCTTCGCGCCGTTGGCCGCCAGGGCCAGCTTTAGGTCGGTCTTTGTGGTCGCCATCCGTTTCCTATACTTGATTGGATGCTGGCAGCCCGCCCCAAGATTTGACCCAAATTCAGCCGCCCGCTCAATACCCAGCCTGGTCATTAAGGTGCAGATTGCGTCGAACCTGTTGCATTGTAAATGCTGAGCGCGGGCTTGGGAACATCCCGACAACGGGAAATTTCACTCTGCTCGGAATCACCGTTGTTGGGCCTGATGGTCAGCAACGAACCGGGCCAGACGCGGATTACAAGACACCGCCTGCTCCAGCTGTCGAACCAGTTCAGCGGAAGGTCCCGAGCGAAGTAAGGCCTCGATCGCGGGTTCGGAATCTAGCGTGTCTTGCCGTGCGAGATCGAAGAGGAAGTCGATTCCCTCCGGTTGGCGCGTGAGCGCGATGGCAGAAAGCAGAACGGAACGGAACCATGGGTCGCACCGAGCATCATCCAAGAATCGCTGGTGCAGCGCGCGAAACGATTCCGGCGAGCGGTCAGAGGCAACAGCCAACGCCGCCTCCGCGGCGGGATCGTCTCCGGCGGCGAGAAAACGGGCGAGCCAAGCAATCGCGCCCTTGCCTTCAATCCGCAAGATGCCGCCATAGCAGGCGCCCAGCACTTCCGGTTCGTCGGCGGCGAGCACAGCCCGCAGCCGCAGTAGCAGAGCAGCGGCGGGAGAGCCGGTCTGCTCGACGGCCCGCACCGCCTCCACGCGCACGGATTTGTCTTTGTCGCTAAAGAGTTCGAGCAGGTGCTGCAGCAGAACAGTTTCTGACAAGGTGCGGCACTGCACAAGAGCGAGAGCGCAGGTGCTGCGCAAAGTTCCGGCGGTATCCGAGCGGCCTCCCCAGACCGGTTCGAGCTGAATGTGCCGCATCCCCCGCAGGAAGACTGCTTCATCTTGATGTTCAAATGCCGCCAGCGCGCGGCTCAACGCATTTTTCGCCCAGCACTGCGGATCGGTCTTGACCGGCTCAAAGAAAAATCGCTCGAACGCGGCCAGCACCTCGGGGATCAATTCCGCGAGCGCGAATTCGCGGACCAGGTCGGCCGCCTTTGCGACTACGTAGTTATTGCGATGGGCCAGCGCCTTGCGCAATGCTACGATAGCCGATTCGGGTGCCTGTTGCCGCAGGGCGTCCAAAGCCGCGAGTTGATCCTCAAAGCTGCGGCGGGCGGGCATGTGGGCAAGTGTAACCCGAAGGCGTGAAGTCGTAGCCCCCCTCATTTCCGGCGACACACACTGGTACAACTCACGGTTGGATTCTTGACAGGCCCCAGACGGAACGTTAGCTTTGCGCAAACTCGGGTCGGGGAAAAACTCAAAGCTGTCGTTGGGAGGAGACTGTGTCAATCAAGAAGACGCTTGCGGCCGCGGTGTTTGCCTGCCTCGCGCTGGCAGCCGCGCACGCTCAAGATCCCCTCAAAACCGAAGCAAAACACTACTCGTTAGCGTTCGAAAACGAGACCGTTCAGGTACTGAATGTTCACTACGGCCCACACGAGAAGTCAGGGATGCACGATCATCCCGGCGGAGTGGTGGTCATACTCACCGGCGGTCATCTGCGGTTTACCGATCAGACCGGGAAATCGCACGACGTGTTCGCGAAGCCCGGCGAATCGCGCTGGTTTCCGCCGTTAAAGCACAGCGTCGAAAACCTGGGCGATACCCCCTGCAATTCCATCTATATCGGGATGAAGCTGAAGCCAAACGTGGTGAAGGCCACCGCGGAAAACGGCGATCTGGTGTCGGACGCCGAAACCAAGGCGCTGGTTGCCCAGGTCCTGGGTTCGATGAAGCAGTAGCACTGGCAGATGCTGGCCCCGGGTCTTCTATCCTTACGGCTTTCCCACGGAATCGAATGCGGGAATCGGAGCCGCGTTTAGAGGCTTCGCCTCGAAGTAGCGCCTCTGAAAGTACAGGGCAAGTTCACCAACCCCATCAGAGCCGGGACTTCGACCAGCGGCCCAATGACCGCCGCAAACGCCGCCCCGGAATTGATGCCGAAGACTGCGACCGCAACCGCGATGGCAAGTTCGAAATTGTTACTGGCGGCGGTGGACGACAAGGTCGCCGTCTTTGAATAGTCCGCCCCCGGCTGGCGTCCCATACAGAACGAAAGCAGAAACATCACCACGAAAAAAATCAGCGGCGGAGCGGCGATCCGCGGCACGTCCAGGGGCAATCGCACGATATAGCCCCCCTTCAGTGAGAACATCACCACGATCGTGAACAGAAGCGCGATCCGTCAAGACTCTCAGGGCAAACTGAGGAACAGTCCGATCCAGCGATCGAGGGTAACAAACGCCTCGCGGGCTGGAGTGGGAGAAGAGGGCGACCTGGGCAATGAAGGAAGCATGTTTCGATATTGCTAGAAATATAGGATGTTGTCAAGCCCACGAGCAGCCAAGCCTCGCTCGGCTCCTCCGGGTCAAAGACCCGGACCCACACCTGCCCATCTCTACGGGGGCTAATCATTTATGCTGAAGAGACATGATTCGGAATCATCGCCCATTCGACCCGCGCCCGATCAAGCTAGTCATCTTCGATCTCGACGGCACGCTGATTGATTCGCGGCTCGATCTGGTTCATTCCGTCAACGCTGCCCTGCGTCATATCGGGCGTCCCGAACTGCCAGAAGACGTTATCGCCAGTTACGTCGGCGATGGCGCGCCCATCCTGATTCAGCGCGCACTTGGCGGTGAGACGGTGGACGAATCTGTGGTGCGCAAGGGGCTGGAATTTTTTCTCTCTTATTATCGAGAGCACAAACTCGATCACACCACGGTCTACCCGGGAGTCGCGGAAGCGTTGGCGGCGATTCAGAACTTGCAAAACGGCGTGCCCCGAAAGATGGCGATCCTCTCCAACAAGCCGGTGATTCCGTCACGAGCGATCGTCGAGGCGCTGGGGCTCGGGCCATTTTTTTCGCGGATCTACGGGGGCAACAGCTTCCCCACCAAGAAGCCCGACCCGGAAGGCGTGCGCACGCTGCTCGAAGAACACGAGGCACGGCCCGATGAGGCTGTGATCGTAGGCGACTCGCACGTCGATATTCGCACTGGGCGGAACGCAGGCGTACACACGATTGGCGTCACCTACGGCTTTGCGCCCTATACCCTGGAGGATGAGCCCCCCGACGTGCTGGTGGACAGTCCCGGCGACTTTGCCGAGGTTTTCGCCGGGCACACGCAAACAGCTTGAGGGTCCGGTGTGGAGCGGGCACTCCTGCCCGCTTGCCGGCAGAATCGATGAGGCTAGCGGGAAGAGTGCCCGCTCCACACACCTCGATCTACGCTACACTTCTGCATACGAGGAAACAGCTGGGCACGACACCTTAATGACGACGAACCACTCTGGCCTCACGAACAGCTTCACACCAAAGGAACTGCGCAAGCTGCGCAGCCTGAAAGATCCCCACGGCATTCAAGAGTTTCTCGATGACATGCCTTACCACTTGCAAGACACGGCATGGTCCCCGCGAAAGGTGTTGGCCGAGGAGTCCTCCCACTGTCTGGAAGGTGCGATTTTCGCGGCGGCGGCGCTACGGGCGAACGGATATCCCCCGCTCCTGCTGGATTTCGAAGCCGACCACGATACCGATCACGTCATCTGTATCTTTCGCCAGGACGGTTGCTGGGGCGCGGTCGCCAAGTCGAACTACAGCGGATGCCGCTGGCGCGAACCGGTCTATCGCACCTTGCGCGAACTGGCTCTGAGCTATTTCAATTCGTATTTCAACCTGCGGCGTGAACGGACGTTGCGTCGATATTCGGTCCCGGTGAACCTGAAGCGCTTCGACCGCCAGAACTGGATGACCACCGACCAGCCGGTGTGGTTCATCGTGTACCACCTGTTCGATATCAAGCACTATCCGCTGCTGACCAAGGCTCAGGAAAAACGGCTGCATCGCATCGATGAACGGCTTTTCCAGGCCGAGTGCCTGGGCAAGGCTTACAAAACGAGGGACTAGCTATAAAGCTCCAAACCGATTCTGCCGATGGAGGAGAAGACCTTGCTCTAGCCCAACCATCGGGCGCATTCTTGAATCCAGATCCGACCGGCGGCTAGGCACCGCATATCGCTCCGGTCCGGGAGCAGCGATTCGAAGGCCGCAGTCAATTCGGAACCCGCCCTGCTCGTGAGGTTGTGGACGCCCGCCGTCATCCCCGTTTCAAACTGGAAGTCGACATTCGCGTCTATCCTCGCGATCGTGCGGTGGTTCGCGGCCACAGCGTAGACCTCAGCGAATCCGGGAATTCCGCCATGCTGAGGGAAGAACTAGGGTTGGACGAAGTGGTTCGTCTGGAATTCGACTTGCCTCTTGGAGAGGTGGAACTACACGCTCCGGTTCGCCAAGGGAACGCTTTCCGCTACGGCTTTCAGTTTCTGGACGCCAGCGAAGCGCACGATGTCATGGGGCGGACCTGCCGCGAACTGGCCCTCAAACAGATCGACACTAAGCTCAATACCTAGAATTTCGAAACAAAACAATCGTTTCCAGAAGCCCTGCCGAAACATCCCCGCGGGAACTTAAAACCTTCTAAGATCGTAAAATCTGCGTATGAGAGTCTGGGGCCTTGCGCTCGTCCTTTTCGTCCTGAGCCTGGCTGGGTTGGCCGAGCAGGAAGGTTCTCCTTCCGCGCCGGCGAACCCTCCCACCGCAGCTTCGGAGCCGAGTTCGCCGCCCGCGGCCAGCGAAACGCCGAAGCTGGAGGAGCGGCCCGATCTCGACCTCACACCCGATGCCGACGGCAAGCTCTCCCAGCAGCAGATGCAACAGTTGCTCCGCGTAGTCGCCGACAAGGATGACGAGAATAACAAGAAAGAGCGCGACTACACCTACATTGAGCGCGACGTCGACCGAAAACTGGACGGCAAGGGAGAGACCAAATCCACCGAGGCGAAAACCTACGAGGTTCTCGAGATCTACGGCGAGCAGGTACAGCGGCTCATCGAAAAAGACGACAAAGCGCTCTCTGAAAAAGATGCGGCGAAAGAAGAGGAGAAGATCCAGAAGATCATCGACAAGCGCAAGAATGAATCCGATGCGGACCGCAGGAAGCGGGAAGAAAAACGAGAAAAAGACCGCGAGGATGGTCGCAAGTTCGTTCGCGAGGTCTCCGACGCCTACAACTTCAAGCTCGTGGGTACGGAACTGGTTGGAGGCCGCGAGGCCTGGGTCATCGACGGCGAGCCACGTCAGGGCTATGTGCCCCACATAAAGGAGGGAAAATATCTCTCCAAGTTTCGCGGGCGGGTATGGATCGATAAAAGCGATCTTCAGCTAGCCAAAATGGATGTGGAGTGCCTCGACACAATCTCCTGGGGATTATTTCTGGCGCGCATCCACAAGGGTACGCGCTTCATGTTGGAACAGACACGGGTGAACGACGAAGTCTGGTTACCGCTCCACCTGACGGCGAAGATTGACGTACGACTGGCCTTGGTAAAGAACTTCAACGTGGACATGGAACAGACCTTCCGCGACTACAAGAAATTCCGCACCTCTGCGAAGATTGTGGGCGTGAGTGAAGTGCAAGATCAGAAAGTGCCTGATCAGAAGTAGAACTCGCTCAGAATCGCGTCTGTACGCCATAACCACCTTTATCCTGAGCCGTCCCGAACACATTCCCCACTGATCCGCGTGCTTTATAATGCGAGGTCCCGAGCGCCGAGCTTCGCAGCCTTCCCGAGTCCTCGATGCGTTCGCGACGGCGTCCATTTTCGATTTCATCGAACGAGGCCCTCATGTCGGATCTTACCCGTCGTGATCTCATTTGCTCCGGCCTTGCACTCTCTGGTTCGACTCTCGTAGCAGGCGCAGTAAGCCGCGCTCACGCTTTACTGGCGGGCTATCCGGAGACGACTGCCGAAGATCTGGCGGCCGCAGGTCCCCGCGAGCGCCTGCTGTTTGATTTCGGATGGAAATTCTTTCAAGGCCATGCCTCGGACTCCCTGCGCGATCTCGGTTTTGGCAAGGACCAAGGAGATTTCGCCAAATCGGGCGAATTCAAGTTCGCCACAGAGAAATTCGACGACTCAAAATGGCGTGCCCTCGACCTGCCGCACGACTGGGCCGTCGAGTTGCCGTTCGTGCGCGACGAAGACCTGCAATCCCACGGCTACAAACCGCTGGGCCGCCGTTATCCCGAAACCAGCGTTGGCTGGTACCGCCGGGTTTTTGATATCCCCAAAGAAGACGCCGGGCGGCGCGTGGCCATTGAGTTCGACGGTGCTTTCCGCAGTGCGCTGGTGTTTCTGAACGGATATTTCATCGGCCGCAACGATAACGGATACGCCCCCTTCCGCTTCGATGTCACCGACTTCCTCAGCTATGGCTCCAAGAACTATTTGGTCGTGCGCCTGGACGCCAGCTTTGGCGACGGCTGGTTCTATGAAGGTGCGGGCCTCTACCGGCACATGTGGCTAACCAAGACCGACGCCCTGCACCTCGGCTCTTGGGAAAGTTATGTTCGTCCCTCGGTCCAGGGGAACGCAGCCACGTTGAGCCTGGGAACGGTGGTGCAGAATCAGAACCGCGAGACGGAAACCTGCCGCGTGCGCTGGCAGGTTGTCGACGCCGCGGGAAAGGTCCTCGCCGCCGCCGAAGCGCCGCCGCAATCGGTCGCGCCTGCCAGGGCCGCCACTTTCACCGCAAGCGCAAGCCTGGCGAATCCCGCGCTGTGGTCCCCGGAAACTCCGAACCTTTACTCGGCGGTGGTTACTGTTGAGTCCAGCGGAAAGCCGCGAGATGCCGAGGCCTTGCGCTTTGGCGTGCGCACCGTGGTCTTCGATTCAGGCAAAGGTTTTTCCCTGAACGGCAAGTCCGTAAAGATCAAGGGCACCTGCAATCATCAAGACCATGCTGGCGTGGGCGCCGCCCTGCCCGACCAGTTACAGCGGTATCGCATCGCAGTGCTGAAGGAAATGGGATCCAATGCCGTGCGCACCTCCCACAACATGCCCACGCCGGAGTGGGTCGAGGCCTGCGACCGACTCGGCATGATGATGATGTGTGAGACGCGCATGATGAGTTCCAACCCCGAAGGTCTGGCCCAGCTGGAGGTCATGGTCAAGCGCTATCGCAACTCTCCCTCGATCATCCTCTGGTCGACGGGCAACGAAGAGTCGACGATGATGCCGCAGCCGCAGGGCGTGCGCGTGATCGACGATATGATCGCCAGAACGCACGCGCTTGATCCCACTCGGCTGTGCACGGCCGCGGTGAATGCTGCTTTCGAGACCCATTTCCCGGAACAGTTGGACGTCATGGGTTTCAACTACAACCTGGGCGCACACGATCCCTGGCACAAGGCGCATCTCAAGAAGCCCTGCGTCGGTTCGGAAACTGCCAGCACGGTCTCCACGCGCGGTATCTACTCGACCGACAAGCTGCGCAACTGGGTCAGTGCCTACGATGTGAACCATACTGCCTGGTCCCAACTCGCCGAGGAGTGGTGGAAATTTTATGCGGCGCGGGAATGGCTCGCGGGCGGCTTCGCCTGGACCGGCTTCGACTACCGCGGCGAGCCCACACCCTACGGCTGGCCCTCGATCAACTCTCAGTTCGGCATCGTGGACACGTGCGGATTCCCCAAGGACAACTTCTATTACTACAAAGCATGGTGGGGATCGGAGCCAGTGCTGCATCTGCTTCCGCACTGGAATTGGGATCAGCGCGCGGGGGAGCCGATCTCGGTGTGGGTGCATTCGAATCTTGATTCGGTCGAGGTCGTCCTGAACGGACAGAGCCAAGGCTCGCAGAAAGTGCAGCCTCTCACGCATTTGGAGTGGAAAGTGAAATACGAGCCCGGCGTGCTCGAGGCCCGCGGCACAAAAGACGGCAAAGTGGTGCTCGTCGAAAAGCGCGAGACCACCAGTGATCCGTCGTCGATTCGCCTCACCCCGGACCGCAGCGAAATCAACGCCGACGGCGAGGACGTGTCTGTTCTTCGTGTCGAAGTCCTCGACAAGGAAGGCCGCATGATTCCGACGGCCGATAACATGATCGGCTTCAAGGTTACGGGCGAAGGCAAACTGATCGGCGTCGGCAACGGCGACCCCAACTGCCAGGAGTCCGACAAGGACCCGAAGCGGAGCTTGTTCAACGGTCTGGCGCAAGTGATCGTGCAAGCCACTCGTTCGCCAGGGACAATCACCGTCGAAGCCTACACCGAAGACTGGCCGCCACCAAGACTGCCAGCCACTCGGGTGACGATCACAACCAAGAAGGTAGAGTTGCGTCCGGCGGTGACCTAGGCATCGATCAGGTGCCAGATCCGCAATGCTACCTCAGGGAGAGTCATGTCCAGATCACGAAGAGAATTCCTGACCACCACATCGCTGGGCGTGCTGGCCGCAGCCGCCATCTACCGGGCTGAGGCTCAGGTCCAGAATCGGGGGAACCTGCCTCCAGGCGCACCTCCGGCGTTTGGTGCCGGGCCGCCCGTCGGACCCGCCGTCACGGCTTCGACTTTCGCCGAAGCGGAGAAGTTAACGCAGTTGCCTCTGACCGATTCTGAGCGCGCCATGGCGGCGGCGAGTTGGCCCAGAACGCTTGCTTCGGTGTACGAGCGGCGAACCGGACCGCGAAAAGTGGCGCTGGAGGCGGCTCTCGCTCCAGCCACGCGCTGGGATCCCATGCTGCCCGGACTGACTTCCCTCCCGTCACGCGACAAGTTTGTGCGAAGTAGCGTCCCCCCGATGCCGATCCCCGCCCATGACGAAGACATTGCCTTCGCTCCCCTAACTCAACTCTCGGCTTGGATCGAAAAGCGACAGCTGAGTTCGGAGCGGCTGACTCGCATCTACCTGGGCCGCCTTGAGCGGTTCAATCCCACGCTACGCTGCGCCATCACAATCACCCGCGATCTTGCGCTCGAGCAGGCGAAACAGGCGGACGAAGAAATCTCCCAGGGTAAGTATCGGGGTCCGCTGCACGGCATCCCCTGGGGCGCGAAGGACCTGCTGGACACCGCTGGCATTCCGACCACCTACGGGGCAGAACCGTACAGGAATCGTATTCCCACCGAAGATGCCGAGGTGGTCAAGCGGTTGCACGCCGCGGGTGCGGCGCTGGTGGCAAAGTTAAGTCTGGGCGCCCTCGCGCTCAATGACATCTGGTTTGGCGGGCAAACCATGAACCCCTGGCTCCTGGAGGAAGGTTCCTCCGGTTCCAGTGCCGGGCCCGGCGCAGCTACGGCGGCTGGGCTGGTCGGATTCTCGATCGGAAGCGAGACCGGAGGCAGTATTGTGAGCCCCTCGATGCGTTGTGGAGTCACCGGCCTGCGTCCGACATATGGCCGGGTTCCGCGCACGGGCGCCATGACCCTCTGCTGGTCGCTCGACAAACTCGGTCCGATGACCCGCAGCGTGGAAGATGCGCTGCTGGTCCTCGCGGCCATCTCTGGTCCGGACGCAAACGACACCGCGAGCGTACCCAGCCGCCTGGATTTCGATGCCAATGCCAGTGTGAAAGGCGTGCGCGTCGGTTATTTCCCGGCGTGGATGAACCAGCATCCTGCGACCGAAGTGGATCGGGCCACTCTCGAGAAAGCGAAGAGCCTGGGCATGCGGGGGGTGGAGGTTTCCCTTCCCGACTGGCCCTACGATTCGTTGAACCTCATTTTGTTTGCCGAAGGGGCGGCGGCTTTCGAGGATCTGACCTTGTCTGGTGGGCTGAGAGAGCTGAAAGCCCAGGTACCGGATGCATGGCCGAACATTTTTCGGCAGGCGCGATTCTTATCGGCGGTGGACTTTGTACAAGCCGATCGGTTACGCCGCAAAGTGGCTCAGGAGATGGCGCGCATCTTCTCGGAAGTGGACCTTCTGCTGGTGCCTTCGTTGCGCGATGAAATGTTGGTGATTACCAACTTCACCGGCCATCCGTCGCTGACGTTGCGCGCAGGATTCGTGGAGGTGCGGAAAGCGCGCAGCGACTGGGCACCCGATCCAGAGCATCCGTTGCCGACATTCAGCACGCCGCGCCGCGTGCCGCACGGCGTCACACTCATCGGGCGTCTGTTCGATGAAGGCGCGCTCGGCACCGCAGGAATCGCCCTGGAGCGAGCACTGGGAGTTTCAGGCGAGAGGCCGCAGGGCTTCTAGCGCCCAGTAACGAATGCGGCTTCACAGCGTTTATAATAGAAAGATTCTCTGTTGGCAAAATCGGATTCTGTAGCAGCCGACAGCGAAAACCCAGCCGAGCTTAGCTCGGCATGGCCGGGTCAAAGACCTGACCCCACTCGAGCAACAGGTTTCTTCCCTTCGCTTCGCTAAGGGTCGGAACGACGATGTCTCGGGGCTGAGGACAGAAGATGTCCTCAATCCCGATTAATGTTTCTCTGAGCCGCCGGCGCAGGCTGCCAGCTGAAAGCTTCTTCATGGACTTCAAACTCGTTTCCAGTTACAAGCCACAAGGCGACCAGGCCGCCGCCATCCAGGCGCTCACGCGCGGACTATTCGACCGCGAACAGCACCAGGTTCTGCTCGGCGTCACCGGCTCGGGGAAAACTTTCACCATGGCCAAGGTGATCGAGGCTCTGAACCGTCCAACCCTGGTCATGGCTCACAACAAGACGCTGGCCGCGCAGCTTTATCACGAGTTCAAAAGCTTCTTCCCCCACAACGCGGTCGAGTATTTCGTTTCCTACTACGACTACTACCAGCCCGAAGCCTACGTCCCCGCCGCCGACCTCTACATCGAAAAGGAAGCGACCATCAACGACGAGCTCGACAAGCTGCGGCTCTCGGCCACCCGTTCTCTGTTTGAGCGGCGCGACGCGCTCATCGTGGCTTCGGTGAGCTGCATCTACGGCCTCGGCTCGCCGGAAGCCTATTACGGCATGATGCTCTTCCTGGAAAAGGGCCAAAAGATCAAGCGCGAGGACATCACGCGCAAGCTGGTCGACATCCTTTACGAGCGCACCAACGGCGAGTTCCGCCGCGGAACCTTTCGCGTTCGCGGCGACGTGATCGAGGTCTTCCCTACTTACGACGACATGGCGTACCGCATCGAGATGTGGGGAGATCAGGTCGAGGCCTTGTCGCAGATCGATCCGCTGTTCGGCACGGTCAAGCAAAAGTACGTGCGTCTGCCGATTTATCCCAAGACACATTACGTAATGAAAGACGAAACGCGGGCGTCGGCCGTGGATTCCATCAAGAAGGAACTGGCGTGGTGGGAAGTCGAACTGGAAAAGCAGGGCCGGTTGGTGGAATCGCAGCGCGTTCACCAGCGCACCATGTTTGATCTGGAAATGATCAAGGCCATGGGCTATTGCCACGGCATCGAAAACTATTCACGGCATTTCACCGGACGGCTACCAGGCGAGCCTCCACCCACGCTCCTGGACTATTTCCCGCGTGATTTCCTGATGTTCATCGACGAGTCGCATCAAACCGTGCCCCAACTGCGCGGCATGTACGCCGGCGACCGCTCGCGAAAGGAAGTGCTGGTCGAATATGGATTCCGCATGCCATCGGCGCTCGACAACCGCCCGCTAACCTTTGAGGAGTTCGAACACCGCACGAACCAGCTGATTTACGTTTCGGCGACGCCGGGGCCCTATGAACTTACGAAGTCCGCGGGGGTGGTGGTCGAGCAAATCATTCGCCCCACCGGCTTGATCGACCCGCCGGTGGAAGTGCGTCCGGTCAAGGGGCAGATCGACGATCTTCTGCACGAGATTCGCGCCCGGGTAGAAAAAGGCGAGCGCGTGTTGGTCACCACGCTGACCAAGCGCATGTCCGAGGACCTGGCCGAATATTACGCCGAGGTAGGAGTAAAGTGCCGCTATATGCACTCGGAAATCGAAACCCTCGAGCGGGTCAAGATTCTGCGCGACTTGCGCAAGGGAGAGTTCGATGTATTGATCGGCATCAATCTACTGCGCGAAGGCCTCGATCTTCCAGAAGTTTCGCTGGTGGCGATCCTCGACGCCGATAAAGAGGGCTTCCTGCGGTCGTCGGGTTCGCTGATTCAAACCATCGGCCGCTGCGCCCGGCATTTGAACGGTCGGGCAATTCTGTACGCCGATCGGCAGACAGACTCGATGAAGCGCGCTATGGACGAAACCTCGCGCCGCCGTGCGATCCAGACCGCTTACAACGAGGCCAACGGCATCACCCCGGAATCGGTCGTCCGCCCCCTGGATATGACACTGGCAGCGATCGTAGCCGCCGACTACGCCGACCTGACCGCGGGTGAGGCCGAGGGCATGCCGGAGTTCAAGTCGCAGGAAGAAGTCGACACCTACATCGGCAAGCTCGAAAGCGACATGCGTGAAGCAGCCAAGCGCTTCGAGTTCGAGAAGGCGGCGAAGCTGCGGGACACGATCAAGGAACTGCGGACAAAAGAATTCTTGTTCGCATAAGCAACAGTCGTTGACAGCCACGGTAATGAAGAGTTCAGTGGGAAGCAGCCGAGTCTCTGCACATCTGGTTTCGCCACGCTGGAAACTCGAAACAGCACCGAGATTTTAGCGACCGCAGCAAGAGCGGTCACACAAGCATTCTTGTCGGGATCCGAGGAAGTTCGTGATGCGATCGAAATGGGTTTTCTTGAACCTGCGCTCGAAACGGAGGGCCTGCGCCGGTATTTTGAAAACTGTCAACTGATCGTCGCCGCATGTGCAGCTTGGGAGCGGCACTGGAGTGGGAAAAAGCTCATCCGGACTTCACAGGGGGATTCTGCGGCAGATTCCGAAACCTGAAAAGTGACGTGCGGTCAACGCTTCTGATAATCCGCCGGCGATAAAATCGCCACTTCCAGAAACTTATCATCCTTCCGTTCGTGTCCACGACGAGACGATGCGGGACCCGCATGAATCGGCGCGCCTCAATCTTTCAGTATGTCGGCGAGTATTTCCCCAGTGATTCCCTGCTCTGCGGCCTGAGCGCCGATACGATCCATTGTTCCTTTTAGCTCGGCAATGTTGACTTTGCGAATGCGTTCGTATTCCTCCGCAGACCTGATCACAGCCACGTCGCGGTTCTGGCGCCGGATCAGCACCGGTTCGCGTTGGGCTGCGTCAAGGAGGGCAGCGAGTCGCTGCTGAGCTCGGTGGCAGAAACGGTCTTCATTTGTCTATTATGGACAAAATAGACAATTGATGTACTGTTCTTCACCGCCCATACGCCGCTGCCGCCGCCAGCGGCTTGCGGTGCAACGTGTAACCGTCGTAGGTTTCAGGGCGGAAGTTGAGATTTGGGGCGTAGAGCTTCTCGGTCTGGCTCAGGAACAGGTATCCGCCTGGTTCCAGGTAGAGGTGCAGGCGTTCGATCAGGGCGGAGCGCTGGGCGCGAGAGAGATGCGGCAGCACGTCCATGCAGAAGATGCAGTCGAAGCGACCGATGTATACCGGCTTGGTCAGGTTCATGGTGTTGAAGGTGACTAGGCTGCGCAAGCGCGGCTTGACCAGCAAGTGCACGCCATTGCCGGTCGATCCGTTTGATCCATTGCGCGACGACAACGCCGATCCATTCGTAGCATGATTTTGAGTAGTCTGGGTTTGAGGCCCTTCCGGCGAGCCGTTCGAGCCGCCGCTGGCAGTTCCGATTCTCGAGAAAAAGGTGCGGATCGTGGCCGGAGGCAGGCCCGTCAGCGCTGCTTGCGGGTAGAGTCCCCGCTCGGCGACTTCGATGGCCGAAGCCAGCAGGTCGCTGCCAACAATATGAATCGACCAGTCTTTCGCACCCCCTAAGGCAGACACCGGCGCATTGCTCTCGGCGATTCCACCATTCCGGCTCGCGGTCGTCTTGGTGTCCCTGTCTTTGTTGTCCTTGCCGTTTCCGTTCGTGCATCCGCCTCCCGAGCCATTGCCCAGCGCATCACACACCGCCATCGCAATCGAGTACGCCTCTTCCCCGGTGCCGCAACCCGCACTCCAGACTCGCAGCGTGCCAGGTGTCTCGTCGGGCTTGCGGGAGTTAATCCTTTGTGGGACGACGAAGCGCGCCAGTGCATTCATCGCGCCAGGATGACGGAAGAACCCGCTGTTGACGTTGAGGATGCCGTCCAGAAACGTCGGCAACAGGCAAGGGTCGTGATCGGAGGCGCGGAGGCGCTCCAGCAGCGCGCCGGTGGACTCCAGTTCCTGATGCTCCAGATACTCGCCCACATGCGCCGCCAGTGCGCTGTTGGGACAATCGAGCAGGATGCCGGCCTGGCGCTCGACCAGCAACCGCAACTCCGAGAGTTCGTGCTCGAGAATGGTGACGCCCGGCATCAATCTATGCATAGATCCTTCCCACGACCGTGGGCAAAAGCTTCTACCCAATCATCAGCGGCACCCGGGGGAGGGCAGCACTCAAATCTCACTGCTCACTACTCACGCGCCGGCAACGGCAGCGTACGATTTGCCGGTATCTCTTTCTGCCTGCTGCGCGACGACATTCATTTCCTTTTCCAGCGACGAGAAGCGTTGCATGATCTCGTGAATGCGCAGCGCCATGTTTCGGATGGTTTCGACTTGCGCGCGCGTCTGGGCGGAGAGGCTGCCCGGTTCCAGCAGCAGCAGGTCCGAGTTCCCCAGCACGGAAGTGAGCGCGTTGTTCAAGCTGTGGCGCATCTCCAGCACGTAGCGCCCTAACATCGCCTGCCGCTCCAGCGTGGCGCAAGAAAGCTCGGCGGCGCGGGCGCGGGTTTCAGCCCGCGAACGGTGCACCGCCTCACTCCCTGCCAGAACCAGAATTTCAAGCCAGTGCTCGCTGGGTCGCAGGATGGAAATGCGGGGCCAGCGCTCGTGCACCAGTTGCGCGGTGGCGGCATCGTAGCATACGCAGAAAATCGGTTGACCGGTGGAGTGCAGCGGCTCCAGAACTACCGAGAGCAAGTCGCGCCGCAACTTCCCGACGATAGCCACATCAAAGACGTCCACCGCAAAGCGCGGCCACAAATCGCCGCTGAGGAGCGTAAACGTCGGAACGTTGCGCTCCATCTGCCAGCGGGCAGTGACCCGCCGCGAAAAATCGGCTTCGTCGGAGATGATCAGTACGGTCGGGGTATCCACTGCCAGGCTTCCTTTTCTTAGCCCTTCTTGTTCGGTTCCGGCGCGGGATCAGGTTCCCAGCCCGGCGTGCTCGAAACTTCAAACTCCGGAGCCTCGGCGGCCGGTTTGCCGGCAGGCTTAGCTGTCGGCCGCGCCGCAGCAGGCTTGACCAAAGGCTTCGCAACGCCGGCCCTCCCTGTCCCAGCGGCCGCAGCCGCCGTATTTGCTTTGGGTGTAGAGGGTGCGGGTTTGGAGGCTGCTGTCACACTCGCCGCCGTCTTAGCCGCAGGCGCCGGTTTCGCCTTGCCATCCGCCTCGGGAGCCTTTCCACGGCCAAGGGCATATTCCACCGAGGCCCGCAGATCGACCAGCATGCGCAACGGCTGTCCGGACGAATACTCCGCCTGGAACATCACTTTCCACGACTGGCAAATCATCCGTAGGCGAAGGATCGGTTCCTGCGCGGAAAACTGAGCCCGTCGGCAGTCGATGGTCTGAACGCCCTTTTCTTCCAACTCGGTCAGCCCGTCCACGATGAGGTTGAGATCGCCCAGCATCAGCCGGAAGAAGACGCGCCGCATCAGGTAACCAAAGCGCGTGAAGGCCACCAGCGCCACCGGCAGATAGAACAGGTCGTCGGCCTGAGTCTTCGCTTTGCGCCCCTGTTCAAGAACACCCCCATGCAGAAGCTCGTCGAGCGAGCGGCAACGGCGGGCGGATTCCAGAACCCGATCGAGCGCGTTCAGCCACACCGGCGTTTTCAACTCCACCTGGTTTAGTACCGGTTCCAGTGCCTGCGCCACATAGGACAGATCGACCTCGGCATCATCCAGGCCCGAGGGCGCCATCTGGCTGAAATATTGCACCATCAGAAAGTCGACTTTGTCGCGAATCCCATCCGTCTTGGGGGTTCTCGCCAGAAAGTGCCGCAACAGGTTCAGCAAGCTTTCCGGAGTCACCAGCGCGCTGGTTTGCAGGAACTGACGCAACTGGTGAACTTGAACCCGCTGGTCCATTTCATCGAGCCAGCGGTTAGCCTGTTCGACCGCATCTTTTCCGGGGGTTTCTACTCCCGCTTCGAGGTCGGCGCTGGCTTGCACGTCGATGGCAAACTCACGCGCCAGTTCGAAGTAAACCGGATACAGCCGTCGGGCATTGTTCCATTGGGTGGCGAGATCCTGTGCGGGTGTGGAAGGAGTCATGATTTCACGATCCAGTTGGGCACCTCTGCCTTAAAACGTGCGGCCACAACGGTGCGGCCAGGGTGATACTGCACCGCCACCACCGAAGCCTCAACATCGAGCGAACCATCGGAGTTGCGCAGCCGAAGCACATCCGCGAACTCCAGGGGAGTGTTGCAGGCAAACAGAACTTCGTGGGGAGTGCCAAATTCAATCACCGTGCTCTCGGTGAAATTGGCGCCGGTTGAGGTCCCGGATTCCAGGGTGCGGGCAAGTTGGATGGGAATCCGTACCGGAGCGGCCTCCGGAAAAAATCGGGCCAGCCCCGCCACCGTGCTGGTGGTTGGTGCGATGCGTCCCGTTGCTGTGGCTTGTTGCGCCAAGCGGATGAAACACCCCTTACCCAGACTCGCTCTGCCCGACTCACAGCGGATCAGCTTCCATTCCCGGTTAGCAATGATCGTAGCCAAACTCCGCCGCAAAGAGAACGAGCAACGCGGCAGCCAATTCTGGGAACGGAAGGTCTAGCACTGATGTGGGCGCATTTTCAATAGGTTAGCGCGTGTTTTCGATGCGGTGGACGAGGGCCGCGCCGCCGTATTGTCTCATCGTGAGACTCTGTCTCACAATCGCCGGGCGATCTTAAGAATCGGCAAGAATTCGGCAGCCCTCGAAAGTTCCCCTAGATTTCGGATTCCAGTGCCGCCGCTCAACTCGACAATCGCCGACTAGGCGGCCGGGTCACATAAGACACCGCAAGGAACACCAGAAGTAGCAAAGGGGCAAGAGCGAGCGCCCCGTCATGAGCCAGATAGTGGGCGACCACGGCCGCGATCCAGGCGAATGTGAAGCCGGCGTAAGCCCACTCTTTGAGCCGGGGCCACCCAGGGATCACAAGAGTGATCGCCCCCAGCAGTTTGGCGATCCCAAGGAGAACTCGCAGCTGTGGTGGATACCCGACGTGGGCAAATCCCTGCACCGCCTGCGGGTTGCCCGACACATAACTGAACCCGGCGAAGATCGACAGCGCAGCCACCAGGCCGGTTGTCACCCAATACATCACGGTGCGTGCCATGCCGTTGATTTCTCCTCAGGGAAACGGGAATGAGCGTTCTGATGCAGAATCCGGCAGGTCCGATTCAGCCTTTTCCGAAACCGTGGCTAGGAATGATGGGGTTCACTGCAGGGTGTGGCTCGACGACGACCCGGGCGCCCCAACGCTGATGTTATAGCGCTTCAGCTTGCGGTAGAGAGTCGCGCGGCTGATGCCGAGCATGCGCCCCGCGAGGGCTTTATCGCCTTTGACCTGCTCGAAGACGCGCTGGATGGTCGCGCGTTCGATGTCCTCCAGGTCGGTCGTCGACAAGGGAACTCGCGGAGACTCGGCGGCGGCCATCGCTTCGGCAAGATCAGGATCCAACAGCGTCGGTCTACCCGCCACAGGTCCGCCACTGCCACTGGCCGACGCAGAACCGGCAGCGATGGAAGGCGGCAGATCGCTGAGATCGATCGTGCGTCCGTTGCCCAGCGCGACCGCGCGCTCGATACAGTTTTCCAGTTCCCGCACGTTGCCGGGCCACTCGTATCCCATCAGCGACTTCATGGCGGCGCTCGTAACCTGCAGTCCCGAACCCGGCGCGTAACGCTCCAGGAACCAGTGCACCAGCATCGGAATATCGCTGCGCCGTTCGCGCAACGCGGGAACGTGCACGGTGACCACATTCAACCGAAAATAGAGATCCTTGCGGAAGGTTCCGTTTTTGTAGGCAGCCTCCAGATCGCGATTCGTCGCCGCGATGACGCGCACGTCAACCTTGACCCGCTGGTTGCTCCCGACCGGACGCACTTCCTTCTCTTGCAGCACGCGCAGCAGCTTGGCTTGCAACTCGAGCGGGAGTTCTCCCACTTCGTCGAGAAAAACTGTGCCTCCGTCGGCGGCCTGGAACAACCCTTGCTTCGATTTCAGCGCTCCGGTAAAGGCTCCCTTTTCATAGCCGAACAGTTCGCTTTCGATCAGCGTCGGCACCAGCGAGCCGCAATCCACTGCGACGAAGGCGCGCCCGGCGAACGCGCCGCGGAAATGTATCGCCCGCGCCACCAGTTCTTTGCCGGTCCCGCTTTCGCCGTAAATGAGCACCGGCGTGCGGGTATCTTTCAGGCGCGAGACCATGCGCAGCACGTCCTGAATTTTGGCCGACGATCCCACAATGCCGTGCACCGCGGTCTCCGAATCGGTGCGCTGGCGCAGGAACTCGTTTTCCTCGACCAGACGGATTTTTTCCGCCATCCGCCGCAGAAACAGCCGCAGCTCTTCCAGCGGAGAAAAGGGTTTGGCGATGTAGTCGTACGCGCCCAATTTCATGGCTTGCACCGCAGTTTCGATTGACCCGTGGCCGGTCATCACCGCCACTTCGGCGCGCGGCAGGAGCTTTTTGACCTTTTCCAGGAATTCCAGGCCCGACATGTGCGGCATCACCATGTCCGTCAGAATCATGTGCGCCGGTTGCTCTTCGAGCAGCGTCAGGGCGGACTCCCCGCTTTCGGCCTCCAGGCACACATAGCCGAGGGCCTCGCCTACAGTGCAGCAAAGTTTGCGAATGCTCTGCTCGTCGTCGACAATCAGCAACCGGATGCGAAGTTCATCTTTACTTCCCACGCTGTTCACTGCGCCTTTCCCATGGCCTTGGTCACGGCCTCGATCAACTGCTGCACGCGGAACGGTTTCTCCACGCAGGGAGCACCGGTTTGGCGCAGCGTGGCCACGGTTTCTTCGTTGGCAATATCCCCGGTGATGAAGACCACACGCGTCGCCAGATCCGGTCGATGGCGCACAATCCAGGCATGCACCTGCCCGCCATCGACGCCGCCGGGTGTACGCATGTCGGAAACCACACCCAGATACGCGCCGTTTTCCAGCAGACGAAGAGCCTCCACCCCCGACTCGCAGCAGACGACGGGATATCCACTACGTTCCAGAGCGGCTTGCACATAAGACATCACCGCCGGCTCATCCTCAATCAGTAGGACTGGAAGCGTAGGCGGTTTCACGGCGGGGACGCTCATTTGTGTATCACTCCTGCCCCCACCCCGCGGGAAGCAGTGTGCGACGTCGAGGGCAGGCGCACGATGAACGTCGCCCCCTGCCCACCATGATTGTTGTGACACAGGATCTCGCCGCCGTGTTCCTTCACGATACCGTAGCAGATGCTTAGGCCGAGCCCAGTTCCCTTGCCCACCTCTTTCGTGGTGAAGAACGGGTCGAAGATCTTGTCGGGATGAGAAATCCCGTTGCCGTTGTCCCGGAAGGAAACTTCGACCGTGTCTCCGGCCTTGGTCAACATGATCTCAATGCGCGGCGGACGCCCGACTTCATGCACCGCGTCATAGGCGTTGTTCAGAATGTTGAGGAAGACTTGCTGCAACTGGTGTGCGTCCCCCATGACCTCGGGCAACTCGTCATCGAGATGCTCAACCACTTCGACGCCATGGCTGTTGAAGTCGTAGGAACGGAGTTGCATGGTGCGGCGCAGGATGGCGTTCAGTTGCACCGCCGTGCGCTGGGGCGGCATCTGCCTAGCGAAACTCAACAGATTCTGCACGATCTGCTTGGTCCGCTGGGCCTCCTGCAAAATGACCCGCAAATCCTTGCGGGCCGTTTCCGGCAGATCCGGATTCTCCATCAGCAGGTCGGCGAACCCCAGAATGGCGGTGAGCGGATTGTTGACCTCATGGGCCACGCCGGAAACCAACTGCCCCACCGCGGCCATCTTCTCGGCATGCACCAGCTTGTCCCGCAGAACTGCGGAATCCGTAATATCGGTGAGCACGGCCACGATGCTGGTGACCGTTCCCTGCTCATCGCGCATGGGACTCAAATTGGCGGAAAACTTCCCGGCGGTGCCGTTGCCGCGAACGATCTGCAGTTCCAGATTGTCCACCTGCTGGCCGTCGAGGGTCCGCTGCAGCGACTCCGCCAACGGCTGATCGGAACCGGAGGCAGCCAGTTCGAGCAGTGGCCGCCCGAGCAGTTCGCGTTGGTCGAAACCGGCGTCCTGCCAGCGGCGGTTGGCATAGCTGACCAGACCCGCCGTATCGGCCACCAGGATCAGACTCTGCGTGTTGCTCAGGATCTTGGCCGAGAAATCACGTTCACGGTGCAGTTCAGACTGGTAGGTGCGCAGACCGGTCACGTCCAGCATCAGCCCGCGAATCTGCTGCAGACGGCCCAGGTCGTCGTACATACCAAAGGCATTGATCAGCACGTGAATCGCGGAGCCGTCTTTGCGTCGCAGCGTCGCCTCGAAGTTGCGCAGGTGGCCCTCTTGCTCCAGGACCTCGGTATGCCGCTGGCGTTGACCGGGCGAAAAATAGAGCTGCGTCGGAATGTCGATCTGCAGCAGTTCCTCGCGGCTTCCATATCCCAGCATGCGCACCATGGCGTCATTGACTTCCACAAAACGGCCGGCGGGCGTGCTGAAGAACAGGCCTTCCTGAATATTGTCGAACAACTCCCGGTAACGGCGCTCGGCCTCGCGCCGGTCCGAGATGTCCTTGAGAACGTGGATGGTCTGCATTCCCTCGTCCGAGGCCCCATGCACGCGCGAGGTCGAAACCAGAAAAGTACGATCGAAAACCGGATGCACGAATTCATCGGCATCATCGGCCATGGCCCGGCAGAAGGGACAGGCATGGGCCGCGACGGCGTTGTTGAGCGCCAACAAAGCGCGCATGTCCATGCCGATCAGATCCGCCGGCGGCACGCCGATCATGGTCGCCAGCGAGCGATTGACCCGAAGCACCTTCCCCGCCTGGTCGTGCACCACAATGAAATCGGCGATCGCATCGAAGATCTCCATCCAGTGCCGGCTGGACTGCTCGATTTGCGTGAACAGGCGCGCGTTCTCCAGCGCCATGGCGGCATGGCCGGCTACGGTTTCCAGGAAGACGCGGCTTTCCTGATCCAGCGAGCGCGAGCCTCCCGCCAGGCAGAGCAGGCCAGCCAGTTCCCCACTGGCGGCGGGCAGCCGCACCACCGTGCATTCCTCCCAGTTCAGCCGGGCGGCGGCAGCCGCACCAAGCAGCGCCTCCGCAGTCCCGGAGAGGACATTCTCCGAATGATGGGCAGCATATTCGCTGAGAGCCGATCCGATCGACCGATCGACCGCCGGGTCGAGTCCCGGGTTCTGCTCAAGCTCGGTTACCAACGAAGGCGGTTCGCTGCTTCGATCCACCGCCCGCACCGATTCTTCTCCGCCAAGGCCAACTGGAGAAGTCTCGGTCCCTTCCGGCTGGGGATGCCATGCGACCACCTGAAAGTGTCCCTCGTGCCGAACCGCCAGCAGACCGGCGCGGGAACCGGTAAGTTCGGAGGCCCGGCTCACGAACCGGCGGGCAAAGTCCGGCAAGCGCAGCGCGCCATCAATTTCGCGCGCCAGTTCGATCAGGGCTTCGGCCCGGCGCCGGTGCTGTTCGGAGAGATGCAGGTTCCGCGCCCCCTCGAGCACGACCGCCGCCTGATTCGACAACGCGCGGGCGCGTCGAATGTCCTCCGGCGAAATCCCCGCAGCGTCGAGGCGGTCAACCACTCCGAACATCCCTAACAGCTGCCCGCCCGATCCCAGCAGCGGCACTACCAGGACTTGCTTCAGCCGGTATTTCTCGACGATGTCGACGTTCACTCCAGGAGTGCCTTTGGCGTCATCGGTCCAGAAAACATCGTTGGCGCGCAGGGCCCGGGTGGCAATGCCTTCGGGGAACGAGATATCAGCGCTGCGCGCCTGACCATTTTCCATTCCGTAGCGAATCCGGAATTGGTTGCCCTCCAGCAGGGCTATGAAGCATCGCCCGAAGCCGAGAAAATGCGCGGCGTGAACCACAAAAGCCTGCAGAAAATGCTCCAGATCTCCGCTGGAACTTAGTTCGGACGAAATCGCCAGCAACTGGTGGAGTTCGTGCGACTGGGCGTGGGCCGTTGAGTAGAGTTCCGCATGGGCCAGAGCCACGGCTCCGAAGCCGGCAACCGCTGACACCAGCGCTCTCTCTTCGACTGTGAAAGCGCCGTCGAGCCGTGGATAAATGATGATCGCGCCTTGCGTGTGCGAAGTCCGGAGCGGAGCCGCGATCAACATCCCAGGGGAAACCAGATTTCCCAGTGAGTGTGCCTCCGCCCCGACCGAGAGCGTGATGGGTTCGGCGGCCGCGATCGCACGCTGCGCCAGCTCGGCGGCGAACCGCAACGTTTGCCGGTCGTGCCGGGAACGAACTGTGTTGGCCAGTTGCGGTGTCTCCGCCGAAACCGCGCGCAACTCAAACGGCCCCTCGCGCTTCAACAACACACAGACGAGCCGTGTCTTCAAAAGGAGCCGCAGCCGATCGGCGAGGGCCTCGATCACCGCGGCAACATCGGGCGTTCCATGCAGAGCATGGGCCACGTCGGCCAGAATTTCGGCCCGCCGATATTCTTCGCGAGACGCCTCGCTCAAGCGGTTCGCTTCCAGCAGGCTGCCCAACTGGCCAGCCAGGATGGTGCCCTTGGCGGCCAGATCTTCGTTGAAGAAGTCTTCGTCGGAATCATGCAAGAACGCGGTGGCGCCGATGACCTCGTCGAAGACCATCACCGGGGCAGCCATTAAAGAGCGCGCGCCAAACTCTCTCGCCCCCGGAAAAGTCGCCGAATGCACGTGGTTGGCGAAAATCGTTCGCCGCTGTCGCACCGCCTCCGCCGTCACCGAACTCTGTTCCGGGCGGATGCGTGTTCCGACAAAGTTTGCCGCTAACTTTCCGTCCGCTTGTTCTCCGACCAATTCATCCCCCGGCTGGCACCGCCAAAAGTACACGCCTGAAACGCGGAAGAAATCGCGAGTGGCGCGGCAAAACAACTGAATCAGAGCGTTGGCGTCGCTACGTTCACTCGCCGCGGCCGCAATCCGGAGCAACAGCTTCTGGAAGCCCTCATCGGAGCCAGGAACGAAGCTGGTTTCCGGGGAAACAAACGGGCCGCGACCAGAAATGCTCAATCTGCCATCGGTCGTCAGGGGAACCTGTTCGCGATTCACAAGTGCTTGAATCTAATGGGAAACTACAGGTCATCTCAATTTGAGTCAAGGGAAATGCACTGAAAGGGGTGCCTTTGTGTGAAATCCGAGACTGGATTGAGACAAAATCTCATACTGAGAAGCGGAAACGGATTTGACGGGAATGAGACTGCTCTGACCTCGAAGCGTTCCTCTCGAGGCCGCAGGACCGAGTCGTAACTACATTAATTCCATACGCATACGGCTCATTACTTCGGTTTTCCCCGAAGCGCACTGGTGGCCCGCACCTTGCACGTTGTCGGTGGAGAGTTTCTTCATCTGACGGAGGAATTGTGTCTCGACGAGCCGCAGTCGCTTTAATGGCCGTAATGACTTTAGCCGGGACTGCGGGCCCGGTCCACATCGCCGCACAGACGGCGCAGAGCGAGGAAATCGTCCGCCGCGCCAAGACCAAAGTGCAGCCCGCGTATCCGGAACTGGCGCGGAAGATGAACCTGGCAGGCACGGTAAAAATTGAGGTTGTCGTCGCACCCAACGGCGCGGTGAAGGACGCCCGGGTCGTGGGCGGCCATCCGGTTCTGGCCAACGCCGCGCTCGAAGCTGCCAAGAAATGGCGCTTTGAACCCAGTTCCACGGAGAGTTCCGGGGTTATCGATTTCAAGTTCGAGCCGCGGTAGCGATCTTCGCCGCGGAGGAGAAACGGCATGACGATTGGCAAAAAGCTGTACATGAATTTCGGCGTGATCCTCACGATGGTCTTAGTGCTGTTTCTCGTGAACTGGTCCGCGGTGCAACGCGAGCACGACGCCAAAAAGGCGGCGCAACAGTCGCTCGATCTGGCCGACGCCACCAACTCCGTGCGCTTTCAGATGATGCAGAACCGGCTTTACCTGAGCAACTACTTGCTGAGCGGCGATACCCGCGAAGTGGACCGCATGACCGAGGGCCTCCGCACCCTGAACGAGAAACTGGAACAAGGCAAGACGCTGGCCAACTCCGAACAGGTGAAGACGGCGTTAGGCAAGGTGCAGCTACTGGAACAGGCCTGGGGCAAGGAGTTCGCGCAGCCGTTGATCGAAAAGCGCAAAGATGTGGACTCCGGCAACGCCACCGTCGCTGAATTGCAGATTTATTATCTCCAGAAGGACGCCTCCTCCTGGGTGAAGAACTCAACCGATGCGCTGGATGTCGCCGACGTCGAGAACCGCAAACTGGTGGACGAGCGGCGCCAGTCGGACGAGAACGCCGCCTCGCGCACCATCGCAGTTTCGGTATTCAGCACCCTCCTCGCTCTCTGCGTTGGAGCCGTCGTCGCCTTCCGCACGGCGAAAGCCATCACCCAGCCGCTCACCAGCCTGATGAATGTGGCCCGCGGCATCGGAAACACCGGCGATCTGGAGCACAACATTGACGTCACCCGCGAGGACGAGATCGGCGAACTGGCCCGCACCTTCTCCAAGATGGTGACCTACCTCAAGGAGATGGCCGGCGTTTCCGAATCCATCGCCGGCGGCGACCTTCGCGTGGAAGTCAAGCCGCGGTCCTCACACGACACGCTGGGCAACGCCTTTGCCCGCATGGTCGACGGGCTGGCCGGACTGGTGCGGAGCGTGCGCGACGCCTCCTCGCAGGTCGCCAGCGCCTCCAATCAAGTGGCGGGAGCCTCGGAAGACTCGGCCAAGATCGGACTGCAGGCATCGTCGGCCATCGACGAAGTCACCAGCACCATGCACGAGATGAGCGTCAACGTGCAGAACATGGTGAAGAGCACGCAGGTGCAGGCCTCCAGCGTCAGCGAGACTTCGGCCTCCATCGATCAGATGGTGGCTTCGATCCAGCGCGTCGCCGACACTGCCAAAGTCCTGCTCGATATCTCGAACCGCTCGCGGGAAGAAGTGCACAGTGGGATCGCCACCATGGAAAAGGCGACCGACGGCCTGAACCGCATCAATACCACCATCAACTCCTCGGGCGAAATCATTGGGGCCCTGGGACAACGCGCCGACGACATCGGCAAGATCATCGAAGTCATCGACGATCTGGCCGAGCAGACCAACCTGCTGGCCCTCAACGCCGCCATCGAAGCCGCCCGCGCCGGAGAACATGGCCTGGGATTTGCCGTCGTGGCCGACGAAGTCCGCAAGCTGGCGGAAAAATCGGCGCAATCGACCAAGGAAATCTCCGAACTGATCCAGAGCATTCAGAAGGAAGCCCGCAAGGCGGTCGAGAACATGGACCGCTCCACTTCGATCGTCAACGAGGGCCTCGAACTGGGTGGCGAGTTGAACGGTGCGCTGCGCAAGATCTCGAACGTGGTCACCGAGGTCTACAAGTTCGCGCAGGAAATCGGAGCCGCCACCAATGAACAGTCGCACGGCTCGTCGCAGATCGCGCGCGCCACCACGCGGCTCAACGAAATCACCCACGAAATCAACTCCGCGGTCGAGGAGCAGGCGTCCGGAGCCCAGGCCGTGGTCAAGGCCATGGAACGGATGCGCGAACTGGTGCAGCAGTCCACCTCCGGTTCGACCGAACTGGCGGCTTCGTCGGAGCAGATGTCGAAGATGTCGCGCGGGCTGCTGGAATCGCTCGACCGCTTCTCGCTGGAAGAGGCCTCGCGCCCGTCGGCGGGCAGCAGCAGTGACGCTTCCGGCCGCGCTGCGCGCCGCGCCGCGGCGGGGGCGCAGTTCTAAGACCGGGATGCCGAGGAGTGTGAACCGATGAGTCGTGACCTCCATATCGTGGGCTTTCGGGTCGGACGCGAGACCTATGGCGTGCCCATCACTTCCCTGCATGAAATCGTGCGCGTACCCGAGATCACAGCCGTGCCCGACGCTCCCGAATATCTGGAAGGCGTAATTAACCTGCGGGGCAAGATCGTTTCGGTGATGGACTTGCGCAAGCGCTTCGGAGAAAAACAGGCGCTGCTGAAAAAGCAGAACCGCATTCTGGTAGTCGAACATGGGGGAAGGCTGGCCGGGTTGATCGTGGATTCGGCCTCGGAAGTATTGAAGATTCCCTCCGACGCCGTCGAACCTCCTCCGGCAGTTTTTCAGGAAGGCGGTCTGAACTGCGTCACCGGCCTGGGCAAGGTCGGAGGACGGCTGGTAGTTCTGCTCGATATGAGCAAACTGCTCGCGCCGGGCAGCCTTCAGCAAGCCAAGCGCGAGGCCGGCGAGAAGCGGACGGGAGCAAAACCCGAGGCGCTGGGGGCCGCGGCGCGCTAGATTGCTTGGGCCAGGTTGTCGTAATTGGCGCGGTGTGTGAATTCAGTATCAGGCGAGAACGAGAGCGAGCATGAGCACATCTGGAGCAGCACCTGCTCCCCTACTGACGGACGCGGAACTGAAGTTGCTGCAGTCGCTGATCTACCAGGAGTGCGGCATGCACTTCGATGAGCGCCGCACCCACTTCCTCCAGGACCGGCTCTTGCGCCGGCTGAAGGAATGCCGCGTCGATTCCTTCTATTCCTACTACCGCTTATTGATCAGCCAGCAGGGCAAGGACGAACTGGCCAAGCTGCTCGAAAACCTGACCGTCAACGAGACCAGCTTCTTCCGCCACAAGGCGCAACTGGACCTCTTCCAGAAGACGGTGCTCGAGGAGTTGTTCAAGCAGAAGAGCACCCGGCGCGACTACTCGATCCGCGTCTGGAGTGCGGGCTGCTCCACCGGACAGGAAGCTTACACGCTGGCCATGCTGCTGACCGACGCGCTCGCTTACTACTACCTGCGCAATCCGCTGCCCATGGAATTACCGCTGCCCAAACCCCTGGTGCCGGCACCGTGGCGGGTGGAAATCCTGGCCAGCGACATCAGCTACTCGGTGCTGCGCGCCGGGCAGGACGGAACCTACAACGAGAATCAGATGTCGATGGTCGATTACAGCTACCGCCTGCGCTATTTCGACAAGGTAGGGGATCGCTACGCCATCAAGAAGCCGCTGAAAGAAATGGTGCACTTCGACTTTCACAATTTGAAGACCGAGTATCTGCCCCAGCGCAATGACGTGATCTTCTGCCGCAACGTCATGATGTATTTCGACGAGGCCGAGCAGAAGCGGCTGATCGAGAAGTTCTACCGTTGCTTGAATGCCAACGGCTATCTCTTTGTCGGACACGCGGAAAGCCTGCTGGGCCTGACCAAGAAGTTCCAGATGGTACACAAGGACAGCGGCACAGCCTACCAGCGGCTTGAGGTGCGGAGCAACGGATGACGAATGTCCCCGATGAGCGCAGCGTGGAACTGCGGGAGCTCTTCTTTGAGACTTCGCAGGAACTGCTGCAAGCGCTGAACGATGAGGCGCTGAAGCTCGAGAAACAACCCGGCGACGAGGAGATCGTGCGCAGTATCCGGCGCACGGTGCATACCTTGAAGGGCGACGCGGCGGCCTGCGGCCTGCGCGAACTGAGCGAACTGGCCCACCAGTTCGAAGACGCCCTCTCCCTCGAAAACGCAGCGACCCAAGCCGCGGTGGCCGAGATTGCTTTTGCCGCCGCTGACGTCTTTGTCGAGATGATTGCCGCCTATCGCCGCGGCAAGAAACTGCCTTCGACGAAAAGCCTGAGCAAGCGAATCCAGGATCTCACGGCCGCGCCCGCAGCCAGGAAATCGCGTCGCACGCGGAAAACCGGCGCCCCGGCCACCGCGCGGCCCTCTCCCCAATCGGTCGCAGAGTGGACCGAGTACGAAAAACTCGCCATGACCCGGGCCCAGGGCGACGGGCTGGCCGTTTATCACGTAGTAGTCAAGATCGATCCCCACTGCGCCATGCCCATCGCCGGACGGCAACTGATTCACAACGCATTGGGCAGCGTCGGTGAGTTGCTGGCGGTGCGGCCTGACGTGAAATCCCCCGCCGCCTCCAAGCAAGTCGAGTTCGTGCTGGCCAGCACCCAGGCGGTCGAGCAGATCGCGGCCAAGGCCCGCATCCCAACCATTGCCCAGGAAGTGACTGTCGACCTGATGCTTGCGCCCAGCCCGGTTCTGGACAAGGCCGGAACTGACACCGATCCGGCGCTGGACGCCGTTGGCGAAAACTCGCCCGAGACCTCGGCCAACGCGGCTCCGGCGCCCGCCTCCGTTCCCGCCCTCGAAGCGGCCGCCTCACACGTCACGCAGGAAAACATCCTGCGCGTGGAAGCCGGACGCATCGACAACGTGTTGAACCTGGTGGGCGAACTCATCATCGGCAAGTCGATGTTGCAGCAGGCGTTGAACGAATTCTCCAAGCGCTATCCCAAGGAACTGCTGCGCGGCAAGTTTGCCGACGCCATGGCTTTTCAGGCGCGCGTGCTCAACGACCTGCAGCGTTCGGTGATGAAGATCCGCATGGTGCCCGTCGATCAATTGTTCCGTCGCTTCCCGCGCATGGTGCGCGATGTCGCCCGGCAGTGCGGGCGGGAAGTGGAATTGGCCGTCAGCGGGCAGGAAACTGATCTCGACAAAGGAATTCTGGACGCCATCGCCGAGCCCCTCACTCACCTGGTCCGCAACGCCATCAGCCACGGCATTGAATCTCCCGAACAGCGACGCCAGGCGGGCAAGGCGCCGCAGGGCGTGGTCCGCCTCAACGCCTATCACCAGGGCAATCAGGTCATCGTGGAGGTCAGCGACGATGGCCGCGGCATCGATGCCCGCAAGATTCGCGCCAAAGCCATCGAGCTGGGCCTCACGACGCCGGAGGAGGCAGCCCGGCTGAACGAGACTGAGTCCCTCGATTTCATCTTCCGTCCCGGCTTCAGCACGGCCAACGAGGTCACCGAAGTCTCCGGTCGCGGGGTAGGGATGGACGTCGTCCAGAGCGTGTTGCACCGTCTCAAAGCCTCGATCAGTGTGGAGACGCGTCCCGGCCAGGGCACCACCTTCCGGCTGAAGCTGCCGCTCACGCTGGCCATCATCAAGGCTCTGTTGTTCTGGGTCGAGCAGCGCTTGTATGCCATTCCGCTCAACGCAGTCGTGGAGATCGCGCGCACCTGCGAATCGGAAGTCCACCAGGTGGACAACTACGAAGTTTTGCAGTTGCGCAACCAGGTATTGCCCCTGCTGCGGCTGGGCCGTCCGGCGGCCGACGGAGATCACAAGTCCAAGCTCTTTGTGCTCGTCATTCTGGTGGCAGAGAGGAAGTACGGTTTGATTGTCGATGCGCTCGAAGGCGAAGAAGAATTGGTGATCAAGGCTCTGGACGACCACACGTTCTCGACCGATCTTGTCTCCGGCGCCTCCATTCTGGGCGACGGGCGCGTGGTGCTCATCCTCAACCTGCCCGCCGTGGTCGAGCACGTGGCGCGGTCCCGTCCCGAGGATGCCGGGCACGCCAACTCCGGGCTGCTACTGACGCACGCCGATCGCGCCAGCCTGGTCCTGAGCCCCTCCGCGGGAGGGCGCATATGAAGAAGAAATCCGTGCGCGTCCTCGTGGTCGACGATTCGGCGCTGATGCGCAAGCTGATTCCCCAGATGCTGACCGGCGACGAATCCATCGAAGTCGTGGGCACGGCGATGGACGGCACCTTCTGTCTCAAGAAGATCGAGGAGTTGAAGCCCAACGTGGTCACGCTGGACCTGGAAATGCCGGGCATGAACGGCATCGACACCCTGAAAGAAATCATGCGCCGCGAGCCGGTGCCGGTGATCGTGTTCAGTTCTCACAGCACTGAGGGCGCTTCAGTCACCATGAAAGCTCTCGGGCTGGGCGCCTTCGATTTCGTGACCAAGCCCAAGGACGCTTCCGCCCACATGGCGGAGACCTCGAAGGAATTGATTGCAAAAATCAAGGCCGCGGCCGAATGCAGACTTAAACCGCGCGTGGTGTGGGGCGTGCCCCAGAGACCACAGAAAACCTCGACGCTGGCGGGAGCACCGACCCGGGTCGTGGCTATCGGCGTCTCCACCGGAGGCCCGCAGGCTCTCGAATACCTGTTTACCCAGCTGCCGGGAGATTTTCCCGGAGCGATCGTCGTGGTGCAGCACATGCCGGATGGATTCACCGACATGTTCGCGCGCCGTTTGGACGAACTGAGCCCGCTGCGAGTGAAGGAAGCGCAATCGGGCGACCTGCTGCAACCCGGACGCGTTCTGATCTGTCCGGGAAGCCGTCACATGAAAGTAAAACGGCTGCCCAGGGGAGACATCGCGGTCCTCGCCGACGAAGCTCGGGTGAATGGGCATCGTCCCAGCGCCGACGTTCTGTTGCGCAGCGTGGCAGAAGAATTCCGGGCGCACTCCATCGGCGTGCTGATGACCGGCATGGGCGACGACGGAGCCGAGGGTTTGGGAGCCATCAAGAAAGAGGGCGGCATGACGATTGCGCAGAGCGAGGAATCCTGCGTGGTCTATGGCATGCCGAAGGCGGCCATCGAGCGCGGATATGCGATCCGCGTGGTCGCCCTGGATGTCATGGCGGCGACGCTGCAGGCCCTCTGCGGCAGGAATTCGGGCTCCGATATGGGGTCCGCAGGCCGGGCAGTACGCGCCGGAAACTAGAGATCTGGTTCGTGAAAGTACCCATGACCAGAGTGATCTGGCTCGGGCGAGCCGGGCGTGATATGCAGTTCATAAGGGGAGGTCTGTATGGAGCAGTTTGCATGTGTGAAACGTAGCAAGGACGGCCAGCCGGTCCGCTATCTGATCGTGGACGACTCCGTGTTTGCCCGCAAGAACCTGGCCCGCATGATCGAAACGTTCGGCGGGCAGGTGGCAGCTGAAGCCGGCGACGGCTTGACTGCCATCAGCGAGTTTGACCGCACGCATCCTGACATCGTGCTCATGGATATCACCATGCCGCAGATGGAAGGCATCGAGGCAGCCGAACGAATCGTACAGCAGCATCCGGAAGCGCGCATTGTGATGGTGTCGTCGGTGGGCTACCAGGAAAACATCGTCGCCGCATTGCAGCGGGGAGCGCGCCACTTCGTGCAGAAGCCGGTTAAGCCGGAAGTGCTCTACGAAGTCATCAAGTACGTGCTCGGCGAGGACGGCGTTGTGGCCAACGCGGCCGGAGCGGGAGTCTAACGCAATGAAGATGGAATTGATCCAGCCTTTCATCAACTCGGCCGACGCCGTGTTGTCGCAAGGTCTGCAGGGCGCCACCAAGGTGGGCAACCTAACCATGGAAGAGGAAGCCTACCGCCGCAAAGGCGTGGCGGGCATGATCGCGCTCACGGGCGACATCGAAGGCCGGATCATCCTCGACCTCGAGCCGAACACCGCGGTGCGCGTCGCCAACCACTACGCGGGCGCCGAATTGCCCGAGTCCGACGCGCTGATTAAGGAAACCATCTTCGAATTGGCCAACCAGGTCGTGGGCAACGCCATCTCCGCACTGAACGATCAGGGCTTTCATTTCCGTGTTCACCCTCCCCTCCTCCTCACGGCCCAGGAAGGCGACAAAACCAGCGAGGACACCGAAGCGTTGGTGATCTGCTTCGAGACCGCCCTCGGCAACGTCTACATGAACGTCGCCTTGCGCTACAACAAACGGCGCATGGCTGATCACGCGGCGCTCGGAGCCTGATGCCAGTCGCCAGCAGGCACGCTCAAATGAACGGCTAGCGGTCGGGCACAAATAGCAGGCCCGGCACGATGTTCGAGCCCTACAGACCCCCTCAGTTTCTTTGAGCTGCGTCACCAAATCCTTGATTTGGCAATACTTAGCAAGGTCAGGCACCCGCAGATCTCGGCAAAATTTTGAGAATAAATGACTTGCAGGAAAAATATTCCGGCATAAGGAGTTAGGTATTGGCCTGGTTCCCCTAGACTGATAGAATCCTCGGTCGGTCACCGTCAGGTCGTTGGTAATACGCACGGTTCCATTGTGAGCTGCCCGAAACCTCAGTCAAGGTTGTTCGTCGCAGGAAATGGATTTCTTAATGTGGAGGGCTGAGGAAAACGCTTCGCGGATTCGGCGGGGCGTCCATAAGCTAACTATGCAGGAACTCCTTCCGGTTTACCTCGTCCCTTAGGACGTGCGCTCCCCGACAAACCCGTTTCCTCGAGACCAATCCGGCCAAACTTCCTCGAAGCACTTGCGAGACGAAGCACTGCAACTCTCAAGACCCGGCGCGCACGGGCTACTACAAGGTACCCGACGCAAGACCGAGTCGGAACCATGAAACTGGCGAGATGTTCAGGATACCCCCGCCATTGGTCGAATCAAGATTGGCGAGTATTGCCGAAGGAAGTTGTAGGGTTGCTGCCTTCAGATTCTCGCGGACCTCCGCGATCGTCCCGCACATGGATTCCTCAAATTCCAGATCCGCATAGGAACCGCAACTACCGCCCCCTGTACGCGTCGTCGCGCTTTCACCCCATGAAAATGAAAGCGGCGGTGTCACATTCCCTCTTGAATACTCCCAATTCCTTGTGGCATTGTTCTTCCACTTTCCGGGGGGGTGTCCTGTGGACAAAGACTGCCGGTGGCTGCTGTATTCAATCGTTTCAATAAGTCTCTTTTTTGGGTCGGGTGCGGCGCGCGCGGATGTGACCGGGTCGATTTCGGGGACGGTTCGTGATCGAGCACAGGCGGTGGTCACCGGCGCTCGGGTCACAGTCACAAACGTGCAAACCAATCTTAGCCAGGCAACTGCTTCGGCTGCCGACGGCTCGTACCACTCCTTGCCTTACCGGCTGGGAACTACACGATTGCTGCGACGGCCGCAGGCTTCCGACCTTACGCCGCAAGTGGCGTCACGGTGCAAGTGAACGATCAACTGCGCATCGATATTACTCTCGAAGTCGGCACGGTAAAGGAGGAGGTTACCGTAGCCGCGGACGTCGCGCGCGTGGAAACGGAAAGCACGCAGTTAGGGGACGTGATCGATTCGAAGAAGATGCTCGCTTTGCCGCTGAACGGTCGTAGCTATATTGATCTGCTGGGCCTGCAGGCCGGCGTGGCTCCCGCCACTGCCGGAACGATTGGCGGCGACCGGCCAGTATCGGGCAATTCGAACGCCGGCAACATCTCAGTCAATGGCCAGCGTGAAACCGCAAACGCGTTTCTCGTAAACGGAGGCGATGTCAGCGAGGGGCGCAACCTGGGCGCCGGTCTAGTGCCGAATCTTGATTCTGTGGAGGAGTTTCGCCTCATCACCAACAGCTTCGATGCCGAATACGGAAAATTCAGCGGCGCGGTAATGAATGCCATCACCAAATCAGGCACCAACGGCATCCATGGCGATGTATTCGAGTTCCTGCGCAACGACAAGCTGGATGCCACCGTCTTCGGATTTGGTTTGAATCCGGTTAAGTCCGAACTGCGACGCAATCAGTTCGGCTACGCCGTCGGAGGACCGTTCTGGAAAGACAGGCTGTTCTGGTTCACCGATTATCAGGGGACAAGACAGGTGGCGGCCGCGGAAACCGGCAGCTTTCAGTTGCCGACCGCCCTCCAGAGGCAGGGTAACTTTGGCCCTGGAACCTTGACGGGCGCCATCGATGGGCCTTACTGGGCTCAAGTGCTTTCACAGCGGCTGGGTTACACGGTAAGCAATGGAGAGTCGTATTGGGTGGCGGGCTGCAACACATTGGCGGATGCGCAATCGGGGACATGTGTCTTTCCTGGCGGCGTGATCCCGCAGAAGGCTTGGTCGCCGGCGGCCATCGGAACGCTCCAGTACATTCCCGCGCCGCTTGATCCCGTCTCGGGCGCTTACTCAAACAACAGTCAGAGGGACACGGTTACAGATAACAAGATCGGAGAGCGCGTCGATTTCAACAACCGGAAGACGGGAAACTGGTCGTTTTATTACCAGTTTGATGATTCGACTGTCAATAGCGCGCTCCCGGTTCTTGAGGAGGGAGGCGCGAACGAGCCGACGGGCTTCCCCTCCCTTACCTCGAGCAGGGCACAGCAGTTCGTCATCAGCGACACCAAAACTCTCGGGCCTACTGCAGTGAATGAGGCGCGTTTCAGTTTCTTTCGCACCGCCCTGCACAAGGACAGCCCTCAAGGCAGCGTCGCGAGTCTTTCCTCGCTTGGATTCGTGACCGGTGCCGGTACCCTCGGCATTATTCCTGATGGCAAGCCCGGTTACCCGCAATTTTTGCCGCCGCTCACCTTTCGGGGCTTCAGCGTAGGCTTTCCAGCATTGAATACGTTCCAGCCGGATAACACGTATATGGGGTCAGACGGGTTTTCAAAAGTAGTCGGCCGGCACACCCTGAAGTTTGGCGGCGAATTCCGTTACCTGCAAGTCAACGAGCGGAATTTTGCGAATGTCAATGGTGGCTTCTCATTTAATGGCACCGTGACAGGTAATGGCATCGCGCCAGGCACTGATTTCGCCGATTACCTCCTTGGCGCCCCGGTGTCCCAGGGCGGCTACACACAGGCCGCGTTACAACTGCTGGACTCTCGGACGCGCTACGGCGGCGCCTATGCCCAGGACTCCTGGAAGGCAACACCCAACCTAACGCTGAACCTCGGCGTGCGGTGGGAAGTGAGCCAGCCCTGGTATGACACGCAGGGCAAGATCCAGACTTTCATCCCAGGACAGCAATCGACCCTGTTCCCGGGCTCCCCCAAGGGCCTGGTCTTTCCCGGAGACCCGGGCGTCCCCAAAACCCTTGCGCCGACCAGATACAACAACTTCGGCCCTCGTCTCGGCCTCGCCTATTCGCCCGATTTCAGTGACGGAGTGTTGGTAAGATTTTTGGCGGGCCAGGCAAAACTAGCATTCGCGCGTCCTACGGCATCTACTATACGTCCGTCGAAGATCTGAACCTGTTTTTCGAAGTGGCCGACGCTCCGTTCGGCCTGTACTGGACTAGTCCCAGCCCTCCATTATTTGAAGAGCCCTTCCGGAATCGGCAGGACGGAACGTCCATAGGACAGCGGTTCCCATTCACCATTCCCACTCCGGGCAGTCCTGCGAACAAGAGCCTGAGTTTCGCCGTTTACGAGCCGATCTCGTTTTCACCGGGCTACGATAATCGAGCCCGGCTCCCCTACGCTGAGCATTTCAATCTCTCCATCCAACGCGAACTCACCAATTCGACCGTGCTGACGCTGGCGTATGTCGGGACAGAAGGCCACCGGCTCATCACGCAAATGGAAGCCGACCCGGGTAGTGCGGCTCTGTGCGAACAACTTAACGCAGAAGGGGCCACCCCGGCCTGTGGACCCAATGGCGAGCAGGTCGATTATGCGGTTGGGAGCACGACGACTTATGGCACGAGGAATTCTCTGCTCAATCCGAATTTTTGTCCTGGCTCGGCTCCTCCATTTTTGTGCTTTGGCAGCGGCAACACGTTCACAAAGCTGATTGCCAATTCGATCTACAACGCCGGCCAGATCACAGTGGAACGCAAGGCGAAAGATATAACGCTTCTGGCGGCCTACACTTTCGCCAAATCGATGGACAATTCTTCAGCCTTTGGCGATCTGGTAAATTTCACGAACCCCAGGCTTAGCCGTGGGCTTTCCTCGACAGATGTGCACCATAACTTCGTCGCCAGCTACGTTTGGGCTATTCCATTTGATCGAGCTTTCGGCCGCTTGCCGAAACGGTTGACGCAAGGCTGGCAGTTGCAGGGTATCACTCGCTTCGCCACCGGGTTTCCCATCCAGATGAACCAGGGCTCGGGAGACACGTCCCTTGCCGGTAGTTCGGCCACGGATATGCCCGATCTGGTAGGGCGGATTCACATCATGAATCCGCGCACCAGCGCCGCCAAAACGGGCTCCTTCAGTTACTTTGACCAAAGCGCGTTCGCAGCGACCAGCTGCAATCTTGTTGGGAGTGTTCTGACTGGTGAGTGCGGAACGTTCGGAACCGCCAACCGGCGTTTTTTCCACGGCCCTGGTTTCAACAATACTGATCTCGGCATGACGAAGAGAATACCTATCACTGAAGCGAAGGCTTTCGAGATTCGGGGCGAGTTCTTCAACATTTTCAATCACGCTCAATTCAACAATCCGACCGGGAATATCAGCAATCCGAATTTCGGAAAAGTCACTAGTGCCCGCGCCCCGCGCATCGGGCAGGTGAGTGCCAAGTTCTATTGGTAACGTGGGAGTCTGTTGGACATTCGGGCGGGGCTGCAGCCTCGCCCGCGAGACCGCGAGTTCCAAGCTCGCAAGCGACAGAGGTTCGACCGAATCTCCGTGCTACGCTGTAGTTATGATGGTTCTGCTGGTTCTCGTCTTCATGGTGGCAGCGCCGTCTTTGGCACAGACGGTCGACAACTACCGCCGAACCGCGACCGACTTTGCCCGCCAAAAATCCTGGGACCAGGCTATCGCGAACTATCGCAAGGCATTGCAGCTCGAACCCAACGATGCCTTGACCCATTACAACTTAGCACTCACGCTCAAATATAAAGGCGAGGCCAGGCAGGCGGTTGAGGAGTTCGAGACTACACTGCGTCTCAAACCGAAATGGGCCGATGCCCACTACGGATTGGGCGCCACCTGGTACGATCTACACGCCCAATCCGCCGCGCTTAACCAACTGCGTATCGCCGTCGGGCTCGACCCTGCGAAGGCCGCGGCGCATCGGCTGCTGGCGCGTGTTTACCTGGAACAGAACGACCCTTCAGCCGCCAAAACTGAACTGCAGCGGGCGCTCACGTTGAAAGCCTCAGCCGAGCTGTACTCCGACCTGGGGCTGACCGAAGGACAACTCGGCGATCTCTCCGGCGCTGCGGCCGAGTTTCGTCGCGCCCTGCAGCTGAATCCGCGGCTTGCCTCGGTCCACACGCTGCTGGGAGTGACCTTGCGCCGACAAGGCGATCACGCTGCCGCCCTTCGGCAATTCCGCAAAGCAGTAAGCATCGATCCCAACGATCCCCCAACCCAACTCAATCTTGGCAAGGAACTGAAAGCCAGCGGCGACGTGGCTGGCGCTGTCGCGGCCTTCCAGCGCGCCGTCGAGCTGAAACCTGATTTCGAAGATGCGCATTACAACCTGGGTCTTGCGTTGCGCGCCCGAGGCAAGACGGACGCCGCACAAAAGGAAATGAGCGAGATCAGAGGACTGCATGAGTTCCGCGCTCGCCTGGCGCAGGCGAAATTACTGATCCTGCAGGGGGTTGGCGCACTGAAAGAGCAGAGATTTGACGACGCTCTCGCGTCTTTTCAACAGTCTATTGAGAAAGGTCCGGAACTGCCGACCGGCTATTACTACTTGGGTCTCACGTGGGAGCGCAAGGACGATGCTGAGCAGGCCCTGGCAGCGTACGAGAAAGCACTCGAACTGAAACCGGACTACGCCCCGGCCCACTCGAGCCTGGGGCTACTGTACTGGCGCCAGAACGATCGCGCGCGCGCGCTTGAGGAATTCCACCAAGCGGTCATGTGCGATCCCGATCTCGCGGAGGCGCATTACAATCTCGGGCTGGCGCTGGCACAATCAGGAACTCTAGACGAAGCCGTTCGCGAACTGAGTGAAGCCATCAGTCTCAATCCTGAGTACACCGATGCGCGGGTACAACTGGGATTGGTACTCAACCAGAAAAACGACACGGCTGGCGCCTCTAATGTTTTCCGTGAACTCGTGCGTCGTGATCCGAACTTCGCGGAAGCTCACAACAATCTCGGATTAGTGCTGTTGCAAGCGGGCGATCTCCGCGAGGCACGAAAGGAGTTTGTTGATGCGGTCCGACTCAAGCCGCGCTATGCGGAGGCGCACTACAATCTGGCGCTGACGCTCCATCAGGAGGGAAACGAGGTCGAATCACGCGCAGAATTTGACAAAGCCTATGAGATCGCGCCAGCCTTGAAAAACGCGGCGCCCGCTCGAAGCTGCCGCTGACTGCTCAAGAAATACATTTCTGGCGAGGATTACTGATTCACTCCACTTGCCAGAACGCCGCCATCCACGGCCAGCACCGTTCCGGTGACAAAGCTGGCCGCGTCGGAGGCGAGGAAAATTGCCGCGCCCACCAATTCTTCGAGCTCACCAAAGCGTTTCATAGGAGTGCGCATCAATACCTCTTGTCCCCGGCCCGTTCCGACCAGGAATTTTTCACTGAGCGGAGTGCGGAAATATCCAGGCGCGATAGCGTTGACGCAGACTCCGTGGCCCGCCCATTCAATAGCCAGCGACTTGGTCAGCGAGGCAAGGCCCGCCTTGCTTGCGCTGTAGGCTGCTACTTCGTACAACGCCAGGAACGTCCCCATCGAAGCGATGTTGATAATTCGCCCGTACCGGCGCGCAATCATGTGGCGCCCGAAGATCTGACAAGCGCGAAGGATCCCGGTGAGGTTGGTGTCTAGAATTCTGTTCCAGTCGGCTTCGGGAAAATCCAGGGTGGGTGCGCGCTTGGTGACGCCAGCAGCATTTATAAGAATGTCCACCTGGCCGAATCCGTCGAGGCAGGCTTTCAGCAACTGGTCCAAGGAGTCACGGTCCGCCACGTCGCACGCCACCCGCAAGGAGCGCCGGCCCAACGATTCGATCTCGTCGGCTAGAGCATTCACCAGTTCAATGCGCCGCGCGCTGGGAACAACATCGGCGCCCGCCTGCGCCAATCCGAGCGCAAGCGTCTTGCCGATTCCAGAACTACCGCCGACAACGACTGCGACCTTCCCGTCGAGTTGCAAATGCTTGTAAGCCATGTCACCTCGTATGTTCCCGTTACCCAGCTACCAATTGAACATTGTGCCGTCCAGTTTCCGGTTTACCGGCAAATAGGCACGCTCGTAGGGAAACCGTTCTGCAAGTTTCTGATCGTAGTCGACGCCCAATCCGGGCGCGTCGCCAGGATGAAGGTAGCCGTTCCTGAACGAATACGAATGCGGAAAGACGTCGTCGGTTTCGTGGGTGTGTCGCATATATTCCTGGATACCGAAATTGTTTACCGAAATGTCGAAGTGCAACGCGGCCACCATCGCTACGGGAGAGAGGTCTGTCGCACCGTGGCAGCCGGTGCGGACGTGGTAGGTCTCGGCCAGCGCGGCGATTTTTCTGAGATGCGTCAGCCCTCCCCCGTGAACCACCGTCATGCGAATGAAATCGATTAACTGCTCGCTGATGAGAAGGTGAGCGTCCCAAACCGAATTGAAAACCTCGCCAACCGCCAGGGGCGTAGTCGTGTGCTGGCGGATCAAGCGGAAGCCCTCCTGTAATTCCGCGGTCACTGGGTCCTCCAACCAGAAAAGGTGATAAGGCTCCAGGCTCTTGCCCAGGCGCGCGGCTTCGATGGGAGTCAGACGGTGGTGCACGTCGTGGAGGAGATGAAGGTCGTCTCCAAACTTCAGGCGCAGCGCCTCGAACAGTTTGGGAACATGCATCAAATACTTCTCACTGGACCAGATGTTCTCGGGCGGTAAGCCCTTCTCGGCGGGCTCGTAGTGCGGTTTTTCGCCGGCGACTCCGTAGGTCGAGGGCAGCCCAGGAATTCCCGTTTGGGCGCGCACCGCGAGATATCCCATCTCTTTGTATTCCGCAACCCGATCTGCCGTTTCTTCGATGTCGCGTCCATTGGCGTGACCGTATACCAGCACTCCAGTTCGGCATTGTCCACCGAGCAGGTTGTAGACCGGAGTCTCGAGCGCTTTGCCTTTGATGTCCCATAATGCCATATCGACCGCGGCAATCGCGGTCATCGTCACCGGGCCGCGCCGCCAATAGGCGCCGCGGTAGAGATACTGCCACAGGTCTTCGGTCTGAAACGGATCGCGCCCGATCAGGCAGGGCACCACGTGGTCCGTCAGATACGACACAACCGGCATCTCGCGGCCATTCAGAGTCGCATCGCCCAACCCGTACAGGCCTTCGTCCGTCGTAATCTTCAAAGTGACGAAATTGCGCCCGGGGCAACAGACGGAGACTTTGGCGTCCGTGATTTTCAAGCGAGCTCCTCAAAGGATGGTATTGAGTGTAACCAAAGCATTCGATTCGGTGTACTCAAAGCAAGCTGAAGGTCCGAGGCGCCGGCGGCACGCTGATCACCGGACGCACTGCGCAGGCACATCAGATTGCACCGGCTCGAGCCGAGGCGCGAGCGCCTGTACGAAAGCGAGCACGAAACACCGGCACGTAGGATCCGGTGCTCCGCAGAATGTAGCCCACGGCCTTGGCGATAAGCATTCCAGCAATCGTCCTCGCCATGGTGGCGAAGCCTAGGACCGACGCGACTGCGTGTCGCGGAAATATGTCGGAAGCGAGCGTGTAAATGTTTGCCGACCAGCCTTGATGTTCCAGCAGCAAGTGCGATCAGCAAAACCGCGAGCCACGCATTCGGAGTGCTCGCCGCCAGCATAATCGGTGTAACGGCCAGCGCGCAGACGAGGAGGGCAGTCTTGCGACTGGCATTTAGTGGCCATCCTGCTTTCAGAAGAAAGGACGAAAGCCATCCGCCGGTGACGCTTCCCATGCTTGCCCCGGTGTAGATAACGAACAGGGGGAGCGCCATGCCTCTCAAGTCCATGTTGAACTTACGGCTCAGCAAGTCGGGTATCCAGAACAGGTACACTAGCAGAACGGATCGGTGAAGAACTTGCCCGATGCCACGGCCCAGGCCTGATTTAAAGTCAGCAGAGTTCGCAGTGGGATCGGTTTTGCCGCGTGCTCAGGATCGCTCCGTATGTAGGCCAATTCTGCGGCAGAGATGCTGCTCTTTTCCGGAAGTTGATAGAACATAACCCATGCCGCGATCCACAGCAGGCCAAGCGATCCCGTGGCGATAAAAGCGGTGCGCCATCTGAATCAAAAGGTGAGCCATTGCACCGCGAATGGAGTGACAATCGCGCCGACATTGGCTCCGGAATTAAAGACGCCGGTTGCCAGAGCGCGCTGCTTTTTAGGGAAACATTCGGCCACAGCCTTGACCGATGCCGGGAAACTGCCAGCTCCTCCAAGGCCCAAGAAAAAACGCGCTGCCGCGAATTGAAAGATGGAAGCCGCGACCGCGTGAGCCATGGCCGCGACGCTCCAAAACTGCCAGTGAGAAGCGCTTGCGGGTGCCCGCCCGGTCGATCAGCTTTCCGACAAACAACACGCCCGCCCCATCGGCGAACTGAAAAATGAGGACGATATTGCTGTAATCCACATCGGTCCAGCCGAATTGGACCTGTAGCGTTGGCTTGAGCAGGGCGATCACCTGCCGGTCCATGTAATTCACGGTGGCAGCAAAAAACAACAAGGCACAGATCAACCAGCGTCTGCGACCGCTAAAGCTCCCCCCGAATTGATTTGATGAATTTGCAGCGACAGAATTCGGCATGGCGGAGGTTCAAGGGATGGTACGCGGGCGGAGATGTACACCACTAAACAATCACTGACCACCGAAATTCTCGATGTCACTCGGATCAGTACGATAAACGCGCGATGAGGAACCGATTACTGGCGAGGAGCCGACTTAGCATTACTAATTCCGCATCGCGGGACCGGACTGTTTCCGGATTGGTGACCCCCGTTTAAGAACGGCCCGAGGCGTACAATCTCCATTCGCGGCGAAATTCCACGGCTTAGTCCAACAGGCTGCTCCCTAGGTGCACCAGCTTCCACCATGCACTCAGATCCTCATCGCTCCGGCTACGGAAACAACCTTATCTGTTGGACGGACTTGGGTCGAGCATGCTCATAGAAATCGGACATGTGGAGGCGATCTTCCGGTATCCCGTGAAGTCCATGGGCGGTGAACGACTCGAGGTCGCCAACCTGGGCTGGCACGGCCTCGAGGGCGACAGACGCCTGGCATTTCGGCGGATTGATGAGCGCAGCGCGTTCCCGTGGCTCTCAGCAAGCAAGCTTCCCGACCTGGTACTGTTTACTGCGCTCCGCCGTGACGGGGACCTTCCTACGCATATTCGCACTCCGGATGGCGAAGAGATGCCTGTGTTCGGGGAGGACTTGGCCGCGGAGGTCGGACGTCGGTATTCGTCTCCCGTGCAGATGATGCAGTTGAAGCATGGCATCTTCGACGAAGCCAGCATCTCCGTGATCGCCTCCGATACGGTGCGGGAGATCGGACGACTCGCCGGGCGGAGCCTGGACATACGACGATTTCGCCCGAATGTTGTGGCTCGTTTATTGCGACCGGGTCCCTTCCAGGAGGACGACTGGGTGGGCGGTGTGCTCTCATTCGGCGAGGGGGGCGACGGCCCGGCCATCACGGTCACGATGCGCGACGTCCGCTGCTCGATGGTGAACCTTGATCCCGACTCAGCGAGGCTGGCGCCAGAAGTGCTGAAGGCGGTCGTTCGTGAGCACCAGAACACCGCGGGAATCTACGGCGCGGTCACCCGCATCGGTCGACTGGCGGTCGGACAGACCATATTCCTCCATGCGGCGACTGAGAAGAGGGAACGTGAGTGATCGAGACACAATGTCGCGGAACGCCGCCCAACCCGGCATTGAACCTGACGGGCGCTGGCGCTGGTCGGCGCTGCGCTGCTCCATGTTTGTTGACAAGATTTGTCGCGCGAGCGCACACTTAGGGCGATTCGTGCCCTGCTCGGATTTCGCCTAGCCACCGTTTCTCTCTAAATTTCTGGCCAAAATGCGCTGTGTCCTGCTTCGGTCATAAGCGGGAAGGAAATGGATGTCACCTCGGCAACAGCCAACGGCGAGAAACCGGAATGTCAGGGGCAAATGCGCCGTTAGGAATGGGATCAAACGGAACGGGGAAGCTAGCGCGCTAAAATTACCAATACCTGGCTGAAAATTCATAGGAGGATTGATGGCAACGCTCAGAGTGGCAGTGAAACCAACGGTCGCGCCCATGAAGGTGGCGCAGATTTCTAAACCCGGAGGAGATTTCGAGATCGCCGAGCGCGCTATTCCTGAGCCGGATGCGGGACAGGTGCGCATCAAGGTGCAGGCCTGTGGTGTTTGCCACAGCGACGTGCTCACAAAAGAGGGATTGTGGCCCGGAATCCAGTATCCCCGTATTCCCGGACATGAAGTGGCCGGCGTCGTAGATAAAGTGGGCGCGGGTGTTTCCGCGTGGAAGAAGGGTCAGCGGGTCGGCGTCGGCTGGCACGGCGGGCAGGACAACACGTGTCGGGCGTGCCGCCGCGGAGATTTTCGCAATTGCCAGAACGTGAAGGTTTGCGGCATCAGTTATGACGGCGGATACCAGGAATACATGGTGGCTCCGGTGGAAGCACTGGCGGCGATTCCGGACAATTTAAAAGACGCCGAAGCAGCGCCCCTGCTCTGCGCCGGCATTACGACCTATAACTCGCTGCGGCACTGTGGTGCCTTGCCCGGCGACCTGGTTGCGGTGCTGGGGATCGGCGGGCTGGGTCACCTTGGAATTCAGTTTGCGAACAAGTTTGGTTATAAGGTCGTGGCGATCGGGCGCGGGTCGGAAAACGCCGCACTGGCAAAGAAACTCGGTGCGAGCGTGTACGTCGACAGCCAATCGACGAACGCAGCTGAGGCATTGCAAAAACTGGGCGGGGCACAGGTGATTCTGGCGACGGCCCCGAGCTCGAAGGCGATGTCGGAGCTGATCGATGGCCTGGGGCCGAACGGCAAGCTCATGGTAGTCGGTGCGACATTCGATCCCATTGAGGTCACTCCACTACAGCTCATCAATGGAAGTCGAACGATTCAGGGCTGGGCCGCGGGCACACCGGCTGATTCCGAAGACACACTGCGCTTCGCCGAACTCAGTGGCGTGCGTCCCATGATTGAAACATATCCGCTCGAAAAAGCGGCCGAGGCTTACGCGCGAATGATGAGTGGAAAGGCGGAATTCCGCGTCGTTCTTACGATGTGACCTTGGGAAAAAACGATCGATACTACGAGCACTGGTTCAGCGAGTTTGTGAGGGGAGTAAGCGACGCGTCTTTTCACTTTGCTCGTTGGAGCCAGTGCTTGTTAGTTTTCTGCGTCCGTGTGGTGGTGGCTGCATCCCTTCAATTATTCGCCTCATGCCCAACGGAAAGGAACGTCCCATGAAATACCCAACTTTTTATCGCACGGCCCAGCTCGATGGATTGTCCATCTTCTACAGAGAGTCCGGCGCGAAAGGCGCGCTCACGCTTCTTCTTCTGCACGGATTGCCCTCTTCGTCGCGAATGTTTGAGCCGCTCTTTGCCCGGCTCTCTGGGCGATATCACCTTGTCGCGCCCGACTACCCGGGATTCGGACAAGTGACTGGCCCGATCCGAAGAAATTCGCGTACAGGTTCGATCACTATGCCGAGATCATGAATCACTTCACCGAGGCGCTCGGGCTCTCGCGCTACACGCTTTACATGCAGGATTACGGCGGACCGGTGGGCTTTCGCATGGCTTTGGAGCATCCAGAGCGCGTAGAAGCCCTTATCGTTCAGGATGCTGTCGCGCATAATGAAGGCCTGGGAGCGAATTGGAAGACGCGGCGGGCTTTTTGGGCCGATCGCGCGCCGAACGAAAGCGCGCTGCGCACAAACCTGCTGTCCCTGGCAACTACACGCACACGCCACGTGGGAGACGACCCCAACGTGGATCTCTACGACCCCAATCTCTGGACCGATGAATTTTACTTTCTCAGTCAGCCCGGCCAAGCCGAGATTCAGAGCGACCTGTTTACGACTATCGAACCAATGTGGACGCCTATCCCAAATGGCAAGCGTGGATGCGCGAGAAGCAGCCGCGGCTGCTGGTGATTTGGGGCAAGTATGACCTTTCGTTCGATCCCGGCGAGCCGAAGCGCTACCGCAAGGACGTGCCGAGCGCTCAAGTTCACGTTCTCGGCGCCGGTCATTTCGCATTGGACACCGCTGCCGATGAGATCGCTGCATTGGTCGGGGATTTTGTCAGCTCGTCGCACCCAGAACTCCTCGCACGACACGCTGGCTGATGCGGAAATGTATGTCAGACAAGAAGACAGCAATCGTCACAGGAGCGTCACAAGGTATCGGTGCAGGCTTGGTCGAGGGCTTCCTAAAGATGGGTTATAACGTAGTCGCAACCTCTCGTAACCTGAGTCACTCGTTGACTGCATCACCCGGGCTCGTTTTCGTCGAGGGCGATATCGGCAAGCAAGAGACCGCTGCCAAGGCCATCGAAGCGGCGATCCGGCACTTCGGAACGATCGATGTTCTGGTAAATAACGCCGGAATTTACCGCACCAAAGCCTTCATGGACTTTACGACCGAGGACTTCAATGCCCTGGTCTCGACGAACCTGCTGGGTTTCCTTTACATGACTCAGCTCACCGTGAAACAGATGTTGAAACAGAAATCTGGAAACGTTGTGACTATCTCTGCGGCGCTCGCCGATCAGCCTATCGCCGGCCTAAATGCCTCGTTGTCGATGATGACGAAGGGAGGCCTGAACACCGTGACCCGGAGCCTCGCTATTGAATATGCAAAAGAAGGCATCCGCTTCAACGCCGTAGCTCCCGGAGTGGTGGATACGGCATTGCACAGGGACGGTCCAAGCTCTGTTAAGGCAAGGCAGCCAATGGGGAAAATCGCGGACGTAAAAGATATTGTCGAGGCTGTTCTCTACCTGGCTCAAGCAGGTCAGGTCACCGGAGAGGTGCTGCACGTCGATGGTGGTGCCCACGCGGGCTGTTGGTAGCTCTGCGGCTGGGTAGGCCGCGATGAGGACCTGCCACCTAACAGTTGAGACCTAAAGCGGTGGCAGGCATCCAACGCCTGAGGAGTCTCTATGCGAGCTGACATCGTCCCAGGAGCTGTCTTCCCCGACTACGAGCTTTCCGACCACACTGCCAAGCGCCGAAAACTTTCCGAGTTGCAGGGACCACATCCCATGGTTCTCGTCCTCAGCCGGGGTGGCTTCTGCCCCAAGGACCGCCGGCAGGCGGAAGGGCTGGTTCAACTGCATCGTGAGCTCGAGGTCGCCTATTGCCGGCTGGTCACGATCAGCACCGATAATATTAGCGAGACCAATGAATATCGCAGCGGAGTCGGCGCCCACTGGCCTTTCCTCTCCGACGCTGGGCGTGTCGTGCAAAAAGATCTCGACATCGCCGAATATACCGATTCTGTCCACAATCCGATGATCCCGCACGTCATCGTGCTCGAGCCCGGCCTTGTCATTTATAAGGTCTACAACGGCTACTGGTTTTTTGGCCGGCCCACGGTGGAAGATCTGCGCCAGGATCTGCGGGCGGTGCTCAAGAAGTGCCGGGCGGACTGGGACATTACAACGCCAGAACTAAGAGCGGCGTGGCAACAGGGCCGCAAGGACCTCTTCTATCCCTACGGCAAAACTTACGTCCAAACTCTCGGGGAACAGGATTAGGAGCGTTCTCGCGTTGGCAATGCACTGCCGCGAGCGCCTTTCACGCCAGTAAGGAGAACTGATCGCCGGAGGAAGTACCATCGAAGTCCTCGGCAGGGTCGGCGAACCTCCTTAGTTCCGGATACTTCTGAATCAACGTGGGTGGTGCTGGCACTCGCTTGCCTGTCACCATGGCCTTCAGCTCCAGTGCGTTGACGCCCGCTTTGCTCTCGAAGTGATTGTTGGTGATGACGTAGGTGGTCTGCGCCTTCTCGGCGACGTTCTCGATTCTTTCTTGCCAGCCTTCCAGCTCTCTCTCTTTGTACAGATAGTTGTAACGGTCGTTGCGGTTGTCGGAATCGAACCACTCGCTGTAGTTGCGGCCGTGCAGGCGCACATAGGCGAGGGCTGCGGTGACGTGTTCGGTGGGGCCCAGGGAACGGCCGAGCAGCGGCTGGTCGATGTTGCAGAAGGCGACATTTTTCTGCGCGAACGAGTCCAGGGTCTCGGCGTTGTTCCAGCTCGAGTCGCGCACCTCGACTACGCGCGGATATTCGATGAATTGCCGCAGCAGGCGCTCGAGGTATTCGCGGTTCAGCGATGTGTTCTTGAACGAGACGGGAAACTGAATCAGCAGCGCGCCAAGACGTCCCTCGCTGGCGAGCGCATCCAGGCCCTCGCGGGTGCGGATTTCGTCTTCGTCGGTCGGGCGAATGGTTGCGGCGGAAGTGGGTTCCATCACTGCGGTCGGAGAGTGCGTGAAGGCGCGATAAAGCTTGGCCGTGAACAGGAATCGCGGATTTACCGCTGCCACCTTGCGGCACCAGAGCTTGACCAGTTCCGGCTTCAGCGGACCATAGAACGAAGTATTGATTTCGGTGGTGTCGAAAAAGCGTGCCAGGTATTCGAGGGGATGAACTTTTCGGTGCTGCATTCCCGAGGGATAGAAAATTCCCTCCCAGTCTTTGTAGGACCAGCCCGCCGTGCCGAAGCGAATGCTTCGTGAGTCGAAGCGAGAAGACGGAACTGGGGCGGTGGATTCCATGAGGTCGAACCGCAGACGGAGGGCAGGCCAAGCGTAGCACAAGATGCAAGATTCGAGGGCTGAAGAGGAATCCATGGGCTTGACCCCGGCGGCTATTGCGGCGTTCCCTGCGCCGACAGGGTCTGATTTAACTGGCTGGCCAGCAGATTGGCCTGCTCGTTCGAGATTTGAACCTGGCCCGTCAGAACGCTGTTCATTCTGCCCACGCCGCTGTCCTGGAATCTCATGCTCTGGAGAACGGCTGATCCCTGGACCGCAGGCGGGAGGGCGGCCTTGAAGTCTGCGGCAGCCTTGACAACGGAAAGAACGGATTGCGTGAAGTTGGCGCGCAGGTTGTCGCCCAGATCCCCGGAACGCAACGCCTCGCCCAGCATGCCGCCGGCGTCGATCCGCTGGAACTCGGCCGCGAGTTTCAATGGGTTGGACGGGTCGCCTGCGGGCGATAGCTTTATATTGACCGCACCATCGCCCTCCGCCAGTTCGGTCTCCGTTATCGGACCGGATGTCGGCGAGCAGACCCAGCGTTCGAAGTGCAACTGCACGGTCAACACGCTCGCTGGAGTCGAGGGCACGAGCGTCGCCTGGCGGATCGTGACCCGCTCTCTGCAGGTGTTTGATTGGTCGAACTGAGCGCGCAAAAGCTCGGTAATGCTTGATTGCAGGTCCGACAAGTCGGCCAACAATTCGAGCCTGAAGGTACGCTGGCTGCCTTCGGCCGCAGTCTGGGAAAGCGTGCCGGAAACGCTGACCGCGACCGGCCGGCCCCCAAGGTTGACCGTACTCTTCACTACAGGAAGGTTAAAGGTCAGATCCTGACCGTTGGCCAGCACGATCCCCATTTCTCTTCCCAGCGCGAGTTGCTGGCTCGAAAGCTCCGTCAAGGCCCGGTCGAGACTTTGGGCGCGAGTTGCCATATCGGCGCCGGTAGTTTGCGGTGCTTGATCTAGCTTCTTCTCTTCTTCCTCAAGGCTGGACTCCGCTTTGTTCAGTCTCTTGGTGGCTTCCTTCAGTCCAGACTTTTGGGGCACCGAGAATCCGTCCACAAATTTCTTGGTGGCAGTACGGGCGTTGTTCAAGGCTCCGTCCAGCTTGGCGTTGCTGGATGTGGCTGCAGCCGCAGAGTTTTGCTCAGCCCGTTGTCGCAGAAAAGTTTGCAGGTCGACTTTCGCGGCCTCGCTGATTTTCACGAGGGCGTGGAATTCAGTGATCTGCTGGCTCGTCGCCTGCACGGCCATCGCTTGATGAAAATCCTTGAGGGTGTCCTTCTCTTCAACTCCCGTGGGCCGACCCGATTCGCCGGGAATGCTTCCGGGGCCACCGTGCCCGCCGTGGTGTTGGCCAGTCGCTACTCCGGGACACGTCAATAGAATTCCCAGAAGCAGTGAGGTGGCAGCGGTGTAAGAAATCCCACGTAGCCGCATGTTACAAATCTCCCGTCGTGTGGTTGGAAGCGGACCGCCAGAATGGGATGCCGTAACCGCCCAGTCAAGCAATCAGGAAACAGCAACCTGACCAAGCTGGCGACGCGTTTTTTAGATTGTCTTAAAGGCGGGAAAAATGCCAGAGACTTTACAGTTCTTTGCAAAACAGTTCGCGAAACAGAAGCCACGACAGCGCGCCGGTTCACTCCCGCGACTGAACCAACCAATACACCCCGTCAGATAAGTGTTGGTTAGAAGGAACTTGTCAGGACCGTCCTGGCTGTGCAACATAGAGGCCATGCGCGCTCCGATGTTGTCGACCTTGAGTTTCTACCTGCTGGCCTGCTTAACCAGCCACTGTTTGGCACAGGAAAAGCCAGACGCGATAAGCATTCGCGCCCTGGAAATGAAATGGTCAGAATCGTACAGGCAGCGGCAAGTCGACGTTCTTGCCTCGCTGCTGGCGGACGATTATGTCATCACTACTGAGGACGGCAGCGTCTACAGCAAGGTCGGCTTCGTAAGCCATAACGCCGAACCCTCCGAGCACGTGGAGATCGCCGAGATGTCGGATCTCAAGATTCGCGTGCACGGGGACACAGCGGTGGTAACCGGGGCCTATCACGAGCGCGGCGAGTCCGGTGGAAAGCGCTATGACTTGCACGACCGGCTGACGGATGTGTGGATGAAGATCGGCGGAAAATGGCTGCTCATTGCGTCGCACTACAGCGTCCCGGCGAACTAGTGCGGTTCAAATTCTACTCACTCTAGCGACAACACCACCCAGTACACACCGTTGGGATAAGTCTCGGTGCGAGCGTAGCAGGCGCCGACCGAGATGGTATGCAGGGTTCGGCTGGCGATGGCGTGGGCTGCTCCGCTGGGCAGAGTTTCCGGATGCAGGCTGGTGTAGGTAAGCACGGTGAAGCGTTCGGCCAGTTTGCGGGCGGGCGCGGTGGCAACTTTGTCGGCCTCGGCCATGGAGCATGCGACCCCGTCGGCAATCAGCAGGTCGCGGCGCAGTATTTCGGGCTGGTTGGCCTGGCGGCGGATCTGATTCACGGCAACGGCGATGCGGTCTTTCAATTCGGTGACGGTATAACTGGGGAGGGCGTGCCCGAAGTCCTGCACGATGTACAACCGATTGCCATTTCGAACCACGCCCAACCCGACCACGTTATAAGTCGGGTTGAGCAGGTTCGCGCGGTGCGGCGGGGAAAGCATGAGATGTTCGTGCCCGTGCTCAGGGTCGTAGTCAAGCGCAACGTTTTCTCCCTCCTGATCGAGTTGGAGGTCCGTGGTGGCCGCCAGACGTTGTGGCAAGGAGGGCTCGCCGTCAAACTGGTGGGAAAGCTGTCGCGCGTCGACCATCGCCTGTGCGTGGGTGCGGGCCGCCTGGGTTAGTCCGGGATCCAGTGTCAACGGCTGTGCTCCCACTTGCCGACGCGCCTGATTCGCCAGGTAGAGAAGTTGCTCTTCCGCCTGGGGCTCGGCATTGAGAAAGGGAATGTCGGCAGGGGTGGCGGCGGCGCTCTTCAACCTGAGGGGTTGAGTGTTCTGCGCGGGCGCTGGCGGATCGGCCGACGACGCCATCAGCCGCGTCGCGGGCTGGACCGTGGCGACTCCCGCACCGAGCAGGAACGCGATCAGTAATCTTGGAGCTCTGAGCATCCCGTCTGGCCTACCGAGCCCTGGGAGGGATCAGGTTTCAGGCGCAAACTATCGATCGGCTCTTTCCGGCTCAAACTTTGTCGCAGGTGCTAGGCTAGAGCTTGGACTGGAGAGGAAGCTGTTACCTGCGTCTATGGAACTAGCGATCAGTGGGGTCATTGGCCTGTTGTTTGCCGGGGTTTTGGCATGGGTCGTGCTGACCTCGCGAACCGCTGTGCTCCGAGCCCGCTTATCATTGATGGAAAAGGAGTTAACAGCCGCAAAGGCTGACCTGGCAGGGCTTTTGGAGGAACAGAAACAGTGGATCGCGGGCCGCGCCCGGCTGGAATCTGCTCTGGAATCGGAACGAAAGATCAGCGCCGAAAAGATCGAATTGCTGACGCAGGCCGGAGACCGTGCCGCAGCCGATCTGCAGAATGCTTTCAAGGCTCTTGCCGCGGATGCGCTGAAAAACAACAGTTCTTCATTCCTGCAGATCGCACAGGAGACTCTGAAGCGGTTTCAGAGCGAGGCCAAGGGTGATCTGGAGGCCCGGCAGAAGGCAGTTGCCGATATGGTCGCGCCTGTGCGCGACTCGCTCAGCCAGGTCGACGCCCAGATTCAGCAAATGGAAATCGCGCGCGGCGAAGCCTACGGCGATCTGAAAGCCCAGGTTCAGTCTCTCATCGCTACGCAAAGCGAATTGCGGTCTGAGACGGGGAACCTGGTGCGCGCCCTGCGCACGCCCAACGTTCGGGGGCGGTGGGGAGAGATCCAACTGCGGCGCGTCGTGGAAATCGCCGGCATGTTGCCGTACTGCGATTTCGCCGAGCAGGAGACCATCACCGGCGAGAGCGGACGTCTGCGTCCGGATCTCGTCGTGAAACTTCCGGGCGGCAAGAGCGTTGTGGTGGATGCGAAGACGCCGCTGCAGGCCTTTCTTGACGCCTTTGAAACAACGGACGAAGAGGCGCGCCGTGCCGCTCTGGCCAATCACGCCCGCCAGGTCCGCGATCACATGAAGACGCTCAGTGGCAAGAATTATTGGGAGCAGTTCGAGGCCACACCTGAGTTTGTGGTCATGTTCCTGCCGGGAGAAACTTTCTTCAGCGCCGCTTTGGAGCAGGATCCGGGGCTGATTGAGCATGGCGTGCTGCAGCGGGTAATTCCTGCGTCGCCGACCACCTTGATTGCTCTGCTGAAAGCCGTTGCTTATGGATGGAACCAGGAGAAGCTGGCGCGCAATGCGCACGAGATCAGCGCGCTGGGTAAGGAACTGCACGAGCGGCTGCGCAACCTGGCGGGACACATCACTGCGGTAGGCACGGGGCTCGATCGTGCCGTTGAGTGCTACAACAAGGCTGTGGGATCACTGGAGAACCGGGTTCTGGTTTCAGCGCGCAAGTTCGCGGAACTGGGCGCGTCGGTTGTGGAGGACATACCCGAACTCGAGCCCATCGAGACCACGGCTCGGGCGCTGTCGTTTGAATGGGGTGACGAGGACACACTGCCCGAAGTCACGACGAAGGACGAGCGCAAGGCTGGTTAGAGCTTGGTGCCAGGCTCCGGTTACTTTTTGTGCGCGGGAGATCTTTTCGGCTGCGCTCAGGATGACGTCGCAGTTGTAAGGGTTTGGAGTCAGATCCCCGCGAAGCTTCGTTCGCCTATAATTCAAGCCATTTCTTGATTACCTTCGGAGAACCTTGATGCTTCGCCCGCTGAAACTCTTTTCAAAACGCATCCTGTGCTTTATTCTAGCGGCCTGCTGCTTGGCGGTGGCGTCTTACGGGCAGGCCATCGCTCCGGTCATCGCCGTCGATCATGGGCCGAACGCCCCGCAGCAGCTTTCAAAACCCTACGTGATCCTGGTCTCGCTCGATGGATTCCGCTACGATTACGCGAAGAAATATCATGCAGACCACCTTCTCGCGCTGGGCACGCAGGGCGCCAGCGCACCCGAAGGAATGCTTCCCTCCTATCCTTCGATTACGTTTCCCAACCACTACACAATCGTGACCGGGCTCTACCCCGAGCACCACGGCATCGTGGCCAACGAGTTTTATGATCCGTCGCGGAAACAGACCTACAGCTATTCGATGGTGGGTAAGGATCTCGCCGACGGCACCTGGTACGGCGGAACTCCGCTGTGGGTGCTGGCCGAGCAGCAGGGGATGCGATCCGCATCCTTCTTCTGGGTCGGTTCCGAGGCCGACGTTCAGGGAGTTCGACCCAGCTACTATCTGAGGTTTGATGGGAAATTCCCCAACGGAAAACGGGTTGAGCAAGCGCTGGCGTGGCTCCATCTTCCACCGGAGCAGCGTCCGCACATGATCACTCTATACTTCTCCGATACCGACTCTGCCGGACACCGCTATGGGCCCGACAGTCCGCAGGTTGCCGATGCCGTTCGCGAACTCGACGGCGAAATCGGGAAGTTGGAGAACGGCATCAAGGAATCCAAGCTGCCGGTCGATTTGATCGTGCTGGCCGATCACGGGATGGTGGCACTAAAAGGTGAGCCGATCTACCTTGATCATTTTGGATTGGACACCTCTCACTTTGCCCTCGTCGTGGGCTCAGCACTGTATCCAAAGTCGGAGGACGATGCGCAAAAGGCGTATGAAGCGATGCGCGAGAAGAGCGACAAGTTTACCGTCTACCGACGCGCTCAGGTGCCCGGATATCTTCACTTCGACAGCAATCCGCGAGAGGGCGATCCGGTTATCGTGGCGGACGGGCCTTATTACATCAACGCAACTGCGGATCCCAACAGTCGCGGAGCGCCCGTGGGCATGCACGGTTTCGACGTGACCCGCATGCCTGAAATGAAAGCCCTATTCGTCGCTGTCGGGCCCGATATTCGTCCTGGAGTCGCTCTGGAGCCATTTGAGAATGTGGACGTCTATCCGCTGATCGCCAAGATTCTGGGCCTGGACATAACGAACCTCAAGACCGGTCCAATCGATGGCAAACTCGGCGCCCTCGGGGGAATCCTCAAAACAAAGTGAGTGCCGGCTCACTGAAACATCCAGTGTGGCAATAGCTCCAACTTCCCGTAGCCTCCTACTACCCGCAGAAACCGCATCCGCCAAACGAAGGGGCTACTGTAAACGCAACAATCGCAAGGAAAAATGGATACAGAATCCCGGAGAAACTTCCAGAAAGGCATATTCCGCGTTCGAAAATGCATCTATAATTTCGGAAGTATTTCTTTTTGTGGGATTTAACCCTTCCTGGAAGTTTGGCCGACATGGCAGCGAAGTTGCTGATTAAGGATAAGCGGGACCAATCCGTTAAGCCTCTCCAGCCCCCAAGGGGTGCGGGGCCAGAGCCGAAGTCCATGAATCGGGAAAGCCAAGCTCGTTTTGTCGCGGTCCTGTTGGCCCTGCTAACCGTGGCGGCGGTCGTATTTGCGGGCTTCAACTTTCAGAAGGAACGCGAGTCTGCGGTGCCCGATGATGGGGTGTGGTGGGTCGAGCACAATCGCCACCTGGTTGCCGACCGGGTCGACCCTAATGGACCCGGCGCCAAGGCTGGCATCAAACCAGACGACCAGCTAGTTTCCGTCAATGGACAGGAGATCAACAACACTCCGGGGTTAGTGCGCCAGCTCTATCGCACTGGAGTTTGGTCGAAGGCCTCTTACTCGTTGAGCCGGCAGTCGGTGACACTGGACTCGCAGGTGATCCTGGCTCCCGCCGACCGTTCGCTGAACAATTGGCTCCGACTGATTGCCGCGATTTACCTGGGGATCGGCGTCTATGTGCTGCTACGCCGATGGACCGCGCCTGGTTCGACGCACTTTTACATCTTCTGCCTGGTTTCGTTCATTGCGTATTCGTTCAAGTACACCGGCAAACTGAACGACTTTGACTGGACGATTTACTGGTGCAACATCGTTGCCTGGGTCTTGCAACCGGCATTGTTTCTGCACTTTGTTCTGACCTTTCCCGAGAAGCGGAATTTTGTGCGCCAGCGGCCATGGCTATTGAGTCTGGCGTACCTTCCCGGCGCGATTTTGTTGGGCCGGCACATCATGGCTCTGAGGCTGGCCGAGGCCAGCGGCCATCTGCGCTGGAACATGGACCGGCAGGAAATGGCCTGCGGTGCCGCGTTATTCATCGCGGCAGCCGCGGTTTTGTGGCATAGCTACCTCAATGCCGGTACGACGATCTTGCGCCAGCAACTAAAGTGGGTGACGCGCGGCACTGTTCTCGCCATCGTTCCCTACACCCTGTTCTATGTTGTGCCCTATCTGATGGGTTGGCTGCCCGGCACGGGCATGAAGTTATCGGTCTTGTCGTTGGGCTTGCTGCCGCTGACCTTCGGCTATGCCATTTTCCGCTACCGCTTGATGGACGTTGATCTCATCTTCAAGCGTGGCGTTGTCTATACGCTTGCCGGGGCGACGGTCGCGGGCTTGTACTTCGCCCTCGTGGCGGGCGTGGCCTGGATCGTGCAGATGCAGAAACCGGCCAGTGGCGCGGTCGGGTTGATCCTCGCCATGGTGGTTACGGCGCTCCTGTTTGACCCGGTGCGCAACTGGATTCAGGATCGCGTCGACCAGTTCTTCTACCGCACGCGCTATGACTACCGGCGCACTCTGATCGAATTCGGCCGCGAACTGAGTTCGGAAACCGATTTGAACGCGCTGCTGACGTCGGTCATGGACCGCCTGTCGCGAACGCTTGGCGTTGACCGTCTGGCCATCTTCCTCAACAGTGGCGACGAGCCGGAACTGTTTTCACTTTCCAAATCGTCAGGGCTGACTCCACCGGCAAGGCTTGATCTCAGCTTCCTGAGCGTGCCGAGACCAGAGCCGGCTGGACACTTGTTCTTTGAGAACACGCACCAGGTTCCACGCGAAACGGCGGCGGCGCAGGAAACGATCGCACGCCTCGACCTGAACTACTACATCCCGTGCCGAGCCCAGCAGAAGACGATTGCGGTGCTGGGTTTGGGAAAGACCACAAAGGGTGACTTCCTCTCCAGCGAAGACGTCGAGTTACTCGAGACCCTGGGCGGCTACCTGGGCATCGCTATCCAGAACGGACGCCTCTATGCGTCGCTACAGCAGAAGGTGCAGGAGTACGAGCGGCTGAAAGACTTCAATGAGAACATCGTCGAGTCGATCAACGTGGGCGTTATGGCGCTCGACATGGAAGACCGCATCGAAAGCTGGAACGCCCAGATGGAAGTCATGTACGCCATGCCGCGCTGGCAGACTCTCACCCAGCCGCTGCGGACCATTTTCCCGGCGGAGTTCGTGGAAGAGTTTTACCGGGTGCGGCAGAACGCCGGCATCAACAACCTGTACAAGTTCCGGTTGAAGACCCCGGCAGGAGAGATGCGCACGGTGAATGTGGCCATTGCGCCGCTGGTGACCCGGAGTTTCCAGATCGTCGGGCGGTTGATCATCATGGATGACATCACCGAGCGCATTGAACTTGAAGGCCAACTTTCCCAGGCCGACAAGCTCACGTCGATCGGGCTGCTGGCCGCCGGCGTGGCGCACGAAGTGAATACGCCGCTGGCCGTGATTTCCTCCTACACGCAGATGCTGGCCAAGCAACTGCAGGGCGATCCGCAGAAGTCGGGGCTGCTGGAAAAGATTACCCGGCAGACTTTCCGGGCGTCGGAAATCGTCAACAACCTGCTGAATTTTTCGCGTACCAGCGGCACCGAGTTCGCCGACGTCAACGTCAACAAGGTCATCACCGACACGCTGGCCCTGCTCGAGCACCAGTTCAAGACTGCCAAGGTTCAGGTGCGATCCGAGTTGACGCCGTCAATTTCTGCGATCCAGGGCAATCCCGGCAGGCTGCAGCAAGTCTTCCTGAACCTGTTTCTCAACGCCAAGGACGCGATGCCGGGCGGCGGTACGTTGAGCGTGGCCACCGGCAACGGCGAAATGGTCAGCGTGCGGGTCTCGGATACCGGTTCGGGCATTGCGCCGGAGCATATTCAGCGCATCTACGATCCGTTCTTCACCACCAAGACGACGGCCAAAGAAGGTCAAAACCGCGGGACGGGGCTCGGCCTATCCGTCACCTACGGCATCATTCAGGAACACGCGGGCAAGATTCGCGTGGAGAGTACGCCCGGGGCGGGCACCACGTTTGCCCTGGATTTTCCGTTAGCCAGGAAGGCAGTGCATGTCTGAGGCAGTCATCATTTCGCGGGCTGCGGTGAATGGAAACGTGTCGCACGCGGGTTCGGTGCTCATCATTGACGATGAGGGCGAGATTCGCGAATCCCTTCAAACCCTGCTCGAAATGGAAGGCTTCGCCGTCGAGACAGCGGCCAGCGGGGAAGACGGGCTGGCGCAGATCGGCGATCGCGCGTTTGATCTGGTACTGCTTGACCTGGCTCTTCCCGGCCGCGATGGCATGGAGATTCTCTCCGAGATCCGCTCCCACGACGCGCGCCTGCCCGTCATCATGATTACCGCCTACGGAACGGTTGAAAACGCGGTACGCGCGATGCAATCCGGCGCCACCAATTTTGTTCAGAAGCCTTGGGACAACGAGAAACTGCTGGCCGATGTGCGCGCCGCCGTGGGTTGGCGGCGCGCCGAAGAAGAGAATGTCCAGCTCAAGCGCGCTCTCAAACAGCGCTATAACTTCGAAAACATCGTGGGCAAGAGCGAGCCCATGCTGAAGATTTTCGACCTGGTGGCGCAGGTCGCCAACAGCCGGTCGACCGTGCTGCTGCAGGGCGAGAGTGGTACCGGGAAAGAAGTCATCGCCAAGGCGATTCACCTGAACTCTCCGCGGCGCGACAAGCCCTTCGTCCCGGTTAATACTGGCTCGATGCCGACGGACCTGCTCGAGTCTACGCTCTTCGGCCACGTTAAGGGGGCTTTTACCAGCGCAGTCGCTTCAAAGAAGGGCCTGTTTGAAGTCGCCGACAAAGGCACACTTTTCCTCGACGAAATCGCCACTATGGGCCTGGAGACGCAGGCCAAAATCCTGCGCGTGTTGCAGGATCGGCGCTTCATGCATCTGGGCGGCATCCAGGAAATTCAGGTCGACGTCCGCATCATCGCCGCCACCAATATCGACTTGCGGCAGATGGTGCGCGAAGGACGCTTTCGCGAAGACCTCTTCTACCGGCTCAACGTCATCACTGTGGAATTGCCGCCGCTACGCCAGCGCAAGGAAGACATTCCGCTGCTGGTCGAATTCTTTCTGAAGAAGTACGCCGAGGAAAACGGGCGTCCCACGCAGCGGGTCACTCCGGAGGCTTTGCGCCCGCTCATGGCCTACTGCTGGCCGGGTAACGTGCGCGAACTGGAAAACGTGATCGAACGCGCCGTGGTGCTTTCGTCCGGGCCGGAGATCAGTATGGACCTGCTGCCCGATTCCATGCTGGGGCGCGGCTCCTCGCTGGCCTTGCACGAACCGCCGCCCGATGCCTCGCTGTTTGAAATCGTTGAAGACGTCGAGCGCCGCGTCATCACCGACATGCTGGAGCGATGCAACTGGAATCAGACCGAAACTGCGGAGCGCTTCCACGTGCCGCTTTCGACCCTGAACCAGAAAATTCGCCGGCTGAATATTGAGATTAAGAAGAAGGGGCGGGGCTAAAAGCTCTTCTCGGCTCCCAGTCACACCCTACGCAACCAGCTCTTTTCCAGTCCCTCATCCCACTGGGCCAATCGAGATTGTCGCGACCCGGTGGCCAACGATTCGGATCAATCGTGACGAGCCCTTGGGTTTCGCCGCCTACGGAATCGCATTACACCGCAACCGCTGAATCCAGCCTATTGCAGGGACTGGCCAAAGGAGTAAACTCTTTGGCGACAAAACGTCGTCTCCCCGAAGAGCACTCTCCGCCCGCTGAGATGCAGCACCCGCGGAGGCGAATGACCCGAATTCCTTCGCACACGCAGAAACCCATGCGAAAGCCTATCGACTTTCGAAGAGCGTTATGCAGAAGGAGTGTCCCCTCTTTGGTCAAGCGCCCACTTCGTGTTCCTGTTCGGAAAACAGAGTCGGAGTAGGGATCATGATTACTCACAACCCCCTCCACGGATCCGGACGAGCAGGTTTCCCGCATCCGGCTCTTGCCTTAGGTAATGACGCCCAGGCGGCGCAGAGGATAGGGATGACAGACGGTAGGCAGAGGCAGCCAGCGAGTGATGAGACGCCGCATTCGATCCCAGAGGACGCGGCCGTTCTGGCTCCG
>DATKFH010000126.1:0-90533 GCA_035511455.1 Candidatus Sulfotelmatobacter sp. | reverse complement strand
GACGCCCTGACGCCGTATTCCTTCCGACTCCAAAAATCAAGCGCATTCTCCATCCCGCGAGCATTCCAACTCGCTCCAGCTCCCTTGCCTGCCACAACCGGAGTCAAATCAGCGGCGTACTCGATGGGAACATGGCACTTTACGGAATCGCTGTTAGAACGGGGGCCACCATTGACCCGCGTCGCCCGGCCCTGCTACCGTCAAATGTTTGCCTTCTGGATGCAGCCCATTTGGGGGCGGCAAACCTGCCTTAGCAGCTCGTGGCGGAAGTCGGAAATTCAAAACCGGCGCCTAAGGCGTACTGATTTCTCGGCTTTTGCGGCACGCATGAATGCGTGCCCTGATAACGATTCGCACTTGCACCACGGGCCATTAGCGGATCGTCCAAGCCCACTTCACGGTTACGGAGACTTGCATGCCGGCCATCAAATTTCGTGGCGTCGATTTCATCCAGTACGATTCCCTGCTCACCGACGACGAGCGGCTCGTCCGCGATACCACGCGTAAGTTCATCGAAGAAAATCTTATCCCCATCATCGAAGAGTGCAACCGCGCCGGGCGCTTCCCGCGTGAACTGGTCAAGCCCATGGCCGACCTCGGTTTCTTCGGCGCGTCGCTGAAGGGCTACGGCTGCGCAGGCATGGGCAATGTCGAGTACGGCCTGATGACGCAGGAACTGGAGCGCGGCGACTCGGGCGTGCGCAGCTTTGTCAGCGTGCAGTCGGGGCTGGTTATGTATCCCATCTACGAATTCGGCAGCGACGAGCAAAAACAGACCTGGCTCCCGGCCATGCAGAAAGGTGAGAAACTTGGCTGCTTCGGTTTGACCGAACCCGATTTCGGCTCGAACCCCGGTGGCATGCGCACCCGCGCGCGTAAAGTCGGCAACGAGTACGTGATCAACGGCGAGAAGATGTGGATTACCTCGGGCACCATCGCCGATGTCGCTGTCATCTGGGCGAAAGTCGAGAACGAGAATGACCTGATCCGCGGTTTTCTGGTCGAAACCAATCGTCCCGGCTTCAAAGCCGCCGACATTCACGGCAAATGGTCGCTGCGCGCGTCGGTGACTTCGGGTCTGTCGCTGCAGGATGTGCGCGTGCCGGAGGCGAACCTGTTGCCCAAGAGCGGCGGCCTGAAATCTCCGCTGATGTGCCTGAACCAGGCCCGCTACGGCATCGCCTGGGGAGCCATCGGCGCGGCCATGTCGTGCTACGACTGTGCCCTGCAGTACGCACTGCTGCGCAAGCAGTGGCGCGACCAACCCATCGCCTCCCATCAACTCGTACAGGACAAACTCACCTGGATGATCAGCGAGATCACGAAGGCGCAACTGCTGGTGTTGCAGGTCGGGCGCCTGAAAGATGCCGGCAATGTGAAGCCGCACCACATTTCGATGGCGAAGCGCAATAACGTGTGGATGGCTCTGGAGTGCGCCCGCCTGTCGCGCGACATTCTGGGCGCCAACGGCGTCGCCGACGACTATCCCATCATGCGCCACCTGATGAACCTGGAGTCGGTCAAGACGTACGAAGGCACGCATGACGTGCATTCGTTGATCATCGGGCAGAGCGTGACGGGGATCGATGCGTTCTAGGCCAAGCCAAGCGTAGGGCACGTCCCCAGACATTGCTAATGACTCCAGAGAAAACGCGGCGAGTGGCGACTGCAGTCGGATTCCTTTCCGGTGTGCTCGCCTGTCTGGATGCACTGCGCGACGCCAGGATCTTGTGGCCTCCCGACGCGGTCTGGGAAGCTTTGCGCAATCCGCAGCGCGTGGAACTCGGTGGCGGCATCGCGTTGATGGTGGTTACTCTGGCGCTGACCATAGGGCGTAACTGGTTCGCTGGACCATCATGATTATTCCGCACACATCCTCTAACGCGGAATATGTTCTGTTTTCGTAACAATGCGAAACAAGCGACGGGCAGGCGGTTGAAGCGATTCGCTGCCTCATTTGTGTCGCACAAGGAACCAGGACGTTGTGAAGCCATATGTGCGGAATGCCCGTAACAAAGGGCCTCCTTGCTAATCCGTAACAACCCTTAACTTCCGCTGGGCATTCGTTATCCGCAGGATTATCTTTCTGCCCAGCGAGGGTGACGAGCCTTTCCCCCATAGCGCCATCCCATGTCGCTCGTATCGTCCTCGGGGCGTGGTACCAACAAAAGTAGATTCAGCGGCCCTGCGCCGAAGTTTCGTCGCCCACTGTCGTGTGCTGACGGCAGAATTTACGTCCGCTCTCTGCCGGATCCCGGCGTGACCAGCCTCGGGCAGGGAGCGCCTCTGACGAAGAGAGCGGCGGAAAGGCGCGGATTCCGCAATGCAAACGAAAAATCCGAAAGAGACGATCCGGGTTCCAACAGAACCCTGATTGTCCTACCCGGAGGATTCAATGGCAGTCACTCGAACTCCAGCTACTGACAATCCTGGTGTAGTCAAGGTCGCACCGAGCAAAGGTCAATTTCTGCATTTCACTGTTTCCGTTGGTGGACCCGTCCCGATCTTCACGTTCGCCAGTAGCGCCAAGGGCGTGCTGTACGAAGCTAATGACCTTCCCGGCTTTCCAACGCCAAAAAGTATGAGTGGGACCACCTGAAGAATCCGTCCGACATTCAGCAATTGGAAGAACTGGAGTCACGCCTCTCTTTCTTCACCAATGCCAGCTATACCTACGTGGTTGAGTTGCGGGACGACTCAGGGGGCAGTTCGACTGTCCTTCAGATCGACTACAGCGGCGCGGCGATGGACACCGCGCCGGAATCATTCACGGTGGTGATCGTCTGATGAAAACTCTCATCGCAGCGCTCACTCTGCTTCTGCTGTGTCTATCTTTGGTGTCGTGGGGCCAGTCCGAACCCGGCGTGAACGGGTGGATCGACAAACAGATCGACGCAACTCTCGACAACCAAAACGTTGGCCAGAACGGACAAGGATCAGACCGGCAAAAGGAATCTCCTTCCGCCGATCCCAGATCAACCTCACTGGTTGACCAAAGTTCTGCGACTGATTTCTTCAGCGTTGCGGCTGATGTTATTCCAGTTACTCCTGGCCTATCGCAATTCGTATCTTCTACCGGGTCGACGACGAGCGGCAATGGCACGGCGGGCTCGACGACCGCCACCGCGAGCCTCTATGCCCTGCTAGCCGGGCTGAACAAAACAGGCCCAACCGATCCCCAGTTCTGCGCAGCGCATGTGCCGTCCCGCCGGTTTTCCTTTACGATCGGAACAGCGGCGTCGACGCAGGCTACCGACAATACCACCACCCCCGCTACCGTGTATGGAGCGAAGGTTCTTTTGATCAACGGACGCGAGTTGTTCAAGAAAGCGAATCTCGAGAGGCTAAAAGCAGTTCAGGACGCAAATGCTAGGGCTGCCAAGGCTTCTGCAGCCCTGAAACTACAAATCAAAGAGCTGATCTTCGCATCACTGAACCCGGGCATTGTGAACGAGCGAGGTCAGCCGGCCAACAACAGAGATTTCGGATCGTTTATCAGCGACCACCTGGCGACCGACGCAGAATTCCAAGCTACGCTCAACACCCTCAGCCCTGATACCAAGAAGCGGATTCGAACCCTGATTGAGAACTCCATTGCGGCGTTTTCTCAAGAGCGGGCCATCCTTCAAGAAAAATATGACGAAATCAGCAAGGCGCAGCAGCTGTCGCTCTCCTACACCGCCGACATCCGCGATGCCAGAGGCAACAACGACCATCGCACCGAAATGATCTTCGATTACGGACTCAGTCCGCGAATCAACTGGACGGTCAATGCGAGTGGTGACTATACAGACCGCAAATCGGCGCCTGATGCAAAAGGAGGGAGATTGGCAACCTGCTTCCAGGGAAACCTTACGCAGCCCGACTCAGCTTGGGGAAAGACCCCGATAACACTGAGCTTCAGTGGCGAAGGCAAATGGGAAACCAGCCAGAAGCCGCAATACACTTTCGAAACCAAGCTGAACGTTCCTCTGGTTCCCGGCGTAGACCTACCCATCGTGTACAGGTATGCGAATCGAATTGCTCAAATCAATCAGACCGATTCGGAAGCCCGACTAGGGCTATCCGTCGACATTTCCCGCTTGGCACATACGTTCAAGTAAAGACCTTCTACGCGCAGAGCGGAAGCGGGTCACCCGTACAACTCCTCCAACAACTCGTACGCTCGCCGCAAATGCGGGATCACGATGCTGCCTCCCACGACCAGTGCCACGTTAAGCGACTCCTCCTGCTCGGCACGCGTCACACCCAGGCGGTAGGCCTGAACCGCGTGATAAATGATGCAGTCGTCACAACGCAGGCAGGCCGAGGCAACCAGTCCCATCAACTCTTTGGTCTTAGCCGGCAGCGCGCCTTCCAGGTACGTGTTGTGGTCGATATTGTAGAAACGCTTTACCAGGAAATTATTGGCCTTGTCGACGTTGGCGTTCAGTCGGGCTCGAGTTTCGATGAACCGGCGAGCGATCTCGCTCTTGTCGGCCACATATTTCTCGGTGAAGAGGTAGGTGGGTTCTTTTCGTTCCGGAGCCGGGCGCTCCGGAGCCGAGCGCTCTTCTGTCGCGAGACGTTCGTTGGGGGTCATGGGCAAATGGTAGCAGAGAGATAGCGGAAGAACGACCTCGTGTCATGAGTTGACACTCCGGCGTAGCGGCATGATGATGCTTGCAGAACCGTCTGGAAAAACAATCTGACGCAGCCGGACTGTCTCTCTGCCGCAAACTTTGCGCAGAATGACGGACGGCGAGGTTAGGAGCTCTATTGATGAAGCAGGCTCTGGCTTCGATTTTTCTTTTCCCGGTTTCTCCTCTTACATCTCTCGTCACCCAGCAGTGGTTGTTCATTCGTCGGCTGCTATTGCCGCTGCTGGGGATTTTCCTAGCAGCGACGGCTTTCGCCAGTGGCCCTACCGGCACGATCACGGGAACGGTAACCGATCCTTCCGGAGCAGTGGTTCCGAAAGCACGGATCAGCGTGCGCAATGAAGCGACCAACGCCGTCCGTAGTGCGGAAACCAACGACGATGGCGACTTTACGGTCGCTCTGCTGGCGCCGGGCCGGTATCAAGTGACGGCCGAGGGGGCGGGCTTCCGCAAGAGCATATTCAACGATGTCACCGTCGATGTGGACCAGACGGTACGTGCTGATTTCGGGCTTGAGGTCGGCGCCGCCACGGAGGAGGTGCGAGTCAAAGACACGCCTCCGGCCATCCAGACCGACACCTCGACGCTAGGCCAGGTGGTCAACGATCGCCTGGTGCAACAGCTGCCGCTCAACGAGCGCAACTTCCTGAACTTCGCGTTGCTGGTTCCGGGAAGCCAACTGCCGGCGGAAGGTTCCCAGAACTCGACGCAGGGCGGTGCGCTCAGCGTCAATGGCGCGCGGGAGCAATCGAACAATTTCCTGCTCGACGGCGTCGACAACAACGATCCCTACATCAACCAATACGTCGCTCTGCCGTCGGTGGACGCGATTCAAGAGTTCAAGGTTCAATCCAGCGATTATTCAGCCGAGTATGGCCGCGGCGGCGGCGCCCAGATCAACGTGGTGTTGAAGAGTGGCACCAACACTTTCCACGGCACCCTATTCGAATACTTCCGCAACCGGAGCATCGACGCCAAGAACTATTTCGACTTCCCCGATTGCACGCCCGCGTCGGTGCCGGGCGAGTGCGGAGGCATCCCAGCCCTGCAGCGCAACCAGTTCGGCGGCACGCTGGGCGGGCCGATTCGTAAGGACAAAACTTTCTTTTTTGTTTCGTATGAGGGACTGCGCCGGCGGCAGGCGAGCACGCGGCAAGCTACCGTGCCGAGCCAGTTGCAATGGGCAACGGCTCAGGCCCTGGCGCAACAATTCTTCGGGTGCCCCGTGAATCCGTCGTGCCGGGCGGGGACGAACGTATTGAATTTGTATCCGCAGGCTAACGTGGGTTCGGACTTGCTGAATTCAAATACGTTCCTGTCCGCTCCGGTCATTCGCGAGTCGGAGAATCTTTACTCGGCAAAGCTTGACCAGCACTTCAGCGCGACCGACACGGTTTCGGCCCACTACTCTCTGATCGATGGAAACACCTTCAATCCCTTCGATCCGGTCAATGCTTTTACTGCGCTGCCGGGTTACGGCAGCTTCACGCTGAATCACGGCCAAAATGCGGGTCTGGAATGGACCCGTATATTCCATTCCAGGCTGCTCAACGAATTTCGCCTGGGCTTCATCCGCATGAGGGCGACTGTGCTGCAGCAGAACCATGGCACGGACCGCAGCGCGCAACTGGGCTTTCCTGATGTTCTGACCAGCCCGGTGGATTTGGGATACCCAGACATCTCCCTTACGGGTTTTGACGGCATCGGCGAACCCGTCAACTACCCGCAAGATCGCCACGACACCACGCTGCAACTCGCCGACAACGTCGCCTGGACGGTTGGCCGTAATCAGTTCAAGATCGGAGTTGACGTTCACCGCATTCGAATCGACAACTATCTCGATTTTCTGGCACGGGGCGAGTGGCTCTTCCTGGGGTGCGTTCTTACGCAATCTGCTACCTGTACTCCGCCTCCGGGCCTAGATCTGCCAACTTTAGCTTTGGCCGAGTTGCTCTCTGGGATTGCGGACGCCGCCATTGGAGTGAGCGGCAACACGTATAACAGCCTGCGCAGCCACGGTGTCAGCACGTATGTTCAAGACGACATCCACGTAGTCCCGCGCTTCCTGCTCAACGTGGGCCTGCGCTATGAATACAACAGCCCGCCGGTCGAGGCACTGAACCGATTCAGCGTGCCCGACCTTAGCTCCAACTCCGCCACCTGCATGCCGGTTCCCGACTGCCAGTTCATTCGAGCGGGCACTAATGGAATTCCACGCGCGACCTACTCGCCGACCCGCACCGATTTTGGCCCACGCCTCGGTTTTGCGTGGCGGCCGCTGAAGACCGAACGATGGGTGGTTCGCTCCGCCTACGGCATGTTCTTTGATTCTTCGATCGCGAATATCAACATCTTTCCTCGGATCAATCCGCCGTTTTACCACCTGTCGTTCGTGCAGCAAAACCCGCTGGCATGTCCGGGTGGAGTGTGTACCGTGCAGGACATTCTGAGTCTGCCGGGAGGGCTGGTCCAGGACAACATGATTTCTCCCAAGTTTCGGGATGGGTACATGCAGCAGTGGAACACCGACCTCCAGTACGAGGTGCTGCCGAACTGGATGGTGGACGTGGCCTATGTCGGTTCCAAAGGAACGCATCTGAGCGATGTACTCGATCTGAACCAGGTGGACCCGAACACGGGGCCGCCGTATCCGCAGTTTGCTTCGATCCTCTTTGTGGAGTCCAACGCGAACAGCAATTACAACTCCCTGCAACTGCGATCCGAGAAGCGCACCAGCTACGGGCTGTCCTTGCTACTTTCCTATACCTACTCCAAGTCGTTGGATGACATCTCGTCGGTGTTCGGCGGCAGCGTCGGCTCGGGCTTGCCGCAGGACTCGCGGGATCTGGCAGCCGACCGCGGGCCGTCGGACTTCAACGCGGTCCACCGTTTTTCCGGCAGCTTCGTCTATGACCTGCCGCTGCACCGCATGTGGACTCACGGCCCAAGGCGGCTTCTGGACAACTGGCAGGCAGGGGGAATCGTGACCGCGCAGACGGGATCGCCTTTTACCGTGGTACTGGCCGGCGCGGCAACCTCAGCCGGGGCCGCATTCGGAAATCCTGCGCGACCGGATCTGGTCGCCAGCCCATTTCAACCCAGCACCGGTGCAGGCTGCACCAGCCAAGTCAGAACTCCGCAAGACTGGTTCAATCCGTGTGCCTTTGCGAGTCCTGCGGTGGGTGCTACCGGTCTTCCCCTGTTCGGGACTGAGGGCAGGAATGTTCTCACCGGGCCCGGATTCACGAATCTCGATTTCAGTTTGTCCAAAAGTATGGCGCTCGGCTCCGAAGACCGCCGCTTGCAGCTTCGCGGGGATTTTTTCAACCTGTTCAATCATCCAAACTTCGATATTCCGAGTCACGTTTTTGACTGCCCGCCCTCTCCACAAGTTTGCGGCTCAGCGACTTCACGCTATGGCGGACCGGGTTTCGGGAAGATTCTCTCGGCGAATTCCTATGGCAACAAACCGCCACGCCAGATTCAGTTGAGCGCGAGATTTATTTTCTGATGGAGCGGTCAGGAATGCCCGCTCCACACGAGCTAGGCGGTGGGCTTCTCGCGCGGAGGTTCAATCGCGAGAAATTCCTCCGCGAAGCGCTGAGCATAGTTCTCGAGCAATGCCGGAATTCGGTGCGGATCCGTTGAGCGCAGCACCAGGCCAGCGTGATGATGCTTCTTGATCCGGAAGTGCACTTCCGGGTCGTTGTAGGCCGACGTATCCGGATCCTCCTGCCGTGCCAGCGAGAGAATCACGCCGGCATACTCTTCGCGCACCGGCGGCAGCTGGTAACTGCCATCGCCACCGGCAACCTCGATGCGTGCCCATTCCCGCCACAGATTCATTCCAGTCGCGGCCTCGACCATCTCGTTGATGTACGCGCCGCCCACCCGCGCCGCACATTCGAGAAAGTAGAAATGCCCGTCGGCGTATGCCTGGATGAATTCCGCGTGCGCCACTCCGCGAAGCAATCCTAAAGCCGCGATCAGTTCACGGTTGACTGCCCGCAGGCCCGCATCCGCTTCGCTTCCCCGGTGCACGGTGCATGTTGTGAAGATCCCACCGCCCTGGGCCACGTTCATCGGCGGCTTGCCGTATTTGCTGACATTGGCGAAGACGACTTCGTTCTCCGATACCACCGAGTCGACGTGATAAACCTCCCCCGGCAGAAATCTCTCCAGCAAGAATGACGACTGCTTGTCACCGAGTTGCTCGAGAACCGGCCATAGCTCTTCCGCCGCGTGAACCTTCTTGATCCCGATTGCCGATGCTTCCTGCCGCGGTTTCAGCACCCACGGGCCAGGCACATGGTCCATGTAGTAGCGAATATCGTCGTGGTTCACCACGGGCACGAAATCAGGGACGCGCACGTTCCGCTCCAGCGCGCGCATACGCATGGCCAGCTTGTCGCGAAAATAGCGCATCGTGGTCAGCCCCATGCCCGGGATGCGCAGATGTTCGCGCAGGGTAGCGGCGGTCTCCATGTCGTATTCGTCGAGGGCGACGATGCGGTCGAGCTTGCGAGTGCGCGCCAGATGGGTGACCGCGTTCACGATGTCGGCAACCGAAATCTCTCCCGGAAGATAGAACGTATCGTCGAGGCTTTCACGCGGCCAGTCGGCATCACGGAGTTTTTCCGCCGTCAGCAACAGCACGCGGCAGCCCTGGCGTTTGCACTCGCTCATGAACTCCTGCCCCTTTTCGTAGGTGGTGATGCAGAGGAAAGTCAGCGGGCGTGCGTCGGGCATGAGCTTTGTTCCGAATCAGGGGTAGGAGGATACCACGGTCTGCTGGCGCTCGGGAGCGAATATTTTACTTGGCCGACCGATGCGATCTCTCGGCCACGGCATGCAGATGCCAGTTTCCAATTCAGCCCTGCGCCCGGGACGATCGCACCCACTCGGCGATCAGCGAGGCCATCACTACGAGCACCATTGTCCAAATCATGTAGAGAGCTTCCTGCTCGATGGCATGATGGAACTTCTCATTGACCTCGATACCCATGTTACGAAGCCCATGGTCCACGAGGTTGTGGACGCTCTCCATGGCTTTCCAAATCATGCTGCCGTCGCTGCGCAGGCCGCTCAAACTGAGTCCGCCGAGCAGTCCGGTGGCGCCCGCCTGAAATCGCTCACTTGCTAGGGCCACGGCAACTACCGACAGGAGCGTGCCATTAACCAACCCGGCCACGAACGAACAAGTTCCTGGCCGCTGCATATAGATCCCCAGCGCCGCCAGGCCCACATTAAAGATGACCCAAAGGCCGCCCAACAGCGGAATCCACACCTGATCGGATGACGCCCGCAGGGGCTTTCCAACGCTTAGTGTGCTATCAGCCACAGCCGACATAAGACCTCCTGAGATCTCGCTGGCTCATAGTGCACCTAGGCGGAAATTCGTTTCACTGTCCCTGAGAGGCTCACCGTGCTTCTTTGCCCCTTTGCCCCTTACATGTCTTGACCAGCGCCTACCTGTTGGGGCATTATGCGCGGGGCCAAGGCAGCAAAGCCGCCCAGGGTCTCGGAGATCCGTATGTCTACACAAACTCGTCCGGAAGGCAAGGCCCGCAGTTTCGGGGAAAACATCGAGAGTGACCTGGCGTCGCGATTCCTGCGCGTGGTCGAAGTCGCGGCTATCGCCTCGGCCCGCACTATGGGACAGGGCGAGCGCAAGCTCAGCGATCACGTCGCTACTGAAGCGATGCGCAAAAGTATGGAGACCATCCCCATGCGCGGCACCATCGTCATCGGCGAAGGCGAACGCGATGAGGCTCCCATGCTCTACATCGGCGAGAAAGTTGGCGCCGAATTTCCCGACGGCAGCGATGTGCCCGAGGTCGACATTGCGGTCGATCCGCTGGAAGGCACCAATCTGTGCGCCACCGGCGCGCCCGGATCGATTACCGTCCTGGCCGCCTCTGAGCGCGGAGGCCTGCTCAACGCGCCGGACTGCTACATGGAAAAGATTGTCGTCGGCCCGTCGTGCAAGGACGCCGTTGAATTGGATGCTCCCGTCGCCGACAATCTAAAGAACATCGCAAAGCGACTGACCCGCGACGTGGAGGATCTGGTGGTGATCGTGCTGGATCGTCCGCGCCACGAGAAACTGATCGCGGACATTCGTGCGGCGGGAGCGCGTATCCGCCTGATCGGGGATGGCGACCTCTCTGCTGGAATCGCCGCGGCTGTCATCGGCACAGGGGTGCACGCCGTCATGGGATCCGGCGGCGCGCCAGAGGGCGTGATTACCGCCGCCGCCATCCGCTGCCTGAACGGATACATGCTCGGCCGCCTGGTCGTGAAGCCCGATCAGGAAGAGCGCCTCGCCCGCATGGGGATCAAAGACAAGAGCCGCATCTACGAAGCCGAAGATCTTGCCCCCGGCAAGCAATTGATCTTTGCCGCGACCGGTGTCACCGATGGCGCGCTGATGAAGGGCGTCCGGTTCTTTGGCGAAGGAACGCGGACCTCGTCGGTGATCATGACGCTACGCACCGGGAAGGTGCGCTTCGTGGAAAGCATCCACCTTGAGAAAGGGCCAGATGTGAAGGTGAGATTCTCTTAAGGGCAGTCGTTGGCCGATCGTCGGTGGTCGTTTGCGCTCAACCAGCGCAGCCCTTCGCATCTCGCTACTTCACGTAGACCGAATCCTTCTTCAAGTCCTCGGGAATAGTCGGCATCGGCGGCCAGTCCTGCGAGTATCCCTTAAGCAAGGGCGTAGCGACCTCGGAACGGAGGATCCCGTCATGCATCACGAATGTATGCGGATGCCCAGGAGAATATCCCTCCCACAAACACACGCCTGCATACGCGCCATCTTTGCGCAGGATGTAATAGGTCATGTCCATGTAGTGGAGCTTCGTCATGTCGCCGTTGTAGTTGCGGACGATGCGCTTGAGCGCGTCCATCCCGGCTTCCTGCGGCGTCATGCCATGGCGCATGTTCTCGACGATGGTGTGAGCGCCGGCGACCTTGATGTTCTCTTCCCCGGCGCCGGTCGCGCCGGCGGAGCCTATGTCCTGGTCGGTATAACAGCCCGCGCCAATGATCGGCGAATCCCCGCATCGGCCCGGCAGTTTAAAGGCCAAGCCGCTGGTTGTGGTAATGCCCGACATCTCCCCCTTTTCATTCAACGCCGAACAGTGAATCGTACCCGTGGGCGGAAACAGCACGCGCCGCACAGCCGCCGATTGGAATTCGGGCTCGATCCCGAGATCGGCCGCCCGCCGGTGCAGCCGTTGAATGCGCTCCTGCCAGACCGCGGCCTGCGGTTTCGATTCCTGAGCTGGCGGATGCCAGTGCGGATCGGCCATTCCGGGTCCCCACCAGTCCCGATCGGAATGGGTCTCTTTCCAGAGCAGCCAGATCTTGCGCGAGCGATCGGTCAGCAGGTTCTCGCGGGGCAAGCCCAAGGCCACGGCAAACCGTTCCGCCCCCTCGCCGACCAGCATGACGTGCCCCGTGTGCTCCATCACAGCCTTCGCCGCCATGGACACATTCTTGATGTTGCGCACGCCACCCACCGAACCCGCGCGCCGCGTAGGACCGTGCATGCAGCAGGCATCGAGTTCAACCACGCCTTCTTCGTTGGGCAAGCCGCCCAGGCCGACGGAATCGTCGTTAGGATCGTCTTCCGGCCCTTTCACTACGCGGATCGCCGCATCCAGCGTGTCGCCGCCGCTTTTGAGGAAGGAATACGCGGCATCAACATAAGCGTATCCGTTATGGGCGCAGATTATGATCGGACGCTTCGGAGCGTCGCTGCCTGAAGCATGGCCCTGCTGGCCGTTGCCGGCGCTCGGAACCTCTGCGCGCGCTCCCACTCCGGCGGCAACGGCCCCCAAAACTGACGTCTTCACAAAATCACGGCGCGAGAATGTCATGGACTCCTCCTGGGGAGATCGGTCGGTTCGATTGGCAAATCATCTTTTGAGACAGATCGTATTTCGAATGCCCGCAACCCATTGGCGCTTCGTTCACCATGAAGGGGTGGGGAGTGGCAGCGGACGGAACGCCGAAGAATATCACGAGCGCGGCTTGAGTCCGCCATCGACCGTAGCTGAGCGAACGAGTCGCGAATGATCGGTGAGTTGACTCCACTTATGCCGCTCGGCGGATGAGGGGTTCGAATGCACGGTCCAGGATACGATGCATCTCCGACTGTTCCCGGTCGAGAGCGGTTGTACCCGTCAGGAAGTTAGCGAAGGTCCCCAGCCAGTACGACAGATAGCTCTCGTTGATGATGGGAACCAGATGCGGACCCCAGTCGGCGTCGAAGTACCCAATAGCTCGGAGAGTAGTCTCGCCCACCCGCCGGCCAGTGTATTCCGGGAGGCGACGCGGAAATATTGGTGCGGCGGCGGCGCGAAAGTTCTCGTAACCCCGCCGACTCAGGGGAACGAGAATGATGAGCCTGTGGGGTTCCACCGTCTTGGCGCACTCTCCGATCTCCCACGACAATCCGGCCGTCTCGCCGGCCCGGACGATAACGAGTTTGGCCTGAGACAGTAATTTTCGGACACGCTCATGCCAGTCCCCGTCTCCCATGTAGATTCGCGCAGCGCCGTGGTAGGAGAGTTCCTCGCCCGGGCGCCCGATTGCGATCAAAGGTCCAAACGAACGCACGATTTCCGCGATCTCTCCCTCTTCGGTATTTACCTCCAGGTCCGCCGCAATCCCCAGCCGATTTGCCACTTTGGAGTCATCGGCGAACGAACGAAGATATACGACCGGTGGACGTGAATCCTGGGAAACACCCCAGACGCCGGAGCGGCATCAAACCGCTTCGCATATGCAAAGCAGCGAGTGCCCAACAATAGGAACACTAGAAAACCGCCATACAGGGCGAAGATGCCGGTTGCCGTCTCTCCTACCCCCAAGATGTCAATTTTCATCCATGCCAGGACTGGATCGAGTATTGGCAGGCCTCGCGCTTCCCCGGCCAGCACAGCCCCGCCCACAATGCAGGTCAGGCCAAACAGTCTTCATCGGCCGGGACGGGTTTGGGGATTCAGACCGGAGCGGCCCTGCCAGGTCGCCCCAACCAGCCTGGCGAAGAGGCTAACCAGCGGCCAAGCCACGAAACGGAAAAGCACGAAAATGAAGGCCAACGCGATCAGTAAGAACAGGACGACGACAAAGATGGAACTCATGGCGCCCTCAACAAAACCGCATCCGGCTCGCTCGACACAAATTCGAGCTGTGAGTCGCAGCTGCCCTTGAAACTATAGCTAGCCCCAGCTCAACGGCTGGCAAATCTGCGCAGGCGGCCCGGGTACGCGGCGCCCGCTTTCGCCAACTGATCCGCAGTCGTCGACGTTATGGGCTGTAGGTTCTCTGCCCGGAAGCGAAGAAGAGCGGCGATATTGCCGACCTTGTCGAATTCGGCGTCATCCTTGACGTAGAAGGTTTCAATTTCACGGCGAATCACCCAGGGCAGAATGGCTTCGCCCACGTCGACAATTTCCTGAGTGGCGCGGCCGCAGACCGGGCAGAAACTTACAATGTGCGCATCGAGATGGCCGCACCCGGCACATTCGACGGCGTGCGCCTGAAGGTTCTCGCCGATCAGCAGAGTCTGCACTTCTCCCATTTCGAGCGAACGCAGCACGCGGCGCAGGCCGGTGACGCCCCGCGCCTTGCTGCGCGCCTGGTCGAGCACCAACCCGACGAGTTCGCGGCGGCGATTGCTTTGCCAGCGGTCGACGATCTGCTGCGCGTGTGTACGAATTTCGTCGCGTGTGATGTGGACCGTGTCCGCCGAAAACCGTCCCGACAGCGCCTGGCTCACATAAGGATGCAGTTGCGGCTCCAGTTGCGCACGGTGAACGTCCTGGCAGCCCAGAATCCACTTCTCGAACACTCCTTTTTCCAAGGACTCCTTCAACACTTCGGCTACCGCCTTGAAATGATGGCGGGCCTCATCGTCGACGCGGCGCTGCGCGTGGCCGCCGTCGTACCCGGCATAGCCGTCACTGCGCCCTTTGCGCGATAACGGCTGGAACAAGCCCTCGCGCTCCGTCAATTCGCCCAGGCGAAGGTCGAAGAAGCGGGCCCGGTGACGGTCGACCAGCACCACTCCCAGTTGCGGGAACGCGCCCAGCATGTGCGCCAGTGGCTTGAGATGAAAGTGGCGGTCCACAAAAAGCTGCGTTCCGGACAGGGTCGGAGGCAACTCATATTCCCGCCACAACTTCTCCCCGGCGCAAGCAAAGACAGCTTTGGCATGAGTTCCGTTGCTTCGCAGTTCTCCCGACAGCCGTACGATGCGGTCCAGATCGGCGCGCACACCCTCTTTTGTTCCTTTACTCTCTAGCTTTCGGAGCGCCTCGCGGGCCAGGTCTTTGATCAGAATCGTGTCTTCCTTATGCGCCTTGTTGCGGGGGGTGGAGGGTTGAAAATAGAAACTCACGGCACAGGAATTAGAATCTTCGAATTCCGCCACTTCTCGGATTTGTTCGCGAGTAATACTCATGGAATGACCTCTCGGAAATTTGAAATCGGAATTAAGCGACGCCGGACGGGGCCAGCCGCTCGTGAAACTCGCGAGCCAGGCCCGGCGATTGGCGCAGGTGTTCGCGCGCGGCGGTGATGAAAGCGACGATCCGGTCGGTCGGAAGGCCGGTGATCCCCGCGATCTCTCCGATGCTGAAGCCTTCGATGGTGTGAAGAATGAAGGCCTCGCGCGGACCAGAACCCAGATCGCGCAGAGCGGAGGCAATCAGACGCAGCATCTCGTCGGAAGCCATGATTTGCTCCGGCGTGGCCACGCGCGAGTCCGCAATCACGGTAGCGCCCGTAATCGATTCATCGGGCTGATGAAACTGCAACTCCGGCTCGTCGCTGCCCTTGACGTTGGGCCGGCGCGCGGATTCTTCCAGACACACCGCGTTGCCGTTGCTTTCGTCGGTCCGCGATAACTCATCGAGTGCCTGCAGAGCCAACCGATAGAGCCAGGGTTCAAGCGCCAATCGCTCGGGCTTCTCCTCGCCGTCCCCCAAAGCGGCGGCGATGGTTTCATCGATCACTTCTTCCTTGCTCAACTGATTGGGGGCAACGGACTCCTGAGCCTCGCGGAAGTAGATCTCGCGCTCGACAAAGCGCTCCAGGCGGGCCAGATTGACGTTGACATAGGAGCGGATATCATCGGCCGAAACCGTCGGAGGGTATACGGCCGCAAGCGTCTGCTCGAACGGAACCTCGCGTACTGTCTGCGAGGGGCGGACGGTATTTCCGCGCTTTCCGCGCTGCCATTTATGCGACGAGCGCAGAATCTGCTTGTGCTTGTTCACTTGCTGCAGCAAGTCCTCAAACGCACCCTTAACTGCGGCGGCGGCGGTTGGAGCGTTCGTCTGCACGGCCATCTGGCCCGAAGGCAAGCGCAAGTTGAGGGAAACGCTGGTCCCCTCCCGCGCCGAGACCTCCTCCACAACTCCCTTCAGGTGGATGAGTTCGGGCCGGAAGACCTGCAGGCGTTTCCGCAGTTTTTCGATCTGATGTTGAGTTTCTTTTTCTACGGCGGGAGATTTATGAAGACGGTAACTGATGTGGACGTTCATGAGCGCCTCGGCCTTGCTAACGAAGTCGCGCAACCAAGTGCTTCCTAAGCCGAATTGTACACCCGGCTCAAAAAAGGCAAGCGCAGAATTGGATTCGAATTTTTCATGAAAAGAAGCTCATTCCCCGGAATGTACGAGGCAACCCGCCGTCATTTTTCGACAACCCCATCCGCCGACGCGTCTCGGCTATTGCGAGCCGTTGCATGGGCCGTTATCATCCCACTCCATGACTTCTGAAAGATTGCTGTTGTTGGCATCACTCACGGCGCTCGCCTTTGCTCAGGGTCCAACAGCTAAAGAAGTCGAGAGCGTCTACTCCGATGCCCATGGCCTCTACGTTGATTTGCACCAGAATCCCGAACTCTCGACGCATGAGACGCAAACCGCAGCGAAGTTAGCTGCTAGGTTGCGCACCACCGGCTACGAAGTGACCGAACATGTAGGCGGAACCGGCGTCGTCGCCATCCTGAAGAATGGCACAGGGCCAACCATCATGCTCCGCACCGAACTCGATGCCTTGCCCGTCGAAGAGAAGACCGGCCTTTCCTATGCCAGCAAAGTGCGTGCCAAAGACGACGCAGGACGCGACGTTCCCGTAATGCACGCCTGTGGGCACGATGTACACATGGCGTCTTTGGTGGGCACGGCCGAAGTGATGGCGCACAGCAAGGACACCTGGCACGGCACCCTCATGCTGATTGGCCAGCCGGCCGAAGAGACGATCGGCGGCGCCGAGGGCATGATCCGAGACGGCCTGTTCAAGCGCTTTCCGAAGCCGGACGTCGCCGTCGCCTTACACGTCGGCAACGAATACCCAGCCGGCGTGGTAGCCATCACCCCGGGTATCTACAACACGAATTCGGATTCGATTCGCATCACGATCTACGGCAAGGGCGGACACGGCGCGTCGCCGCACACCACCGTCGATCCGATTGTGATTGCAGCTCGAACGGTTCTCACCCTGCAGACCATTGCCTCCCGCGAAGTCAAACCGGGAGAGCTGGCGATCGTCACTATCGGCTATCTGCACGCGGGTCTAAAAAACAACATCATTCCCGATCAGGCGGAGATGGGCTTGACCGTTCGAACCTTCAAGTCCGACGTGCGCCAGCAGGTTCTGGCTGCCATCACCCGCATTACCAAAGCAGAAGCCGCGGCGGCCAGCGCCCCGCGAGAACCCTCGATTGACCGCTACGAAGGAACGGACTCGGTCTACAACGATCCCGCGCTGGCCCAGCGGCTCCGGGAGCCTCTTGAAGCGGCGCTTGGTAAAGATAAGATCGTAACTGGTGAACCGATCACTCCCTCCGAAGACTTTTCCTACTTCGTCAAACAGGGCGTCCCGGGTTTCTACTTCAGCCTGGGAGGAGCGGACCCGGAGAAGTTGGCGCAGGCCAGGGCCGCGGGAACGAGGCTGCCGTCGAATCATTCGCCCCTGTTCGCGCCGGATGTCGATCCGGCACTACACACCGGGATCACCGCCGAAGTCGCTGTACTGCGCAATCTGCTGAACACGTCAGCCGACGACCTGCATAAGCTGACCGCAGAAAAGCCATCTCACTAAGGTGGGACCGCGAAGGCTGGCAATGTACATACACATGTATTGACATCTCCCCCTGATTCCCAAGGATTCTAGAACCACTACGATGCCGGAAACGGCCATGCGCTTTGAATGGGACGAAAGCGTTTTGAGACACAGCGGTCTTGGCCTTCGACGATCCCTATGCCCTGACGCTGCGTGACGAATCATCGCACGATGAAGAACTGTGGATCACTCTTGGAGCCGTTGGTCCTGGGGCAGTTCTCTTAGTTGTTCACACCTGGTTCGACGCCGATGGCGAGGACGTGACTAGAATCATTTCCGCCCGCACCCCGGAGTCGCATGAAAGGAGAGCTTATGAGGAGGCTAAGCAAGGAGCAAATGAGAGACATCGCCGCTATTGCCGCCAGGAGAGACGAAGACATTGATTTTTCCGATATTCCTCTAGTCTTGGACTAGAGCAGGGCCGAGATGGGCAAGTTCTATCGACCGCCGAAGAAGTCGTTTACGATCCGAATGGACGCCGACGTTCTGAAGTGGCTCAAGGGATAGGGGCGCGGGTACCAGACTCGGGTGAATATGCTCTTGCGCCATGCCATGACAAGTTCCGAGCAGGGCGGTCGTTTACGGCGGGAGAGGTCGGCTCGGGTGCTACAGTCGCGACTCTTGTCGACGGGCAGAAGTCCTACACCGCCACAGTAACTGATGTTTCAGTCCTCGTGACAGGCCTGTAGAGCGTGTCGCGCTCGATCGGCACGCGGCCGGCGGCGCGGATCAGGCGCTCCAACTCTTCGCGGCGCATGCCTTGCGGCGTGGTGGCGCCGGCGTCGTGGTAGATCTTCTCCTCGATCACGGTGCCGTCCATGTCGTCGGCTCCGAAGCGCAGGGAGATCTGCGCGATCTTGGCAGTCATCATCTGCCAATACGACTTGATGTGCGGGAAATTGTCGAGCACCAACCGGCTCACAGCGATCTGCTTGATGTCGAGCATGCCGGTCGTCTTCGGCAAGTGCTGCAGCGGAGTGTTATCCGGATGGAAGGCCAGCGGAATGAAAGTCTGGAATCCGCCGGTCTCATCCTGCAAGGCACGCAGCTTGAGCAGGTGATCGACGCGGTCTTCGTCGTTCTCTACGTGTCCGTAGAGCATGGTTGCATTCGACTTTAAGCCGATCTGGTGGGCAAGCCGGGCCGTCGCAAGCCACTGGTCGCCGTCAATCTTGTGATCGCAAATAATATGCCGCACGCGGTCGGCGAAAATCTCGGCCCCGCCGCCAGGCAGCGAATCCACTCCCGACGCCTTCAGTTGCTCCAGCGTCTCGCGAATCGAGAGCTTCGCCCGCTTCGACAAGTACGCCACCTCAACCATCGTGAACGCCTTAAGATGCACCTGCGGAAAGCGCTGCTTCAGGCCAGAGCAGAGATCCAGGAAATATTGAAACGGCAGATCGGGATGCAATCCGCCGACGATGTGGAACTCCGTAACCGCCTCGGAGTATCCGGAAGCCGCAGTCTCGAACGCTTCCTCCAGAGCCATCGTGTAAGCGCCGGGCGCGTCTTTCTTTCGGCCAAAGGCGCACAGGCGGCAGGCCGCCACACAGACGTTCGTAGGATTGAGGTGCCGGTTGACGTTGAAATATGTCTTGTCGCCGTGCATCCGTTCACGCACGGAGTTCGCCATCCAGCCCACGGCGAGAATATCGCCGGTGCGGTAAAGGGCGAGAGCGTCGGCGGCATCGAGCCGTTCCCCGGCGATGACCTTGTTGTAGATCGGCTGAAGACGCGGGTCGTCGGTCTGAAATACGTGAGTCTGGAAGGGGCGCGGGGAAGCCATCCTTATGATGATATCGCAGGACAATGGGGGTCTGCCATTACCAACTCTGGCCAGTGAGCGCGGTTAGTGAGTCACGACAATGCGGTCCTGGATCTGAGCATACTCATCCCCGGACAGAACATGCCTGGTCACCAGTTGATGGGTATTCGCGTAAGGACGCTCGGCCACAATACGCTCCGCCTTCCGGGCAGAAATACCCGGCAGCGAGGAAAGATCTTCTTGCGAAGCTTTATTCAGGTCCACGGACTTCTTCCCGCTGAGCCCTTCTTTGACGCCTTCCGCCACAGCTTTCGTGTCGCGCTTGATGGCTGCCGTTTCCTCGGCCGTCTTCTGGCGTAACTGGTCGGGACTTTGATTCGGCGCGCAAGCCGCACACCCCAGCAACAGGGCAAAGCTCAGAAAGAAACAGAAAAAGAGGCGATTTTTCATGCTAATCCGATGCCATTCCGAGATTCGCGGTTGTCGAGCACAGCTAGATCTTGGCCCACCTTGCTGGCCTGAGACTGCATCTATTTACCCATAGGTTGCGCTGCCCTTCCGCCACTACACCTCGCCGGTTTAGCCGGCGCACAGGAGATCGAGAATGAAACACATTTTTGCCGCTGCACTGCTTACCGGCGCGCTGCTATTCGGATCGTCATTCGCGCAGAGTACAACGCCATCATCGACGGATCCAAGCGCTCCGGCGCCTCAGGATCAGTCGCCTCAGACCCAGCCTCAACAGCCACCACCCCCTCAACCGCAGGCTCAACGCTCCGCGTCGCCCGCGACGGGTGCGACCAAAATCGCGCCGGGCAGCGTGATTCCGGTGACACTGACAAAGACCATCGATGCCAAGAAGGTCAAAACCGGCGATGAGGTCGTGGCCAAGGTGAATGAGGACATGAAGACCAATAGCGGTGAGGTGCTTGTGCCCAAGGACACAAAAGTGGTCGGACACGTAACCGAAGCGCAAGCGCGCAGCAAGGAACAGAAGGAGTCCGTTGTAGGAATCGCCTTCGACCACGCCGTCATGAAAAGTGGGGAGGTGTCATTGCCGATGTCGATTCAAGCCATCGTCGGCGCCCAGAGCGAAAATCCCAATGCAACCGCGGGCAACGAGCAGCCCTATCCGGGATCCACGGGCGGCTCGGGCGGCGCACCAACGGCCGGCGGTTCTGGAAGGCCCTCGGGAATGGGTGGGTCGACGACTCCCCCGCCGTCCGGTGCGGGCACGCCGAGCGACTCGCCAACAGGCACGCACGCGACTCCTCAAATCACATCACAGACACAAGGTGTAATCGGAATGTCGCACGTCACGCTTTCCCAGGGAGGCACCGGTACGCAGGCCTCAGTCGTAAGTTCCGACAAGAATAATGTGAAACTCGAAAGCGGCACATTACTGCTACTCAAGGTCAATCAGTAGTTAAGAGCCATGCACTGCGAAGATCGACGCCCGGGTGGACCTCTGAACCACCCAGGCGTCTGCCGGTCTTCGAGGGCACGGGGTACCTTGAGTCTTGAGCATCCACTCCCTCCCGATGCGGGAAGCCTTTTGCCAAATATTCACAATCGAGAAACCTTCCGCGGCGGCATCCGGGGTTAGAATCAGGCAGCACCACTAACCCAGTCGGCGCCGGGAAGACGGTTTCCCGACTGTACGCAGTTCCCCTCGTAGTCCGTCAGCGGATTCCCAGCGGTTCGATCTGCGCACATGATTGAAACGCTGTCCTGTGCGACGACTCACCCACTTCTGAAAAACCAAGGCCCCGTCCAAATGTCTTGAAATCTGTGGAGGTAAACCCGATGGCACTCCGAGATGTAGCTCCTCCTTTGCAGTTCCCGCCACGACCTTTAACCTCACTGCCGAACCTGATTCGTATCCCTCTCAGCACACCAGCAATCCCGACGCTCCGCTTCTCATCCCTGGAAGACCGGGACCATTTCGGCAAGGCTTGGCGAACCGCGCCGCTCCTGGCCGATCCGACCTCTCCCGGTTTCTACCAGGTCGACGTCAGCACTCTGGGACTGGCCGATGGAGCTTACGAATATGAGTGCTTCATCGACGCCGATATGACCCAAACCGTGCCCGATCCCGGCGCGATGGAATTGGTGAAGTTCGGCGGATACCGGTCCGTCTTCCACATCGAGAATGGCAAGCGAGTCACCGACCCCTTCTCCTGGGACGACGAATTTCCGGCGGGCGTCACTCTTCCCAACAACAACCAGATGGTGATCTATGAAATGCCCGTGCGATGGATGGCCGTGGCTTCTGACAATCGCGAGGTTGACCTGGGCACATTCGACAAGGTGATTTTCGAGCATCTCGACGATCTGCGCGCCCTAGGGATCAACGCCATCGAACTTCTGCCCTGCTTTGACTCGGCCGACACGCTGAATTGGGGATACGGCTCCCGCTTCTTTCTTTCTCCGGATTACGACATGGGCACGCCGATGGACCTGAAGTTTTTCGTCAAGCGCTGCCATCAATACGGCATTCGCGTGCTGCTGGACGTGGTCATGAACCACTCGCGCGAGTGTCCTCTGGAGCAACTCGCGCACGACTGGTTCTACCTGCGCGATGACGAGGAACCCGAGCGCAACGGCTGGGGAGGACAGCGCTTCCGCTACCGCAATCCCGCCAATGGCGGATATTTGGCCCGCGATTTCCATTACACGATGGCCAAGTTCTGGATTGGCGAATATCACGTCGATGGATTCCGCCTCGACGAATTCCGCGGTATCAACAACTGGGACTTCCTGCAGGAATTTCACGATCAGGCGTGGGCGGAACACGAGCGCCTCTTCCCCGACCGTCCTTTCCTGGTGATCGCCGAAGATTCCTCGCGAAATCCCGGGATCACCGAGGATCAGGCGTACAACGAGCGCACGCTGGTCGACTCCATGTGGAATTTCGATTTCCGCGACGAGGTCCGGCGGGTGATGAACAACAGCCTGCAGACGAACTTCGGCGAAGCCGCACGCCGCGACCGCATCCAAAACATGATTTCGGGCTACAGGGCATGGGACGATCTGACCCGCAGCTATCGCGCCGACGGCTTCTCCGACTTGAGCAAGGCCGTGAACTACGTCACCTCGCACGATGTGACGGGATACACCGAGCAGCGGCTGATGAATTTCTATCTCTCGGAAATTCTGACCTATGAGGGCAAGACTCCGCTGCCCGGAGAAACTCAAACCCAGATGATCCGCCGCTTGGTGGACAGCATCGCGAGCCAACCCGCCGACATCCAGGCGGGGCATGCGCAGAGCCTGGAGCGCATCGGCGGCACCTTCGCTCTCATGCTCACATCGCGCGGGATTCCGATGTTTCTCGCGGGCGAAGAGTTTGGCGATGTTCACGACACCGATCACACCGATCCCGGACTGAAGCAGGAGGATCCGGTCGACTGGACGCGGAAGGATTACCTGGGCCACCAGACCCTTTTCAATCGAATCCAGGACTTGATCGGTCTGCGAACCCGGCACCCTGCCCTGCAGCGCAATGAAGTGGAGTTCTTCTACTTTCATCCCACGATCGACGACAACCTGGGAGTACGAGTCTTTGCCTACTGCCGTACTGGCGGACAAGCGCTGGGAAAGACTGGCCAGGTATTTGTGGTGGCCAACGCCGGGGGCGACAACTTGCCGCAGTTTTATCTGCCGTGGGACCCATCATGGCCCGACCAAACTCAGCTTCGCGAATTCGGAGCGCCGGCGGGGGCACTGAATCCGCAAACTACAGGGTCATCCCTGTGCCTCTCCCTCGCGCCATTTCAAGTGCGAGTGTTTGCGACCTAGGATGGTTTCCGAGTTGCTGTGCGCGACCTAGCTTGTATTGTCATCCCGAGCCGGGCGATCTTTGCCCGGCGAAGGACCCGTGCAACCGGCGGGGAGTGCCTAGGTCCTTCGGCGCCAAAGAACGGCGCCTCCTAATGAACAGCTTCGATACCTGCCGCCTGTTCATTCCTCTTTTAACCCGCTCAAAGCGGGTCCCTGGCTCAGGATGACAAGACTTTGCGGTGGCAGAATTCCGGGCATGCCTTTCAAACCAAATGCTCTCAGTGCGAAACGGCTCTCAGAACGCGGTCTGATGGGAAGGAATATTCGATGTTCTAACGCAAGACGCGTTCGGGAGCGCTACATTACGGCCGCTAACTTCTTCTTTGCCAGCGGCCGAGCGAACGCATGGGTGGGGCTGTGGCCGTTCGATTCCAAAACCTTGCGGTAGAAATCCTTGGCCGCGGCCGCATCGCCGGACTTCTCATAAGCCTGGGCCAGCAACACGAGATTCAATGGATCGCGCTGGTCCGCTTTCTGCAATTCGGCAATCGCCGTCTTATAATCTCCGTTATAAAACGCGACGTATCCGGTGAGATACGGGAGGAACCGCTCCTGATCGGGATTCTTCGCGTTGGTGACTGCAGCTTTCGCGGCGGCTACATGCTGTTGTGCTTCGTTGGCCTGGCCGCGTCGCGCCGCTACCCGCGCCTGCGCGCTCTCCCACCGGAACAGCCATAGGTTCTTGTCGGCCCCGCTCAGGTCGGGCTTGCGCGACACGGTTTCGTATCCCATCTTGTACCACTTATAGGCGTGGTCTGGATCGCCCAGTTCCAGATAATACGTGCCAGTTCGTTGCAGGTCTCAGCCGCGCCGACCGAATCCTTCTTCGCCAAACGCGCGTTGAAGACCCCGAGTTCGGGTTCCGAGGCCTTGTAAGCATCGCCTTCAAACACGTAGGAAATCGCCAGCGCGCGCTGCGCCTGCTGCCTGGAATCTGCGGAAGCGGCCTCGATGGCCTTAGTGAAGTGCTCCCGGGCCTCGGCGTATTCGCCTTTGAGATCAAGCGCCATTCCCGCGGCCAGATGCGCCTGGTAAAGTTCGGGAGACCGGTCGAGCGCCCGGCTGTAGAGGGCGAGAGCCTCATCCTGCTTCCCTTCCCGGCTCAGCTTCTGACCCTGCTGGACCAGGTCCGCAGGGCTCCCTGGCGTAGGAGCTTGCCCCGGCGCCGGCTGTTGTGCCAGAGAAAAAGCCGATAGCAGAATAAGAGCCCAACTAGTCCGAATCATAAGAATCCTCCAGTTGCGTTGCGATTATGGCACGGGAAACAACGGCGGGGTAGGAGTGAGCCGGCCCCTACTTTATCCTCTTTTATTTTATTTACGAAGCAGCAAATCCCCAGCGACGAATGCAAGAAACAGCACCGAGATGACCCCGTTCATGGTGAAGAACGCGGCGTTGAGCTTACTTAGATCGTCGGGTGAAACCAGTGAGTGCTCGTAGGCCAGCAGCACGCCCACGACAGCGACGCCGGCCACAGCAACCTTGCCCAGTCCAAAAAACCAAAGCAACGCGACCAGCAACCCCAACATGAGAACGTGGAAGCTCCGCGCTATCCAGAGCGCGCGAACGATCCCCAAATGCCGCGGGATGGAGTGCAGTCCGGTCTGGCGGTCGAAATCAAAGTCCTGACAGGCGTAGAGAACGTCGAAACCCGCGACCCAGAAGGTCACCGCCGCCGTAAGCAGCAGAATACGTGTATCCAGCGAGCCGCGCACCGCAATCCACGCCGCGGCTGGCGCAATTCCCAGGGCAAACCCCAGCACGAGGTGCGACCAGCGAGTGAAGCGTTTGGTATAGGAGTAGAGCAGCAACACGGCCAGAGCTACCGGAGAAAGCCACAACGACAGTCGATTCAACTGGCTCGCCGCTAGAACAAAGATCGCACTCGAGACCACCACGAATGTCGCGACAAACGCGGGCGTGAGATGGCCCACCGCCAGGGCGCGAGTTCTGGTACGCGGATTGGCCGCGTCGATGGCCGCATCGGCCAGCCGATTAAAGGCCATCGCCGCCGAGCGCGCCGCGACCATGGCCACGATGATCCAGCCTAGTTGATGGGCCGTGGGAATGCCTCCTGCCGCGAGCATGGCGCCGCACAGCGCGAACGGCAGCGCAAAGATCGAGTGCTCCCACTTGATCATCTCCAGCGTCAGGCGCAGGTTGTGCAGGACGGGCATCGGGTCGATTGTAAAGCAGGAACTGGCTGTTGGCTTTTGGCCCTTGGCTCTTGGCTTGGGTCCTAAGATCCAAGACCCGAAACCAACGGGACAAATCGGCACATCTCGCGCAGCGTCGTATGCGGCTGGCCGCCTCGCAAATGGATCAGCAGCAACTGCTGAGAGTCTCCGGGTCCGACCGGAATGACCATGCGCCCGCCTTCGGCGAGTTGTGCGAGTAACGCGGGCGGCACCTGGGGTGCGGCCGCCGAAACCAGGATCGCATTGAAGGGTGCGCCAGGAGGAAAACCCAGGGCGCCGTCACCCACAATTACCTTCAAGTTGGTATAGCTCAGGCGCGCAAGCAGTTCGGTGGCTCGCCCGGCCAGCGAGGGGTGGCGCTCCACAGAGACCACTTCAGCTGCCAGTTCGGCCAGCAGCGCCGTCGCATATCCCGATCCCGTGCCCACCTCGAGAACCCTGTCCGCAAGAGTAAGTTGCAGCGTCTCCAACATCAGCCCGACCATGTAAGGCTGAGAGATCGTCTGGCCCGCGCCGATTGGCAAGGGATAATCTTCGTAAGCCTGATCGCGATCTCCCTCGGCAACAAACTCATGACGCGGAACCTGTCCCATGGCCTGTAACACGCGCTCGTCCGCAATGCCACGGTCGCGGAGTTGGGTTGCGACCATGCGCGAACGCAAAGCGGCAAGCAGCGCGGCATCAGCAGTAGAAGTCATTCGCGGGTGGGAGGAAGTACGCCCCAGGGTTGATTTTATTTCTTTCGGCGCCGGATGCGAACATCGAAGCTGACCACGCCATTCTGATCCCGGGTGCCTACCGCGGAAATATTGCGGGTGAAGTAATACTCGCCTTGGATGATCTGCTGGGAACTCTGCGAAACGTTGGTGCTGTAGGTCAGAGAAACGTTATTGGCGAACTGTTGCTCGATGGTCACCTGCGGTCCCCGGGCCGTGGGGTTGGTTTCAGTGGTCAAGCCTTGCGGGTCTATCTTGATGCGGCTGACCCCGAACAGCTTTTGCAGCCGGCTGCTGACCGTTTGGTTGATCGCCTGATTGATGATCATTGCCGTCGCTTCGTCGGTGAACGGAGTCTGCCCGGATTGCTGCTGCAGTTGCTCCGATTCCTGGCTGGTGCGGCCCAGGGCCAGCAACGCGATAATGTCCGACTTGGGCAATGGCGGCTCGGACCGATAGTTCACGGTAAGGCGATCCGGAGTTCCGGTAACGGTGACGTCCAGATCGTAGTTGCGAACGTGCGTAGTGGCCTGCAAGTTGACTTGGGGTTCGATAGCGACCGGGTTGGCGAACGTGACGTCGCCGCGTTCCAACCGAAACTTGATGCCGTTAAAGGTTGCGTCTCCTTCCAGAATATCCGCCCGGCCGAGCACGCTAGGCCGCGCGACGGAGCCGCGCAGGTGCAGGTCGGCGTCGCCGGACAGCCGCGCCACCGCTGTCTTCATTTGCAACTCGGGCGCAGTGCTGACTGCCACGTCGAGCTTGACGTTGTACAGAGGCGAATTCGCCGGCGCGAGCGCGACCGACTGCCGGCTTCGCTCCAGATACGAGCCGAAGTCAAAGCCGGGTGTCACCGCCAACTTCGTGACCAGGATTTCGCCCGAAACCGTTGATGTCGAGCGGTTCCCCACCCAGTGCAATTCGGCATTGGCGGTGGAACTGACACCCGGCGGATAGCGCAGCCGCACTTCTTTGCCAACGGCGGTGAGGTTGAAATTAAGCTGCCGGTTGAACAAGGTCGCGTCGCCCCTCAGATCGAGCGTGCCGCCGCCCGTCCGCGCCGCCAGTTGCTCGATGTGAATGCTGTCGCGGGTGAAGGCCAGTGATCCATTCATTTCGCTCAGGCCGCTGGGCAGTCCCGCATAGTTGACCGCCCCGTTCTTGATCTGAATGCTGCCTTGCGGCAGAGGATCACTCAGTGTCCCTCCGACATTCATATGAATCGACACCAGACCGGAGCCGGTGAAGTCAGAGTTGATGCTGCCCAGCAACCTGAGATCAACCTGCCCATCGGCCGCGAGGTCAAGTTCCCGCGCACCCGCAAAATGGATCGAGCCGCTTCCGGTGACGTTGGTTCCCTCGCCCACCATGTGCGTTGGCGCGATGTGGGCGGTCTGCTGCCCGTAGGTAAACCGTACGGGCCCCTGATTGTGCAGCTTGGTGTATTCCGCCTCTATAGCAACGTCGGCCAGTTCGCCGTTGAGGGTCCATTGCCGCGGATAGCGCAATGGCCCCTGCATCGCAACCGTTCCGGCGACCGCAGAATGCCCCGTCAGTTGCCCGCCCAGATAGGCGCGCCAGAGAGCATCGAGATCGAGATGATCGAGACGCGCATCAATGTTCGCGGGATAATCGCCGCGCATGCCCACCGTGCCTTCCAGTGAGAGCTTTCCGCGTGTGAACTCCGAGCGCCCGGTCACGCGCAGTTCGCCATCTCTGGTTACGGTTTCGAGATCGAACCCGCCCGCCAGTTCACCATCCAGCGTGAGATCGCGAACATGAACTCCGGCGTTGATCACCGGGGCATCGAGCGTTCCAGATCCTCGCAGAGTAAAATCGGCACGGCCGTCCACCCGCAACTCGTCGAGATGAATCTGGCGCACGCGTGCCAAATCGAAATTCTGTCCTCGAAGGTCAAGCCGGAAGGCCCGGGTCTCGGGTGTAAAGGCTGCATCGCCGCTCATGGAAGCATCTTGATGGGTGAGCTGGATGTTGCTGAGCTCGGTTTCTCCCTCCACGGTGTGCAGATCGGCCTCGAACTTCTCGATTGACTCACCGTACGCCGAGGCATCCGCTGCGTGGATGTGTCCTTGCACGCGTGGAGCGGCCCGGGTCCCGGTAATCTGTAGCGAAACGTCGGCCGTGCCGGTAACGGGATAGTCGAATCCCGCCAGCGCTGCCGTCGAAGCGACGTCGACATGATGCAGGTTGATCCGCGCATTGTAAGGACTGTATTGGGTGAATTGTCCCTTTTGCAGCAATGCGCTGACATCAAAGTCGGCGGTGGTATCGCCACGCCGCAAGCTGCCGCCCCGCAGCGTAAGATCCCGCGAAGAAAACTGAATACTGGCCGCCAGCGAATCCCACTGCACCTGTTGCTCTGGCGTGCGTGAAGTCGCGGGAAGGGTGAATTCGAAATCTTGCGCCACCAGCGTCCCGGCCAGCGTTGGAGAGGAGAAAGTTCCCCCTGCTACGCCGTTGAACGCGGCCGTGCCATCCACCCGGAAGGGCAATTTTGTAGGGCCGCCCAGCACAGCCAGCAGCGGCCGCCATTCTTCGAGGTTCGTGGTGGAGACCGAAAAACGCAGCGACGACGAAGCCGACAGCGTTCCTTCCGCCTGCACTCGCGAGGCGGGGGTGGACAGATTGAATTGCGTAATCTCCAGCGCATCGCTCGCGCCGTGATACTTGCCTGCCCCGTGAGCCGTTAGCGGTAACTCGCCCGCAGCCGTTTTCGCGGGCGGGCTCACGTCGAGAACGAATGCAATCTCGACATCTTTCGTCGACCCCTTCCAGCCAGCCTCTACCGTGCCCGTGGCGATTCCGGCAGGACGAAACCGCCCCAGCGGATGTGCCGGCACATTCAGCGCAGCAGCCACGTCGGCGGCAGAAACATCGCGAGCACGCAGATGCACCACTCCGGTCCGCACCCCAGGGAGTTTGGGCCAGGGACCTTTCACACTTCGCGGGCGAGCCGCGCTAACTACTGGAAGGTTCTCATTGCCCTTTTTCGCCGTCTTGCCCACCGGCGGTGGTGGAACGTTGTGGAGCCAGTTATCCACCTGGACGTCTCCGGTGACGCTTCCTCCGAACAGCTTGCCCTGTAATTTCGACAACTTGACCTGCCCGTCCGTGATCGCGTAATCGGCAGTCCCGCTGGCTTTCCTGACGATGAACTGGTCGTCTCGCCAGCTTGCGTCACGCAACGCGAGAGCGCCGGAGGCAGAAAACTCATTCAAGAACCAGTGCCCGCTTCCTTTGAACTCGGCTACGCCCTCTTGAAGGTCGTGGCGTCGCCCAATGGCCGCGGCTTCCCCCAGGTCGACGTACGCGTCATAGTTGGCGTCGAGGCGAGGAGTGCGAAAATTGCTGATGCGTCCGCTGGCTTCCAGATGCGATCGTCCGGAGGTCCACTGCAGCGATTTAATGTCGGCGAAAGTAGTCGCCAGGCTGATGTCGACCGTGGTCCTCCAGGCAAACGGGCGCAAATCTTCGACCAGCGTGTCCACTTTGCCCAGGGAGAGATGGCTCTCGTATCGCCCCCGCAGGTACGAGTAGTCCATCTGCAATCCGGTATCGTCGACGTTGAAGTTGAGCGGAATCGACTGGTCAGCCCAGAGCAATTGCCCGTTCCGCACCGCCAGGTGATCAATCGAAAGTGCGAACAACGGCTGCAGCAGATTATTCTGGGAAGGCGCCGATAACACCCTCAGGGCGGGGACATTGGTCGTGCCGTCGGGAGCGACGGCGATGTGAACGACGGGATGCTCCAGGCTCAGGGAATAGAATCCGAACTCAGTACGGAGCAACGAGATGACTTTGACGTGCGCGATCAGATGATCCGCGTGCGCCAGCGGAACGTCGCCGGGCGCCTCCTTTCCATGCACGGTGATATCGCGCACCTCAACCTGCATGCGAAATGGAATGACATGGAAACTTCCAATTTCTGCGCGGCCGCCGGTGATTCGCTCCACCTCGGCGACCATCCGCCGTCGGACATAGGCTTGAAAGGAATCCGTGGTGACATACCACAGAGCGCCCAGCAGCAGGACGAGGCCGGCGCCGCCTGCGATCAGCAAGTATTTCCACCGGAGCCGCGGCCTGGTGGCTGGCTCAGTCACTGCGACTGTACTCCCTCGCCGGCAAACGCGTTTGCGACAGGCATGCTCACTTTACTTTCTGAGCGCAGGGTCTGCAGCCATGAAACCAGCAATTCGTTGACTTTTTCCTCAGTGAGCAACTCGCGAATCTTGCCCGAGACGTCAGCCAGGGAAACCTCGCCCGAACCGGACTGCTTCAACCGCGGAACGAACTTATCTCGGTAATAGGCCTCGATGGTCGTCGAGTCAATCTGCACCGCGGGGCGCAAGTGAGCATCGACGAGCCGCATGACGTCAACCTGCGTCTGGACGCGCGCGAGCAGATCTTTCTCCGCCAGCTGCAATCTCGACAACACCCTGTGCCAGCCCTCGTCGGTGGCGGCCTCCGGATATTGTTTTCGCGCCTCGGCGAGCCGGGCCGCCGCTTCATCCCCGGTGCAATGCTGGAAGGCCGCCCACTTCATCTGCTCCCCTAGCAACTCCTGATCGATCAGGCGATCGAGCACGGCGCGGCGTTCGTCCGCGGTGAACTCGTTGGGGGCGCGGCCGTTGAGTAGAGCCTCGTAGCGCAGCGCGTCGTCCCAATCGCTTTGCAGGATAACGTGGCCGTTCACGGTAGCTACGATGCGGTCGATCACCTCAGCCCGTGCAGCCGTAGAAAACGCAGCCGCGACCAGGAGCGCTGTCAGCGCTGCCGCCACGCCTGTCATCTTCGCCGGAATTCGTCTCATTAGAATGGCTGCCCTATGCTGAAAAATACGTTGAAATGCCGGCCGCGCTCCGTGGTATAGCCGGTCAACTTCTTGGTCGTTGGATCGAAGATACCTGTGAAAAAGCTGGTCGGATTCAAATTGTATCCGAAGTCAAACCGAAGCGGACCAATCGGTGTCTTGTACCGCACTCCCACGCCCAGGGCGTGCGACGTGTAATCATATCCCGATTCGTTGAATTTGTTGAAACACTGATTGGTCGTGGTACCACCTGTACTAACGGTCACTGGCAGACATAGACTCGGGTTCGCCTGGTGCCAGCGCAATACTCCCTTGAGCATGTCATGCGGCGCTGTAAAGACGTTTCCCATATCGTGAAAAATCGCAAACCCGAATCCCTCCCCGAAATACGGCAGAGTCAGCGGGGGCAGACGCAGTTCTGAATTGTTGACGAACAGCGCCGTGCCGCCGACCGGAAACCCCGAGGGCGGATCGCGCGGGCCTGCTTGATTCAACCCGAAACCGCGATGCGAGTTGCCGCCCCCGGCAAAAAACTCTTCGGGCAGCGGAATGGTAACAATGTCGGTGCACTCTAAGGTGGTATTCAGCGGGCACGCACCCGGGGGCAGCACCCTGGTTCCCCTCGCCGGTTGCTCCAGGCCAATGGTGGTGGAGCGGGCAAACACATACTGACGTCCGGCTTTGCCCTTCCCACCGAACGCGTGGTAGGTCGAATTTTGGGCCAGCGCCCTGCCGAAATCCGCTTGCGATCCGAAATAGCTGGAAGAAGCGAACGCGTCCAGCGTGAAGTAGTTTCCTTTTGTGCTTTCCAGCGGATTGTCCCGCTTGTCCCGAATGTAGGTGAACCCAGGCCCCCCGACCCTGGCCGGCAGCGAAAGGAGTGCAATCTCGCCGGGAGAGAAATCTGTCGCGAAGTTGCTCGCCTTCACCCGGCGGAAGTCGAAGCGATAGGTGATCGAACTTGGCCCAGGCCGCGTGCCGGGCTCCTCTCCGGAATTTCCAATCTGCTGGCGCAGGTCGATTTTTCCTTCCAGCCGTTGCGAGGTGAACGTCGCCACATCCAGACTGTTGTCGTAGAAGACGGTGTAGATGACCTTCCACTTGTCGCTGTCCAAAAGCTTGGGAACCGTGTAGCTCACCAAACCCCGCTGCTGCAGCCGCCCAACGTGCGACTGAAACGTCAGCGTCTGGTTTCTCCCGCCAACGTTCAAACGTGTCACATCGAAACCGACCCTGGGGCTCACGCCCGTGCTTCCCTGCGGCGCCGTCGTTCCCGCCGGCTGCCCGGTCTGGAATTCCAATCCCAAGCCATAAGTAAAGGTGTAGCGTTTCGCCTCCTGCATCTGCACCAGCACGTTCTTCTGCGGATCCGCCCCATCCGGATTCTGGACGGCCGTATCGACCTGGCTAAAGATGCCCAGATTGTAGAGACGGGTCTGAGTATCGAGCAGTCCCTCCTGGCTGAGAGGCTCCCCTGCCTTGACCTGCACTTCGCGCTCGACCACATAGTCGCGGGTATGTTCGGTTCCCGCCAGCATCACCCGATCGACGGTGAAGCCCTCGCCCTCTGCAATGGTGTAGGTTACGTCCTCACGATTGGGCTCCGCGGCCGAGTCTTTGGTGGTTATCTCAAGCGCGGCGTTGGGAAATCCGTGATTAAAGTAAAAGTTGAGGATTCGCTCCCGATCATTTGCCAGATCCTGCTCGGAATAAGGCTGCCCGGGCTGCGTGCTCAGTTCCGGCAGTTTCTCTCGCGCGAACTTCTGATTGCCGACCACGAGCACCTCTCCCACCCGCGTCCGCGGTCCTTCCTCAATCTGCAGATGCACGGCCAGGTGATTGTCTGCGCCCTGGTAGTCGTCCTCCACCTTGCTTTCGATCTTGACCTGGCGAAAGCCGTTGGACCGATACAAACTCTCCAGGGTCGAGACGTCATTCTTGAGCAGGGTGCCGCTATAGCGGCCATGGCTCAAGAAACGGCTGGCGGGCTGCATTTGCAGGTAGGACCGCAGCTTGGCCGTATCCATAAACTCCTTGTTGCCGCTGATTTCCACCAGCACCAGCTTGTGCACCGCACCGGGATCGATGTCATACACCACATGCATGGTTTTGCCGTCAGATTTTTTGTGGATGTCGACCGTGGCATCAAAGTGGCCGCGCGTTTGCAGGTAATCCAGCAGATTCCGTTTGCCCTCGTTCAGAAGATCGTCGTCAACCGCATTCTCCTGATAAACCGGAATCTCTTTCTTCATGACCGAGCGGCTGATGTGGTACCCTTCCGCCGAAATCTGCACTACCGGGCCAGGATCAATCTGAAAAGTAAAATCCACGGCATTGCGCTCCTCGTGATATTCCTGCTGTGCGATCGAAACCTGAGCCAGGGCGCGGTTTTGCTTCTGAAATCTCTTGCGCAGATGCTGGAGCGAACCGCTGACCAGCGCCGCCGTCACGCGGTCCCCGCCGTCCATGTGGGCAATGCTCTGCACCTCCCCGGAGGTCAGGCCAGAGCTGCCGGTCACCTTCACTTCACCCACATGGGCCTGCGACCCAGGTGTCACGTGGAGCAAGATGTCTGCTTGCTGGGTGTCCGCGTTCGACGTGGTCTCGGCGGTGACCCGCGCCCGGTAAAAGCCGCCCTCTTGCATCAGTTGCCGGATGTTCTCCACCGCGCGGTTTAGCTTGTCGTGGCTATAGAGTTCCCCCAACTGAAACTTGGTTGCGTTCACAATCTGATTGGGGGTGGGACGGGTCGGAGCACCCTCCACATTCACCGCGCCCACGAAGAAATTCGCCGAAGTGGTGAAGGTCAACGTAACCCCTTCGCCCGAGGGCACAGCTTCGGCCTGGATGTCGGCAAACCGCCCTGTCGCATACAGTGTGCGAATGCTGTCGCGCACATGGTCGCGATCCAGCCGTTGCCCGACCTTCTGGGCCAGCAACTGCAGAAAATTTTCCCGGTCGCGATCGGGCACTCCAGGTAGCAGGATCAGCCGCACCGTCTTTCCCTCATACCCGGAAACGCCGGCTGCGGGGGGGCGCTGTGGTTCTTGACGTTCGGACGCTTCACTCGCACTCGGGCGCGACACTGAACCCGCAGTCACCAGTGCCCGCGACGCAACCGATTGTGTGACGGCCCCCGACGACTGGACCGCACTGCACAGCAGGATCGACGCGGTCAGCAATGTCGTGTACTGTCTCGGCAAAGGTGTCCTTAGGTTCCGGGCTCTGTTGATTTCGATGGAACGCGCCCGTTTCTCTGTTGTACGAATCTTCTCTGTGTACGAATTCTGTCGGGCTTGCGCTCTGGAACAGGGGCTGCGCGCTGCAAGCGACAGGTGCAAACGCCAACCACTTATGATAAAGGTTTTAGAGCGTTGTACTGGTTGACCTCTTTGGCACGCGAAACACAACCGACGCAACCGAGTGGCGGCGATTCGAAAGAAGATTCCGCAGGACAATCCCCAGCCCAACCTGATCGCTACTCCCGCCAGGTGCTGTTCCGCGGTATCGGCGCCGAAGGACAGCGGAAGCTGGCAGCGTCGCGCCTAGCCATGGTCGGCTGTGGCGCAACTGGCTCGGCGCTCGCCGGCCTGCTGGCCCGCGCCGGCGTCGGCACGATGCGCATCATCGACCGGGACTACGTCGAGCCCAGCAACCTGCAGCGCCAATCGCTCTTCGATGAGAAGGACGCGGCTGAGTCCCTGCCCAAGGCCATCGCTGCCGCACGGAAAATCGCCGCCTTCAATTCCCAAGTCGTGGTTGAACCCAACGTCGACGATCTGGTCCCCGCTAACATTGAAGTTTTACTTGAGGGAATGGATTTGATCCTCGACGGTACGGACAACTTCGAAACCCGCTACTTGATCAACGACTATGCCGTCAACGTCTCCTGTCCTTGGATCTATTCCGCCGCGGTCGGAAGCTACGGCCTGACCTTAAACGTTCTCCCCGCTCAAACTGCGTGTCTGGCGTGCATTTTCCCAGACTCGCCGCGAGGCATGGTGGAGACTTGCGAAACCTCGGGCATTCTGAATTCGGCGGTGAACCTGGTGGCCTCAATCGCCGCCACCGAGGCGCTCAAATTGCTGGTGGGCGGCGTCGCCGCGACTCATGTGCGCCGGACTCTGCTCTCGGTTGACGTCTGGACCAACGAGATAGCCGAGATTTCCGCCGCCACGCCGCGTCCAGGCTGCCGTGCCTGCGGTGAGCGAGACTTCGTTCATCTCGCCGGTGAAGGGCGTCCCCATATAACCCTGTGCGGCAGAAATTCGGTGCAAATCCATGAGCGGCAACGCCCCATTGACTTCGCCGAGATGGACCTCCGGCTTCAACCGCACGGCGTCGTCCGCCATAACGATTTCGTCCTCAAGTTCTGGCGTGACCCCTACGAGATGACGCTGTTCCCCGATGGAAGGGCCATCATCAAAGGCACCACCGACACCGGAGTAGCGCGCAGCCTGTATGCGAGGTACGTAGGGAGTTAAAAGTTGCGTTTGTCATGCTGAGCGGAGCGTCGAGGAGCGCGAAGCGATCCTCAACGCGGAGTCGAACCATCCCTACCCTCTTCCGACTTCATCCCCGGATCGCATTCTGAGGCCAGATCAACCCAGGGGGATTCCTCCGCACAATGAGCGCGATCTTATTAGCCCGCGTCCACCCCTTTACTTGGTCTCTCTCGGGAAAGTGCCTTGTGTACGTCGTCATACGATTCCCAGTAGAGTAAGCGCGTCACGCCGTACCGGTCAGTGAATCCCTCAAAATGATGGAATTTGTGCGGGAAGACGAGGCGGTGAAGATGGCCGCTGAACCCAATGTAGAGAGTGCGGGAGAGACAGCCCAAGATGCACACGCCATTGTATCTGGGATCCTCGGGCACGGAACATCGTCCGATGATCGGGCTGTGACCGTCTGTAAGGAACATCACATCGTGAACGAGCGATTCCCACGGCTGGAATCCTGTTGCAGGAGGGATGCTTCGACTCCGCGGGACGATCGCTTCGTGCTCCTCTCTCTCCGCTCAGCATGACAGTGGGCTTGGGAGCACCCAAGGCAAGGAGAGGCAAGCAGGGCAAGCAGCCAGCAGCTAGGAGCGGGAAGCTGAGTTCTGCTAATCTTCTCTGCTCGTCTTCGTCGGACTTCAATCTGCTCGGAAAAGGCCATTGATGCACCAAACCTCGCGTCCTCAACCGCCAGTGTCCTACCGCTGGGCGGTTCTGATCTTCGTCAGCGTGGCCATGGGGGGGAATTACTACATCTACGACAGCATCAACCCTCTGGAGCGGATCTTCATTGACCACCTCGGTTTCTCCGCCACCCAGTTCGGCTGGTTGAATGCCAGCTACAGTGTGGCCGCGGTTCTTACTCTTCTCATCGGTGGAATCATTATCGACCGCATCGGCACCAAGAAGGCAATGACCGCCTTCGCGCTCTTGTGCCTGACGGGAGCCGCCTTGACTGCGGCCGAAGGCAAGGCGCCCCTCATGATCGCAGGACGCACCGTTTTGGGCCTCGGGGCTGAGTCGATGATCGTGGCTGCCACCACGGCGCTGGCCAAATGGTTCCGTGGCAAGGAACTCAGCTTTGCCTTTGGCATCAACTTGACCATCGCCCGCCTGGCCTCGGTAGCCGCCGACAACTCTCCGACGTGGGCTCATTCGGTCTACTACCCAGCGGGTTCCAACGGGCCCGCAAGCTGGCAGGGACCGCTCCTGCTGGCGGTCGGAGCTGGGGTGCTGAGCGTGGCCACGGCCCTTGTTTACTGGGTGCTGGAGACACGAGCCGAAGGCAGATATGAGCTCGGCAAGGCCGGCGAGGTTGACAAGCTCGAGTTTCGCGGAATTTTCCGTTTCAACATGTCCTATTGGCTGGTCGTTGGCCTATGCTTCACGTTTTACTCCGCCATCTTCCCGTTCCGTACCTTCGCCATCGATTTTTTCACCAACAAGATCCTCGGAGCGCACGGCGGTGTGGCGGCCTCGGAAGCCATACGCGTGCTGGCCCATGAGAAGGCTGGCTTCTTCAATAGCCTGCTTCCCTTCTCCGCCATGATTGCCACTCCCCTGTTCGGCCTGCTGGTCGACCACGTGGGCAAGCGCGCCTGGTTCATGATGTTCGGCTCGCTCTTGTTGATGCCGGTCTATCTGATGATGGCTTACACCAACATTTCGCTGTTCGTCCCCGTGTCCTTGATGGGAATCGCGTTCTCACTGATTCCCGCCGTCATGTGGCCTTCCGTCGCCTACATCGTAGAACAATCCCGGCTGGGCACGGCGTATGCTTTAATGACGCTCATTCAGCAGATGGGATTCTTCCTCTTGAACCTGCTGATCGGGTGGGCCAACGACTACGCTCACGCGAGCCTGGACAATCCCGGCGGTTACGCTCTGGGCATGTGGATTTTCTCGATCCTCGGATTCGTCGGAATGGCCCTTTCGATTCTTCTACGCATCCGCGAAACCGGACCCCACGGACACGGGTTAGAAACGATTACAACCGCCAAAAGTACGGCTTAGCCCGGGGGAGCGGTTACCAATTTGCGAAGAATCGGCTCTAATTTCGGGATCGGCTTTGACCTTGAAACACAGAGTCTCTCAAACCCGAGCAGTCAAAGGATTTCTGAGGCGTGGCGTGCGAACAGAGGAATCCAAAGTTCCGTAGAATGGCTCTGATATTCTGCATACGGACATTACCATAGTGTCGGCAACACGACTCGCAAGCCATACAACGCAAAGATAGTTAGCCGCATCTGAGCAAGTGCGGCCGGAAAAGACATCTTGACCGACCGAGTACAGCGACAGAACGAAGAGTTCAACGAAGCCGAGGCCATTGAAAGGGCCAAGCAGGGCGATGCTCGGGCCTTTCAGGAACTGTACGAGAAGCACAAGCGGCGGGTATATTCTCTCTGCCTGCGCATGACGGCGAACACAGCCGAGGCCGAGGATTTAACCCAGGAAGCGTTCCTGCAGCTCTACCGCAAGATCGCAACCTTCCGCGGCGAGTCGGCGTTCTCCACCTGGCTTCACCGACTCTCGGTGAACGTTGTGTTGATGCACCTGAGAAAGAAAAGCCTCCCGGTGGTTTCGCTTGAGGAGACCACGCAGGGCGGCGAAGAAGATTCACCAAAGAAAGATTTCGGGGCAGAAGACTTGGCGTTGGCCGGATCCATCGACCGGCTGCAATTGCAGAGAGCAGTCGATGATCTCCCTCCCGGCTACCGCACGATCTTTGTCCTTCACGACATCGAAGGCTATGAGCATAATGAAATCGCCGGTATCGTGGGCTGCTCCATCGGCAACAGCAAGTCGCAGCTGCACAAAGCGCGTATGAAGCTGCGTGATCTGCTCAAGATCAATCGAGCCGAAAAGGCTGGGAAGTCCTGAGCACCGTTTGAAAGTGTGGACCGTGTTTGAGCAGCAAAGAGAGCCAGCACAGACTGGCACCATCGGTAACCTCGGCAGGGGCGCAACAACGGCAAGCAAGCCGAAATCGGCAGTACAGTGATTTGGACAGTGCGCCGGTTCGGCAGAAGCTTGGGGAGAGAGCAGTATGAATTGTGTTGAGCTGCAAAATAGCCTGGCAGAAATCGAAGACGCCAGCAGCGCCGAACAACAGGCTCATCTGAGAACCTGCCGCCAGTGCTCTTCTTTGGTCGGGGAACTGAAACTGATCGCCGCCGCGGCGGCCGACTTGCGCGGCACCGAGGAACCCAGTCCGCGGGTGTGGAATTCCATTGAAATCGCCTTGCGGCAGGAGGGGCTTATCCATGCCCCTCGTACCGGCCGTTCGCTCATTCCCTCGCTCGGCAGTCGCTGGGCGTGGGCGCGATGGTTGGCTCCCGCCGCTGCCGCTTTGCTGTTTACGGTGGGAATTTATGTTCGCCAGCACTCCGTCTCGCCGCCAATTGCAGGAAGCGCGTCCCCGGCTCCCGTTTCCGAGCAACCCGTTTCCGATTTGGCCATTGCGGGCCTCGACGACGAAGACCTCCTGCAGGAGATCGCGCAACAAGCCCCCGCGATGAAAACCCAGTACGAAGACGATCTTCGCCGCGTCAACGAGTACATTTTCGATGCAAAAGGCATTGTCGCCGCCAATCCGAACGACGAGGAAGCCCGCCGCTCGCTAATGGAGGCTTACCAGGAAAAGGCCATGCTTTTCGAATTGGCCATGGATCGTTCTCTGCCATAATGTAGGATCTCGGGGAGTCACATGAGTGGGCGCACAGTCAAACTCGTAGCTATCGGCACGCTGATCGCAGGAACGCTAGTCGCCGAGAGCCGTAAGGAATATCACTTCAACGTGGGATCGAAGGCTGGTGTCTCGGTCAACAATCCCTACGGATCGATCTCAGTCAAACCTTCCACCGGAAACACTGTCGTCATCAACGCCGTGCTCCATTCCGACAAAGTTGAGGTCGACAACAACCAGAGCGGAAATCACATCGAGATTCAGTCCCACCTGCTGCCTGGGGCGGATGCCACCAGTGGGCGCGTGGACTACGAAATTCTTGTGCCCGCCGATGCCAGCGTCACTCTGCACTCCAGCACCGGTCCGCTACGCGCCGAAAAACTCCATGGTGATATGACCCTGGAAGGCGCCGGAGCGACCGTCGACGTCCGCGATGTCACCGCCGCCCACGTTCACGTGAAAACGGTCAACGGCCCCGTCACCCTTAGCAATGTGCAGGACGGCCACGTTGAAGTCGATTCCCTCAGCGGTGACATTACGCTTGACCAGGTCAACGGACCGCTGGTGCAGGTCGTGTCCACCAGCGGCCGCATCAACTACACCGGTGATTTCGGCCGCAGCGGCGAATACCGCCTGACCAGCCACAGCGGCGACATCGAAGCCACTGTGCCCGATGGCACCTCGGCCGATGTGAGCGCTCGCTCCGTCAAGGGCGAGGTGCATGACGACATCCCTCTCCAACCCAAAAGCCACACCTGGTTCCCCGTGCAGGAGGGGCGTGCCTTCATGGGTACTATGGGTCGGGCGGCCGTATCATCGACCGTGGTGCTGCGCAGCTTCAGTGGTAAAATCCACCTCAGAAAACGCTCTGCAAAATAGCAACGAAAAGAAATTCGACTCGCGCGGAGAAGCGTCGTAACCGCAAGGTTGGCGCTCAAAAGCGTGCCAGTGTGCGGTCCGCGAACGGATCCACACGGGTTTCTTCGCTGCGCGGCGCCGTTTTCCTGGTCGGCTTCATGGGCGCCGGGAAGAGCACCGTTGGGCGCGCCCTGGGGCAGCGGCTGAATTGGCCGTTTGAAGATCTGGACGACCGTATCGAACGGCGCGAAGGGCGTCGCATCGCGGAGATTTTCCGGGATTCGGGCGAACCCGCATTCCGTCGGGCCGAGCGCTTGGCCCTGGAGCAGGCTCTGGCAAAATTGCGGGGTGGCGTTCGCAGAATCATCGCCCTGGGAGGCGGGGCGTATGCCCAGCGTGAAGTCGCTATGTTGATCGAGGCCTCGGGCGTACCGACGGTCTTTCTAGATGCGCCGGTCGAAGAATTGTGGCAGCGGTGCCGTCAGCAGGCTGCCGATACCCAGGCCGAGCGTCCGTTGCTCAAGGACATCGAACAGTTTCGCCAGCTTTACGATTCGCGGCGTCAGAGCTATCGAAAAGCATCGCTGCAGATTCAAACCGGCAGCCGCACCGTGGACGCGATCGCAGCCGAAATCGCCGAGAAGCTGGGCCTGGAGAGGATGCCTCTCCGGACGGAATCAGGAGAAGCCGAGTGAAGTCGTACACCGCAGCACGCTGGGTTCTTGGTTTGGCGCTGGCCACTTTCCTGGCGGCATTTCCCGCCGGGACCAACGCCGCACCCAAGGACGACAAAAAGGACAAGTCGAAGCCTGCTTCCACACCAGTGGTCGATTCCGGTTCGTTCGGCGTCGTCATCAAGGGCCAGCGTGTGGTCACGGAGACGTTCAGCATCCAGCAGCAAAACGGCAACAGCATCATCAAATCGCAACTCAAGCAGACGGCCGGAGCCGAGGCCGGCAGCCAGAAGTCAGATCTCGAAATCACCTCCAGCGGCGAGTTGCTGCGTTACGAATGGAGCCAGGATTCGGGCGGCTCCTTAAATGTGCTGCCCAATAATGATTTCCTGATCGAGAAAATCACCGCCCCCGGATCCGCCAAAGCCGCCGAGCAGCCTTTCCTGATGCCCAGCTTGACGATGATTCTCGACAACAATTTTTTCATTCACCGCGAGGTGCTCATTTGGCGCTTTCTCGCCGCCGACTGCAAATCGGAAGGCGGAAACTGGAAATGCCAGCAGGATCCGGCGGAATTCGGCGTGCTCGTGCCCCAGGACCGCAATTCGCTGCGCATCCGGTTGGAACTGGTGGGCAAGGAAAAAGTAACGGTCCGTGGTGCCGAGCGCGAACTGCTGCGCCTGAATCTGACCGGAGAGAATTTTGTGTGGAACCTGTGGGTGGATCCGCAAGATCAGTTCAAACTAATACGGGTGGCGATTCCTGCCGATGATACGGAAGTAGTGCGGGACTGAGTGCCGTTGGGCGCGCAGGAATCGAAGTCGCTCCCGGGAAAATCTTTTGCTGCTGACTGACTCACGTACGGCTCGGTCGTTGGTCACAGCGCTTTTGTTCGCGCTGGGGTTGGGGTTTCTCTACGTCGCCCGCGCCACCCTGATCGCATTTCTATTCGCCATCTTCTTCGCCTACCTAATGAGTCCTCTGGTGACCCATCTGGTGAAATGGGTGCGCCGTCGCGGTTTGGCCATCGCAATCATCTACACCTTCCTGCTGGCGCTCGTCGTGGTCTTCTTTGTAGCTGTCGGTCCGAAAGTAACGCGGGAAGGAGCGCGATTGGGGCAGGCGCTGCCCACACAACTAGCCCAGCTCAGTTCTGGCCAGCTTGCCCAACAGCTTGGGGAGCAGCATGGTTGGAGCCGCGCCAGCACCGAACTGGTCCAAAATTTTCTGGTGAGTCACAAGGATGAGATCACCGACCTGGCACAGCGCCTCGGCCTCCGCGTTGCTGACGTCGCCAAAGAGGCTTGGCTGCTGTTCGTGGTCCCTCTCCTCTCGATCTTCTTTCTGAAAGACGGGCGCGCCTTCAGTGATTTCCTCTTGTCCACGATCCAGTCGCGTCCCCAGCGCGAATTTCTGGAAAACGTGCTCAACGACCTCAACCATATGCTCGCGCATTTCATCCGCGCCCAACTCACTTTGGCCGCTCTCACCCTGGTCGTCTATTCCGCCGTCCTGTCGATCATGGGGGTACAGTACTTTCTGGTTCTGGGAACGGTCGGCGGACTGCTTGAGTTCATCCCCGTCGTAGGCCCACTGGCCGCGGGACTGATCATCGTGAGCGTGGCCCTGTTGACCGGTTACCCGCACTGGCTGGCTCTGGTCATTTTTCTTTTTGTCTGGCGCGGGATTCAGGATTACGTCTCTTCTCCGCGCATCATGGGCGAGAGCATGGAACTGCATCCCCTGGCCGCCATTTTTGGTGTCATGGCCGGAGGCGAAGTCGCCGGCATCCTCGGAATTTACTTGTCCATTCCTGTCATGGCCAGCCTGCGCATCGTATTCCGCCGCTGGCGCCTCTATGCCGAGAAGAAAAAATTCGGTCCCCTCACCGAATATGCGATCGGCAGTCAACCGGCGCACAGAAAATAGCTCTCAGCTCTCAGTTTGGGCAACCCGGACGGACGTTCCAGTAAATAGTCAGGGAAGGCGCGGTTTCAGCCGCGCCTCCGCGCCCTCGACGACAGTGGTCGAAAGGGTCCGTGTCGAGAACGAATTCGGGAGAGAGCGGTGCCAAAACCTTCCCAGCTCCAGCCGCGGAGCAGCGGCATAGTTTAGCCCAGGACGTAAGTCCTGGGTAGGCGCAGGGGGAAGGAACGGGAAGGAACGAGTCCCGCAGTGACGGCACGGGTTCTCACGCCTTCAGCCCCCGGCCGGAAAGCGCCACTGTTCTCTACGTCCTCACTTAATTGCGGGTTCGTTTCGGCTCTTACTTTCCTGCCCCTGCTCCCAACGCCTTGTCCACCGCCACCTTGCGCAGGAAACTCCGCCGCTGCTTCGGGCAACACGCTGTTGATGAACATTACCGACCCCAATTCAAATCCGGCCACGCGCCTCAGCCGCGGGATCACGCTCACGTACCCGTGAAAGTGCCGGGCACCGTTATATTCCGTCGGACCACTGCGCACGGTGTAGTTCAAATCAGGATTCTCCAGCCCCACATAAATCTTGGCCAGCAGAGTCCGCAGAACCCGGGCCAGGTCGGCGATCTCGAGGTCGGTGATGTCGCCGAAGCTGGCCATGTGGCGCAAAGGAAAGATGTGCGTGACAAACGGCGTGGGCGAGGCAAACACCTCCATGGCTACGAAGTGCTCGCCCTGGAGCACGACGCGAGTTTGATCTTCCACCTCCCGCTCTACCATGTGGCAAAACATGCACTCCCGGGCGTCATCATGCTGCAGCGCCTCATGCGAACGATGACGCACCTGGCTGGGGATTACCGGCGTCGCAATCAGTTGTAAATGCGGATGTTGCAGGCTTGCGCCCGCGTCGGCTCCGTGGTTCTTGAAAATCATAATGTGGTTCACCCGCCGGTCAATGCTGCGCGTGTTGTAGCGCTCCCGACACACCCTCAGAAGGCTGGCCACATGCTCATCCGGGAGCAGCGCCATGCAGCGCGCGCGTGGTCGGGACTATCGATAATCACTTCATGGAAGCCGAACCGGTTGATCCGCCGGCGCAAAGGCTGCAGGTTGCGCGTGGGCTGCACGTCGCTTGACAATACCGCGAATTGGTTGGGGATCACGCCGACGGCGCAAGGCTCGCTCACATTCGCCGACGATCGCAGCACCTCTGGCGACGTCTTGCTTTCGTTCCCCGGACAGAATGGGCACGTTTCCACGAATGACGCCACCGGGGCGCCGCTCGATGTGTGGCCAACTCCTCGGCCGCTTGCCCGTCCCGCGGCGATGATGACCCATTCCTTGGTGAAAAGGTTCTGGCGTAGCTCGGGCATAGAGTCCCTCCGTCCTTACTTATCGGCACACCAAACCGGGACTCCAGTGACTCAAGTGCGGGGCCGGTTTCCCAGATTGTTATAAAATTCGAACATCCGTATGAGCCCCAAAATTCCTATTGGTATTCTCGGTGCCACCGGCGTCGTCGGACAGCGATTTATCCAGATGCTGGAGCACCATCCCTGGTTTGAGGTGGCCTGGCTGGCTGCCTCTGACCGCTCCGAAGGCAAGGTTTACGCGGAGGCCGCACGTTGGCGCCTGAAAACTCCGGTGCCCGCGCCCGTCGCCAAAATGCAGGTATCCCCCGCCACGCCGGAGGGTGCGCCCAAAGTTATCTTCGCGGCGCTCGACGCCTCCATTGCCGCCGAACTCGAACCTCGCTTCGCCGATGCCGGCTGTGCCGTGGTCTCCAACTCCAGTGCTTTGCGCATGAAAGAAGACGTGCCGCTGGTCATTCCAGAGGTCAACGGCGGCCACATCAAGCTCATCGATGTGCAAGGCTGGCGCAAGAAATCCGGCGGCTACGTGGTGACCAATCCAAACTGTTCTGCCATCGGCCTGGTCCTTGCCCTCGCCCCTCTGCACCAGCGCTTTGGCCTCGAGACCGTCATGGCCGTCACCATGCAGGCCGTCAGTGGGGCCGGATATCCCGGCGTCGCATCGCTCGACATTCTGGGCAACGTCATTCCCTTCATCCGCAATGAAGAAGAAAAAATGGAAGAGGAGACGCACAAGCTTCTCGGCCAACTGAACGGCTCGAAAGTCATCCCCGGCGCCTTCGCCATGAGTGCGCAATGCAACCGCGTCGCGGTCGAAGACGGCCACACCGAATCGGTCTCGATCCGTCTCAAGACCAAGGCCAAGCCCGAAGAAATCATCGCCGCCTGGAACAGCTATCGCGCGGAACCGCAGGAGTTGAAACTCCCCAGCGCTCCCGAACGCCCTGTGGTCTATGTCGAAGCCAACGACCGCCCACAGCCCCGTTTCGACGTCGACATGGGCGCGGGCATGACCACCGTCGTCGGCCGCCTGCGCCCCTGCGGCGTGCTCGACTGGAAGTTCACCGTGCTCTCGCACAACACGATCCGCGGAGCCGCCGGAGCTGCCGTCCTGAATGCCGAGTTGCTCAAGGCCAAGGGATACCTGGGATGAATCCGAACCCAGCCGCCCTTAGTCCCGGCGCAAGGACGCTACGTCGATGATCGTCATGAAGTTCGGCGGCACTTCCGTCGAAGACGCCAAGGCGATCGACCGCGTTGCCTCGATCGTTGAGGGCCGGCTGGCGCAGAAGCCAGTTGTCGTCGTCAGTGCGATGGCGAAAGTCACCGACACGCTCCTCACCATGGCCAAAGCCGCCGGTGCCGGAGAGCGCAAGACGGCCCTGAAGCTCTGCCGCTCTCTGCAGGAGCGCCACTACAACACCGCCAGCGAACTTCTGGGCACGGCGCTGTTCACCGAATTTCATTCCGAGCTCGGTGTGGAGTTCGAAAACCTCGACGAATTGCTGCGCGGCATCTCCGCCGTCGGCGAGATCACTCCGCGCACCACCGACCACGTCGCCGCTTTCGGCGAAATGCTCTCCAGCAAAATCGTAGCCGCCGCCTTTGCTGCCCGCGGCCTCAACGGAGCCCATGTCGACTCGCGCGACGTCCTTATCACCGACAGCGCCTATATGCAAGCGGTGCCACAGTTCGAGGAAACCAACGCCAAGCTGCAGGAGAGAGTTCAGCCTCTGTTGCACGAAGGGAAAGTACCGGTTATGGGTGGTTTCATCGGCTCGAGCCGCACCGGCATCACCACCACGATCGGCCGCGGTGGCTCGGATTTTTCCGCTGCCATTTTCGGCGCCGGGCTCAGCGCCGACCGCATCGAAATCTGGACCGACGTGGACGGCATCCTGACCACCGATCCCAGGATCTGCCCCGATGCCCGCCGCATCAAAGTCATTAGTTTCGACGAAGCCGCCGAACTCGCCTACTTCGGTGCCAAAGTTCTGCACCCGGCGACCGTCCTGCCCGCCATTCAGAAAAATATTCCCGTCTACGTTTTGAATTCGCGCAACCCTTCCTGCGAAGGCACCCGCATCACCACCCGCGCGCCCCAGGGCAAAAATATCTTCAAAGCCATTGCCGCCAAGAAGCGCATCACCATCGTCGACGTGGCCGCCCCCCGCATGCTTCTGGCGCACGGATTCCTCCGTTCCATCTTCGAGGCCTTCGACCGCCACAAAGTCGCCGTCGACGTGGTCTCCACTTCCGAAGTCAGCGTCTCGCTGACCGTGGACTCCAATCAGGCGATCCCCGCCCTGGCCGCCGATCTCGCCAAACTGGCCGACGTGAAATACGAAGGCCGCAAAGCCATCGTCTGCCTGGTCGGCGAAAAACTGCGCGACACGCCCGGAATCGCGGCTCTTGTCTTTCGCGAACTCGCCGACAAAAAGATCCGCATGATCTCGCAGGGAGCGTCCGAGATTAACCTGACGTTCGTCATCGAAGAAGACGAGGTTCCCGACGTGATCCAGCGCCTGCACAAGACTTTCTTTGCCGAGCTGGATTCAGAGGTCTTCGCATAAAGGCAAGAAGACTTTAAACGCAAAGAACGCCAAGATGACGCGAAGGCCGCAAAGGATTTTCTTCGCGTCCTTTGCGGCCGTCCTTCGCGAGCATTGCGGTTAAAGGTTCGTAAGTACTACACTGACAACAACCGGTCAAAGAAGGCCCGATACCTCTGCAGCGCCACGCGCAGGTCTTCGGTCGAAACGCTGTCTCCGCGATCCCATTGCTGCTCCAGCCTGGATCGTTCTTCCGCGAACACTTCAGCCAGCCTCTTCATCGCTGAAGCCACGAGGCCGTCGGCCTGTTCCACAGCCTTCCGGGGCTCGTCCACAAAGGCCGTCTGAACCTCTTTCCACCGCGTGCGAAGCGTTTCCAACTCGTTACTCGGGAACAGTGGTTCGGTGGCTTCGGCGGTCGCAGAGGGCGGCTCGAAGCCACGCTCTGCCGCAACGGCTTGCGGGCCTCGCGCATCACTCACGGGCCGCTTTCCCTGAGCCAGATCGGCAGTTGTAATTTCCCCGTCTTGATTGAAATCCGGTTGTTCTTTCCTCAATGGCGTCGCCATCGCTATGCTCCCTTCCTTTGGGTTCGACGTTCGTCGAGCAGTTCTTGAAACAACACGCGATAATGCACCATCGCCTGTCGCAGATCTTCGGTGCTGGCCTGACCCGAGCTGTGACGTACAGCAATCCCATGAGCCGCGCGGTAGTTTTCCACCACGATGGGATGATCCACAGAAATGTCGGCGGCACGCTGATCAAACTCGCCAATCGGATATCCCCGAGCCTGCATCACTTCGGTCACCAGGGCGTCCGCCACGGTAACCGCACCTCGCGGATCATCGACGAAGCGAGCCTGCACTTCCCTCCACCGCACCGCAAAGCTCGACTTGTCGCTCTCCGACAGCGGACGGATTTTGAACTTTTCCCGGCGCTTTTCGCGAAATTCCAGCACCCCTTCCGCTTTTCGCCGGTCCCCTTCTTGCAGCAGCACCCGGTCGTACTCTGGCCCGAACCGCTCCCGCAGTTTCACGCTGCGGCGCTGCCGAGAAGTAACGAAGGCGATCGCCGCCACGACAATGACCGCGATGATGACCACCACTATCACCAAGAGTTGATTCTGATTCATGCACACTCTCCCGTTTCGCGGCGCTGCTATGGGATGCCGGGGTCATGGCTGCTGTTGTCGGAAGGATGGCGACAGGCTGTGGAAAGCACTCCGTCATGCGCTGATGTTGCGAGTCACTCCAGTATTCCCCGCAGGCGGGTTGCGCATGGGGCGACGCGCTGAGGTAATCTGTCTAAGTTCCGCTCGGTGAGAAACATGCGCTTACTTATTCTGGGACGAGGCAAAACCGGCTCGCTGGTCGCCGAGGTGGCCGCCGAGCGCAAACATCACATCGAAGTTGTCGGTGCGAAAGAAAACGCCGCGGGCGCCGCGCTTACCGACCAGAAGCTTGGCGACATCGATGCCGTCATCGACTTCACCGCACCCAACTGCGTCATCGCCCACATCGAAGCTTGCACCAAAGCGGGCAAGAACATGGTTGTGGGGACGACGGGCTGGTACGGGGAACGGGAGCGCATCCGGGGCATGGTCGAGCAGCACGGAACCGGATTCATCTACGCCGCTAACTTTTCGGTGGGAGTGAATCTCTTCTTCGATGCAGTTCGCGCCGCAGCCACGGCCCTGCGCCACGGCTATTCTGGTCAGATCTTTGAGCGCCACCACGCCCACAAGAAAGACGCCCCCTCCGGCACTGCCATCACCCTCCAGCGCCTGGTCCGCGAAGCCAGCGGCCAAAGAGAAGACGTCGAGATCATTTCCTTCCGCGAAGGCGAGGTCGTCGGCCTGCACGAACTCGTCCTAGAATCCCTCCACGACCGCATCTATCTCTGTCACGACGCCAAGTCCCGTCGCGGCTTCGCCAAAGGCGCCGTCCGATCCGCCGAATGGCTCCTGGGAAAAAAAGGCTTCTACGATTTCAACGACGTGTGGCGCCATCTGTAGAGACGTGCTACTTCCCGCAGGTCTCGGGCTCGAGGGAATCGGCCGAGTGAGGGAACTTCTCAACGTCGCGCAGTTTCTCCTCAGGCATGATACTGGTGAGCGGGTTCTTCCCGTGGTCATGCCTTCCGGTCGAAGAGTAAGCCCGCCACTGTTCACTGGTCTTGTTTAGCGGGGGTGGGTCTCGGAATTAGGGTGCGGTAACGGGGGTAATTGTCTTCGAGCGATTATGTTTCATTTTGGGAAAGACTTCGGTTCGGTTCGCTAGTGAAATTGCACGACACTGTGGGACAATCAGCGCGGTAACAGCACCGCGCAGGGTTCATCAGCATTCGCAAGCCCATCGACGAAGTAGCGGATTTCTCCCACAGCGGCGGGTAAGCGCAGGAGGGTGATTGCACCCTCAGCAATTCCTCCTTACTCAATAGCGTATTGATGTTCGTCTCACATTGGACAGGTGGCTTGCCGACCCCACCTTAGCTTGCCCGATCAGTCCAAAATTTCCAGAACTCATGCTGGCAACATTTCTATGTCCACGTCGATTCCCTCCACCGAGTTTCCCTCGCCCCCCATTCGCGCTATCTTATTAGTTATGCAACTTCGCGGCTGCGGCACAGCCCTCGTAACTCCGTTTCATCAGGACGGCTCCATCGACGACCCTGCCCTGCGCAACCTGGTCGCCTGGCAGGTCGAGTCCGGCATCGACTTCCTGGTTCCCTGCGGCACCACCGGCGAGACCCCCACTCTCACCCACGACGAGTGGCTCCACGTCATTGATACGACCATCGAAGTCGCCGCCGGACGCGTGCCCATCATCGTCGGCGCCACTTCCAACTCGACTCACGAAGCCGTCGAGAAAGCCAAAGAGGTTGCCGCGCGCCCTGGGGTCAACGCCATCCTCACGGCGTCGCCCTACTACAACAAGCCCACGCAAGAAGGCCAGTACCGCCATTTCAAAGCCATCGCTGAAGCTGTGGGCGACAAGCCCGTCATTCTTTATAACGTCCCCAGCCGCACCGGCTCGAACCTCGAACCCGGAACGCTGGCGCGTCTGGCCGAAATCCCCAACATCGCCGCAGTCAAAGAAGCCAGCGGCAACATGACCCAGATTGCCGAAGCCATCAACGCCGTACCCGAGACATTTCTCGTCTTCTCCGGTGACGATGCCGTCACCTTGCCAGTGATCGCGCTGGGCGGAGTCGGCGTCGTGTCCGTTGCCTCGAACGAAATTCCGCACGAAATGGCCGCGCTCACCCGCGCCGCGCTCTCGAACGACTGGGTCACCGCGCGCACCCTGCAGCGCAAATACCTGCCGCTGATGACGGCCAACTTCGTCGAGTCCAGTCCCCTGCCGGTGAAGGCGGTCCTCGCGATGATGGGAAAAATCGAAGAAGTCTACCGCCTGCCGCTTCTGCCCATGCGCCGCGATACCCGTTCGCGCCTGCAGAAAATCGCCACCGAAGTCGGCCTGATTACCAGGCCCGCCGCCCCTGGGCCCGAAGCCGCAGAGTTTTACATTTACGAAAACTGGGCCGCCGGCCCGCACAAAATCGTCCTGCACCGCGGTTCCTGCGGCCAGTGCAGCCATGGCAAAGGACGTCCCTCTGGCCACGACGTAAACCACGCCCGCTGGCACGGCCCCTACACGACCGTTGTGGAGGCACGCGAAACCGCTCACGCCATGACCGGCATCCTCATCCGCAGCGAGTGCAAGTGCGTGTAACGCCGCCCACAATCCCGTCATCCCGACCGGAGCGTAGCGAAGCGCGCGAAGTGGAGGGACCTTGCTTGCTTCCGCTTTGACAAAGCAAGAATCGGCATCAACAATCATCCATTCCATGTCCTCCCTGAAATCATCCATCGAGCGTCTGGCCTCTTTAGGCGAAGTCGAGCACGATCCCGAAGCACTCCGCACGTTTCTCGATTTCCGCGACCAACTCACGCAGGGAAAAATCCGCGCTGCCGAAAGAATCGAGGGCCGCTGGACGGTCAACGCCTGGGTCAAGCAAGGCATCCTCCTCGGATTCCGCCTGGGCGCTCTCGTGGAAATGCCCGCCGGGCTCTCCTTCGTGGATAAAGACACTTTCCCCGCCCGCCGATTCACGGTTGCCGACCGCGTACGCCTAGTCCCCGGCGGGTCGTCCGTGCGCGTGGGCGCCTACGTTGCGCCCTCGGTCATTTGCATGCCGCCGATGTTCATCAACGTCGGAGCCTATGTCGACGAAGGCACCATGGTCGACTCCCACGCGCTGGTGGGTTCCTGCGCCCAGATCGGCAAGCGCGTCCATCTAAGCGCCGCCGCGCAGGTCGGAGGCGTGCTTGAACCCATCAATGCCGCTCCCGTAATCATTGAGGACGACGTGCTGGTCGGCGGCAACTGCGGCATCTTCGAAGGCACGCTGGTGCGGGCGCGCGCTGTCCTTGGCGCTGGGACGATCCTGACCCGCTCCACTCCGCTCTACGACCTGGCGCGCGGCGAAGTCTACCGCGCTACTGCTGATGCGTCGCTGGAGGTTCCAGAAAATGCAGTGGTCGTTCCTGGATCGCGCGCCGTGAAAAAAGGGGCCGCCGCGGAATGGAATCTCTCGCTGTACACCCCGGTCATCGTGAAGTATCGCGACGAAAAAACGGACCGTGGCATTGAACTGGAAGACTGGTTGCGATAGCTGTTGTGAGACAAAGTTTTTCCAATTTCACCGTCTATAGACCAAACCTTCGCTTTGCTCGTTCCGCTCGCAGACTCTTAAGTACAGTATGAGTGCTCGAGCGATTCTGGGGAGCAAAGGCGTCCACGATCTTATCCCAGTTTTCTGGATGATCCTCATATCGTCAGTGACGGAATGGCTACAACTCGAAGAAGAAACCAGTTCCGAACCGCCACTTATCAACTCTTGGAGTTCACTTGCGACCCACCACTGTTGAGCCCATGCAGCGACATCTGATATTTGAGCGCTCCACGCGTATCCTCTGTCCGCACTTACGCACACTGCAATTTTGTCATTTCCGTACTGCTACCGTATCTCTCCCCCAGAGTGAGGCACAGGCCCCCGACACGCGAAATATTATGCAATCCTTTACTCCGAACAAATTCCTCCAACTCGGCGATACCTTCCGGCCACTCGATGGTCACAGCATCTCCACCGTCTAGCGTCACTCTCAAGCTCCTATATAGGTTCGATTGGGGAAGCGCGGCCTTGCACCGGCATCAACCGTCTTACCGACCCCCAAGCAGACTATCCGACCCGGCACCGATCCGACTCCCCTGCTTCGATAACCAACTTCCCTGCCCCATTCGAACTCACCCGAATCTGCGCCAGCTTTTCGATCACAGCATTTGCCTGCTGCAAAGACTCCGCCCGATACGTGCTCGTGAATCCCACCACCTTCATCCCGCCCGCGCGCGCCGACTGAATGCCCGCCGGCGCATCCTCGATTACGAGACACTCCCCCGGTGCGAACCCCAGCCCCTCCGCGCCCTTCAGATAGGGCTCCGGATGCGGCTTTCCCTGTGTCACATCGTCGGAGGTGACGAGAACTTCAGGAACCGGCAGTCCGCAATAGCGCAAGCGATTCGTGGCGAGTAGCCGCGACCCGGACGTGACCACGCCCCACCGCCCATCGGGAATCGATTTCACCAGATCGCCCGCTCCGGGCATGACCGTGACTCCCCGTTGATCGCCCGCCTCGTGATTCTCGATTGCCGCAGCCTCAGCCTCGGCATCCAGATGCGGCGCCACCCGCCGAATCACCTCAATCGTCCGCACGCCGTGAGCGATGGCCATGATCGCATCGCCATCAACGCCCTTGCGCGCGGCCCACTCGCGCCACTCGCGGTCCACCGCGCCCGTTGAGTCGACCAGAACGCCGTCCAGATCAAAAAGAATGGCTGAGCAGGAAAAGACAGGCATTGTTATTTTTTAACACAGAGTGGCGTGTGGCCCTCGAGCCACGAACATAAGGGATTCATATTCCCGAAACATTCGTGTGGGGACAGCCGCCCCCGGCTGTCCGCCGAGCAAAGCTCGGGGCTTTTTGCCTCACGCCCAACCAGTCAGCGACTAACTCGAGGATGCCGGCAGACTCGCCTGGGCCGGCTGCGTGACCACCGCCTGGCGCGTGCGTTCCCGCAACAGCAAATGGCGCTGCCGAAAATGTGTCCTGGCCCGCTCGCCCCAGGCCCGCACGAACCAGTAATTCAGCCCCGCACCGATGGCAGCGCTGGCCAGCGGAATCACGCGCCCCGCCCACTTCTCCACCACTTCCGTGCTGGCCCGTGCAGCAATCCGCTGAATCACCCGGGGAACGAACTTGTTGACCACTTCTTTCTCCAGCAACTCGCGGCTGATGTCCACTCCCGCCGCGCTTGCCGCGGCAATCCAAAGCTCGGCGACCTCGTCGTCCGTGTTGAACTCGAACCCATAAATCAGGCTTAGCTTCTGGATGGTCCGCATCGTGATGGCGGAAAGAATCCCGAGGTCGGGAACAATTGTGATGAGTCCGCCCAACCCGAGGCCAGCTCCCTCGACGGCAGCAACCTTCATCGCGCTCCGAATAATAGACTCCGCCACCACGTCCAGTTCCCCCACCTCCAGGGAAAATACGCCGTGATATCCGCTGATCGGCACTCGATAAGCGGCACGCAGTTGCAGCAGAAACTTGTCCGGATCCACGCGCACCGTCTCGTATGCACGCGTGAATCCCTTCTGCAGAGCCGTCTCCGCCCGCCGCCGTAGCCACGATTTGCGTTCCTCAACCATTAACTAAACCTTACCGCACGGCCGAGCAGAAAGCCATTAGGAGGAAGCCTCAGTTTAGTTCTTAGTTCTCAGGTGTCTCCGGCATCGCGAACAGCATGTTTTGGGAAGGGCACGGCTTCAGACGTGCCGCACAGAGCAACAAAAATAACGCGAGCTTTAGCCCCTGAGGGTCCGCTCGCAACTCCGCACTCGCCACTCACTCCCTGTGCTAGCATCATCCTTACTCAATGCCAACTGGAAAACTGCAGATTATCCCCCTGGGCGGACTGGGCGAGTTCGGTATGAATTGCATGGCGGTCCGCTGGGGTGACGACATCGTCGTCATCGACGCCGGACTCATGTTCCCCGAGGCCGAACTCCTCGGCGTCGACATCGTCGTCCCCGACATCTCGTATCTCACCGAAAACCGCCAGCGCGTCCGCGGCATTATTCTCACCCATGGCCACGAAGACCACATCGGCGCGCTCCCCTGGATCCTCTCCGAACTCAACGTCCCGGTGTGGGGCACAGAGTTCACGCTCGCCTACGTGGATGACAAACTCGACGAGCACGGCCTGCTCGACGCCGCCGACCTGCGCGAAATGCGCCCCAACGAGCGCTTCAAGGCTGGAGCCTTCACCATCCATCCCATCCAGGTAACGCACAGCCTGGTCGATTGCGTCGCCCTCGCGATCCACACTCCGCTCGGCGTGGTGATTCACACCGGCGACTTCAAAGTCGATCCCACTCCGACCGACAACAAACTTTTCGACCTGCACACCTTCGCCCAGTACGGCAAAGAGGGCGTGCTGGTCCTGTTTCAGGATTCGACCAACGTGGAGCGCAAGGGATACACGCCCAGCGAGCGCGCCGTCCGCCGCAAGTTCGACGAGGTTTTCGCTCACACCAAGCGCCGCCTGTTCATCTCGTGCTTCTCGTCGTCGATCCACCGCATCAACCTCGCGGTCGAACTCGCGCACCAGCACGGACGCAAAGTCGCCTTCATCGGCCGCTCCATGAACAACTCGGCCGAGATTGCCGAAGACCTCGGCTACATCGAAATGCCGGAAGGCCTGGTCATCAATCCCGGCGAGATGAAAAATTTCCCTCCGGAAAAAGTCTGCGTGCTGATCAGTGGCACGCAAGGCGAACCCATGTCGGCGCTGTCGCGCGCTGCCGTCGACAACCACAAGCACGCGAAAATAGAAAAAGGCGACACGGTCGTCCTCTCGAGCCGCATCATCCCCGGCAACGAGAAAACGATCTACCGCATGATCGACCACCTCTTCCGCCGCGAAGCCCACGTCATCTACGAAGACGGAACCTCCCCGCCCGTCCACGTCAGCGGACACGCCAGCCAGGAAGAACTCAAGCTCATCATCAATTTGGTCAAGCCGCGCTACTTCATTCCCATCCACGGCGAATACCGCCAACTTAAGCTGCACGCCGAAATGGCCGCCGCCATGCGCGGTTCGGTCGGCAAAGTCATGCTGATCGAGAGCGGTGACGTCCTGGAATTCGACGAACTCGGGGCCCGCAAAACCGGCAAAGTCAACGTGGGCCGCGTCTGCATCGACTCCGGCAACCGCACCGACGTAGTCGAAGACCTCATCATCAAAGACCGCCGCCACTTGAGCGAAGACGGCATCGTGCTGCCCATTATCGCCATCAACAAAGCGTCCGGAGAAGTGGAATCATCCCTCGAGATCGTGACCCGCGGCTTCAACGTCGGCGAGGACGGTTTCATGGACGGCGCCCGGCGCATCGTAGAAGACACGTTGGTGCATTCGAGCGAAGAAGAAAAAGCCGACTACGGCGTGATCAAAGAAAAAATCCGCGCCGACCTGAAGCGCTATATCTCCAAGCAATCGCAAAGGCGCCCCCTGATCATGCCGGTGATTTTGGAGATCTAGTTGGCTACGGATTTTCACGGATTCACACCGATTCAGCTTTAGCCGGCTCTGTGGGGACAGCCCCTCGGGTGTCCAGCCGGGCGAAGCCCGGCTATTCACCAACATCCCGGATCAGCACCGAGTCCAGAAAACCACCCGCTTGATCGCGGCCCCATAGGGACCTCTGAAAATATCCCGCCACTTCCAGTGGCGGGAAAGCCGCCCCTGGCGATACCCTGTGCCATAGGCACAACTGAAACGTCCCCAAAGATGATCACAATATCCGATCTGCACACCGCCCAATCCCGCCTGAACGGCGTCACCGTCCGCACGCGCCCGATCGAATTTGATCACGCCGACCGCAGCCGCCGCCTCTACCTCAAACCTGAAAACCACCAACCCATCGGCGCCTTCAAGCTCCGCGGAGCCTACAATAAGATCGCTTCCCTCTCCGACGACGAACGCGAACGCGGCGTCATCTCCTACTCCAGCGGCAATCACGCCCAGGGCGTGGCCTACGCCGCCCGCGCGCTCGGCGTGAAGTCTGTCATCGTCATGCCCAACAACGCTCCGCGGATAAAGCGTGAGGCTACTGCCAAACTAGGTGCCGAGATCGTGCTGGTCGGCCGCGGCAGCGACGAGCGCAAGGCCAAAGCCGAAGAACTCGCCGCCCAGCACGGATACGTCGTCGTCCCCCCATACAACGACGAAAAAATCATCGCCGGCCAAGGCACCATCGGCCTCGAAATCCTCGAAGACCTGCCCGAAGTCGAAGCGGTCTTCTCGCCCGTCGGCGGGGGAGGCCTGATCAGCGGCGTCGGCACGGCCATCAAACTCACGAACCCCAAAGTCAAGGTGATCGGCGTCGAGCCCGAACTGGCCGCCGACGCCCAAGCCAGCCTGCGAGCTGGAAAAATCGTCCAGTGGCCCGCCGAGCAGGTCTCGCGCACCCTTGCCGACGGACTCCGGACCCAGAGCATCGGCGATATTAACTTCGAGCATATGCGGCGGTACGTCGACGACATCGTCACCGTGAGCGAAGACGAAATTCGCGAAGCCATGAAACTACTCGCCGCCAACCCGAAAACCGTAGCCGAGCCCAGCGGCGCGGTCGCCACTGCAGGATTCTTCTTCCGTCGCGATCAGTTGCCCAGCACCAAGCTGAACGTAGCCATCATCAGCGGCGGCAATATCGAACCGGAAATGCTGAAGGAACTGCGCTGATCTTGTTGGCAAATCCCCATCCCTTCCACTTCGCTCAGGTCAGGGTCTAGCCGCAAAGGGCGCGGCTAGGATGGGGCACCCGGATTTCGGACGATGGCGAGAGAGATGTTGCGCGCAACGTCTCTACAGCCAATAATCTAGACATGACACTTCGCCTCACCTTCCTTGCCGTTGTGGTCTTTCTGTGGACCAGCCTTGCCCCCGCTCACCTCGCCTCTGCCCAAGCCCAGCGCGGCACTCTGGTCCACGAGGAAACCATCCGCGTCTCCCCCAGCGCCGACACCGCCAAACTCGCCGAGGCTGGACGCGGACACGAGCTCGTCATCATCGACACCAGCCGCGACTGGACTCACGTCGAAGCGATTCTGCGCGAACCCCGCAAAGACTCCGACGAAGACGACGAGGAGTCCCAGGGCAAAACCATCACGGGATGGGTCTCCAACAAAGCTCTGGTGACGATGACCACCCCCAACGGAGACAAGATCATCTACGGCGAGGCCGCCGACTCCGAAGATCAGGCCAGCCGCCGCCGCGGACGTCGCGACGCCGCGCAAGACGCCATGCGTCTCTACTACCGCGTCTACGATCTGTTCCCCACATCGCCGCTGGCGGCCGAAGGCCTCTACCGCGCCGCCGACATCCGCTGGCAGATGGAGCGCTCCGACGTCCTGACGCGTCCCTCGGCCCGCGAGCGCGATCCCTATATGCGCGGCCAGATCGGCGAAGAGTGGATGAAGCTGGTAATCAAGAAGTTTTCTGGTACGAAGTGGGCCGATCTCGCCGCCTTCCACCTGCTCGACAACAAACTCTGCGGCGATTGGCAGGGTGCGTCGAAGTGTCCGGAAAAAGAGGCCGACCTCTACGAAAAATACGCCAGCGAGCACGAGCAGTCCCCCGCCGCGCCCGAAGCGTTATACGACGCGGCCTGGCGCCGCTCCGCCCTGATCGAGATCTACAAAACCGAAGCCAACCAGAAAAAAGCCGACGAGTCGAAAAGCCGCGCCCTCGCGCTTGGACAAAAAATCGTAACCCAGTATCCCCAGAGCGATTGGTCCCTGCGGGCGCAAAAGCTGATTTTCTACGTGCAGCAGGGCGTTCCCACCTTCGGCAACGCGAGCGATTGAAGCAGCGCCGTCGTTCCGTTGGCCATCCGCATGGACTGACGCACACCTTCAGGAGTTTCGAATTCCGACCGAAGTGAGGAATCTGCTGTTGGCTGGCACCATTCGAGCCGCACGGGACAGCAGATTCCTCACGGCTCCGCCGTTCGGAATGACAAGAATGGGGTGTCTCGCGCTGAGAGCGAGGCGCCTCTTCGACTTTCCATTAAGGCTTGCCTAAAGTTTTTCTGCGATACTGTTCCCTTACTTTTCCCGGAGGACGATTGAACGACTACCTGCTTTCCCTGATCTTAGGCATTGTCGAGGGTCTTACCGAGTTCCTGCCCGTCAGTTCGACCGCACATTTGCGCCTTTCCGAAGCGCTGCTGCACCTCAGCCTGTCCGACGGCTACTGGAAGATGTATTCCATCGTCATCCAACTGGGCGCGATCGCTTGTCTCCCCGTCTATTTCTGGAGCCGCATCACCAAATTTCTGGCGACCTTCCCGCGCGGCGAGAGCGTTAATCGCACGGGGTTAACCCATCCGCTCGGCCTCACCGCCGTCGCCTTCGTGGTTACGGCGATTCCATCGTTCCTGTTGACCAAAGTGATCGGCAAGCATCTCGAAAACATCATGATCATCGGATGGTCGCTGCTGATCGGCGGCATCGTCATGTGGATTGTCGACGCCATGCACGCCAAGGCCGAGGCCGCCGGCCCAAATGGCAACGGCCGCATTCACACCTGGAAAATGGAGGACATGAGCTTAGGGCAAGCGGTCTGGATCGGCTTCTGCCAGATCTTCTCGGCTGTGTTCCCTGGAACCTCCCGCTCCATGTCGACCATCGCTGCCGGGCAACTCGCCGGCATGTCACGCGCCTCCGCGCTTGAGTTCTCCTTCTTCGTATCCATTCCAACTATGGCCGCGGCCACGCTCTATACGCTCTACAAGTCGCTTCGCGGAAGAGGGGAGAACCCCATCGGCGTCTCGCAGATTGATCCCCATGGCTGGGTCGTGCTCGCCATCGGATTCGTCGTTTCCTTCATTGTTGCCTACGCCTCCGTGGCCTGGTTCATGACCTACGTGCGCAAACGCGGCTTCGCCCCATTCGCCGTCTACCGAATCATCGTCGGCGCTTTGGTAGTCGTGTACGCCGCAAAGCTCTCGTAGAGACGTTGCTTGCAACGTCTTTCTATCCACAGGCACTACTGCTGGCGCTGGCACAGACGTTCGAAGAAATGTCAGTACAGGAAACCCTGTAAGCAACCACCCTCGATTTCCGCATTGTCGGAACTCCCACTTCTTGGCATAATGAAAAAGCTCTGGCCGATTACTGCACCTGTGTCTCCGGTGTGAATCCGGCCTAAATGGACTATTTGGCGATTTTTGTTCCCACCGGTAACCGGCGGCTCAACGAGCTGGTCGGCTTTCTGATGTGCGTCTTCGCGCTCCTCTTGTTCCTCGCCTTGGCTTCCTATTCTCCGCTCGATCCTTCGTGGAACAGCGCCTCGGTGCTCACCGGCTCGCATGCCGCCCGCAACTGGATCGGCGTCGTCGGCGCCTATACCGCCGACGCCCTGTTGCAGTTTTTCGGTGTCGGCGCCTTCCTGCTGGTGATCTTCCCTGCCCTTCTCGGCGCGCGCTGGTTCCGGTCAAGCAAAGTGCAATCGCCTCTGGCCAAGAGCCTGGGAGCAATCTGGTTGATGATGTTCGTCCCCGCCATGCTGGCGCTCTTGCCTACACACCTGCGCTGGGTGGACGTGATTCCCGTCGAGGGCTTGCTGGGCCGCGTCGTTGGCGATTTTCTGATTCACTACCTCAATCTTGTCGGCGCCTACATCGTGTGCGCCACGGTTTTGGCCGTCGCGCTGTACCTATCGACCGCGTTTTCCTTCTCGGCCATTCGGCTGTGGGCGCCGACGCGGTTTGCCTTCACGACCGCTCTTTGGAATCGCTACAAAGACTGGCAGGAAGAGCGACGAAAGAAGCGTCAGCAAAAGGAACTGGAGCAGCGCCGCATTTCGAAGCCGCTGGTCAAGACGCAGTTCATCCAGTCGCGTCCGCCGGCGGGAGCGCAGCAGGTGGCGGCATCGGAACCGCGCCGCACCGGGATCGAGCGCATGATGGCCGAGGAGCCGCCGAAACCGGCCACGCAGGCCGCGGCCGGCGAAGTTCTGGCAGAACTCTCTGCAGCGGGTCCTTCCGCGGAAGCGGCCCCCGATCCCGAAGTCGCCGAGCGGGGCGACAGCGGACACAAGGCCAAGACCACGATGCCACGCATCGCCGCCGGCGGATACAAGCTCCCCTCCAGCAGTTTGCTGCAGCGTCCCGATGAGCAGCAAGCCGTCGACGCGGACGAACTCAAGCTGCTGGCGCAGGTGCTCACCGAAAAGTACGCCGAGTTCGAAGTTCACGGACAAGTCACGCAGATCAACCCCGGCCCCGTGGTGACCACGTTCGAATTCAAGCCAGAAGCGGGCATCAAATACAGCCGCATCACCAATCTGGTCGACGACCTGTGCCTCGCGCTCAAAGCCGAGAGCATCCTGATCGAGCGTATGGCGGGCAAAAGCACGGTCGGAATCCAGGTACCGAACCGCCAGCGCGAAATCATCTTTCTGCGCGAGAACATCGAGTCGCAGGAATTCATGGGCTCGAAGTCGAAGCTCACCATGGCGATGGGCAAAGACATCAACGGCCGCATCGTCACCGCCGATCTGGCTGGAATGCCGCACCTCCTGATCGCCGGTTCGACCGGCGCCGGCAAGAGCGTGGCCATCAACGCCATGATCATGTCGATTCTGTACAAGGCCACGCCCGATCAAGTGCGGCTGATTCTGGTCGATCCAAAGCGGCTTGAACTCGGCAACTACGAAGGCGTCCCGCATCTTTACACGCCGATCATCACCGAGCCCAAACTGGCGGCCAACGCGCTGCGTAATGCCGTGCGCGAAATGGAGCGGCGGTTGAAGCTTCTGGCTTCCAAGGGCGTGCGCAATATCGATCAATACAATCGCCTGTTCGATAAGGGCGACACGCCGAGTCTGTTTACCGAAGCGGCCGACGACAAGCCGATTCCCTACATCGTGATCATCATCGACGAGTTGGCCGACCTGATGATGCTCGATTCCCACAACGTCGAGGAATCGATCACGCGGCTGGCGCAGATGGCGCGCGCCGTCGGCATTCACCTGGTGCTGGCGACGCAGCGGCCCTCCGTGGATGTCATCACCGGGCTGATCAAAGCAAACTTCCCGGCTCGCGTTTCGTTCCGCGTCGCCACCAAGGTCGACTCGCGTACGATCCTCGACGCCAACGGCGCCGAGGCCCTGCTGGGCAAAGGCGACATGTTGTATCTGCCTTCAGGGTCGGCGCGCGTACACCGCCTGCACGCTCCCTTCGTCACTGAGAAGGAAATCGCCGCCGTGGTCGAGTTCTGGAAGTCTCAGGCCATTGCCGAATATCAGGAGCAGTTCCTCGAAGCGCCGCAGGAAGAACGCGACGCGGCGGCCGCGAGCGCCGGAGAATCTGGCCAGGATGGCGAGGCCGAAGACGATCCCATGTACCCCGACGCGGTCAAACTGGTGGTCGAGTTCGGCAAGGCCTCCACTTCCCTGCTGCAGCGCCGGTTGCGTATCGGTTACGGCCGAGCCGCGCATCTGATCGATCTGATGGAGCACGATGGCATCGTGGGCGCCGCCGACGGTCCCAAGCCGCGCGAAGTGCTCAAGCGCCCGGACTGGATTTCGGAAATCGAAGAGACCACGCGCTAGGAGTCCAGGCTTTCACCTGCTACAGTCCAAACCAATTCCAGAATCGATCCACCGTCTGTCGCAACGACTCGGGCACCCATCTCTTGTAGCGCAGCAGCACGGTTGCGTTCACACTTTTCGCTGCCTTGGGCGCGAACTTGTTGCTGAAAACCAGATAATAGATTCCCGCCCCGGTGGGAAACTCCGCCTCGACCGTGCCTTGAGACACTCTGCCACTCTCGTAGACGGAACTGGCCGCATATCCGTTTTGCCAGACGACGAAGGCCGGTTCGCTGAGCACGTAGACCTCGATGTTGCTGTCGGGGTCTTTGTCGGCGTTGTCTTTGTCCGCTTTCCGGTCGCCGCCACTCTTGTTGCCATCGCTTGAGGCGGAGAACTGGCCAACGATGGCCACGTTCGTCGATCCGGGAGGCAATGAGAATTTGTAATAGCGGAAGTTGTGCGCCGAAACGGAGAATGGAGTTTGCACGACGGCCTGATCGTGCTTCCACCCGACTAAATCCTGGACGCCCTGTGCATACGGGCTATCACTGGTCGCGGCCCAAAGTGTCGCGACCAGAAACAACGCTAGCGCCAGTCCCAGCACCAGTCGCAGCCTGCGTTTTGGTCGCGGAACCTGCGATGGAACCTGCTCCGGCGCGGCGGGCTTGGGGATAGGCGCGGTCTTCGCCGACAGACTCACTGGCTTTCCGCATTTCAAACAGAATAGCGCGCCTTCCGGCAGGGTTGCCCCGCACTTGCTGCACGCCAGAACAACGGTTGTCGCCGGCGGAAGTGCAACGGTCGTCGCCCACGCAGCACCCACAGGCTGCCCGCATTTCACACAGAACTGCGAACCTTCAGGAAGATTGGCGGCGCACTTGGTACACAACACGGCTGGCTCTTCTCCATGCGGGCTTGTCCATCCGGGTAGACAGCAGATATTAGCACAGGGATGGGCGCAGCTATCCCGCTTTCGCCGCGCTGCCGTCCAAGCCGAGTTCCGTTGCGATGGGCTTCATGGCTTCGATGCAAAACGCGATGTGCTCATCCAATTCAACCCCGAGATCGGCTGCGCCCTTAATGATGTCATCACGATTCACCTTGCGGGCAAAGGCTTTATCTTTCATTCTCTTTCGTACCGACTTGGCGTCGACTTCAGCCAGAGATTTCCCAGGTTTGATCAGGGCAACGGCTGTGATGAACCCCGCCAGTTCATCGCAGGCAAAGAGAGCTTTTTCCATCGCCGTCTCTCGCGTAACGCCGCTGTACTCCGCATGCGACATTATGGCGCGGCGGATTTCGTCGGAATATCCGCGCTCTTTGAGAATTTCGTTGCCCTTGTAAGGATGCTCTTCCGGGCTAGGCCAACGCTCGTAGTCGAAGTCGTGAATCAGACCCACGATGCCCCAGAGATTCTCGCCGTCCGGCGAACCGCTGCCCCACTTGCGCGCGCACGCACGCATGCAGGCTTCGACAGCTATTGCGTGCTTGCGCAAACTTTCTGACTGCGTGAACTCAGTTAGTAAACACCAGGCGAACTCGCGATCGATCATGGTATTGCCCCGGTTTTCTCGCTATTCTCGTGTGCCGTATCGGGTTTTGCCCGCGAAATTCGCGGGCTTTGTGCATTTTAACCTTGACTTCCACAGGGTAGATGCCGCAGATTGAGCCTGCTGCGGGAATCTTTCCCCCAATCGATTCCAGCGCTTAGCCGTAAGGAGCGCCCGCTCTGGCCCTCCCACAACTCGATGGCCACGACTCTTGCCCCGGTAGATTCAAGGGAAGTCGTTCGTTGCGATCACTGCCTGCTAGTTCAGTTCCGCACCGTCAATAACAATTGCCGCCGCTGTCACGCGTCTCTGGACGAGGAGCCGGAACCGGAGCCCATGCCGGCCGCGACTCCGGTGATGATGCCGGTTCCGGGCAACGGTCACGGACACCTGAACCTCGCCACCTCGATCCGCTCGCTGCGCCTGCGCAACGGGCTCAGCCAGCGGCAACTGGCCGGACGCATGGCCGTGCCCCGCACTTATGTTTCGAAAATCGAGAACGAGAAAGCCACGCCTACGCTGTCTTCCCTGGAACGGCTGGCGCGCGCACTGGAGGTTACTGTGCCCGAACTGCTCAGCGGCGGTGAACGCAGCCGCCAGGAAGAAATCAGCGAATTGATGAAAGACCAGTTTATCGCGGAGTTGCTGCCCTTTGTGTCGCAGCTGAACGGAATGCAGATGTCGAGCATCCTGACTCAGGTGCGGGACTTGACGGTGCGTCCGCGACGCAGCGCGTAACTCAAGTTCAAGACAGTCTGTGCCGATGGTGGTAAGTTCGGCGCAAAACTATTTTTATCCGGGCAACCAGCCAACTCTGATGCCGGGACCATTCTCATGGTCCCGGCTTTTTTTGCCGTCTCCATGGATACCCATGTAGGGGCAGCCGCCCAAGCTTGCCCTGAGCTTGTCGCAGGGGCTGTCCGGCGGAGCGAAGCTCCGCTGCCTGAATCCAACTTGGATCGATCGTCATCTATCCAGCATGAATCTGGAAGAAACCGGAACCGTATTTTCGGCAGCACCTGGGCAGGCGGCTCCCTTGAGCGATCTCGCCGACGTAGGCAGGTTGTCTGAAGAATCAGGACAGGGCACGGCCAGTCCGAACAATTCAAGCGACGCTTCCCTGCTCGATGCCTACTCAACCGCAGTCACGAGCGCAGTGGAGCGCGTCAGCCCGTCCGTGGTGCACATCGAAGTACATCAGGCCGCGGGGCGCGCGCGCTCTGGCGAGCCGCGCGAGCAGCGCGGCGGCGGGTCGGGGTTCGTATTCACGCCCGATGGGCTGATCCTGACCAATAGCCATGTCGTGCACGAAGCCACCCGCATCGCGGTAACGACGACGGACGGAAGGCGCATGCCGGCCACCTTGATCGGCGACGATCCGGCCAGCGACCTGGCCGTGATCCGAGTGGATGAGCCTGGGCTCACCGTGGCCCCCCTCGGCGATTCGCAGCGACTGCGTGTGGGACAGGTCGTGATTGCCATCGGCGCTCCCTATGGATTTCAGTCGACGGTGACAGCGGGTGTGGTGAGCGCGCTGGGGCGGTCGCTCCGGTCGTATTCCGGGAGGCTGATTGACGATGTGGTCCAGACCGATGCGTCGCTCAATCCCGGCAATTCAGGCGGGCCGCTCGTCGACTCCTCCGGACTCGTCGTCGGCGTCAATACGGCGACCATCCTGCCGGCGCAGGGGATTTGCTTCGCGATCGGGATCAATACGGCGAAGTTCGTTGCGAGCCGTCTGCTGCGCGATGGACGCATCCGCCGAAGCTACATTGGCGTTTCGGCGCAGACCGTGCCCGTGCATCGACGCGTGGTCCGCTTCTACGATCTGCCGAAAGAGACCGGCGTAATCGTGCTGTCGGTGGAAGAGGGTAGTCCGGCGCGGCGTGCAGGTCTGCGCGACGGCGACGTGATCGTGGCGCTGGAAGGCGCACCGGTGGCGGGCGTGGACGACTTGCATCGCCTGCTGACTGATGTCCGCGTGGGCGTGAGCTGCACGTTGACGGTCCTACGGTGGACGGAAAAGCTGGAACTTAAGATCGTGCCCGACGTCACTCCATCCGAATCATAAGCAGCCACCGGCGACCTACGGCCGAGCGTAAGCAGGACTATCCGGGTCGGGACGGTCATATTCACGCCCGTATTTGTTCTTGTGGGCCAACTCCACGTCAGAGACTGGCAGGCTGAGGGTTCCCAGAGAGCCATTGCCCGGACCGACCGTGATCTCGCGACTCTGCGCGCGGAGCGCGTCGGGCGCCACGGCGGAATGAAACACCTGCAGAGCGTACCGCCCCGGCGGAACATTGGGCAGAGTGAGTTCGCCCCGCGCATCGGAAATGGCGTAGTAGGGCGTGGCCAGCGTAATAATTACGGCGCTCATCTCCGCATGAATGTTGCAAAAGATAAACGACACTCCCGGCTTGTCAAACTGCACGAAGCGCGTAGTCCCGCTTTCATAAAGACCGAGATCGAAACGCTTGCCTTCGAACAGTGAGAACACGTTGTGAAAGAAGGGATCGTGGTTGGGGAATTCGACCTTGCCCCCCACCGGAACCACAATCAGCGACGGATGAAAGCTCTTGTCCTTTTGCACCAGCTTCGGAATCTCTGACGTCGGCTGCGGTGGAAGTTCGACCGTCCCGCCCACCGGAGACAGCCAGACGACAACTTTGGAAGCGTCTTTCATGCGATGACCATTCTTGGTCAACTCCACATGAGCCTGCAACGCCGATTGCTGAGCAGATGCGCCCACCGGCCCTATCATGACGCAAAGTAGGGCAAAGAACTCGGCCATAAACCAGCGCGCGACGAATCGGAACTGAAACAAGTGTGTCCTCAAAACAGGATCCCCATGGCTAGATTGACCTGACTGGTCGCGCTGCTGCTGCTATAGACGGGGAAGCTTTGTAATCGTCTGAGTTCCGCCGAAAACACCAGGTCGGAGCGAGGACGGAACACCAGGTTCGCGAAGGCCCCCCGGTTTCGTCCCAGGATCGGACGAAAATTGTTCTGATCGACGGCGAAGCCGCGAATGTCACTGGTAAGCGCGTCGTCCTGTGCGGCCACACCGTTCAACTCGAGTTTGGAAGTCAGTTGAAGCTTGAGCTGTGCCCATCCGCCGGCGGTGTTGAGGCCGCGAATCGGCGACGTCCTATACGCAGGATTTCCGCCGTACACAATCGAGCGTCCGGCGGACGCTCCCAGCCCCCCAATGCCGCGGCCTCGGTAGAACTCACCCGAGAGCGACAGGCGACGCACGATGGGAACCTGCCAGTCGGCCATCGCCGCCCACGCGTCGACGTAACGATCCCAGTTCCAGTCCTGACGCCCGTAGTACCCCGCTGCGCCAAAGCTGAGAGGACGTTGGTGTACCGGACGAGACCAGGCCGTGCGCACCGCGTACGCTGGCTGCCCAGACAGTTCGCCGGCTTGCGGGTAACGGTAGAATGGATCGGAGGGAAACTCCCAATCGAGGTTGTCCAGGATGCCGGCCTGCAGCGTCAGGGTCTGCTGGTCGGAAACCGAGAAGCGGTGCTCGACTCGAAGTTGCGGCGTCCATCCCCAGAGATTTCCGGCAAAAGCGAAGGCTGGAGTTGCCAGCGATGCGAACGACGTAGGCGACAGCGGCGAGACAAAGAGAGAATCCTGGCCCGCGACCACGGAGGTGTGTTGCCAATCCATTCGCAAGCTCGCGGTCTGCATTCGCACGATTCCGAAATTCACTCCGTTGCCGGTGGCCGCGAAACCTCCGGCGAAATCGAACTGGACGTCCGCCGAAGTCTTAGCCCCGGCGAGGGCGGGCCCGAAAATCTCAAGACCGATTTCGGACTGGCGGAGGGTCGCGCCAAATGAGGCCTGCGGCGCACCCCGCGGAGCAAGCTGCGAGAAATCGGGGAAGTCGAGGCTATCGGCGCCGCCCACGTTGCGGAAGGCATTCATCAGCACGATACCGTGAAGGCGCGCTCGATACTTCGAAGCAGTTTCGACCTTGGTCTGATACTGCTCGTCGATCTTGGCACCAATCAGGGACGTGGAATCTTCCAGCTTCTGAATGCGCTCTTCGAGTCCTGCACTCGTCGTTGCTGCGACCGAGCCCGAGGCAGTCGTTGAGTTTTGCGCCGCGGCTTGCACACTGCCTTCTGCTCCCGAGGGGTTCCCCGCAGGCCGCTCCAGCAGAGCGCGCGTGGCTTGCAGGTCCTGCCGCAACTGGTGCATTTCGGCCCGCGACTGCACATTTTCGGAGCGCATTTCATCGACCAGGATCCGCAGTTGGCGAACCTGATCTTGCAGTTCACGCACGCTGGCGACGGTCTCACCCGCCGGGGGAGGGGCAGCCGGAGCAGGACCTTCCTGCGACCGGCCATACGTGCCAGATAAGATGAAGAAAGCGGCAACCGCCAAAGCGGCTCCGCGAACCGCAGAGGTTCTCAGGCTGTTCACAGCTTCCTCCTGCACATCATCCCAAGTTATGTACTCTAATCAGGGCACGCGATCAAGAAAGGAACCGCGTTTCTATGTCAGGCTGGGGAATCGAAGCACCGCCGGCGTCACCCCCCTGTGCGGGTACTAAAGCAGACAGTCCCTCATTATTCGCGTGCCGTATGGCATCCTGTTCCCGCCGGGGCAGCACAATGCGGAAGATTGTTCTGCCCTGGGCCGTGCGCTCCAGGGAAATCTCACCGCCGTGATCCTGGACGATCTTCTGTACGACCGCGAGACCGAGTCCGGTGCCGTTCTCTTTCCCGTGACTGACGAACGGGTGAAACAGCCGGTTGCGGATGGATTCTGCGACGCCTGGGCCGTTGTCGGCCACCGAGATCGTGATCGCGCCTCCGATTTCCGCGGCGGTGACTTCCACCTCGCCGCCGACAGCAGGCGCCGCCTCGCAAGCATTCAACAACAGGTTGTACAAAACCCGCTCCAGTTTGCGCCCATCGAACCAGCCCGAGACTGAGCCGCTGCACAACACGTCGATCGAGCGGGAATGATGCCGGGGATGCAGGCGAACCGCCTGCACCGCCCGCTGGATGACATCCGAGACATTGCCGTAGGACGGACTCAACGATTCGCGCGTACGGGCAAACTCCAGCAGTGAATCGATAAGATCGGTCATCAGATTCACGCCGGTGCGGACTTCCTGGTAGAGTTCCTCGCGCTGCGCGGGAGTCAGGCCGCTGTCGACCAGAAATTCGGAGTTGGCTACGATCGCCGCTAACGAGTGCCGCAGATCGTGCGAGATCGAACTGGCCATGCGTCCGATCGTCGCCAACTGCTCCGACTCAAGCAGATCCTGCTGGCTCTTGAGCAGGCTGGCGCGCATGCGATCGAAGGTGCCCGTGAGTTCCGCCACCTCGTCTCCGCCGCGAGGATCGAGCGGATGATGAAAGTCTCCAGTCTCCAGAGCGCGCACCCCGGCGACCAGACTCGCCAGCGGACGCGTGAATGTGTGCGAGAGGAAGAATACAAGGCCGCTTCCCACAACGATGGCAGCCAGCCCCAGCAACAGAAGATAACGATTGAGCTGATCGAGGAATTTGGTGGCCTGATCGTACGAGCCTAATACGCTCAGGCGAACGGGGTTCGTCTGCGAATTCGACAACTGCAGTGAAGTGGCCAGAAAACGCTCGTTGCCGATCTCGACATCGCGCGGGTCGCTCTGGGTCGCTCCCGGAATCAGATTCTCCGCACTTCGGCCTTGCATCTGCCCGCCGGTGAATGTCGTCGCCACGACTTCGTCGCCATACGAAATCGCCACCTGGCTGCCCGCAACCTTACTCACCGAGGCCGCAAGCCGATCGTTGATCTCGTAGCCAATGACAAGGAATCCGAGCAGCGTGCCTTCGGTCGCCGACCCCCGGTAAATGGGCTGAATGAAGGCCTGATAAAGATGACGCCCGTCATACCACCAGTGACTGCCCTCGTCCTGGTCGAGCGACTGCTGAAAGTACTTCTCGGCTGCCTCCCGGGTAAAGCCAGGAGTCTTCGTGTGCAGGGCCACCACTCTGCCGCTGCGATCGACCAGCACGAATAGATCGCTGCTGCTGCGCACGTGCTGCCAGACATCCTGCGACGCGTCCTGGATCGTCACGGGATCGGTGCTGGTCATAATGGCACGTGTGAGGGGGATGTCGGCCAGCAGCGCCACGTCGCTGGTCAGCATAGATTCCCGTTCCTGCCGGAAATCCTGAAAGGCGCTAACCGAGTTCCGCAAGTTGACGGAAATGCTTTGCCGCACATTGCGCTCGACGCTGCGCCGCACCAGCAGCAGACTGGTCGTAGTAAGCCCCGCCGTAATGACCAGCATCGAGAGCAGGAAGCGCGTCCGCAGGCGCAGACGCGGTAAAAGCCCGTTCGCAGCCACAGTCTCAGAGCCCGGCCCGGGTTGCGGTGATGGGTTCACGCGATTCAGCGTACGAACTTATATCCCATACCGTGTACGGTGCGGAAGTGTACCGGGCTGGATGGGTCCTTTTCCAGTTTCTGGCGCAGTTTGAGGATGTGGTTGTCGACCGTGCGCGTCGAAGGATAATTCTGGTAGCCCCACACTTCATTTAGCAGTTCATCGCGACTGATGACACGGTCGGCGTTCTGCACCAGAAACTGAAACGTCTTGAATTCCTGGGCGGTTAAAGTGACAGGCTTGCCGTCACGCTTGACCTCCATCTTTTTGAAGTCGGCGGAAATTTCGCCGAAACTGACTACCTTCACCTCGGGACTCCGCTCGGTGTGTCGCAGAGCAGCCCTTACCCGCGCCAACAGTTCGCGCGGACTGAAAGGCTTGGTCACATAGTCGTCCGCGCCCAGTTCGAGCAGCAGTACTTTGTCCGAGACATCGCTCGCAGCGCTGAGGACCACGATCGGCAAGGTCGGAGCCAGGGCCTTAATCTCCTTACACACGTCGCGTCCCGAAACCCCGGGCAGGCGCAGGTCGAGCACAACGGCTGCGGGCGCCGAGGCCTGAAAACTGTCGAGCGCCGCGCGCCCGTCCGATTGAGTCTCGACGGTGTATCCCTCAGTCTCAAACAACCGCCGCAGCGCCTTTTGCACGGCTGGGTCGTCTTCGACTACAAGGATGCGGCCCGCAGGCCTAGGCGCAACAGTCGGAGCCATCGTTTTGTCCGCACTGAAAGGAGTTGCCAGATTGCCCATAAGAAAGGTGTCCTCAGTCTCGGTGAGAATTCGCGCCACCCACGAAGCGCCTCCCCGCAAGATCGACCATCGAAGCTTACAACCATTTGACGGCGAAACCGCCCCGAAGCTCCGGCTTTTGACATATTATTTACAATTTCGAGACGATGTCACGAGAACCTGCGGAAGGCCACGTGCTCAAGAACGCCTTGTTTTTGCCCGGTTGGGCGCACGACGAGACCTGGACTACACCGGGCAGGACGCCCCTAGCCGCGCCGGACCAAATTCGTAACCGAGGTGCACCCATCGGAGACTGACACGCTTAGTCTTCGACGGCTAGACTGTCTATAATCATAAAATTCTGCAGGGGCATGCGAGTCCTTCGCGGAGGTGTGGTTGCAAGGTAAGACTGAACTGTTGGCGCGACTTCGCGGGATGCGCGTGAATACGAGCCCCGTTGCGAGCATCCGGCCGCGCACTCTGCGCTTCGCCCTCCTCGTAGCCGCGTTCTTGGCGTGCTTGTTTGGACCGCGCTCAGCAGCCTCGGCGCAGATTTCTCCCGGCCCCCTCGCCCGCCCGCACCAGTTCCTCAGCGGGTCTACGAATTGCGCCCAATGCCACAAGTTTGGTGGCGAGGCCAAGTTGAAGTGTGTGGAATGTCATACCGAGATTGGGGCCCGGATCTCTTCCCACCAGGGTCTGCACGCCACTTACAACATCCCGCCGGGTTCCAGTCAGGAGTGCGCCCGCTGCCACTCCGATCATAACGGTCTCGACTTCCCGTTGATCAAGTGGGACATCAAAACTTTCAATCATAAGGAAACCGGCTACGTGCTCGAGGGCAAGCACGCCGGTCTGGACTGCAACAAGTGTCACCTCCCCTCTCGGATCTCTCCCCAGGAACGGGCGTCCATCAAGATTAAGGATCTCAACCGGACGTACCTCGGTCTATCCACCTCCTGCGTCCCTTGCCACGAGGATTATCACAAAGGCCGCCTGGGCCCGAATTGCCTGCAGTGTCACAACTACGAAGATTGGAAGTCGCTGAAGATTGGCAACGAGTTCGATCACTCGAAGACGCGGTATCCGCTGACCGGTCTCCACGCCCAGGTGCAGTGCGCCAAGTGCCACACCAACGGGCCCGATGGCAAGCCGCGGTACGCAGGCATTCCGTTCAACCTGTGTTCCGATTGCCACCAGGACCCGCACCACGGCAGCTTCACCCAGGCATGTTCCTCCTGCCATAGCACCGGGGGTTGGAAGCGAATCTCGCAGCAGACGATGAACCAGAATTTCGATCACTCGAAAACCAAGTACCCGCTGGAAGGCAAGCACGCGACGGTCGGTTGCGAACAGTGCCACGCCAACGGCGACTTCAAGAAGCCTCTGGTTTTCAACAAGTGCTCGGATTGCCACAAGCCCGATCCGCACAACGGACAGTTTGCCAAACGTCATGGCGGTGGCGAGTGCTTCCCCTGCCACACCGTGCAGGGTTGGAAGCCTTCGACCTACACAGTGAAAGACCATGCCACCAGCGCCTATCCGCTCGAAGGCGGGCACGCCCGCGTGGACTGCGACAAGTGTCACATCCCCAAAGGCAAGGACACGCTCTTCAAAATCAAGTTTGACAAGTGCACTGCGTGCCACAAAGATGAGCACTCCGGACAGTTTGTCACCGCACCTTACTTCAACGCCTGCGACCAGTGCCACACTCTGGATGGATACAAGCCTTCGACCTTCTCTCTTGCCAAGCACAAGAAAACGCAATTCGCGCTGACCGGCGGGCACATCGCCGTGCCCTGCGCCGACTGCCATAAGGAGTCGGACGAACTCAAGCCAAAGTCAGCGATCTACCACTGGAAGAATCTCGACTGCACCAGTTGCCACGAAGATGTGCACAAGGGCCAGTTCAAAGAGCGCATGGAGCAAAAGCGCGCGGATGGTTCCCCGGCAGGCTGCGAGGCTTGTCACTCCACCAAATCGTGGAAAGAAATGTCGGCGTTCGACCACTCGAAGACAAAATTCCCTCTGCTCGGAGCCCATAAGGCGACGGCCTGCATCGATTGCCACAAGCCGCCTAACCTTGATACCAAGCTGATCCATGCGGATTTCAAGGCTGCTCCCACCGAGTGCGAGGATTGCCATGAGGACATCCACGGCAAGCAATTCGCGAAGGCCGATGTCACGCGCTGCGCCGACTGCCACAACAGCATCAAGTGGAAGCCTTCGACTTTCGACCATGACAAGCGGACCGATTTTCCGCTCCGGGGAGCGCACCAGAACGTGGGCTGCGCCGAATGTCACAAACTGACGAAAGTGGTGGCCGAAAAGACGGTTCTCTTCTACAAGCCGACGCCCAAGGACTGTGCCGCATGTCACGGCCCCACTATCCCCGTTCCAAAGAGCAAGCCGTCGGGCTCCTAGGCAGGGATTCCCGCAAATCGCTTTGGGCTATACGTTCAGAAAAGTGTACACACAGGGCTCATTGCGTTCAGAACGTTGTACACTCAGCCCTGTCGTGTTCGCAAGGTTGTACAACCTTTGTGTATCCTTCCACCGGGCGTTCGCGTTTTATAATGTGCCATTCAAAAGCCTTATATTTCTGCGCCGTAGCAGCCACCCGTCTTGTGATGTCCTCGATTCTGGGGCCCGATAATTTCTTGCAACTTACTTCGACAACTTTGAAAAAAGTGCTGGGTGGAGGGCAGAACTTACAATGGATCGATTCCAGCTTGGATTCCGATCAATGGCCCGACCGACGTTATGGACACGCACTAGGGTAACTTTTCAAGCTATACACGCGGCGCTTACCCTAAGTGGACGATCAATTGCTGGCATTTACATCACTCATTGTATTTTTTTTATTCACCTTCCTTCCTTCTGTTTGATGGGGAGAAATAAGCAGTAGGGACACTCAGGGTACAAGGGGCGAGTTTATGTTGGCTGCGGCGAGCATATTCAATCTGGTTGTGCTGCTAGCGCTTTCTGGATCTCCGGCGCGAGTGCCGGCGCAAGCGGCTGGTACTGCTGGTACGCATAGCCCCCACGGCAGTCTCACGATTCCTTGTCAAAATTGCCATACTGCGAGCGGATGGAGGCCGATCCGAGCGGTCCCCGAATTCGATCACAATCAAACCCGCTATCCTCTTCGCGGCATGCACCAGTCAGTAGCCTGCACCCAGTGTCACGAAAAGATGGTGTTCAGCAACGTGGGCCAGCGCTGCCAGGATTGCCACGCCGATATTCACCGGCGACAATTGGGGGCCAACTGCGAACAGTGCCACACGGTCCGCGGATGGAATGTCACGGTGCAGCAGATCCAGGATCACAACAACCGCTTCCCGCTCACCGGAGCTCACGCGGCGGTGGACTGTGACGCCTGCCACAAAAACGCCGCCAACAGCAAGTTTGAGACGATGTCGGTCGCGTGCTTCTCGTGCCATCAGTCCGACTACAACGGAGCCACGAATCCCAATCACGTTACCGCCAAGTTCTCCGTAACCTGCGATACCTGCCACAGCACCGACAACTGGCTAAACGCGAAATTCGACCACAATACAATGACGAATTTCCCGTTGACCGGGCTGCACACGGTGCCACCGCGCCAGTGCACCGATTGTCACGTCAACAATAACTACAATCTGACCAGCAACACCTGCGTCGGCTGTCACATGGCGGATTTCCAGCGCACAACCAATCCCAATCACGTGGCGGCGAGCTTCCCGACGAACTGCGCGCAGTGCCATACGACGGGCGGGTGGTCGCCGGCGAGTTTCGATCACAATACGGTGAACTTCCCGTTGACCGGCATGCACACGGTTCCACCGCGGCAATGTACGGATTGCCACATCAATGGGAACTACAACCTGACGACTACGACCTGCATTTCGTGCCACATGAAAGACTTCCAGGGCACGACCAATCCGAACCACGTGTCTGGAGGTTTCGCGCAGACTTGCGAAACCTGCCACACCACGAGCGCGTGGCAGCCCGCGACCTTTGATCACTCGAAAACCGCGTTTCCTCTGACCGGCAATCACATGGTGCCGCCGCGGATGTGCACCGACTGCCACGTCAACAACAATTACAGCATCACGAATACGGCCTGCGTTTCGTGCCACCAGACCGATTACAACAATGCGAACGCTCCCGTGGCTCACGCGTCGGCGGGATTGCCCACGACCTGCGAGCAGTGCCACGACACGAACCTGTGGACCGACGGGGTATTCAATCACACCTCCACCGGTTTTGCTCTGACCGGCATGCACACCGTGCCGCCGCGTCAGTGCACCGATTGCCACACCAATAACAACTACAACATCACGACGGGAACCTGCGTTTCGTGCCACCTGAAGGACTTCCAGGGCACGACCAATCCGAACCACGTGACGTCGAACTTGCCGCAAGCCTGCGAGACCTGCCATACCACGGCGACCTGGCTGAATGCGACTTTCAATCACGACACCACAGGCTTCCCGCTGACCGGCAATCATATGGTGCCGCCGCGTGCGTGCGTGGATTGCCACGTCAACAACAATTACACGATTACAAACACGGCCTGCGTTTCGTGCCACCAGACTGACTACAACAACGCGACGACTCCGGTAGCCCACGCGGCGGCGGCACTCCCGACCACCTGCGAACAGTGCCATGACACCAACCTGTGGACCGACGGCAAGTTCGATCACGCCACTACGGGATTCAGTTTGACCGGCCTGCACACGGTACCGCCTCGGCTGTGCACCGACTGTCACGTCAGCAACAACTACAGTTTGAATAGTACGGCATGCGTCTCGTGCCACCTGAAGGACTACCAGGGCACGACCAATCCCAACCACGTGACGTCAAATCTCCCCCAGACCTGCGACGTCTGTCACATCACGTCAACCTGGCTGAATGCGACCTTCAATCACGACGCTACAGGCTTCCCGCTGACCGGCAATCACAAGGCGCGAGCGTGCGTTGATTGCCACATCAACAACAATTACACGATTACCAATACGGCCTGTGTTTCGTGCCACCAGACCGACTACAACAACGCGACCACGCCGGTGGCCCACGCGGCGGCGGGATTGCCCTTGACCTGCGAACAGTGCCACGACACCAACCTCTGGACCGACGGCAAGTTCGATCACGCGAGCACGGGCTTTACGTTAGCTGGCAATCACATGGTCCCGCCGCGGTTGTGCACCGATTGCCACGTCAACAACAACTACAACATCACAACCACGACTTGCGTTTCGTGCCACTTGAAGGACTACCAGGGAACGACCAATCCCAATCACGTCACCGCGAACTTCCCGCAGACCTGCGAACAATGTCACAGCAGCACTACGAGTTGGTTGGGTGCCACCTTCAATCACGACAGCACAGGCTTCCCGCTGACCAACAGTCACACGGTGCCACCGCGCGCTTGCACCGACTGCCACGTCAACAACAACTACACGATTACGAACACAACTTGCGTGTCGTGCCACCAGACCGATTACAATAATGCAACGACCCCGGTGCCGCACGTGGGATTCCCAACCACGTGCCAGAACTGCCATGACACGAACCTGTGGACCGACGGCACGTTTAACCACGCTACGACCGGCTTTACGCTGACCGGCCTGCACATGGTGCCACCGCGGCTTTGCACCGATTGCCACGTCAACAACAACTACAGTTTGAATAGCACGGCCTGCGTCACCTGCCACCTGAAGGATTACCAGGGCACAACCAATCCCAATCACGTGACGGCGAACTTCCCGCAGACCTGCAACCAGTGCCATTTCAGCACGTCATCGTGGCTGAATGCCAGCTTCAATCACGACAGCACGGGCTTCCCGCTGACCAACAGTCACACGGTGCCGCCGCGCGCGTGCACCGACTGCCACATCAACAACAACTACACGATTACGAACACAACTTGCGTGTCGTGCCACATGACGGACTACAACAACGCGACCACCCCGGTGGCGCACGCAGCGGCCGGATTCCCGACCACGTGCCAGAACTGCCACGACACCAATCTCTGGACCGATGGCACCTTCAACCACGCGACCACGGGTTTCAATCTGACCAACTTGCACACCGTGCCGCCACGACTGTGCACCGATTGTCACGTCAACAATAACTACAGTTTGAATAGCACGGCCTGCGTCACCTGCCACCTTAAGGACTTCCAGGGCACGACCAATCCCAATCACGTGACGGCGAATTTCCCGCAGACCTGCGACACCTGTCACACCACGGCAACTTGGCTGGGTGCGACCTTTAACCACAACAGCACGGGCTTCCCACTGACAGGAGCGCACACCGTCGGGCCGCGCGCTTGCACCGATTGCCACATCAATGGCAACTACAACTTGACCAGCACCGCCTGCGTAACCTGCCACCTGGCAAACTATCAGGGCACCACGAGTCCCAACCACGTGACGGCGGGATTCCCGCAGACCTGCGAACTGTGCCATGACACGACGGTCTGGACGGATTCGACGTTCAACCACAACAACACCGCATTCCCGCTGACCGGTGCGCATACCACCACTGCATGCGCACTCTGCCACGTCAACGGCAACTATACGACGCTGCCGACCACTTGCGTCGGCTGCCATCAGACCGATTACAACAACACGACCAACCCGGGCCACTCGGCACAGCCGCAGTTCTTCCCGACCACGTGCACGACCTGCCACACCACGGCGGCCTGGACCAACGCCACTTTCAACCACACCCAGTACACGCAGTTCTCGATCACGCACGGCGGGGCCAACGGTGTGTGCTCCACGTGCCACATCAATTCCAATAATTACGCGATCTTCCAATGCACCGCTTGCCACGGTGGCAATAACGCGAACAATTTCAACCACCCCAATGTGAACGGGTACGTCTACAACAGCATTAACTGTTATCAGTGCCATTCAAGCGGAAATGGCGGCTAAAGGCCGGCGTTTGGCCCGTAGCGTGCTATCTCAATAGTAATAAACGCCATCCCCCAGGCGGCAAGTGGGAGCGCCAGCGAGTGTTAGCTAAGAATGATTGGAGTTCAAAAATATCTTGCGATCCTGCTGCTCTTGGTGTCCTGGGCTGCGGCCCAGAACGGCACCGGGACCGCTTCGGTGCAACATGTGACTGCGGTGGCGGACGGCGCCGACCTGCGCGTCGAAGTCACGCTGACCTCTTCGGTGGACGTCGCGTCGGTCGAAACCGCGGTTAATCCCGACCGAATTCTCATCGACCTTCCCGGAACCACCTGCAACGCTTGCACACAAAACGTAAGCGTCAGCGCCGGTGGCATTCGCCGCGTGCGGACCGGCCAGCACAGCACCAAACCAATGATCACCCGTGTGGTCGTCGATCTTGACCAAGCGCATCCGTACACGTTGAGGACCGAGGGCAATCGGGTGATTCTTACCGTTGGCCCGGCAGAAAATGCGCATTTCCAGACCAACGGAGCGCCGGTAGCTGCCACCTCAGGAAACCTGATAGGGGTATTCCGCAGAAAGCGGGAGGCAGCGCCGCCGGTTGTCGATAACAAAGCGGCCTACGTTCCGCCTCCCACGCCGCCGCCGACACCGACGGGGCCGTCGTTCGAGCCATCGTCGGGCAACACCTCGGCCACTCCGCTTCCCGCACCGCCGCCGCAGGTGGCGCCCCCAGTCACGCCGTCGGTCGCGCAAAGCCATCCAGCCAGCGTTCCCGCGAAGAACCCCGCCCCAGCTTCGGCAGCACAGACTCAGATTGCCGCGGCAAAGCCAGCCGCCCCTGCGATGCCAGCCCCCCCGCCAGCTATTGCGGCGCGTCCCAGTGAAAGCCTGGCCAGTCCAAGAGTTGAGGCGTCCACGGCCCCGGTGGCTGCGAAACCCGCGTCAACCGGAGCCAGCGACCGAGCAGCGGTTAGCCCCAAAACTTCCGAGCCCGCAGCCCCGGTCACGGCTGCGGCCGTTCCTGAGCGCGCCACCAGTCCGGCTGTGACGAAGCCCAAAGTTGAAGTGGCCACGGTCCCCGCGCCGCCGGTGCCTGCGGTGCCATCTCTGGCGACCGGGATGGTGGCCGTAAACCGCCATCCTCCCGCGGCCATCGTTCTCGCGCCGGCAGTGCCTGCAGCACCTTCGCTGGCGAGCGGGACCGTTGCAGCCAACCGCCATCCTCCCGCGGCCATCGTTCTTGCCCCCGCCCCGACACCGGCGGCAACCGAGACACGGGAAATTGCCAAGGCTGGGGCCCCGGCTCCCGTGGCTGAGGCCGTTGCCGCCCCAGCGCCCGAATCCGCATCGCCATCCATCGTGGCTGAGACCGCGCCGAGCCCGAGCACCAACGAATCCGCGTCACCAGCGGATGCGGCACCTGAGGCGGCCTTGGTCATCCCCCGCTCCGACGATCCCAGTCTCCGCACCGTGTTCAAAGTGAAATACGTCGCCGAAGGCGTGGCCTATCTCGAGGGCGGACGCGGTCAGGGTCTTTCCGAAGGCATGAAACTGGAGGTTGAAGACTCCAACCTGCCGGCGCGACAGGGAGACAGCAAGCACGCGAATGATCCGAAAGTGGTGGCCGAACTGGAGGTCACCGCCGTGGCGGAATCTTCGGCCGTCACCGAGATCCACACTCCCAAGCGGCCGGTCAAAGTCGGCGACCTCGCTTACCTGTCGAACAACGACGCCGAGTCTCTGGTGCAACAGCGGGCGCTGAGCGCCACGCGGCAGTATCCAGCTGTGATTTCGTTTACCGAAGGTGACACCCTTGACGAGGAAGTGCGCGCCGAGGTACCCCGGCCACCCTTGCCTTCGGTCAACCGGGCGCGGGGCCGCATCGGATTCGACACGATTGAGACCATCAGCCATGGCCTCACCAGCGTTACGAGTACCGACGTGGCCGCGGTCTTCCGCGGGGACATGACTCGGATTGGCGGAACGTACTGGAACCTCAGCGGCTATTGGCGCGGACAGCTCACCAAGGAATCGGCGGCTTCACAGCAGACCTTGCAGAGCCTGCTGAATCGTACCTATCACTTGAACTTGACCTACGATAACCCCAACTCCGACCTGGTCGCGGGATTTGGTCGCCTGTTCCTCCCTTGGGCTCCCAGCCTTGACACCCTCGACGGAGGCTACTTCGGCTATCGGCTTTCCAGGGGCTCCGTGCTTGGGGTTTTCGGCGGCTCCACTCCGGACCCGTCGTCGTGGGATTACAGCCCCGACCGCGCGATCGGAGGAGCATTCATCAATTTCGAAGGCGGCGATTACAGCGGCTTCCACTACAGCGCCACTACCGGAGCCGGGTTGAGCATGATCAACTGGGCGGCCAACGACCCGTTCGTGTTCTTCGAAGATTCGGTTTCCTACAAACGCGACATTGCCGTCTACGAGTCGGCGCAGTTGGATAGTCCCAAAGGAAACTCCCAAACGCCGTCGCCCGGGGCCGGACTGGGACGCAACTTCTTTACCGTGCGCGTGAACCCTTTCTCCCGGCTCGAACTGGATGCAAACTACAACTACTTCCGCCAAGTACCGACCTTCAATCCGACCCTGATTGGCACCGGGTTGCTGGATAAGTATCTGTTCCAGGGATTTAGCGCCGGCGCGCGCTTCGAAATCTTCAAACAGGTCTGGCTCTCGACCAATCTGGGCCGGAGCAGCGGCACTGGTGACTCCAAGACTTCGCTCAATCAAATGTATGGCATTACCGTCAACCGAGTGCCCTGGATCAATTTGCGGGCCGATTTGCGTTACTCCCAGTTCAGTAGTTCCTTTGGCACCGGCTCCTATGACGCTCTTTCCCTCTCGCGCCAACTGAGCGACCGGCTGCGGATCGAACTTCTGGTAGGCCAGCAGGTCTTCGCTTCCCAGATCACCGCCAACACTCGCTCCAAGTTCCTGACCGGAACCTTCGAAACCACCCTGGGACCGCACTACTATCTGCAAAGTAACTTCACCACGAACCGCGGCGACCTGAGCTACGACCAATTAATGTTCTCGATGGGCTATCGCTTCGATTCCAAGAGGAGAGGTGAACGGCCATGACAAGCCTTACACAAATCTCCCGCCGCCTGTCAGGCGTCCTTGTTTTCACGACGCTGTTTGCAGCGGGCATATCTCAGGCGGGCACGACGCCCCCAGTTCCGGACGCGCAGAAACTGAACGATCTGCTGTCCCGCGCCGCCGGCCAGACCTCAGGATTTCTGGATCAGTTCTCGGATGTAAAGTGCACCGAGCAGGTCCGCCAGGAAAAGCTGAACAAGGACAACAAGGTCGAGCTCAAAGAAGAGTCCACCTATGACTACCTCGTGATCCTTACCAACAACGGCGGCGAACTCAACCTGTCCGAGTCGCGGATTCCCGTGAAGGAGGCCAAGCGGGATCGCCGCAACACCTCGATGCTGCTGAGCAATGGCTTCGCCACTCTCTTTCTCGTATTCCATCCGATCTACTCTGAGGCCTTCAAATTCACCCTGGCCGGTGAGGAGACCGTGGACGGCCACCGACTAGAGAAGGTCACCTTTCAGCATGTCCCGGGCATGAGGTCTCCCGCCGCCCTGGCCCTGCGCGGGAGGGAGTATCCCCTGGAACTGGGTGGCACCGCATGGATTGACCCCCAGACCGGCGCCATCGCCAAGATCGATGCAGGAATTGCAGACACGCTGGCCGATGTAGGGTTAAAATCTTTGGATTCGGAGATTGACTTTGCTCCCCTGCCTTTCCCTAACGAGAAGCAGGTTTACTGGTACCCGACCCAGGCGCGCGTCGAGGTTGAAACTCCCAAGCAACACTGGCGTAACTTGCACCACTTTACTTCATACAAGAAATTCTCGGTAAGCACCGAGGAGCAGGTGATTAAGAAATGAGCGCGAATGCCACCGCCACCGCAACCGCCCGCATTGCCGAGCATACGAGGGTCGTACCGGATGCTGAGAGACGCCATCGTGTGCGCCTCCACGCCCTCTATGTGGTCGCCATCGTCACTAACCTGGCCATATTCTTTTACGGCTTCGACTATTACAAGCTGTCGGCGATCGACCGTCCCTTTTCAGCCAAGCACCACATGCTCCGGCCCAGCGGCCCGATTGGTCTCTACCTGGGATTTGTCGGGGTTGCGTTGTTTGTGGGCATTTTCCTGTATCCCCTGCGCAAGCACTGGACGTGGCTCGGAACCAAAGGCAGCACCCGTCACTGGCTCGATATTCACATCCTGATGGGGCTGACTGCGCCCTTCATTATTGCGTTCCACTCCACGCTGAAGTTCCGCGGCATCGCCGGCATGGCCTTCTGGATCATGTTTGCGGTCTCCGCCAGCGGAGTGGTCGGGCGCTATCTCTACGCTCAGATTCCTCGCAAGGTCACCACGGCTGAGCTATCGATGAAGGAAGTCCAAGAGTTACAGGAGCAGTTGTCGCTGGAACTGGCAAGGCAGAACGTGTTGCCGGAAGCGGACCTGCGCGCCCTGTTGCGCATGCCCGACGCAAACGCGGTCAAGCGACTCCCCATCGTGGTTGCCCTGGTATACATGATGATCCTGGACGTAATCCGCAAGTTTCGCGTCGCCGCGTTGCGCCGTCATGCCCTGGGCTTCGGAGAGTCGGCCGCAACACTGGGGGGCTTCCTCCGCACGCGGCATCGTGAACTCGAAAGAGCGATCCAGGCTGCCGCCGAGGAAGCGGCGCTGCTGAAGCGAATCCTGTTTCTCTCTCGTTCGCAGAAGGTTTTTCACATGTGGCACATCGTGCATAAACCGTTCAGCTACGCCTTCGCCGTGCTGGCGGTGATTCACATCGGGTTGCAATTCTTTCTGGGGTACTTCTGAGCCGCGCGCGATGGATAACATCATTACATTTGCGATTGGCGGGTTCATCTCCCTCATTTTTCTTCTGATCTATCTCAAAAACCTGAAGAAAAGGGAAATCCGTGCTCGCGAATCCGTGGAAAAAGGCAAGCTGTTTTCCGAGGGACCCAAGGCGCAGCATCCCCACATCGACACCAACTACTGCATCGGCTGCGCCACCTGTACCAGCGTTTGTCCGGAGGGTGACGTGCTCGCCATGATTGGCGCCAAGGCCGTCATCGTAAACGGGTACAAGTGCATCGGCCACGCCCTGTGTGCAGATGCCTGCCCGGTGGGCGCCATCACCATGGTGATGGCCAGTCCCAGCATGGCTGGTGACCTGCCATTTCTCACACCTGACTCTGAAACGACGGTGCCCAACCTGTTTATCGCCGGAGAACTGGGCGGACTGGCCCTGATCAAGAATGCGGTGAACCAGGGACGCGACTGTGTCGATCTGGTTGCCAGCAGGTTCAAGGAGAATGGTTCCCACCAGCCGATTCCCGGGGTTTACGACATTCTGATCATCGGAGCGGGCCCGGCTGGCATCAGCGCTTCCCTGCGCGCGATCGAGCATAAGCTTAACTATCTCACCCTCGAACGCGACGAGGTTGGAGGCACAGTCGCCAAATATCCCCGGCAAAAACTGGTGATGACCAGCCCGGTCGAGTTCCCCATGTACGGCAAGTTCAAGAAGCTCCAACTCTCCAAGGAAGCCCTGCTTGCCTTCTGGGACATGATTCTCAACCGGGCCGACTTCAACGTTTCCACTGGAGAAAAGGTGGATGACGTCCAGAGGGGTGCCGACGGCATTTTCACAATCGTCACCGGCACCAACCAATATCGCGCGCGGGCCGTGATCCTGGCCCTGGGCCGAGCGGGCGAACCGCGCAAGCTTGGCGTAAAGGGCGAAGATCTGCCCAAGGTGATGTATCGCCTGATCGAGGCGGATCACTACATCAACAAGAAAATCCTGGTCATCGGCGGTGGCGACAGTGCCGTGGAAGCCGCCATGGGCCTAGCCAGCCAGACCGGCAACCAGGTCACGCTTTCTTACCGCAGTGAGCGCTTCAGCCGTATTAAAGAGCGCAACACCAAGCGCATCGAAGATTTCATGCGCTCGAAGAAACTGAAAGTGTTGTTCAACTCCAATCCCGTCGAGTTTAAGCCCGAGTCTGTCATCCTCGATGTCAATGGCACCCACCAGGAAATTCCCAACGACTATGTCTGGATTTTTGCCGGCGGCACTCCGCCAAACGCCTTCCTCAAGAAAATCGGCGTCGGCTTCGGCGAGCAGGACGTGACGCTCACAGCCAGTAAAGAGGCCAAGCAAGCTGATTCGGAGCGCAAAGAACTCGTACATGCTGCGGTCGCCCCTGCCAACTGACGCACCGTTTGAGTGTTGTGTGGAGCGGGCACTCTTGCCCGCTTCTTCTGCACCGCTACAATAGCGGGCAAGAGTGCCCGCTCCACACTTTTCTCGTCCCAACCGGGCGCTATCGTAGAATTACCCCTTGCCTCCTGCTTTGGACGGTCTCGTCGTTGTGCTGGTGCGTCCGCGCAATCCCCTCAATATTGGCGCGGCGGCCCGCGCCATGAGCAACTTCGGCGCGCATCGGCTACGCCTGGTGAATCCCTACACCGTCGCATTTCGCGAGGCTCGCTCCGCCGTTGGCGCATCGGAACTGTTGCGAAGAGCGGAAGAATTCAAGACCATTGCCCTCGCCGTGGCCGACTGCGCGCTGGTCGTCGGCACAACCGCCGTGCGCAATCGCGTCCTGCATCATCCCTTACACGGGCTCGACCAAACTTCGGCCCAGACGATCCACGCCCATCTTCAAAGCCGCCGCGTCGCCCTCCTGTTCGGCTCGGAGAAAATCGGCCTCACCAACGAAGACTTCAGCCACTGTCACTGGTTATTGAACGTGCCCACCAGCGAAGACCACATCTCGATGAATCTGGGACAAGCGGTCGCCGTTTGCCTGTACGAGCTAGCCCGGAGCCCTGCCCCAAAATCAGAGAAGCACCCCGCTGAACTGGCCACGGCAGAGGTCAATGAGCAAATTACCGAAGCTTTGCTCGACGCGCTACACCACAGCGGCTATGTGAAGCCGGGCACGGATGCCGTCACCGAAAAGAAAGTTCGTCGCTTAGTTCTGCGTCTCAAACTCGATGCCATGGACGCGAAAGTCCTTCTCGGCATGGCCAGGCAGATCGTGTGGAAGTTGCGCCGGACCGACAGAGATTAGAGCGGTTTCGCAATCGTGTATCTGGTGTGAAAAGGGCACGCCCGAAAGCTCTCTATGGGCTCAGTCTCGCCATCCTGAGGCGCCGTTCTTTGGCACCGAAGGATGGCAATAGAAACTACGTCGCCAACCGCGACTCGGAAATCGCTCTAGCGCTTGAGTCGCTGCGACGCGACCTGAGTCCGCTTCCGCCCGATACGAAAAACCAGACTCCACGCACTCGCCGCCGGCTGTCCGGCCACTTCCGGCGCTGAGAATTCCCACTGCCGCGCCGCCTTCAGAGCCTGGTTGGCGAAGTACCTGCTTGGCCCCGACGAAGTAAGCTTCGCGTCCATTACCTTGCCCGAGGCATCCACGTCCACTCGCAGGATAACCCTGATCTTGCCCCGGATCGTGTTCCGCGCGCTCGGCGAAACCTCAGGGAGAACCTGTCGCACGACTTGCCCCGGAGACCGAGCCTTAGCCGGCTTAGCTGGATTAACTGGCTCCGCCGCCGGCTTCGGAATGGACGCCGCGGGCGCCGGCAGCGGCGCCGCCGCAGCGGGTGTCTCGGGCGCGGGGTGAGTCGTGCTCGCAGGGCGTGATGGCCCACTTTTTCCGCCAGCGAAGAAGAAAATTAATCCCAGCACCAGGGCCGCCACCGCCACGCCAGCCGCGATCGGCCCCCGATTGATACGCCGTCGCGGAGCGGGCGGCAGCTCAGGTTCGGCGGGTACGGAGCGTCCCGGAGACTGCAAACGCGCGACGATATCCCCGACGGAGCACCGCCGCTTCGGATCGAAGCGCAAACACTCGCGGGCAATGCCGCGGAACGGCTCCGCCAAACTCTTGGGCAGCCCCGGATCGCCTTGCGATCCTTCTCCCGAAAAAGGCACGCCTTGCAGCAGGGCCGTCACCAGGGTGGCGCCAACGGACCATAAATCGCTCGCCGGCCAGACGATCCCAGCCGCCGTCTCCGGAGCGTCGTAGACGTCACGCTGCGTTCTTCTGGAATGCGCGTCCGCCGCGGGGGCAACCTGATCCGAACTCAGCTTCAACTGATCGCCGACCGCCAGCACGTTCGACGGCCGGATGCGCCCGTGTACGAATCCTTTTCCGTGCAGGTAGGAAAGCGCCTCCAGCATGGGTGGCAGCAGGTCAGCCACTTCCGGCGAAGTCAGCGGTCGTTGGGGAAGAATCTGCGACAAGTCCTCTTCCGCAAACTCCATCACCGCGTAAAGAAGCGTCATGCCACAACGCCCGGTTTCAAAGATGCGAATCAGGTGAGGATGGGAAAGTTGCGCCGCGGCACGCCAGCGTGCCAATTGACGGTCCGCATCGCCAGCGTCCGCCGGAATTAACTTAAGGGCAGCTTTCTCGGTCCCTCGTCGTCCTTGCCGATCCGTGAGAAAGACCGCACTCTGCTCCGATCCGCCCAGCCACCTTCGAAGCGGAAACTTCCCCTCCACCACGCGGCCTTCCCAAGCTTTCCAAACTTCGGTACTGCTCATGAGCGGTCCCTGCGAACAAGATATTCTATGCCATTCTCCAATTTCGGCAGGAAAACGGAAGTTCGTCGCCGGGACCGCCCTTTTTCACCGGCTCTTATAGCTGAAAGTCACTTTTGTCTCTTCATCCAGCACCAGCGGCCGTACAAAACTGAACGACGTCCCAGCTCGCGGTACATCGATCGCGACCGGCAGCACTCCTGCCACGCGCTTTTGCAGATCCATCACGTTTGCGGACGCGCCATTTTGGACTCCGGGAGCGAGCGCCGCCAACTCGCCGGAGTTGCTACCGTGGAAGGCGAGGTTCTTGTCGCGTTTCTTGGCGGTGCCAATCAGAGTTGAGTCCGTTTGAAGCTGAGGCGATTCCGCAGTCACCTCGATGGTTTCCGACACGCCGCCAATCTCGAGCGTAAAGTTGTACATCGATGGCCGCTCGGCGTCATAGTTGAGGTTGAACGCGTTGGCCTTGAAGCCAGGAGCCTCGGCTCGCGCTTTGTAGTTTCCCGAGGGTAGGCCGGCAATCACCCAACGCCCTTGAGAATCGGTCGTGGCCGCGTTCGTGCCTCCCGTAGCTGAGTTCGTGATCGTAATCCGCGAGTTAGCCATGGCCGCTCCGCTTTGATCCACAACATAGCCGCCCATCTGTCCAGGAAACGCCTGCACCTTCTGGTTGGGCACAGCTTCCTCCATTCCCGCTTGGTAATTCATCGTGACTCCCTCGCGAAATGCCGCCGGTACCAGGTTCGCTGCGATCACGTCCCCCCCGAAGTCCTTCACCTTATATTGCTGGGGCAGAAAAACTTCCCAGCTGAGCAAGCTGATCGGGATGTCCATGTTGGGCAGGATCAACTCCGCTCCGCCCTTCTTCGCAAAGGGAGCTCCGGAGTGCATGAACACAAACGAAACCGTGTAGGAACTTGTCGGACGGAATCCCGTACGCAACAGCGGCACGCGGTTTCCATCCGGTCCCTGCACCGGCTTGACGCGCTCGCCCGCCACATCGGCAGACAGAATGGTCGCCCCCGCGGGCAAAGCAACTTTCAGGAATGGCTGCGCCTGGTTCTTCAAAATCAGCTTCACTTCGGTGAGCGACTTACCCTCCGACGTGACCAGGGTTGTGACCACCGCACTCTCGGCCACGGCCGCCAGCACGCTGCCATCCGGGAACCGCAACCATTCCAGGGCCAGCGTTGGGGTTTCACTCGGCTGCCGGTGATAGCGAAACGCCGCCTGCGGGGGATAGTGCGCCAGTGATCGCAGATACGGATTCGCTTCTTTGACGTCCATGCGCTTAAGGCCGCCACCTTCTTTCGCCGTGATTTCCATCGTCCCCGCGCCTTCGACCAGCACCTCGCCGGTCTCGCGCTGCGCACTCTTGAAACTGAGGAAGGGCGCGTCCGCTTCGAGCCCATCGATGGCCCGCTCCATCGAAATCAGGAATTGATGCGTCCGCTGCGCCGGCGCGTTGACTTTCAGGATCAGCCCGCCAGGTTGAGTTTCGCTGGAGTCGAGCGTAGCCCCGGTCACGCCGGTGATTTGGTATCCGGTTGGAATCTCCAACTGAAATTGCGCCGGCTCTCCTTGCAGCACGTTCACATCGGCGAGCACGGCCACCCGCATCTCCGCCTCGCTCACCGAGACCAGTGTCTTCTCGTCGGCCAGAAATCGGACTTCGCGCGGCACCGCAGGCGCCACCACTTCGCGCGTCGCCCACCAGATGTTCGCCGATTGTCCCGGAACCAGCGTGGCGTCGATGGTGGTATGCCCATTCTCCGATTTACGGCTGGTGATCAGGCCGGGAGTGATGTTGGCCAGCGTATGTTCTCCCGGAATCACCAGCGATAACTGAACGCTGCCCGCCGCCGGCACTGGCAGACGAACCGAGGCCCGTCCAGCTTCGATCCGCAGCGGCAATCCAGTTTCGAGCGCGACCGAGAATTCCCCCGGCCCCGGCAGCAACGCCACGTGCGTGCCATTCTCCTGCTCCAGCGGGACGCTCTTGCCGTTTTGATGGGCGTCGAGCACGGTCATCCCGCTGGTCAGCGGAACTTTGCTGACGCCTTTGTGGAAGATCTCTCCGTCAAATTGCACCGTGCCACACACGCCGTCGTTTTCCACGTGCAGCTTCAAGTCGGCGTGCTGAATTGAATAAGGGAGCGGCGCAGTGTCCGGCTTCTTCGGCGGCCGGGCCGCGAGTTCGACCAGCTTGTTGTATTCGTCGAGAGTCAGCGTCACGTTGCCCGGATCGGGCAATGGCAGCGTGGTTTTTTCTTCCGCCAGGCACACACTGCACAGCAATAGCACCATCAGAAATCTGCTTTTCATCGCACACCTCCCTTTTTCTCGCGCTGGAAGCTGAACTCGGCGGCCGGACTCTGGTTCTCGCTCGTGAGTTCGGAAACAAGGAATATGGACGGTCCGAATGCGGGGAACGCCACATTGACCGGCAGAATGCCAGTTACCCTTCCCGCGCTGGATTTGGCGCGGAAGGTGTCGAGGAGAGCTTGGGTCGCATCTTTTTTTTCATCGTCGGCTGACTTCAGTTTGGCGAAATTTTCCAGTCGATCGAACTGCTGGGGCGGCGCCGCCGTTGAAGATGGCGCACCCGATCCCGTCCCTGCGCCAGAGCCGCCAATTGCGCCGCTGACCGTCGGCACCAGCGCCGCCGAGGCCGGATTCACATACTCCTGCGTCCGAAACGTCCCCGGCTCCGCCGTCACCCGGAACAAAGGAGGGTAGTACAAGAGCAGTCCCGTCCGCGAAATGGGAAGATCGAGCGCAGGCAAAGTCACCTTCTCGCGCCCTTTGTCCTCCCAGGCCGGAGCCTTGGCCAGATACAGAATCTCCACCGCGAACGCCGGCGCGTCCTCTCCTCCACGCGACTTTTCCAGCGGCAGCAGCAGGCTGCCGTCCGGCGACTGACCGGGCCGAATCGGTTTCCCCTGTAGCAGAACGCTCCACACCGTCGCCCCCGCCGGCAACGTGACCTTCACGAAGTTGCGCTGGTTGTTGCGGACCGCGTACCGCGCCTGCACCAGTTCTTTCCCGTCGGCGCTCATCAGGACCTGATAGCGAGCCTCCTCGACATTGGCCATCAGAACTGACTGAGTATCGTAGCGTGCCAGATTCACGCTCAACGACCGCGTCGCACCTGCCGGCCCCGATCGCGCCCGAAACGCAACCAGCGCAGGCGACTGCCGGCTCGCTACCATTTCTCCAAGATCGGAGGCGTCGGCCTCCTCCAGCCCCTGCGATTTCTGGCCCTTGATTTCCCCCGCGCCCAGGATTTCCACCGCGACCCCCCCGTCGTCGCGCTCCGTGTTCAGCAACCGGAGCAACGGAATATCAACAATTCCATCGCGCGGCAGCCGCATCTCTCCCGTGATCACAAAGCGCACGTTGTGCTCGAGCGGTTCGAGGAAGGTCACCGCGAGTTCGCCGTCTTTCATCTCCCAGTCGGCCACCATCGCCCCCGCGACTTGATTGATGGTGACATTTTGTGGAAGCTGGATCCGCGCCTGCTTGGCCGCTCCCTGCACCACCTCGAGATACGCTTCGGCGTACAGCGACGTCGAGTCTTCCGCCAGGCTCGTCAGTTGCGTCAGCGACCCGCGCATCCGCAGAGGCAGGTCGATGTGATGGTCCTCCGTCTTCTTGCGCCAGGTAAACGTCAACGCCTCGTTGCCGTGGCCATAAACCAGCCACTTCGTCTCCCCGGCGGTCTCCGATTTTTCCGACAACAGTCCTCCGCCGATTCTCAGATCCACTCCCTGCCGCGGAAGCTCGACCGCGGCCCGCGTTACCCCCGATTCCGTCGACGGCAGAGAAATACTCTCATCGCCCGCAGACGAGGTCACCGGCACATCCACGTCGAGCAGCAACACAAAGCGCCCGGCATGCGACAGAAGCGCCGCCAGGTGCGCCCCACCTTTGCCCTGCGCCCCCGGCACCAGCGACACCGGCTTACCATCAAGCCTGGCCTCGCGCACCAGCAGCCCCGCAGGCACCGGCACGCGCACCCAGCCATCTTTCAGCACGTCGACCGTGAGACTCGCGCGTCCCGTTGCCAGATCTCCAGGAATGCGCAGGTCATAATCCACGCGCGTCAGTGTCGCCTCCACCGGAGGCGGTTCCGGATCGTGCTCCACCGGATAAGCCTTCGCCCGCAGCACTCGATACTCCTCCACCGGAATAACCACCCAGCCTGCGGCATGTAGGGCGTCCGGGACCTTTTCTTGAGCTTGCGCGGCCGCTCCCCAGCAGAGCGAAGCAACCACAAGGCAAGTGAAAACTCGTCTCAGAGCAAATCGCCTGAGATGCCAGACAACGGACAGAATCGGATTTTTCATAGTTCAACCCTCACTCCAACTATTCTGGGGATGCACATAGGTTTCAGGGGGATGTTCCAGCGAAGGATTCATTCTCAGGAAGAACGGCCGGGCCGGCAAAAATTGCACCCGATTTCAAGGATCCGGGAGGCCCCAAGTAGGTGTTGGCCGGTTATCTTGGCCACATCACTCATCGACAACTACAGCATGGGAGGCGATCCCCTGCCCGGAATGCACCAATACCTGCGCATCTTTTATGTTGTCAAGGATGGCGAGCGCAGGAACACCGTGGTGGACGAGAAAACAGATCTCCGGCTGCCTTAGCAGCGCGGCAGCGCGTAGTCAAATAGTCGCCGAATCCACCTGAAAACGTCAATACAAGGACTTACAGAGCACGGACGGCGCTATAAGGACATGGAAGTACCCGGTAGTTCACGTTAAGTGATCCTATAGAAGGGGATGTCAAGAAAAAAATTCTCCCCTCCCCCCTCCGTGGGGACATGGATGTTGTCGCTTGCATCCAGTCCCGCCTTAAACCTGGAGGGGTTTTCGTCTTGGCTACCTCGGTAGCGAGAGCAA
>DATKFH010000125.1:0-17102 GCA_035511455.1 Candidatus Sulfotelmatobacter sp. | reverse complement strand
CGCAAATGCTGGAGTCGATGATTGAAAACCCGCGCCCCACGCGAGCCGAGGCCAGCGATGTGGCCAACGCCATTTTCGACGGCACCGACGCCGTCATGCTCTCCGCCGAAACCGCCAGCGGCCAGTACCCGCGCGAATCCGTTTCCATCATGTCGCGCATTGCGATCGAAGCCGAGTGCAACATGGACGACTTCGTCCAGTTCCGCCGCCGCCGCCGCGAGCACCGCGGACTCACCATCGCCGAAACCATCTGCGAATCCATCGCCCACGCCGCCGAAGATTTGCCCATGGGCGCGATCGCCGTCTTCACCGAGACCGGCAATACGGTTCGCATGATTTCAAAATTCCGCCCGCCCGTCGCCATCTACGCCTATACTCACAGCGCGCCCGTGGTGAATCGTATGAATCTGTACTGGGGAGTCCATCCCGTGCGCTGCCGCCAGGCCCACTCCGCCGAACAGATGGTCACCATGGCCGAACAGGATCTCGTCCGCCGCGGCCTGCTCAAGCCCGCAGACGTCCTCGGAGTCGTCGCCGGCACGCGCCAGGCCTCCGGTTCCACCAACCTGATGCGCCTGCACGTAGTCACCAGCGAAGAAGCCGAAAGCATCGCCCATCCTGCAAAGAAAGCCGCGAAGCGGCGGAAGAATGCAGCCCACGGCGCAAGCCGTGGGTAGCGTCAAATAAGTGACCAAGCCCCGCAGGGGCGAAAGAGATGATGGTGTATTGGCCGGGTGCCCCATTTCTCGCGCGCCCTTTGCGCGAGAAAGCCTGCCCTGAGCGAAGTCGAAGGCTGGCGATTTTCGCCGCGCCCCGCTCGCCGGCGCAAGCTATAATCGCCCCGTATGTCGCAAGAGATACTTTCCGTGGCCATCTGGGACCCCGTCTCCGGCATGGAATCCGAGTCGCTGGCCACACTGCGCGAACTCAGCTCCATCGTCGCGAGCAAGGGATACGGCCGCGACCTCCTCTACCGCGACCGCGAATCGCACTACGTCCTACTCCGTTATTGGAAGTCCGAAGAAGCCCGCCAATCCGCCCTCGAAGACCCCGAACTGCAACGCCGCTGGGCCCGCCTGGGCAACGAAATCCAAATCGTAAAAGTTTACGAGACCCTTACCGAAGTTCCAGTCGACGGCGCGAAATAATCCTCGCCGGTTATCCCCAGGTCATCCGCAGATCACGCGCTCCTCACACCACTTCACTGCGAAAGTGCCCTTCAGGGTCCCGCCGTCCTTGAATTGCAGTTCGTACTGTCCGGTTGCGCTGGAGCGTTCCTGATAATTGTCGAAAATGATCGTGCCTGACTGCGCGGGCTTGCAGTCACCTTCCTTGGCGCACCGGGCTCCCCACCCCGCATCCGAGCCCGCACCAAACTTGACGACCTGCCCCGCATGGATAGGCACTCCCCGCCAGATCGCGAGAGAGACGTAAGGTCCCGCGATTCGTTTGCACTGCGCAGGCTCGATGGTCAGCGTGATCGCGATGGCGGGTCCGTCCCATGGCGCACACGAACTTTGCATGGTCCCGTAAGAGAAAGACGACCCGTCTGGCGATGCGACCGCAGCAATCACAGCCAGGGCAAAGACAACGACCGCGACCGTGACGACCCGTCTTCGAGCGCGCATAGCGGTTCTCCTTGACCGTTCCTGGTCAGAACGATAGCACGCACACTTATGAGGGTGGGGATTTAAACTATCAGGACATGCCCGCCTCCATCCGCGAATTCGCCGACAACGCCGACCCCAAAGTCCGCGGCTACCTCCACGTTCCTGACTCGCCCAACGGAGACGCCCTCGTCCTTTCTCACGGAGCCGGTTCCAACGCGCAATCCCCGCTGTTAATCGCCCTCGGCGAAACTTTCTCCGCCGCCGGATACTCTGTCCTGCGCTGCGATCTCCCCTATCGCCAGACACGATCCTTCGGCCCGCCCGGCCCCGGAGACGCTGCCCGCGACCGCGCCGGCCTGAAGAACGCGCTCGCCGCAATGAGAAAAATAGTCACCGGCCGCCTCTTCCTCGGTGGCCACTCCTACGGCGGACGCCAGTCGAGCATGCTCTGCGCCGAGCCCACAGAAAACGCAGAGCCTGTCTCTGCTCTGCTCCTGCTCTCCTACCCACTGCATCCCCCGCGCAAGCCCGAGCAGCAGCGTACCCAGCATCTCCCCGACCTGCGCACGCCCACGTTGTTCGTCCACGGAACCCGCGACCCCTTCGGCACGATCGCCGAACTAGAGCAAGCCCTGAAAATGATCCCAGCGAAAACGAAGTTGCTAACCATCGAAGGCGCCGGCCACGACCTGGGATTTAAGGGAAAGAGCAAGAGCGAAGCGCTGCCAGCCGCAGTACTTTCTGAATTCACCGCATTCCTATCGCGCTAACCGGAACCGTCATCCTGAGCGGAGCGACTGCCTCGCAAAGCGGAGCAGTCGCGCAGTCGAAGGACCCCTAGCAGCGCGCATCATCGCCGGCACGTCAAGGAGTTTCCATCACCAAACCGCCGAAACAACGATCGGTCGCGGACACAAAACAGGGAAGGGACCTTCGCCTCGCGCAGGATGACAAGTAAATTTCAATTCACCCACCCCGACTTCCCCCCGCCGTTCCCCTTGCGCGGGTCGTCATCGGGAGGAATGTAATTCCCATGCTCGTCGAAGTGGACCTGGCGGTCGTGCTTCGACATGTACACTTCAAATTTCTTCGCTGCCCGCCGCCGCTTCCATCGGTAATACGAATTGCGCATCCCGTAGTAGCGTTCCGCGAATCCCACGTTCACCAGCGCTGGCTTCGGCCCTCGCCGCGTATAAAGCCAACCAAAGAACAACCCGCCCAGATGCGCCACATACGCAACCTGGCCGCCCCCAGACATCGCGAACGCCAGCGTCACCACGATCAGAATGCCGACGAAATACTTCGCCTTCATGGCGAAGGGAAACGGGATCAACATGATTTCGTTATCCCCAAACAACATTCCAAATGCGATGAGAATGGCAAACACGCCGCCCGAAGCCCCAATCGTCGAAGTAGCCGGATTTCCCAGTATGCGCGAATAAGAGACGGCCACGGTCGTCACCGCGGCGCCCACGACTCCGATCCAATACAGCTCCAAAAACCGTCGCGTGCCCCACGCACTTTCAATGGCCGACCCGAACATCCAGAGGCCCAGCATGTTTCCGAACAAATGCAGGAAGCCCGCATGCAGAAAGCTGTAGGTGACGAGCTGCCAGATCTGTCCATGAACAACGTCAACCGGCGTCAACGCGCAGTAGTAGCCGATGAAGACCGGGACAACTCCCAGGCGGAGCAACGGCAGCAATTCCATCAACAGATAAACGCCCGTATTAATCCCCAGCAGCCACGTCACCGCTTTGGTGAACGGTGGCAAGCTCAACGTCATCGGTTCGCCGGTTCGCCGCACTGATTAACCTCTCGTGTAATTCTACTCGCACTCAGGGTGCCCGATGTCGAGCCTATTTCGTGAAACGTGGGGATCTTGCGCAGTCCCGACCGCAGTCCTGAAACGCCGACCGCAATGCAAAAAGATCGCGCCGAGGCAACGTTGCCGCCCGGTCCCGCTTCCCAATACTATCAGCGTGAAGACAAGTAGATGCAGGGTCGATCCCAAGTGTTCCAATCTAAGCCCTCGTCGTCCCACTCATGCGATGTCGCCCAGGATGAGATGTAGGAAGGCCAAGGAGCCGGTGATGAAAGTAAGATACCTGCTGCTGCTCGGTGCTGTCCTGTTCTCTCTATATGCTGCCGCCCAGAACTCCGACCGCATCGAGGTTTTCGGCGGATATTCCCACGTCGGCTATTACTACTACCCTGCCTACACGGGGCCGTGGACCCTTTCCAGCTTCAATGGTTGGGAAGCTTCGGCCGCTTTCAAACTCATCCCGCACCTCGCGGCCGAGGGGGATTTCGGCGGCCTCTACGGCCCGCAAGGCAATGATTGCTGTCCCAGAGATCGAATCCAAACCTACATGGGCGGTCCGCGGGTGAACGCAAGGCTGGACAAAGCCAACTTCTACGCCCACGTTCTCTTCGGAGGCCTGCGCTACAGAACTACATTCGGAACGACGCCAGTGACCGTCGATGCCGACACCACCTTCGCCATGGCTGTCGGCGGCGGCGCAGACCTCTGGCTCGCTCGCCGCTTCGGCATTCGGATTTTGCAGGTGGACTATCTCAGAAACAACAACCCCATCCCCGGATACTTCGCCCATCCCGGCCAGCACGCCAACTTCCGCATAGCCACGGGCGCGGTTTTCCGATTCTGATCCGTGATGGGATAGATACCGGGTGCCCCATTTCTCGCGCGTTTTGTGCGCGAGAAGTGGGGGTTTTGAAGTCAGAGATCTTTGAAGCCTCGCAAACCCTCACCGCTCCGGAACCGGCACCACCGCCAAACTCCGATGCCCCGCCTTGTCCACGGCCCGCACCGCGAAAATCACATTATCCTTCGACAGCTTCAGCGTGGCGCGAGTCGCACTCCCCACATTCTGCACATGCTCCCAGTCCGGGCTTGTCGTCGCCCGCCATACTACTTCATACTCCGCCGCCCGCCCGCCCGGAGAAGCTTCCCACGTTACCGTCGAATCATTCTCCAAATCCTTGGTCAGCAAATGCACATTCGCCGGAGGCGCCGGCGCAGCTGCCAACGAAGCCAGCGTCGCCGCATTCAGGCGCGCCACGTGCGCCACATAGTCGAAGTCCACAAACTTCAGCATATCCCCATATTGAATGCCGTTTTCCACCCGCACGTTCTGGTGCTGATGATGAAAGTCCTCGCGGAATTCCGTGAACCGCACGGCCGCAAATCCCTGCTGGTTGAACGAATAATGGTCGCCGCCCCGCAGATACCGATCCAGGCGAAACACCAGCATCGGCTTCACGCCGGCATCATAAACCCGGCCCGCGTCGGCGATGTACCGCGCCAGTTGCCGCGACCCGGAATCGCTCTCACCGCCCAGTCCGCGAATGCGCCGCACATCCTGCTCCGTGGCCGCTGCCGGTACTCCCTCGGAAAACACCCGCACCACGGAATGATTTTGCTCCGCGCTTTTGTCGCCACCAACGATGTCGTTATTGAGCACGGCTTCCAGATCCCACGCCTGATCTTTCGCCACCTTCGCAAAATGATGGCTGCCGTTCAGTCCCTGCTCTTCGCCGGCGACCGTCAGAAAAACAATCGTCGCCGGGAACTTCATCTTGCTCAGTACGCGCGCACATTCCAGGCTCACCGCCGTTCCGCTCCCGTCATCGTTGGCTCCCGGAGCGTCCGCGGTCACATCGAAGTTGTCGCTGTTGCGCGAATCGTAGTGTCCGGTCACCAGCACGATGCGCTTCGCGTTCGCCTCATCCGTGCCCTTCAATACCGCATAAACATTGGTGATGTCGGTTGGCTTGGGAATGCGTTCCATGGCCTCTTCGGTAAAGCTGTCGGTCTTCACCTCCAGGCATCCGCCGCAATCTTTCGAATAGCGCTCGAACTCCGACTTGATCCACTCCCGCGCCGCGCCGATCCCATGTCCCGCGGCAATCGACGCTCCGTCCTGCGCCGACAAAGTAGACCGAGTTCCAAAGCTGACCAGCTTCTCGATATTCGCCTGAATCCGTTGCGCCGAAATCCCCCGCAACGCCGCCGCAATCTGCGGATCGGCTGCTAGCCTCGTTTCCGAGGCAGACTGGCCTTCGCACACCATCGCCGCCAGCAGGACTGCAGTCAGACTCACAGTGACGCGTGTTATCGTGCGGAAATGGAGCATGCCCTGATACCCCCCGTCCAGAAGAATCCCACCGCAACCAGCGATTCCTGGTCCTCCAGAAATTCTCTCGTTCCTCGCCTCTGCCCCTTGACCTAAGAGCCGGGAAGAATCTAAATATTATCAGGAGGCTCTAATCGGCTAGGGAGGCTTTATGGTTCTGTGCCCCGAATGCGAAACCAATCTGGATGTCGACGAGGACGGCGTCGACGAAGGCGAAATGATCTCGTGCCCCGAGTGTGGCACCGACTTTGAAGTCATCACCACCAGTCCGCTTGAGTTGAAGGCCGTGGAAGCTGGCTACGTCGAAGAGGACGAAGAAGAGGTCGAAGAGAGCGAAGACGGTGACTACTCCTAGAATTCGGGCGCAAGTTTTCATCAGGCTGTGCTCCGCCGTTTTCCTCCTGCCGATCCTGATTCTCCTACCGAACTTCAGTGCGACGTTCAGTTCGACCGAGGGACTCCTCGCCGCCCCCGCGCCCAAGAGCAAGAATGACTACGCTGTCATCGCCGGCACCGTTTGGGGACCGAACGACCATCCTGTCTACGGAGTCCCCGTAAAAATCCGCCGCGCCAAAGACAAAAAGCCGAAGTGGGAGGTCTACTCTGACCACATGGGCGAGTTCGCCCAACGCGTTCCTACCGGCGAATCCGACTACTTCCTCACCGCCGACCTCAAAGGCTTCAAAACCACCGACGGCCGCCCCCTGCGCCTGGTCAAGGAAGTCACTGTCCACATTTACAACGACGAACGCGAAGACACTGGACTGCATCTAACTGTCGAAGAGCCAACTGGTATAGACAAGGCTGGTGCTCCCGACTCCGGTGCTGCAAAGCCGTGAGACAATAGCAACCAGCATGACTCGCAAACAATTTGGGATCATGGCGGTCACTCTGGCCTGTGCGATGGTTGTGACTCCGACCGCGCCGTCCTGCGCCGAGGTGGGCGCCGCGTTCGACAAGAAAGACAAGTCCGTGGGTCGCCTTCTGTTCGGCAAAGTACTCGACCCGCAGGACAGTCCTCTTCCCGACGCCGTCGTCTACGTGACCAACACGCGCACTCGCGCCGTCAAGACTTACATCGTCGGCCCGGACGGCACTTATCGTTTTCCCGCGCTCTCCAATGCCGTCGACTATGAGGTCTACGCCCAGTATAAGGGCCACAAGAGCGACACCAAATCGGTCAGCCAGTTCGACGACCGCTCCCAGGTCTACCTCGACCTGAAGATTGATATTCGCTAACCTCAGTATTGACTAGATCGGGTGCGGCTTTCTTTTCATGCAACTTTCTGCGCACTTTTGGGTTCAATATACGCAGGGTGTTTGTTTCTGGAGGATACAGTGAACGCTTTGCATGCATCGTATAAACCCAACCGCATAGCCCTGGCTTTGTTGGCGTGCGTAACGCTGCTTGGTGCCGCATCCGCCTTCTCCCAGGAGGGCGCCATGAGCCCTAACCAGGATGAACAAGACGGAGTGAGCGCCGGTGGCAAGTGGATGGAGTTCAAATCGGAAGACAAAATGACCGGCGCCAAGAAAGTCCGATTCGAACTGCTCTCAAACAATTTTTTCAAGGAAGACCCGAACTACAAGCCCAGAGTCGAACTGGTTTGCTCTGACGGCAAAATGACCTTCGCCGACTTTAACCCCGGCGTGCGGTTGCCTCCGCCCAATCGCCCCGGTTTTTGGGGTCAGCCTCAACTGGAAGTCGAGGTGCGCACCGACGACGTGCATAACTTCCATGGCTGGAACTGGGAGCGCGGCCGCTTCCTTTCCATGGACAAAGGCACCACTCGCGGATTAATCGGCGCGCAAGTCTTTAACATTGCGTTGCCGACGCGAAACGGACGCGAGATCGCCGAGTTCTCCCCTGCCGGCCTGAACCTCGACGAAGTTCGCAAGTCCTGCGACCTAACTCCCAAAAAACCCAGCAAAGACTAACGAGTCACGATACTCATGTGGGGGACGGGCGCCTTCGCCGGTCCCGCCAGGGCAAAGCCCGGCGGAATTCTTCCCCGCTGCCAACAGGTCACCGTCCGAGCTTCTGACTAGCCCCCATTTCCATCTTTACTGGCGGCAACCCTTCTGGCACTTGCCTCCGCGTCCCGCTGCTGGCAACCTTAAAACCAAACTTCAATGGATAGCAGCATCATCACCGGGCTAGCACTCTTCCTGTTCTTAGCCGGCGTCCTCATCTATGCCGTCATCCTCTACAACGGCTTAGTGCGCCTGCGCAACGAGAACGACCGCGCCTGGGCCAACATCGACGTCCTGCTCAAGCAGCGTCACGACGAAATCCCCAACCTGGTCGAAACCGTCAAGGGATACATGCAGCACGAGCAGCAAACTCTGCTCGCCGTAACTCAAGCCCGCTCCGCGTCCATGAACGCCGCCAGCATCCCCCAAAAAGCCGTCGCCGATTTAAAAATGGAGACCGCCCTGCGCAGCCTGTTCGCCGTCGCCGAAAACTATCCGCAGCTCAAGGCCAACGAAAATTTCCTGAAACTCCAGAACCGCATCAGTGAACTCGAAGAGCGTATCGCCGACCGCCGCGAATTTTTCAACGACGACGTCAACACCTACAACACCCGCATCGGCCAAATCCCCGACGTGTTCGTAGCCAGCTTCATGAACCTCAAGCCGCGCTCCATGTTCAAAGTCTCCGACGAAGACCGCAAGCAGGTGGAAGTGAGCTTCCAAGGCCGAGGCGTAGCGGGAGCGTAAGCGCCGCGAACGGGGAAATGTTCACTCCGTGATGTCCTTTTCCACCCGTGGACGTCAACATCCTTATGCCAAAAACCTTCTGCTCGATTTCCAATCTCGCGACGTTCACCTTGCAGCGAAGAATTCTGCTGGCGCTGATCGTGTTGGTTCTAGCCTGCGGTGCGCCAAACGCAGGGGCACAGACGAATCCGCCCGCCAGGGGTGCGGGGAACGGGGCTGCCTCGAGCGGGCAGGAGGCACGGATCCAGAGAATTGAAGCGCTGGTGCTGGATCTCCCTATGGGCGAGAAAGAACCGCCACTGCGCCTCAACCTGGCGCAAGCCATGCAGGTTTACAACGTGCCCGGGCTGAGCGTAGCGGTGATCGACAACTACCAGATTGCCTGGGCCAAGGGATACGGCGTAACCGAGACCGGCTCGACCACGCCGGTAGGGACCGGAACGCTATTTCAAGCCGGATCTATCAGCAAGCCGGTCGCGGCAACAGCGGCGCTCACGCTGGTGGAGAAGGGCAAGTTGTCGCTCGATGAAGACGTCAATCAGAAATTGAAGACGTGGAAAGTACCGGAGAATGAATTCACAAAAGAGCAAAAAGTGACCTTGCGCCGCCTGATGTCGCACACCGCCGGGCTGACGGTTCACGGATTTCCCGGGTATGACGTAGACACTCCGCTGCCGACGATTGTCGAGATCCTGAATGGAGAAAAGCCAGCCAACACGGATCCGATCCGGGTGGACTTCGTGCCGGGAACAAAGTTCCGATATTCCGGCGGCGGCGTGACGATCGAGCAACTGTTAATGATCGATGTCACCGGAAAGGCGTTCCCTGCGTTGCTGCGCGAAACCGTGCTGGACAAGATTGGCATGACAGCCAGCAGCTACGAGCAGCCGCCGCCGCCCGCCCGCGCCGCGCTCACGGCAGACGGAACTTACCAGGAAGGCAAGCCCGTGCACGGGAGATGGCATATCTATCCCGAGATGGCCGCGGCAGGTCTGTGGACTACGCCGACGGATCTTGCCAAATTTGCCATTGAGATTGCAAAATCAAAGAACGGAAAATCCAACAAAGTTCTGTCGCAGCAAACCGTCGAGGAGATGCTGACGCCGGTGGTGCCGCAGGGTCCGGGTTTGGGCTTTTTCGTGGACGAGAAGAATCCCGGCGTGTTCGGCCACAACGGAGCGGACGAGGGGTTCCAGGCGTTGCTCAGCATGAACTGGCAAACCGGCAACGGGGTAGCCATTATGGCCAACTCTGACAACGGCATTGCCGTGGCCGATCTGGTGCTGCGCACCGTGGCCAAGGAATACAAGTGGGATTACAAGGCCGGCGACTTGCATGCACTGGCTTTGATTGGAAAGCTGCGAGGTACTCAAGCGGCACTCGACCGCTACGCAGAGCTAAAGAAGTCAGGTGCACTCGACCCCGAGACAGCTGAAGGCGAGTTGAATCAGTTCGGCTACACGCTGCTATACGGGGGTCACGAGCAGGATGCCATCGCCGTGTTCCAGCGCAACGTGCAGGAATATCCGCAGTCCTCTAATGTTTACGACAGTTTGGGCGAAGCCTACATGAAGACCGGCCAGAAAGAACTGGCCATCAAGAACTATGAGAAATCGCTGGAATTGAACCCGAAGAACGAAAACGGAAAAGCAAGGCTGAAGAAATTGCAGGAGATGAAATAAAGGACCTGCGCTGTGAGCGTGTGGCTGCTCCTGTGGGCGCGGGCGACTCGCCCGCGCTCGTTGGTCCTGCAAGATCGGGCAGTCCCGAACCGCAGTTCCCCTTCACGGAGAATCTCCCAAGGTTCCATCCTGAGGTAACTACAATTCGGTAATTGGGCGCTGGTTGCCATCACAGACCGTGGCATCCCCGTCCGATAGTGAAAGTTTAGGGCTGACTCATCCCGCCGGCCCGCGCAACATCCAGCTGGGATTAAAGGCAGTCTTCTGACGCGGAGATCAGGCGGCCGGCCCGCTCGTAACGATGTCCGCCTGCGCCATTTCAATTGAGGGTGGGGATTTTCAACCGAGGGAGGCCGAGGGGTACCCGACCAAACAACTACTACCCCAGTAGTTTGGCCGCGTCTTTCGCGTAGTACGTCAGAATAATGCTCGCCCCCGCCCGCCGGATGCTGAGCAGCGACTCCATCATGACCCGCTCCCGTTCGATCCATCGATTGCGGGCGGCGGCTTCGATCATGGCGAATTCGCCGGAGACCTGATAGGCAGCAAGCGGCAGGTCGAACCGGTCGCGGGCGGCGGCGATGACATCAAGATACGGCATGGCGGGCTTGACCATGATCATGTCAGCCCCTTCTTCGATGTCGGCTTCGATCTCGCGCATGGCCTCGCGCACGTTGGCTCCATCCATCTGGTACGAGCGCCGGTCGCCGAATTGCGGCGCCGAGTCCGCGGCCTCGCGGAACGGTCCGTAAAACCCCGACGCGAATTTTGCCGCGTAAGAAAGAATCGGCGTGTTGATGAGACCGGCTTCGTCGAGCGCTCGGCGGATGGCCCCAACCCGGCCGTCCATCATGTCGGAAGGCGCGATGACGTCGATGCCCGCTTTCGCCAGAGAAACCGAGGTGCGGGCCAGCAACTCCAGCGAAGAGTCGTTGTCGATCTCGAAACTTGCCTCAACGGCATGTGCCGCTGCGGACACCGCCGTCTTGATAGCCTTGTCTTTCTCCGCTTTATCCTTCACCGCGAGCACGCGCTGCGAAGGCTTCACGGCGTTGAGAACCGCCGCACCTAGCGATTGCGGCGTGAAGCTCGATTTCACAATGCCGCAGTGGCCATGCGACATGTATTCGCACAGGCAAACGTCGCCCATCAAAACCAGGCCGGGCACTTCGCGCTTCATCGCCCGCGCCGCCTGCTGCACAATCCCGTCCTCGACCCATGCTCCGGTGGCGACTTCATCTTTCTTGTCGGGAAGACCGAACAAAATCACCGAGGGGACGCCCAGGGAATGCGCTTCCTGCGCATCCCTCACCGCCTCGTCTACCGACAGGTTGAACACGCCCGGCATGGAACGAACTTCCTTGCGAACTCCCTCTCCCGGGCACACGAACATGGGATACACGAAGGAGTCGGGAGTCAGGCGGGTTTCGCACACCATGTTGCGCAGTTCGGCGGTGCGACGCAGGCGGCGAAGACGGGTTACGGGAAACGCCATGGCAGATCACCAGGGGAAGATCGGAATGAAGCCACCTTCCCCGCCCTTCATTTTACATCTTTAGACTTCCGGAGCACTTCCCGGGCCCGCCTCGCCTGGAGGTGTAACCGAAGTAATCTGCCCAGTTTCAAACGATCCTCGGCATTCCCGATTGACTCCCATAGAATTGGGACGGATGACTCTGTTCCGACGCCACCGTTGGTTTGTCGCCGCGGCTGGGATCACTCTGGCCTTTACCGTAGTGTCGCTCACCGCGCCTAAGAGTGCCGGATTGACCGCGTTCGCCGATGTGGGTGGCTTAGTGATCATGCTGATGGCCGCAGCCGTCATGCTGTGGAGTGCCATTCGTAAGCCCAAGCGGGAACGCGGCTTCTGGGTGCTCATGACGCTGGGCTTCTCGCTATGGGCGTGCAATCAGGGAGCCTGGGCGCACAGCGAACTCGTGCTCCATCAGCCGATTCCCGACCCTTACTTCTTCGACATCGTTCTTTTCTTCCACGTGTTGCCGATGATTGCGGCTGTCGGCTGGCGTCCGGACCTTGTGAAGAAGGAAGGAAAGATTCATCTCAGCGTGCTGAATTTCTTGATGCTGGTGGGTTGGTGGATCTTTCTCTACGCTTTTCTCGTGTTTCCGCACCAGTACGTGGTGCTGAACGTAGCTTCCTACGACAAGTTCTACGACGGTCTGTATCTGCTCGAGAATGTCTTGCTGATGGCGGTGCTGGGTCTGGCGGCCTGGACCAGTTCTGGTGGATGGCGTCGGCTCTACCTGAATTTTCTTGGCGCTGGCGTGTTGTACGGCATTGGTGCCCAGTTCCTCGATCGGGCGGTTACCAATGGCGGCTACTACTCTGGGAGCTTCTACGACGTCCCCCTGATTGGGTCCGTGGTGTGGATGGCGGCCACCGCTCTGGCAGCGCAGCCGTGGGAGCTGAAGAGCGTGGAGTTCCGCCTGGACCCGCGATGGAGGAAACTTGTTCCTCGGCTTGCCATGCTGGCTATACTCTCGCTGCCCGTCCTGGGAGTGTGGACCGCTTTGTTCGACCAATCCTCCACTCCCGTGCGAACTTTCCGAATATTCTCCGTGCTGGCTGCGATGCTGTTGTTGGGAATGTTCGTTTTCCTGCGGCAGTACATGCAGGACCAGGCGCTCATGAGCCTGCTGCGGGACTCGCGCCGCGGCTACGACAACCAGAAACGTTTGCAGAACCAGCTGGTGCAGAAAGAAAAGCTGGCTTCGCTCGGGACGTTGGTGGCGGGTGCCGCGCGCGAGATTGACGTCCCCCTGAAAGCCATCATGAACTATTCGGAGCAGCTCTGGGCACAAGAGCGGCTGACCGACGAGCAGAACAAACTGGTCCGCAAAATAGTGAGCCAGGCCCAACGCACCCACGACCTGGTCGCCAACCTGCTGAGCTTTGCACAGCAGGTACCGGGAGAAAAAGCGTCCGCCGATGTGAGCATACTGCTCCACCGCGCGCGCCAAATGATGGAATCGCGCTACGCCGGCGGCAAGATTCAGGTCTCCGTTTCAATCGAACCGGGTTTGCCCCGCGTGCAGGGCAACGTGAACCAGCTCTTTCAGGCCTTCATCGAGATCATCGAAAACGCGATGGACGCGCTGCAGGAAGCCGGCGGCGGATCCCTCGAGATCATCGCCGCGCGCCAGGGCGCCGACGTCGTGCTGCAGTTTTCCGACACCGGTCTCGGAATTCGCGAGCCCGACCGCGTCTTCGATCCCTTCTACACCACCAAGCCCGTCGGCAAGGGCACCGGCCTGGGCCTCAGCGCTGTCTACGGAGTGGTCCAGGACCACGGCGGCCAGATTACCTGCCAGAACAAGCCGGATGGCGGAGCTTTGTTTGTCGTCAGATTCCCCGCCGCCGCCGAGCCTGCCGCACAAGTGGCCGGCGCCGCTGGCGACTAAACTGTTTGCTGAAAAACTCACGAGTCGTATCAGGGCATCGCTTTAGCGATGCTGTAATTGCCGCAGAATAGTACCGGCTTTAGCCCCTGCGGAGCGCCTCGCTGTGGTGCCTTCTCCTGTAACATAAATCTGCCATGCCCGAGCTCCTCCATTCCTCCGCGCGCGTGTTGGAATTCGACGCCCTGCGCGAACTCCTGCGCGGATACGCCTCCTCGCCGCTCGGACAAAAGCGCATCACCGCGCTGACCGCTTCAACCGACCGCGACTGGATCGGGAGCCAGCAGGAACTGGCGAGCGAGATTCGCGAATTCCGCCGCGTGGGCGGGCGGTTCGATTTCTCCGGCCTCATCGAAGTCGGACAACTCGTCGACAGATCGCGCATCGCCGGAGCCGCCCTCGAAACCACCGAGATTCGCAACGTCATCCTGGTCGTCGACCGCGCCGCCGAGTGGCGAGAAATCGCATTGCACCCGCCCGCCAGTATGCGCTCGCAATGGCGCGGAGTGCGCTCGCTCTCGGACCAGATCGTCGACTTCACCGACTTTCTCCGCGCGTTCCGCAACAAAATTCAGCCCGACGGTACCCTCGAAGACAAGGCATCCCCCGACCTGGCGCGTATTCGCCGAGAAATCGAAAAGCAGCGCCGCGCGATTCAGGAATCCCTGCGCGGCTATCTGCGTCGCCTGGCCGAAGGCGGCGCCGTGCAGGACGAACTGGTCACCATACGCGGCGAGCGCTTCGTCATCCCCGTCCGAGTCGAGCAAAAGCGCCGCGTGCAAGGCGTGGTGCACGGCGCCAGCTCCAGCGGTCAAACCGTCTTCGTCGAGCCGCTGGAAACGATCGAGCAGAACAACGAACTGGTCCGACTGCTGGAAGAGGAGCTCGCAGAGATTCACCGCATCCTCCTGGAAATGACCGAGCGCATCGGCTCCGAAGCCACATCGATTCTGGTCGCCGTAGATGTGCTAGCGGAACTGGAACTCCAGTACGCCAAAGCCCGCTTCGCCGAAGACTACAACTGCGTAGCAGTTTGCCGGAGCGGAGATGAGCAAGACCGAGAGGACAAGCAAGACCCAGGTGGGGACAGCCGCCCCCGGCTGTCCGAGGCGAGCAAAGCTCGCCTGCTGCTGCACAATGCAAGGCATCCGCTGCTGGAACGAAATCTAAAAGCCAAAGGCGCCTCCGTGGTTCCAGTGACTATCGAATTGGAAGGTCCCCGGCGCCAGCTCATCATCACCGGCCCAAATACCGGCGGAAAAACAGTAGCCCTGAAAACCGTAGGCCTCCTGTCCTTAATGGCCCAGTCCGGCCTGCCAGTCCCTGCCGACCGCGCCGAGCTCCCCGTCTTCGACGCCATCCTAGCCGACATCGGCGACTATCAGTCGATCGAGCAGAATCTTTCCACCTTCTCCGCCCACGTCACCAATATCGATTTCATCTCCCGCACCGCGACGGTCCACTCTCTCGTGCTGCTCGACGAGTTAGGTTCCGCCACCGATCCGGAAGAGGGCGCCGCTCTGGCCGTGGCAATTGCCGGCCACTTTGCCCACATCGGCGCGATCACGGTGATCTCAACCCATCACACTTCGCTCAAAGTCTACGCTGCGAATACGCCCGGCGTGCTCAATGCCTCGGTAGGTTTCAACGAAAAGACCCTGCAGCCCACCTACGAGCTGAAAGTCGGCGTCCCGGGCGCATCGGCGGGAATCAACATCGCGCAGCGTCTGGGATTGAATCCCTTCATCATCGAGAGCGCCCGCGCGCGCCTGGGCACGCAAGCACGCGACGTCGGCCAGTTTCTTGACAAGCTCCATGCCGACCTGCGCGAAGCCGAAAACGAGCGCCTCCGCCTGAAAGCCCGCGAGCAGGATCTGGAGCGCGAGAAGTCTCACCTCGCCGCCGAAGGCCGCAAGGAGCAGCAAGCCAAAGTCCGCGATATGGAGAAGAAACTGGAAAGTGTTCTGCGCGATTTCGAATACCACGCCCGCGAAGCGGTAAGCGCCATCCAGGATCGCGCCGCCGCGCAGAAGCTCTCAAAAGACGCCGAGCGTCGCATTGCCAAGCTCCGCCGCGAGTTCCGGGAGCAGTTCGATTCCACCGTGGTCGCCCACTCGACCGGAGCCGATCAAGGCGATCCGTACGCCCAGCCGCAAGTGGTCAAGCACGTCTCCGAAGGCGACACGGTCAAACTGAAGTCGACGGGCCGCCCCGCCCGGGTGGTGCGCAAGATCGACGACAATCATTTCGAAGTCGAGATGGGTGCGATGAAAATGAAGATCGCGCGCGACGACATCGCCGAAGTCCTGGCCAGCGCCCAGGGAAAGGCCGTGCAAACCCCCGTGACGGCAGCGCGAGCCCGCGGCATTTCGGTCTCGCTCGAAAGCGAGGGCGCAAACGTCCCCACCGAGATCAACGTCATCGGCCAAACGGTAGACGACGCTTCGCGCGAAGTCGAAAAGTTCGTGGACCGTGCCTTCCTCGCCGGCCTCCCGCGCGTCCGCGTGGTCCACGGCAGCGGCATGGGCATCCTGCGCAAAGCCCTGCGCCAGTTGCTGCAACAGCATCCTCACGTGGCGTCCGTAGCCGAGCCGCCACAGAACGAGGGCGGCGGCGGTGCGACCGTGGTGGAGTTGAGAGTCTGACCGATCGCTGTAGCTGCGCCGACCCTCGCCCGGTAATCGGCGCGATCGTTTGCATCATCGATGAGGGCGACGACCGTGCAAACTCCAGCCGCGGAGCGGCGCAAGAATGCAGCCCACGGCGTCAGGCGTGGATGAGAAAACTGGAAATCAACAAGCCCCGAAGGGGCGACAGAAGAGGTACCGGACGAACTCCGGAGGGACGCCACCTCTGCCCCAATCCACTACCACATAATCTTCTTCCACTCATCGTACAAGGCGTCGCGCGCCGCTTTGGCGATAGCCTTCTTCTCCCCGGCCGACAGGTCGTTCGACACAACATTGTCAAAGTTCGCCGGATCTCGGACCACGGCCTGCTCGAACCGGGTCGAGATGTAGCACAGCACCGTGAGCACATTGTCCGCCAGCTGCCCGAACCGTTCAGCCGCGAGAATGTGCATAGCCGTGAGTTCGAGGTAAAGCGAAGGAGAGTCCAGCCCGCTGCGCTCGCGCCAGATTTTGACCGCGCAGATTTCCTGCTGACGTCCAGAATTGGCCACTAGGTGAGCGTGTTGGGCCAAGTCCGTATGAACCGCCGCGCCCGCTCCCTTATTGAACAGCACACCCTCCACGATCCCCATCGGCAGACTGAAGGGAGAGTTGAGGCTGCTTCTCTAAAGAGAACGGAGAAAGCAAGACCGGGAAGGGCACGGCTTTTAGCCGTGCCGCCCGAGCCACAACAAAGTCGCGCTTTAGTCGGTTATTGGGGCCCCAACGAGAACTTTGTTCTCGTTGGAGGATTGAATCAAGCAGCAAGTTTCAGCCCGACCGCAGCGACCAATTCATCTAGAGCAGCAGCGACAGATTGGTAGAGCTTGTCGAGTTGATGCAG
>DATKFH010000124.1:0-26113 GCA_035511455.1 Candidatus Sulfotelmatobacter sp. | reverse complement strand
GGTTGCTCTCGCTACCGAGGTAGCCAAGACGAAAACCCCTCCAGGTTTAAGGCGGGACTGGATGCAAGCGACAACATCCATGTCCCCACGGAGGGGGAGGGGAGAATTTTTTTCTTGACATCCCCTTCTATAGGATCACTTGCGGGTGCTCCTCACGGTGACGTGAATTGCGCCCGTGGATGGCGTCACGGATCGGATCGAGTTGCGGATGCTGGTACTGCATCGCCGTTCGCGCATCCGTGTGACCCATCACCTTCCTCACCATCGCCAGATTTCCGGTTGCTTCATACGCGGCCGTGCCGAATGTATGGCGTGCGCAAAATGAGGACCAAGGATTCGGGTAAGGCCGCCTTGCGTCGAGCCTCCCGGAACTGCTTGGCTACTGTCGTTGGATGCCCAGCGGCCGCTCTGGGTGAAGGAAAAAGCCAGCCTTCTTGTCTTCCTCCGGAGCGAAGCAACAACAGCTCCAACATGCGTTGACTGATTGGCACATGCCGGCGCGGCGCTCGTGACTTGCCGTGAGGGTTGAAGATCAGTCTTCGATTCCAGTTGATGTTCTCCACTCGAATTCGAAAGACCTCGTCGGGACGCATACCAGTGTCCTGGATAATGATCAGTACGTCTTCCATTGGCTGCTTGCCAACAGAAAGCAATTTCGCTTCCGTATCCAGGTCAATGGTCTGCTCTCTTCCCAGCTCTTTCAGGAGCTGATCCTCGGGGCAGTTGCAATGACCTTCCATTCAACCGCTTTGCCAAGACCAAGAAGCCTGCGCAATGTGCGCAGAGCCTGCTTGACATAGGACGGCGAGCCCTCGAATCCTGACGAATCCACCTCCTCCGTCGTTATCCGATCAAGGGTCATTTCAGTTAGCCGAGTCTCCGCGAATCGTGCCCATCCGGCCGGATAATAGCGGCGTGCAGGGACGGCAAACGGGCGCTGCCATTCCGATGCGTCTAGCGAAACCCTTCTGGATTAGGCGACCCTCAAGTCCTTCACGGCAGGCGCGACCTCCGCTTTGGATTCCAGTTTCTTGCGGATGCGGCGCAGTTCAATGAAGCTCAGTGCGGTCATCGTGGAAATCACGGATGCAAACATAATGAGCACGATAGTGTCCATAGGGCGCGGGCTCCTCTCCCGTTAATGAAGCGTCAGTTCATTGAATTGAACTGGCTGCAGATGAAAATACGGTGTTCGCATTGCTTCCCACCAGGCGAATCGTACCAACCACCAATACCAGGATTACGGCTAGCATTACCGCATACTCGGCAATGTCTTGGCCGTCATCGTCCAACCACAGTTTGCGAAACAGGTGATTCAAGTTCGCACCTCCATGCCACGGCTCAATTCTACGAATGAGATCGGTTTGGGCTCATGAGATGCGCAGCTTGTTCGGAAAATGTAAATAGTTCCGAACATCAATGAGTCATTGCCTGGTTTCGCCAACTGACAAAGCCTGCTTGACCTCCCCATTCGTTTGGGTCGAACAGACGGCGCCGCCTGCTCACAACACTTTCTTCCCCTCCCAGTCATCCGGGCATCCACACACGTCGGGCAGCAAGCTGCTAGCTCCTATCGTTTCGATCGGCATCGAGGACCTCTCGAACTTTCGCGGCGAGCGCTTCAGGAGTGAACGGTTTGGGGAGGAAAGAGACGCTTCTTTCGAGGACACCGTGGTGGACGACGGCGTTTGGGGCGTAACCAGACATGTAGAGCACTCTGATATTAGGCCATCGTTCAGCTACACGCTTTACAAGCTCTGGGCCGCTCATCATTGGCATGACAACATCCGTCAAGAGCAGATCGCACTCGACACTATCTTGAAGGATCGCTTCGACCTCCTCTTGCTTCTCGAAGGCACGAACCGTGTACCCATGCGCGTTTAGGATATTCGCCGCCAACTTCCTGACGAGATCGTCGTCTTCAACCAGCAGGATCCTTTCCGAACCTCGCAGGCGACCAGCGTGCCTGACGGGAGGCTCAACTTGCTGCGCGGCTGCGTCCGTACGAGGCAAGTAAATCTTAAATGTCGTGCCGTGATTCAACTCGCTATAAACTTCGATGGATCCCCCGCTTTGCTTCACGATGCCGTACACCGTGGACAAACCGAGGCCGGTACCTTTGCCAAGTTCTTTCGTAGTGAAAAATGGTTCGAAGATACGGGCTTGCGTCTCTGGTGCTATTCCTGTCCCTGTGTCACTCACGGCGAGCAGAACGTAGCGCCCTGACTGAACGTACTCATGGCGTTTGACATACCTGTCATCGAGTTCGACGTTTTCAGTCTGAATCGTCAGCTTACCGTTATTTGGTATGGCATCACGCGCGTTGACGACGAGGTTCATGAGTACTTGATCCATTTGTCCGGGATCAGCCTCGACCGTGCCGAGATCGTGCGCCAGGACCGTTAAGACTTCGATATCCTCCCCGATGAGTCGGCGTAGCATCTTGTGCATGTTGCGCACCGTATCATTGAGGTTCAGTGGTCGCGGCTGCAACACCTGCTGGCGGCTGAAAGCAAGCAATTGCCCAGTCAGGGCGGCAGCGCGGTCTGCAGCTGTCTTGATCTGTTCGGCTTGTTGATGGGCACGATCAGACGGGTCGGTGCGTTCGATGAGCATCGCGCTGTAACCGCAGATGATGGTTAGCAGGTTGTTGAAATCGTGGGCGATGCCACCAGCTAGCCGTCCGATCGCCTCCATCTTCTGCGCTTGACGGAGCTGGGCTTCGAGAGCCCGCCGTTCAGTGATGTCAACGAGCGTGCCCTCCAGCAATTCCGCGCCGTGCGGAGGCTTCTCGAAGTTTGCGTGCAACACAACCCAAAGAGTCGACCCATCCTTACGGCGGAAGCAGACCTCCCGGGGCATGGAGTTGCCGCCACTTCGCAGCGTGTCGATCCATTTGTTTCGTTCTTCTGCCCCTCCGAAATACAGCTCGCGCATTGGAGTGCGCAGCAGCTCCTCGCGGGAATAGCCGCACATGTTGGCGAACGCAGGATTGCAATCGAGGAGCTTCCCGTCAGGCGTGCTACGAAAGACTCCCGCCATGTTCCGTTCGAACAGGGAGTGGTACTGGTGCTCGGTGGCATGAAGGGCTTCCAAGGTCATCCGTTGCCGCCGTTGGGTCAGGAGAAGGCGGGCAGTGAAGAGGAGTATCGAAAATATCAGGCCAAACAGTGCGAGAGAGACTTGCTCCCGCCGTAGTTCACCGTACTTGACCAGCAACATCACGGGAAGAACCAGTGAGGGTAGGTAAACTAGGACAACGCGTGAGATCCTTGGTAGCTGGAGCGTAACCCGTACCTTGTCTGGCGAGTCCCGCCAGAAACTCGCCTGCATCGCAATCAGGAAGAAGGGAATAGACCATCCCAAGTCATACCACGCTGTTTCCGGTGCGTGAGAGGCTTCCTGTGCGCGGTTGGCAACCCACGTTGAACCTGTGAAAATGCCTATGATTATCGCCATGGGCAGGTACAGGCGTCGAACATTGCCCGATCCAGAAGAGAGGGCACGTGCTAGTAGGCCTCCTGTCAGAAGTATGTTGCGCCACAAAAGCAGACGGTCCTCAATCGGGCTTACCACCCCTTCCCCATAGACGAGCAGGGGGATGTAAACGATGAGCAGATAGATGGTGAGGGTCAGTCCCAGGATCTGTGATGCATCCAAAAGCCATTCCCAGTTGATAGTACCGATGAAATCGGCATCAGAAAGGAACACCGCCACGAACATTGGAGCAGCAGAAAGAAAGAAGAGAAGAACAGGCGTGATTGCGAGTGTACTGAGCCCTAGATGATAGGAGTCATAGAATACGACGCACTTCCCCAGAGACCACGAGGCAAGAGTACTCCCTGTGAGATACCAGAATGGTCGGGCGATTCCTGTGGCCCGACGGGCCGTGAGAAAGCAGACAAACGTTGCAAACAACACCAGAGCAAGCTGGAGGCAGTCTGACCAGACTCCGACTGACGGGGAGTGAGCGAATAGGAGGAGAAGGGCAATGTGCGCGACAAGCAACAAGACGGCAGCGACAGCTAACCGAGGGACGCGCGAAACCCATGCCCGCCATGATCGCCAGGAATTGAGATTCATTGGGCTTCCCGCCGCGGGAGTAGTCTAATAGACTCTCGCCTCGTTGCGAAGACCTGGTTCGCAGAATCCCGCCAGACCTTCTCTCCTAAACTAAGACCGATTCTGAGTATTCGACCCCACAGTCAATAAATGGCGATAATTCTCTATAACGCATTGACCCTATGTCTCCGTGCCGTTTCCGTGCCGATCGCACTGCTTTACGTCGAAAACAGGGTAGAACATGCCATCTGCCGCCGTCTAAGTTGTTGTAGTTACGTGGTCACGCGGATTCGAGTCCTTCCGCGCTTACTCTCTGCTTTGGCTTACTGCTTTTTCCACGCGCTTGAGACTAGCCTCTCGCAGTCCCTTTACTCATTGCGTATAGTGGCGCTCGGTCGTGGTCACGCTCTTGAAATTTCAGCCATGTGCAGGGCAAGCCGATAGTGACACAATGCGCCAATCAACGAGTGAACCGGCGGAACGGTGATGAGTGGCTCGCCCCTCCTGTCGCCGTTTTTCGTTTTTACGAGTGGCGGTCGCAAGCCTCGCCTCCGACCCTGCCATAACGCGAAAGGCCGCGCTGGGCACGGCTTCTCAGCGATCGTTACGGACGAACTGGATGTTAACTCCGACGTTCTCGGTGCAGTCGTGCTGGCCTCGTGTGATCGCGGTCAGTGTCCGTGACGGACGTAGAATTTGTATTCGTCTTCTGTGTGCTCACTCGTCTCGCGCATGATGCGTGAAGTCTCGCGCTCGGATTCCTCCCACCGCCGAATGAGGCTCTTTCGATCCAAGCTGTCGAGTTCGCTCATCCCCCGGCAAAGGTTCCGGCAGTGGGTCAGGAAAGCGCCAATGGAGGGCAATCTCCTCCATCTGCCCGTCGCTGAGACCCTCAAGGAAGCGTGAGAAATAGAACCAGCGCTAAACATCGCTTCCTTCTCCACTTGGGCGATCCTGCTCTTAACCTTCGCCACGGCTATCGCTCCCTGGCCCGCGTTGGCCAATATCCGTGAACGCAGAAGAACTCTCTCACTTCCCTTGTTTTGTTCGCAGCCATTCTTTGGAACTCCTTCCAATGCTTCCAGCGTTCATTCCAACTCATTAGCGGTGGCTCGAAAGGACGCCCTGGTATCGGAATCTCGGGCAGATACCCGTAAACACAGAAGACCTCAACGTCCGCTGTACTTCGGCCCTCAAGATAACGGTCAAGTACTTCAATGGTCCTCCGCCAATGCTCTTCCTCAGCTTGTTCTAACCTGCGTTTAAATCTCATACGAGCACGATCTGATGGCGCGATTACCTTCACTCGCCTTCTTTAGGTGTCGATGCCTGCTCAGGTACCGCGTCCTTCGTGGACCTAATCTCGAAGAGTTCCGACCCGGCGCCACTCTTACCAAGGATCGCCTCGATATAGGCCAATCGCTCTTCCATTGGACCCTGTTCCAGAGCTCGCAGGAGAACGCTCGACAGATAGCCCATTCGCATTGGCCACACGTGGATCAAGCTGACCGCGGCGTAGGCGATTGACCGAATCCGCCAACAGATCGGAAACCTGTTTGGGATTTCCCAGAGGATGGTCTGGAGTGTCTGGTGGCAACACTCCGGCTGCCTGGCTCCGCTTGATGCCTCCGGCGCGTCTGGCTCCGTGGCCCTCAGATGCTTTATCAGGGTCGTGAAAGACGCGAAGGCTCTTGCCGGTTTGCGCGTCGGCGCCGCAGCGTTCGCTATTCTTTTTCCGGAACTCCCATTTCCTTGCCATTGCCTCCTTGCGACCCTACCTAGGTAGGGGGATACCCCCCAACCGCAGACGAACATGACTCCTTCAGAATTCGTGTCCGTCTGCCCGCGCGCTCCAGATCTTAGAACCTATGCTGATCCACATGATCGAGCTGCGTCTCCGCGACCCGCCCGCACCGCGACGCGCTAAAGTTATCCACGTTTCTTAGCGCAAACGTCGGGACATCCTTCGCGTACGGTGCGCGGACGCGGAAAAAATCGGCGCCCTCGACGTCCTGCACCGCGAAGGCCGGCCGCAGGTCTTTCTCCGCAGAACGAATTTCAACATTGCTCACCGAGATGTTCTTGGCGTGGCGCAAGAAGAATCCATGAGCTGGCATGCGCCCGAACATGGTGGGCTCGGGATATTTCTTATCCTCTTCCGCAGGCTGAATCGCCGCGTCTTCGACGGTGCCGCCGCCGCGATGCTGGATGTAGATGTCGTTGAACTGAATGTCCTCGATGGGGTGGCCGGGAATCCCGCTGAGGATCGAGCAGATCCCGGACTGGGCATCGGAGCAGACGAGGTTGCTAATCAGAATGCGGCGCATCGCTCCGACAGGTACTCCCTCGGGTCCACGCATGCGGCCGCCCAGTCGCAGAAATAAGGGAACCAATACGTCGCGCATGGTGATGTTGCTGATGGTCACATCTTCGAGCAGCGCGCCATCCACACTCTCCAGCGCGAAGCCGTAGCAGCCTTCAAAGACACAGTTGGAGACCGTGATGTTCTTGAAGCCGCCGTTCGACTCGGTTCCGAACTTGATGCGACCCGTCCCGTGCGCCTTTTCGGCAGGATCAAAGCGCTGGAAAGTGCCATCGAGCAGCGTGCCCAGCTTGTATATGCCGGTTACGTAGCAATTCGTGATGGTGAGGTCCTCGGTCGCTCGTGCATACCCCAGAGCAAAAGAACTCTTAGGGCAGATGGCATCGTCCCACGGCGAATTCACGGAGCAGTTGGAGACGCGGACATTGCGGCAGCAGTCAGTATCTATGCCGTCGCGGTCGGTATCAATCCGCAGATTGTCGATCGTGAAGTTGTCCACGCCGGTGGCGAGGACGCCGAAGTGTCCTCCCTTAAGAATTGAAAAATCGCGCAGCGTGACGTTGCGGCAGTTCTTCAGGCTGATGGCTTTGTTTGCAACGCCGGGATTCTCGGCCACCGGCCCTGGCCCGGAGCCACGGCTAAGCCCCCGGCCCCAGATCCGACCAGGACCTAAAATCGAGAGATTCTCCAGTCCCTCGCCCCAAATCAGACTGTTGTGCCAATGATTGTGGCCAAAGTCCTGGTAGGCATCCCATGGATTCTTGGGCTCGGCCAGGTCATATCCTCCCGAACCGGAGGAAGTCGCATCAGCGGCCACGATAGTCGCCCCCTGCTCCAGGTACAGAGCGACGTTGCTCTTGAGGTGAATGGAGTAGCAAAGGTAGTTTCCGGCAGAGAAGCGCACCGTGCCTCCCCCAGCCGCAACCGCAGCTTCGATCGCTCGGTTGATGGCAGGACTGTCGATCGCTTTGCCGTTGCCGCTAGCCCCGAATGCCTTCACGTCATAGACTCCAGAGTTTGGCGTCGGCGAAGGTGGTTGCGCTTGCGCGAAACCGGATGGCAAGGCGACTCCGGCGATGCCCGCACCAGAGAGTCGAAGAAAATCTCGGCGTGGCGTGGTCTGCATGGACATTCGCTATCTCCAGAGAGAGCTAACAGCAGACTGCGGCGCAGGCGCCATTTTATTGCCGGTGAAAGCAATTCGTAAACCTGCCGTGAATTGCCCGGCTTTCACCGCGTTTCTTGGGTCTCTTCTGCCCGTTTCCCGCCACCCACCACTTTCGTGCCATGTATAGCACGGGTGAGCCATTTACCGGACTCAGGGTCGGGACTAGAGTTGTTCTTGAGCAGCACTTGGGGGAGGGCTGATCAACAGACGTCCCGAGACTCAAATTGAGTCTGGGGCGTTTTGTTTTGTGCGCAAAACAGGTTTTCCAGTTCACCGTTCGTGCCATGCCTTGGCACTCGGGAGCCATTCCAACAATCGGGAGGCAGAGTTAGAGTTGTTCTCGAGCAGCACTTGGGGGAGGGCTGATCAACAGACGTCCCAAGACTCAAATTGAGTCTGGGGCGTTTTGTTTTGCGCGAAAACTTCTGCGGATCGTTCCACGACGGTTCTGTGTTGCACCATGTGGGGATAGCCGACTCTGGCTGTCCGGCGGAGCGAAGCTGCGCGGCCCACACCGGGTTCATGAGTCTCTATCCTCATTCTCGAATTGACTCCCCCGCCGCCCGCTAGCCGCCCTGTTTCGATGGTGGTAGATTTGTTGGCGCCCCTTCATCACTGTTACTAGTCCTAGCCCGAGGAGCCAGTTCATGCCCTTGCGGTTTGCCCGTCGCCAATTTCTGCGAGGATTGGTCGCCATGACCGCCGTGAATGCGGCGTCGCGGCTTTCACCGCCTCCCGATTCCACCGCACCCTTCCGCATCTCTGTCATCAACGACGAGATCTCGCAGGACTTCGGCCACGCCTGCGAGGTCGCCACCCGGGAATTCGGGATGCATTGGATTGAACTCCGCAGTATGTGGAAGAAAAACATCGTCAGCTTGGACGAGAAAGAAGTCGCCGAGGCCCGCCGCATTCTCGACAAGTTCCAACTGAAAGTAACCGACATCGCCAGCCCGCTGTTCAAAGTCGATTGGCCGGGCGCTCCTAAATCGAAGTTCAGCGAGGGCAAGAGCTTCGGTGCGAACTTCACCCTGGCGCAGCAGGACGAGGTCCTAGACCGCGCCGTCGACATGGCCAAGGCGTTTCAGACCGATCGCGTGCGCTGCTTCGATTTCTGGCGCCTCGACGACCAGGCCCCCTACCGCACTGCGATCAACGACAAACTCGTGCAAGCCGCGAACAAAGCGGGCCAGCAGGGAATCACCCTGGTTCTGGAAAATGAACCCGCCTGCAACACTGCGACCGGCGCCGAAGCCGCCAAGGTTCTCGATGCCGTAAAATCTCCCTATCTCATGCTGAACTGGGACCCCGGCAATGCCGCCACCCTGGGCGAAACTCCCTATCCCGACGGCTACAATCTGCTGCCCAAAGACCGCATCGGCCACTGCCATTGCAAAGACACCGTCAAAAACGGCCAGGGATACGCCTGGGCGCCGATGGGAGGAGGCCTCATCGACTGGGCCAGACAGTTCAAGGCCCTCAAGCGCGATGGCTACCACTTCGCGGTCAGCCTCGAGACCCACTGGAACGGCGGAGGCTCGCCGGAAGAATCGTCCCGCAAGAGTTGGGCAGGAATGAAAAAGCTTCTGCAACAGGCGGACGCTTTGTAGCGCCGCCAAGGAGGATGTCGTGTCCGATCATGATCAAAATAGGGATCAAGCAGGATTCGCTCAACCGCTGCTGGGTCAGACCCGGCGTACTTTTCTGAAGCAGGCCGCGCTGGGAACGGCTGCCGTCCTGGCCTATCCGCCTTCGACCGTGTTGGGCGCCAACGATCGCGTTCGCGTCGGCATGATCGGCGTGGGCGACCGCGGCACCGACTTGCTGGGCCAGATCCGCTCCGTTCCCAATGTCGAACTGGTGGCAATGGCAGACGTCTACAGCCGCCGCCGCGAGCAGGCCAAGAGCAAGGTTCCCGACATTCAGACTTTCGACGACTATCGCCGCCTGCTTGACATGAAAGATATCGACGCCATTATCGTGGCCAGCCCGCTGCACTGTCATGTTCGCCACTTCCTGGACACGCTGGCCGCCGGCAAGGATCTCTATGCCGAGAAGACCATGACCTGGTCGATCCCAGAAGCCGACAAATGCCTGGCGGCAGCAAAAGACTCAGGCCGTGTCGTGCAAATCGGCCTGCAACACCAGAGCGCGGGCTCGACCACCGACGCCCAACAGTGGATCAAAGACGGCGGGCTCGGAAAAGTCACCCACGTCGAATCCTGGATGAGCCGCAACACGCCCCACGGCAAAGGCCAGTGGGTGCGCCCCGTGCCCTCCGATTGCACCGCCCAAAACGTAAACTGGAGCGCGTTTCTCAACGGCCGCCCCGACCGCCCCTTCGATCCCTACCGTCTCATCAACTGGCGCTTGTTCTGGGAATTTTCCGGCGGCAACTGCGCCGAGAACATGGTCCACCAGATCGCCTGGATCATGAGCGTGCTCGATCTGCCGCTGCCCTCGGCGGTCTACATGTCCGGCGGTGTCTTCTCCGAAAAAGACGGCCGCGAGGTTCCTGACACCATCGCCGTGACTCTGGATTTTCCCAAGGACATCGTCGTGACCTGGCAATCCACCTTCAGCAACAAGCACTACGAACTGGGAGACCGCATCCTGGGCAGCGACGGAACTCTCGAACACCATTTCGATGAAGCACTCCAGTACTGGCCTGAAAAAACCAACCGTCACGACGGAGAGTCCACGCGCGGCAAAACTCACGACCACAACCACATGCAAAACTGGATCGACTGCGTCCGCAGTCGCGGCACTCCGAACGCTCCGCCCGAGATCGGCTACCGTTCCGCCATCGCCGTCCACATGGCCAACCTGTCCTACAAAAACAAGCGCCGAATGACCCTCGAGGAAGCCAAGGCGATCACCCCGGAGTTCTAGAGCAGTTTCCGAGTTTCGGTAGGCGGCCTAGCTCGCATTGTCATCCTGAGGCGGGACCCGTTGCCCACCGAAGGACGTGGGCAACGGGCGGATCGTGGACAGGTTCTCGGCGGCAAAGAACGGCGCTTCCTAATGAACAACTTCGATACATGCCGCCTGTTCATTTCCCTTTTAACCCGCTGAAAGCGGGTCTCTGGCGAAGGATGACAAGGCTTTGCCATGCCAGAACTCTGTGCGTGGCCGATTCGTATCAGGGTATGCCTTCAGGCATACCGCAAGGGCACGACCGTCACGCACGCCTTCAGGCGCTGCGATTCAAGCTCAGAATCGTAGCCCTCCGCGAATTTTCAATCTCCAAACACGACATGATAAAACGGATGGACCCCATGGCGAGTCCTTTGATCGGTGCGGTCGACATCGGTGGAACCAAGATCGCCGTCGGCATCGTAGACGGCAGCGGCAAAGTGCTCTCCAGAACGCAGGCTCCTACCGATCCCGATCGCTACTCCGACGGAATCGAAATGATCGCGCGCATGCTGCGCGAGACGGCCAAGACCGCCGGCGTCGAACTTGCCGGAATCGGTATTGGATCGACTGGCCCGGTGGATCCAATGCGCGGCGAGTTTGGAGAAGTAGACTTCCTTCCAGGATGGCGTTGGAAGAATCCAGTCAAGGATCTGGCCGAGGTCTTCCACGTTCGCGTGGCGCTCGAGAATGACGGCGATGCCGCCGCCCTGGCCGAGGCCGGATGGGGCGCAGGCCGCAAGCACTCGCGCCTGATCTACGTGACGATTGGCACCGGGATCGGCGGCGGCATCGTTTTTGACAGCAAGCTTTACCGTGGAGTCGACGGCGCTCATCCCGAAATCGGCCATCAGGTTATCGATCCCGCCGGTCCACCCTGCTCGTGCGGATTCCGCGGGTGCTGGGAGTCCATGGCGGCCGGTCCAGCCATGGCGGCCTGGTTTGAAAGCCACGCCCCCGCCGGCTATCCCCATCGCCAGAGCATCAGCGCGAAGCGAATCTGCGAACTGGCGCACCAAGGCGACGCCATCGCTCTCCAGGCCGTCGAGCATGAGGCTTTCTACCTGGGCCTGGGCCTGGCCAATCTAATCAGTCTGTTCACGCCTGATGCTATCGTGCTCAGCGGCAGTGTCATGAAGAGCGCTCCGCTTTTCCTCGACCGCATCCGCACCGTGATTCGCAGCGGCTGCCGCTTCGTCCCCGCCGAGCAGACGCAACTGACTCTCGCTTCTCTGGGAGACGATACCAATCTGATCGGTGCGGCCAGGGTGTGGCACTATCGCTTCCGACAGTAGCGCCACCGTCGCGGCGGAGTCTGTGTTACGGCACAAGGGTGCGCAAAGGGGTGGAGCTTGCGAATACGCTCCCGCCGCGAAGCGGCGCAAGAATAAAGCCCACGACCGAAGTCGGGGTGAAAATAGGAATAATCAAGCCCTGAAAGGGCGCAAGAAAAGCTACGCCACAGGCTCCAGGGCCTGGCCGCAAACGAGAATAAGACAGCGAGGTATAAAATGAAAGAACTGAGCGAACAACTTCTATCCGCAATTGACGCTGCGGAGCCCAGGCTTCGTCAAATCACCGCCCTTGAGAGCGCCAAGCCTGTGTTGTCCGGCGGCTGGTCGCCTAAGCAAGTGGTTGGACATCTGATTGATTCGGCATCCAACAACCACCAGCGATTTGTCCGCGCCGCCCAGCAGCCATCCCTGGATTTTCCCGCCTACGACCAGGAGGGAAACGTGCGAGTCCAAGCACCGCAAGAAGCGGATTGGTCGCTGCTGGTCTCTTTGTGGGCCGCTTACAATCGCTACCTCGCTCATATAGTCGCTCGCCTGCCTGCTTCCAAGCTGGAAACCGTTTGCCGCATCGGCTCCAATCAGCCCCAGCCTCTCAGTTTTGTGGCCACGGATTACCTTACGCATCTGCTTCATCACCTCAAGCAAATCGGCGCCGCAGACTAGGCACCAGAGCCGTGAGCTCAGCGCCCCATCTTTTGACGATATTCCGCCCCGTGGAGTCATCCTGAGCGCAGCCGTTCTTCAGGCGCAGCGAAGGATCTCCCGCGCGCGACGGAAAACCCGAAGCGCCCCTGAGCCCTGTCTTCCAGTTCCGCACCCGATCTGTTACTGTTTCCAGTCCACTCTTTGTGGGTCCCTGTGACGTACGTCACAGAATTCGCGCAGCAGCCCATGAAAGAATTGCCAACCGCGGCCGGACGCTCCCGGCAACGTCGAGCCGCCTTGGTTGGCTGATCCGCACGGAAAGGACCAGAGCCGCGTGATCGTCGGAGTTCCAAAAGAAATTTATCCCGGGGAACGCCGCGTCGCCCTCGTTCCCGTCGCCATTCCCAATCTCACTAAGGCGGGCCTCGAGGTAGTCATCGAAGCCGGCGCCGGCGAGCAGGCGGGCTACCCAGACGCAGCCTACGTAGAGAAGGGTGCGAAGATTGCCCCCGACCGCGCCGCTGTCTTCGCCACAGCCGATATCGTGGTGCAGGTGCTCTGCTACGGCTCCAATGACGTGACCGGCAAAGCCGATCTCCCCCTGATGCGCCGCGGCCAGACCCTGATTGGATTCCTCCGCCCTCTGGGTTCCCTGGAGGTCGTCCAGCAGATCGCGCAGTCCGGAGTCACCGCATTCTCCGTGGAATTCATGCCGCGTACCACGCGCGCTCAGAGCATGGACGCGCTCTCCTCCATGGCCACCTGCTGCGGCTACAAAGCCGTTCTGCTCGCAGCCGAGACCTCGCCCCGCATTTTTCCCATGATGACCACTGCCGCCGGCACCATCACCCCCGCACGTGTATTCGTCATCGGCGCCGGGGTGGCCGGACTGCAGGCGATTTCGACCGCCCGTCGCCTCGGCGCTGTCGCCTCTGCTTACGACATGCGCCCCGCCGCCAAAGAGCAGGTCCAGAGCCTGGGCGGCCGTTTCGTCGAGCTCCCCATCGAAGCCCAGAATGCGCAAGACGCCCGCGGCTACGGCACTGCCCAGGACGAAAGTTTCTACGCCCGCCAGCGCGAACTGCTGACCCGCGTGGTTGCCGAAAGCGACGTGGTGATCACCGCCGCCGTCATACCCGGCAAAAAGTCACCCGTTCTGGTGACGGCCGAGATGGTCAAAGGAATGGCGCCCGGCTCCGTGATCGTCGACCTGGCCGCCGAGCGCGGCGGCAACTGCGCACTAACGCGCACTGGAGAAACCGTGGAAGCCTACGGTGTCACCATCATCGGCGCGATCAACTTCGCCAGCAGCGTCCCCTACCATGCCAGCCAGATGTACGCGCGCAACATCACGACCTACCTCACCTACATGGTGAAGGACGGCAAGTTGCAACTGAACCTGCAGGACGAAATTATCCGCGAAACGCTGATCACGAGTAGCGGAGAAGTGGTCAACGCCCGCGTCCGCGAATTCTTCAAACTGCCGACGCTGGCGCCTGCGGGAGGATAGAACTGTCCTGGGTTGCTGGGAAGGTTTTGTTTTAAACGGATTTGTTCTGACGGACTCAACTCTGAGCTTTGCTGAAGCTTTTGCTTTGAAAGGGCGCGCTAGCCGCGCTGTTACTGCTCTTTCTAAATTGTCATCCTGAGCGGAGCCAGAGTTCGCGAAGTGAACTCTGGCGTAGCCCAAGGACCCCTACCCGCTATGCAGCGGCGGGCCCGCTGCAAGCCGTTCTCACCGTGGCCCGTACCATCCACTGTGAGAATTTCTCGCGGCAAGACGAGGTAGGAGAGTGCAGGGATCCTTCGACCCCGTGGGTGCTTCGCGAAGCTCCACTCCGCTCAGGATAACAAACCAAGAACTGGAGTCATCACATGGGTTCCACCCTCATCGACGCACTTTTCGTATTCATGCTGGCGGCCTTCATCGGATTCGAAGTCATCCGCCACGTCTCCCCGTTGCTGCACACGCCCCTCATGTCGCTGACCAACGCCCTCGACGCCATTGCCGTCGTCGGTGCAATTGTTCTCGTAGGCGAGAAGAAGAGCACGTTCGCGACCGTGCTCGGGGTCATCGCCATCGTCGCCGCCACCAGCAACGTGGTCGGCGGATTCTTCATCACCGACCGCATGCTGCGAATGTTCAAAACCAGCCGTCCGACCAACAAGTAGCTGAGCACAATCATGACCGAGTTTGCCGGAAGCCAGCACGTCATCGAAGTCATCTACCTCATTGCCAGCGCCCTATTCATTCTTTCGCTGAAGTGGATGAGCTCTCCCGCCACCGCCCGCCACGGCATTCTGGCCGGCGAGATCGGCATGGTGCTGGCCATCGCCGGCACTCTCCTTCACCACGGTATCATCGACTACAAATGGATTATCATCGGGCTCGTGCTCGGCAGCGGCATCGGAATCCCGCTGGGGATGGTGCAGATGACCGCCGTCCCGCAGCGAACCGCCCTCAGCCACGCCTTCGGCGCGCTCTGCGTCACGCTGGTTGGCACCGCCGAGTTCTACCTGCGTTCCCCCGACGTCCCCAAGTTCATGATGTCGGTCCTCTCCATGGAGGTCATCCTCGGCGGCCTGACTTTCACCGGCAGTCTCATGGCCGCCGGAAAGCTGCAGGAAGTGCTGCCGCAGCGCCCCATCACTTATAGAGGCCAGAACCTCGTCAACCTGGTGCTCTTCACGATCGCTGTGGCCAGCGCCGTCTATCTCGTCCTGCATCCCGGTGCGAAGGAATTGTTTCCCGTGGTCGTAGGCATCTCCCTGATCATCGGCGTCCTATTGGTAATCCCCATAGGCGGCGCCGACATGCCCACAGTCATCTCGCTTTTGAACTCCTACGCCGGGCTTTCCGCCGCGGCCATGGGCTTCGTGCTCAACTCGAAGCTGCTCATCATCGCCGGAGCGCTTGACGGATCCTCTGGCTTCATCCTCTCCGTCATCATGTCGAAGGCGATGAACCGATCGTTCACCAATGTGCTCTTCGGCGCGTTCGGCCAGGTGCAAGCGTCCGCCGCGGCCGGACAGGAAGCCAAGCCCGTTCGCAGCGCCACTCCAGAAGAAGCCGCAGCGATCCTTTCCGCCGCCAACAAAGTCGTCATCGTCCCCGGCTACGGCATGGCCGTCGCCCAGGCCCAGCACAAGGTTCGAGAGCTCTACGATGCGCTCACCAAGAAGGGAGTGGACGTCCGCTTCGCCATCCACCCCGTCGCCGGACGCATGCCCGGCCACATGAACGTGCTGCTCGCCGAAGCCGACATTCCCTACGACCGCCTCATCGAGATGGACGAAATCAACGGCGACTTCCCGCAAACCGACGTCGCCCTCATCATCGGCGCCAACGACGTAACCAATCCCGCCGCCCGCACCGACCAGTCGAGCCCCATCTTCGGCATGCCCATCCTCGACGTCGACAAAGCCCACACCGTCATGGTCATCAAGCGCAGCATGAACCCCGGCTTCGCCGGCATCGACAACCCGCTGTACTATCTCGACCAGACGTTGATGCTCTTCGGCGACGCGAAACAGTTCGTAGGAGGAATTGTGCGGGAGTTGGGTGGAGGACATTAGTTGCTGGCGCTCTCCTTGAGAAAAGTTGGGCTGTCATGGACACCCGACAGTCAATGCCGCCGTATCCATCAAAATTGAGAGTAACGCTCGCGATCGAGAACGGCCACCGAAGTCCGTGTGGAGGTGCGAGGAATGCGTGGAGTTCGATGGGCGCGAGGTTAAAGCGTCCGCATGATATCTGGGATGTGGCTCGCTATCTCTTGCGTTCAGGCAATTGGCGTCGTTGCTCTTGGTCTCGGGAACGACTGGTTACTCATCTTAGGTGTTCTACTCTTGTTTCCAGGACTTCCCAGGCTTTACCTGGTTCCCGACATCCCACAGATTGCTGCTGATCAAAGACACTTGGCTCAGGCATGCTGCGATAGCCTTCAATGCCGTTGCCTGGCAAGACCCGTCAAGATCTCCATTCGTAGACTAAGAAAGAGCGGTTGAGTTCAAAATGACCGATCGCCAAACGGTTGGGTTGGTCTTCGTCAAAACCTCGGAGTAGACTTAGCAGGGCAGGTTCCCGCAACCATGGCTTCATCGACTGACGTGATCGTCCGTGATCCTGAGGTGCTGGGGGGGCTCCTGTTTTCGTGGGCACCCGCGTTCCGTTTCAAGCTCTGCTTGACTATCTTGAAGGCGGACAGACTCTGAACGAGTTCTTGAACGATTTCCCAACCGTGACTCGCGAAGCCGCTGTTCATGCTCTGGAACACGCCAAGACCCTCGTGGTTGGCGAATTAGGATGAAACTTCTGCTCGACGAATGTCTTCCGCGAAAATTGCAAGACGGTTTGCTCGCTCACGGTTGTCATACCTGCCTGAAGAAGGTTGGGCGGGAAAAAAGAACGGCGAACTCCTGTCGTTAACAGAAACCCGAGGCTTTCAGATTTTTCTGACACTAGATCGCGGCCTTGTAGATCAACAGAATTTGCGGGGACGAGCCATCGCCATCGTTTGGCTGCGGGCACAATCAAGTCGTTTGGCCGACCGGTTACCAAAAATCCCGGAAATGTCAAAAGCGCTTTCATCAGCACAGCCCGGCCAGGTCATAAAGGTAGGCTGAGGGAATGGATCAACAATGCGAACGCTGATTATTTCGAGCATCCTACTCACCCTGGCATCATCACTTGCAGCTCAATCTCAACCGCAACTCAACCTCATGCCTATGCCCACCGGCGTGCAGCCCGGCACAGGCCAATTGCTGATCACGCGATCGTTCTCCCTTGCAGCGAGTGGCGCTCACGACGCCTCCTTCGACCGCGAAGTCCAACGATTCCAAACGCAGCTCTCCCGCCAAACTGGAATCCCTTTCCACCCCATGCCTGGCGCCACGCCAACCCTGCAGATCCACGCTGACCACGGCCGCCAGCCCGTGCAAAAGCTCGGCGAAGACGAATCCTACGAACTCACCGTTGCCGACTCCGTCGCGAAGCTCACCGCGCCCACCACGCTTGGTATCCTGCGCGGCCTGCAGACTTTTCTTCAACTCGTCGCAATCACACCGTCCGGATTCGCGGCCCCCGCCGTGACCATCAAAGATCAGCCACGCTTTCCCTGGCGCGGCCTGCTCATCGACGTCAGCCGCCACTTCATTCCTCTCGACGTGCTCAAGCGCAACGTCGACGGCATGGCCGCCGTGAAGATGAATGTCCTGCACTGGCATCTTTCCGACGATCAAGGCTTTCGGGTCGAAAGCAAGAAATTCCCCAAGCTGACAGGAATGGGATCCGACGGCCAGTACTACACTCAGGACGAGATTCGCGACTTTCTCGCCTACGCGCATGATCGCGGCATCCGAGTGATTCCCGAGTTCGACATCCCCGGTCACAGCCGCTCGTGGGTTGTGGGATACCCCGACTTGGCCAGCGGACCTGGACCTTTCACCCTAGAAAGTGGCGACCCGATCATGGATCCCACCCGCGAGTCGACTTACAAGTTCCTCGAGAAATTCATCGGTGAGATGTCCAAACTTTTCCCCGACGCCTACTTCCACATCGGCGGCGACGAGGTCGATGGCAAACAGTGGGACGCCAATCCAAAAATTCAGGAGTTCATCCACGCCCACGGCATGAAAAACAATCAGGATCTGCAGGCCTACTTCAACCAACGCCTGCAGAAGATCCTGGCCCAGAACCACAAGACCATGGTGGGCTGGGACGAAATCCTGCATCCGGACCTGCCCAAGACGATCGTGGTGCAATCCTGGCGCGGACAGCAGTCGCTGGCCGCTGCGGCGAAACAGGGCTACAGCGGCCTGCTTTCGTTCGGTTACTACCTCGACCTGATGTGGCCCGCGGCGCGCCACTACGCCATTGATCCAATGACCATGCCTGATCCCGCAACGACGTTGACTCCCGAAGAGAAGAGCCGAATCCTCGGCGGCGAATCCTGCCAGTGGGCGGAATGGGTCACTCCGGAAAATATCGATTCGCACATCTGGCCGCGCAACGCCGTGATCGCCGAGCGCCTGTGGTCCTCGCCCGATGTCAAAGACGTCGATTCGATGTACGCGCGCATGAACGCCGTGAGCCTGGATCTCGAATGGCTGGGCCTCGCCCACCGCTCAGCCCGCATGCACATGCTGCATCGTATGGCCGGGAACGCCGACATTTCCACGCTTCGTATACTCGCCGATGAGATCGAGCCGGTAAAGGACTACAATCGCTCTCCTGTAGACGATCAAGGTCACACCATCCCGAAAATCGATTTCCACGCGCCTCTGGACCGCATGGTGGATGCCGCCTATCCCGAGAGCGACACAGCGCGGCAGTTTTCATCCCTGGTACAAGCCTTCCTTCAAGGTGGCGCGAAGGATCAAGCCGCCGAGGCGCAGATTCGCTCCTGGCTCACGCTCTGGCGCGACAACGATGCGAAACTGCATCCCTTGCTCGACCAATCTTCGCTCCTGCAGGAAGACGCCCCTCTGTCCCAGGACCTGACGGCGTTGGGCGCAGCCGGCCTGCAGGCGCTGGACTATCTCGACAAATCTCAACCCGCGCCCGATTCATGGAAGGCGCAGCAACTGCCGCTATTCGATCAGGCCACGAAGCCGAAAGCCAACCTACTGCTCATGGTGGTTGCACCCGTGCAGCAGTTAGTGGAAGCCAGCGCAGCCCCGCACAACTAGGTCGAGCGTGACGGCCAATCGCCGGTTCGCTAAGTAAGCCGTGAACCGGTGTGATATTCTATTGATTCCAGCTGCGTACCGTCTTGGCGGAATTCCCCGCAGTTCCTGAAGAAGCCCAGAAGAGAAGCTACAAATGCTTTCAGTCAGCAATGTGTCCATGCGCTACGGCGCCAAAATACTGTTTGACGAAGTCTCCACGGCGTTTACGCCGGGCAAGCGCTACGGCCTGACCGGCCCCAACGGCGCTGGCAAGTCCACGTTCATGAACCTGCTCAGCGGCGAACTCGAGCCGCAAAAAGGCACCGTCGTCCGTCCCCGCAAACTCGGCGTACTGAGCCAGGACCAATTCGCCTTCGACGCCTACTCTGTCCTCGACGCTGTCATCATGGGCAACAAGCGGCTGTGGGCCGCCATCCAGGAACGCGACGCCATCTACGCCAAGCACGACATGACCGATGAAGACGGCATGAAGCTGGGCGAACTCGAAGGCATCGTCGGCGAAGAAGACGGATACACCGCCGAGAGCGACGCTGCTATTCTTTTACAGGGCCTCGACATTGCTGACGAGTTGCACGCGCACAAGATGAGCGAGTTGCAGGGCGGACAGAAAGTCCGCGTCCTTCTGGCGCAGGCCTTGTTCGGACATCCGCAGGCCCTGCTGCTCGATGAGCCCACGAACCACCTTGACCTCGACTCGATCCACTGGCTGCAAGGATTTCTCAACGTCTACGACGGGGTCGTCATCGCCATCTCGCACGACCGCCACTTCCTCAACAGCATCTGTACCCACATCGCCGACATCGACTACGAAACCATCATTACCTACACCGGCACGTACGACGACATGGTCGTGGCCAAGACTCAAGTTCGGTCGCAAATCGAAGCCCAGAACGCGCAGCGCGAAAAGAAAATCTCGCAGTTGAACGAATTCATCGCGCGCTTCGCCGCCGGCACACGATCGAGCCAGGTGCAATCGCGGCGCAAAGAAGTCGAGCGCCTGCAGGTCACCGAACTCGCCCGTTCCAACATCCAACGCCCGTTCATCAAGTTCGAACAGAAGCGGCCTTCCGGCAAGCACATCCTCGAAATCGAACATCTCGGCAAGGCCTACGACGACAAGAAGGTCATCAGCGACTTCACCGCCAGCATTACGCGCGGCGAGAAAATCGCGCTCATGGGCCGCAACGGAGCAGGCAAGACCACGCTGCTGAACGCTCTCCTGGCCAACTCTCCGACCACGCCCGAGGCCGAACTGCGCAAGACCAGCGGCTATGACGGCCCCTTCGTTGACTCCGGCAAAGTCATCTGGGGGCACGAAGCCTCCATCGGCTACTTCGCCCAAGACCACCGGAGCCTGATCGAGACCGGCATGACCGCGATCGAGTGGCTGCACCAGTGGGACTCGGCGGCCGTGACCGAGGAACTCCGCGGAATTCTGGGCCAGATGCTGTTTGCCCGCGAAGAAGCCACCAAGTCGACCAGCGTCCTCTCCGGTGGCGAAGCCGCGCGGCTGCTCTTCTGCAAGCTCATGCTGCAGAAGCCGAACGTGCTCGTCCTCGACGAACCCACCAACCACCTCGATCTCGAGTCGATCAACGCCTTAAACATCGCGTTGCAGCGTTATCCGGGCACGGTGCTGCTGGTAACCCACGATCATGACCTGATCGACGAAGTCGCCACTCGCGTCTGGCACTTCGAGAGCGACCACAAAATCACCGATTTCAAGGGTACCTACGAGGACTACCAGGCCGCATCCGTGGCTGTGTAAGGATCCAGCCGCGAAGCGGCGCAAGAATAAAGCCCATGGCGCAAGCCGTGGGTAAAAAAGTGGAAAAAGAAACAAGCCCCGCAGGGACACCAGAAAGGCGACGACCCAGGCTGTGCCGGGACGGCACCGGTTCTCATGCTGTCTCCTAAGCCCGGTGGCGCTCTCGGCCGTTGCACCATTCCCGATGCATATGAACCATCCAGGTTCTCCACAGCCCTCCACAAGGATTGCAGTTGCGTTCCCTGCCGCAAGTTAAGGATAATGGCGTCAAGCGTTCTGCGCCTTGGAACCTGGTGTACTGTCTTGTATAGCCGAAACGATTTACTTCGAATTCTTCACATCACGCCTCGCCAGTTAGCCAACTGGGAACGCCTCGGCCTGCTGGTGTCGGCCGAGACCTACTCCTTCTCCGACCTGCTGGAAATCAAAAAGGTTCGTGATTTATGCGCTATGAACGTGCGGCCCACCGTCATTCGTCAGTCCCTTGAGGCCATGCGCAAGCAGATCGCTGGTGTGGAGAATCCGCTGCTCGAAGCCGGGACATTCTCGAGCAACAAGCACCGAGTCGCTTTCCGGCACGACGGGAAATTGCTCGAGCCGATCGCCGGCCAGTTCCTTATGGATTTCACCGAGCGTGAGAACGTGGTGACCAGCACTCCGGTTCCGCGACATGAGCCCACCCCGCGGGAGACCGAAGTCGCCGCCTGGTTTGCCCGTGGCATCGCCCTGGAAGAAGATTCCAACACTCAGGCCGAAGCCATTGCCGCCTATCACAAGGTGCTTGAAATCGAGCCCGCGCATGCCGCGGCTCACATCAATCTGGGCACCCTCTACTACAACCGTCAGGATTTCACCCTGGCCGAAAGGCACTACCGTCAGGCCATCGAGACCGACCCGCGATACGCGCTGGCTTACTTTGATCTGGGCAATGTCCTCGACGAGACCGGCCGTGTAAGAGAAGCGATTCAGACTTACAAAACCGCTCTGCAACTGGCTCCGACTTACGCCGACGTCCACTACAATCTCGCCCTGGCCTACGAAAAACTGCGCGAACCGCGCAAGGCTCTGAAACACTGGCAGGCCTACGTCAAACTTGACAGTTCCGGCCCTTGGTCCGTGCACGCGCAGAGCCAGATCAAGCGCATCCTGCAAGCCGACGCGCTGAAACTGGTCTACAAGCGCGCCTGAGATCCCAGCAACGCCAGGCCTCACCCCGCTCCAAGTGCTAAAATTACCGGTTTGCCATCCTACCGTTGAAGGTGTTTCCATGCCCGATACCACATTGCAGGCCACTTCCCCCACGCCCTTGACGAGTCTCAGCGAAGACGAAATTCTTTTCCGCGACAACATCCGCCAGTTCGCCGACCAGAAAGTCCGCCCGCTGGTCAAAGAGATGGACGAGAAGGGCGTTTTCGATAAACACCTAATCCACGATTTCTTCCAACTAGGCCTGATGGGCATCGAAATCCCCGAGCAGTACGGCGGTGGCGGCGCCAAATTCTTCGAAGCGATTCTGGCGGTCGAAGAACTGTCGCGCGTCGACGCATCTGCCGGCGTCATCGTCGACGTTCAAAATACGCTGGTCAACAACGCCCTGCTGCGCTGGGGTAACCCGGAGCACAAAAAGCGATACTTGCCGAAAATGGCCTCCGAAACCCTCGGTGCCTACGCCCTCAGCGAAGCTGGTTCGGGCTCCGACGCGTTCGCCCTGCAGACGCGCGCCGAACTTAAAGGCAGCGAATACGTCCTCAACGGCCGCAAGCTCTGGATCACCAACAGCAAAGAGGCCGGCCTGTTCGTCCTGTTTGCCACCCTCGACCCGGCTGCCGGATACAAAGGCATCACCGCATTTCTGATTGAGAACACATTCCCCGGATTCACTGTCGGCAAGAAGGAAGACAAGCTCGGCATCCGCGCCTCCTCCACCTGCGAGCTGTTGCTCGAAGACTGCCGCGTCCCCAAAGAGAATGTCCTCGGCGAGCCCGGCAAAGGCTACAAGATCGCGATCGAGACGCTGAACGAAGGCCGCATCGGCATCGGCGCGCAGATGGCCGGCCTGGCCCGCGGCGCCTGGGAATTCGCCTGCAAGTACGCTCTCGAGCGCAAGCAGTTCGGCAAAGCCATCGCCGATTTTCAGGGCATCCAGTTCCAGATCGCGCAAATGGCCACCGAGATCGAGGCCGCCCGCCTCATGGTCTACAACGCCGCTCGCATGAAGGACGCCCGCGTCAACTTCGTGAAAGAGGCAGCCATGACCAAGCTTTTCGCCTCGCAAGTTGCCGAACGGGTGACCTCGCTGGCCATTGAAATCTACGGCGGCTACGGTTTCACGAAAGACTACCCCGTTGAGAAATACTGGCGCGATGCCAAGATCGGCAAAATCTACGAGGGCACCTCGAACATGCAGCTCGCAACCATTGCCAAACTGGTGCTTGGCAAATAGTCCTTTGTCGATAGGCGGCGACAAACTGGTGTCCAGGGTCAGAAGTTCGTCGACGAAGGATCGGCGTTCTGAAGGGCACGGCTTCAGAACTCGCGCGAGAGCTAAATTCCGGGGAGAACGGCGACCCAAAACCCTCCAAGATCCAGCCGCGGAGCGGCGACACAATTTAGCCCAGGACCTGGTCCCGGGTAGGCGCGGAAACAAGGAACGAGGTCCCGGAGGCACGGCACAGGTTCGCAGGCAGTCTCTTTAGCCCCTGAAACTGATGACACTTCTCTACGCTAGCTCACACAATTACCGTGGATTCTCCGCCGGCCCCCTCATTTTCCCGAGAGTGACGCCGGGTAACGTAAGCCGGCAAACGGCCCCCAAATCCGCGTCCGAAAAGGGATTTGGGCCTGATGTCCACACGAACCGCAAATCTCACTTGCTCATAATGTGCAGCGAGTTGCACTTTTGCTCCTCCACTCGTCCTGTGCTAGAAGAGCTAACTTTCCTGCTATCAGTAATTTAACCGGACCCCTCCCGTTGGCTCACCGGGTGCAATTCCCTCGGTGCCTGCGCGTTTCGGGGCGACAAGATCGGAGTGCAACTTGACGACACTATTCAGCGACACCGCAATCTCCACCGCAGCCCCGATTGATGCACCCCTTCCACACAAAAAGCGCGGCTGGCTGCCGCTGTTGACCATCCTGTTTTGCGTCTCCTACGGCTTGATGACCATGCTGATCGTCGAGCAAGGCTCGACCATCGAATCCCAGCGCGCCCTGATTCGTGAGCTGTTCCGTGACAGCTCCGAACTCACCGCCACGAAAATGAAGGCTCTAAACGATAAGAGAGCAGCTGCCCCGTCGGCCAAAGCCCAGATCCAGACTCCGTCGACCCAGGACCCGTCAACCCAGGACCACTCGAATCAAACCCCGTCTTCCCAGGCGGCACCGCAACATGGCAGGCAGAATCCAGCCCAAAAAGCGAAGCCCCAGTTCCAGATGCCGTCCCGGCCCGCTTCTGATTTGGCCGACGATCGCCGCGCGTTGATTACGATCTAGAAGCACGATCGCAGAATCGTGCGGTTTCGTTCTGTGGATGAGCAGTAGCTGTGGTTAAGCAGTAGTTAAGGAAAATCCGGATCGAACAATGAAGGTTCTGACCCTAGCCTTGTTGTTAAGTTTGCCGGTAGGCCCCCTGGCCCCGCCGAAGCCCATGCGCCAGCCGACCACCCAAGCCACGAAGCATCCCAAAAGCGGACGCTGGTATTTTGCCGCCAGCGGTCATGCCGTCTACTGTTACGGCCCCGTCATGACCGTCCCCCGCGCCAACGGCGGCCTGCAGAAAGTCGCCACCTTCTGCCGCGACGGCAGCCCCGTGGTCCCCCTGAAAGACTAGAAGGCTGCTGAAGAGGACACCGCTGCCTACTAGAACTCGCCAACTCATCCGAACTCCGCTTTGCTTCGCATCTTGAACGGTCGCGGCTTTCCGTCGTGCCGCAAGCCCGCGCGACTCACGATTCGTATCAGGGCATCGCTCTTAAGCGATGCCCTAAGTCAGTGTGGTGTCGGCTTTAGCCGCTGCGGAGCGCTACCTCCCGATATCCTCATCCCACAAATCCGCATGCTCGCGAATGAACTCACTCATCATCCGAATGCACTCAGCATCGTCGAGGACAACCACATCGACCCCGCTCTGCCGGATCAAATCCTCCGCCCCCATGAAGTTCCGATTTTCCCCAATGACAATCCTGGGAATGCGATAAAGCAGAGCTGTGCCCGTGCACATAATGCACGGACTCAGCGTGGTGACCAGCGTCAACTCCGCCCAATCCCGCCGCCGCCCCGCATTGCGAATGCAAACCGTTTCAGCATGCGCTGTCGGATCTCCCGTCTGCACGCGCAGGTTGTGCCCGCGCGCCACGATCTTCCCGGTGCGGTCCGCCAGCACCGACCCGATGGGCAACCCGCCTTCCCGCAGCCCCGTGCGGGCCTCTTCGAGTGCTTCCTGCAACAGTTCCTGATCGTTCATGGTTTCGTAACCAGTGAGTGAAGTCGATATTTTGCAAAAGCCTACTCGCTTGGCACCTGCCAAAGAATATACTTGTCATGGGCAAGGTTTCGGTTGAAAGGCCAACACGATGACGAAGCGGTATGTTGTGATTGCCACGGCAGGGTTGCTTCATGCGGCTTCATGGTTCCTTCCGGCGATCAAGGGTTTCCTAGGTAGCAGGCTCGACCACGGCATCCGTGGATGGGAAGTCTTTTTGGCTCAGACCTGTGCGCTGCGGCCTTTCCGGACCGAGAGCGCCGACCCATGGGTATGGTACGGCGATCTCTGCGGCAGGAGTCGTAACAACCGTATTGTTTGTCCTCGCCTCACCGTGGATTGTATGGCGGGCATCACGTAGAGTCCGCCTTGCGGCAGCATTCGTCGCAACTACGGCGTTTGTCGTGAACGGTCAGTGGTACGTGTTCTACGTACCAGAGAGGTCCGATCTCGGATTTGGATACTTCCCCTGGTGTTCCTCGTTTGGCCTGCTTGCGATTGAGTCTTCTTTCTTGCAGGATCGAACAATGAACCTGAGTCGAGACAACAGCAATCAGCACTGACCCTGAGTTAAATCGACGTTAGCAGGCCATTTCACAAGTTGAGAATTGGGCCCGGTTCCCCTCTAAACACAGCGTCTTAAGTAATTGCGCATAGTCTGCGGAGGACATCGTTGCGCGTGGACCAGGTTGCGAACTCGGATTCAACCGCGCCGATGACGTCTTGGAGATGGTCGAAGTAGCGATTGTGCAGGCAACGACGGCGG
>DATKFH010000123.1:0-3402 GCA_035511455.1 Candidatus Sulfotelmatobacter sp. | reverse complement strand
GCACCCACGCCCGCCTTCCAGAGCTTTGTGCTTGGCAACGTACCACAGGACGCACAAACCCAGGCGTTCTATAAGAACGTCTTCAGCTTGTACAATTCCGCTCCCGGCATCAGCAATGCCCTTCCAAATGCAGCTAGTTGTCAGGGATTCGCGGCGGACCCGGGAACGACCGGTGGTGCATGCACGGAAAGCTGGACTCAAGCGGTGTCGAGTGGCAACAAAGAGTGGCTCCTTAGCGGCCGGGTGGACTACAACCTTGGCGACAACGATAAAATCTTCGGTAGAGTCAGGTTTGATCGTGGAACACAGCCTACTTACACCGACTCGATCAACTCGGCCTTCAATGATTTCAGCATCCAACCTCAGAACGAAGGCCAACTGAACTACACGCACGTGTTCAGCCCCACGGTCGTGAACAACTTTGTCGGTTCTGTACTGTGGTATTCGGCGATTTTCGGGACCCTAAATCCCGGGCCGTCACTCTCGATCTTTCCGGGCAATCTGGCATTTTCGGACGGATCACTGACTGCCCTGGGAACCGGCTCGGGAAACCCCGGCGGATTCGCCGCGGGTTTCTTGTTTCCGCAAGGGCGCAACGTCACACAATGGCAACTCGTTGACGACCTTTCGGTGGCACGAGGAAATCACGGATTCAAGATGGGATTTAACTTCCGGCGGGACGATATTACGGACTTCACCGCCGCACAGCAGACTCTGTATCCCGCGGTGAGCGTGAGTCTATTCGGCTTTGCCAACGACCAGGTTGCTTCAGCTGGTTGCGGTGCAACGTCAACTTCGCCGGTTTGCGGCAGCGTTCAGTACAATTTCGCTGCGCACGATCGGCAGCCTGTCGCCATCTACAGCGTTGGATTCTACTTCCAGGATGAATACCGCGTGAATTCCAAGCTGAAACTGACAATGACCCTGAGGGCCGATCGCAATTCGGGCGGCGCGTGCCAGACAGGTTGCGCCACGTTGCCCACTTCACCCTTCGATTCGTTGCCACACGGCGCGGATATTCCATACAATGCGGCTTCCGGTGGATCGTTCCAGACCGGACGAACCACGATTATCCCTGGCGTGGAAAAAGTCGTTTTCGAACCGAGGTTCGGGTTGGCTTGGTCGCCCGTAGGTCAGAACACGGTAATTCGCGCTGGCGTCGGGCTCTTTAGTGATCTGTATCCCGGGACGGTTCTCAGTGGCTTTGACACAAACTTCCCGCAAGTAAACTTGTGGAATGTGCCGGCGGGAACTGTCGCATTCGATTTGAACTCCCCGGCAACGACCGCGTTCCCCACTAGCGGCGTCGCGCTTGTTCAGACGTGCAACACGGCGTTTGCAAGCAACTTTGCCAGTGGCGGCAGTCTGAACACCTACGCAGCGGCCGCGCCGGGTTGCATCAATACCTTTGGAAATCAGGCTGTGCCGACCCTGAACGACGTGAGCCGAAATCTCAAGAACCCCAAATATGTGGAGTGGAACGTTGAGGTACAGCACACCTTTGGGGCACGCACCGTGGTTTCGGCGAACTACGTCGGGAATCGTGGTTACGACGGCCTTATCTTTAACGATGACATGAACGGATTCGGTTTTGGTGCGCTTCCTGCAACCCCGGCGGATCCTCGTGTTGCTCGTGTCAACTTCCTGCAGAACGAGGGAATCTCCAATTACAACGGCGTGACCTTCTCCATCCAAGAGAACACCTGGCATGGGCTGAGCGGCCGCCTAAACTACACCTACTCACACTCCTTCGACTATCTTTCCAATGGCGGGGTGTTGCCGTTTAGCGTGATCACCAGCATCCCGTCACAAATCAATCCCTTCAACCTCCAATCCAACTATGCCTCCTCCGATTACGACGCGCGGCATCAGTTGTCGGGGAGCTACGTCTATCAACTGCCATTCAAGAGCGAGCATCGCCTGTTGAATGAGGCGATCGGCGGGTGGCAACTCTCTGGCACTCTGTTCTACCGCTCCGGGTTTCCTTTCAGCACGATTGACGGAGCAGAGGAGGGAAGCTTGGCTGGAAACAATCTGGCGGGCTCGACCATCCTTCTTCAACCAAACTTCACCCAGAGAGATTTCGGCAATGTCAGCAAGTGTGTTACAGCGGCTTGCTTTGGACCTGGCACCGCGAATACCTTTGCGCCCACCACCAACTTTACTGGAGCAGTGGGTCGCAACGCCTTCCGCGGTCCGGGCTTCTTGGGCGGTGACATGAGCATCCGGAAGACGTTCCCAATCACCGAGCGAGTGAATTTCCAGTTGGGCCTCAACGCATTCAACTGGTTCAATCACGCTAACTATGGCGCTCCTTATCCGAATACGAACGCGAGTATTTTCGGGCAGGCCGTCATCACACAGACGTCTCCGACGTCGCCTTATGGAGCGTTTGCGGCTGCTGCGACGGACCAGAGGATTGCGCAGATCGTCGGCAAGATAACCTTCTAACCTCCTGCAAAGGAGCTTCGGAGAAAAAAGGGCGGCCCGTTGGCCGCCCTTTTTTTTGTAGAGCCACACGTCGGCATCCTCGTAACGCGATTTTCGAAGGAAGCGAAATGTCTGAAATTGCCGCGGTGCACAACACCGGGCTCGCAGCAGAGGCTGGCGAGGCTTTGCGCCGCATAGGTGTAGGCGTGCGCTCGCAATGGTCGCCCTGGGCGTCGAAACGCTCATTTGTGCACGAGACGCGGCGCAGGTATTGGGGCCTCAATACAACGTTATTCCAGTGATTCCGTGGCTGCCTGCGATTTCCTGGCTGGCCTACCTGTTCGGAGCAGTGTGGGTAGCTTGCGGTGTGGGACTTCTATCGCGGCGCACTGCGCGAACGGCTGCGCTCACTCTGGGCAGCATGCTGCTTGTCTGCGCGCTCGTTCTCGACGTCTCGAAAAACGCCGCGAATATCGCCAGCATAACGTTTGCGATCTGGGTCGTGACACTACGTAGAGGCCTAAGCAAACGACGTCAGCGAAGTTGCTGGTGGAATTTTCAGACGTACGCGGGGAGGAACGGCACGTACGCAACATGCCGCTCCTCTCTACATCCTGACATCCGTTTCGAATTCTCCTGCTGCTCTATTCGCTAGACTCGCCAACTAATTTACTGCGCGTCCGTAACCTTGCCCTTCACGAACGTGACCTTGAGATCCTTATATACATAAATCTGCTTGGGGCCCAGATTGATGATTTTTTCTGGCTGGCCGAGTATCGCGGTGACCTGATCCGGCGTTTGGCCGATCTCAACCGTAGCCGGTGGGCCTGGGGGCGCGGCCGGAGCCGCTGGCGCTTCAGCTGCAGCTGGCTGCTGGTTAGCGTCGCCTGCGGCTGCTGCCTGCTGCTGATTGGCGTCGCCGCCCGCTGCCTGCTGTTGATTCCCGCTGTCGCCGGATTTGGCGGAATCGTC
>DATKFH010000122.1:0-100707 GCA_035511455.1 Candidatus Sulfotelmatobacter sp. | reverse complement strand
AAGCTTGGTTCACTCCGCTGCGAAGACTTGCTATGCTTCTTCAAGGGTCGATCTCCTTTTCATGTGATCGCACGTTGAGTGCGTTGATCACAGCTTAACGCCATCCGTGATCGGGGATCGACCTTCTCATCCCATCTGTTTGCGTCACTTGGGAACTACCCTCTGCGAAACACGCGTGTTCGGAATAAAGAGGCAGCGATTTGGAAGGGAATGCCAGCCATCAGGATGGAGAGCCAGAGGAACACCAGCGCAAACGGAATCCCGGCTAATGACACCACAATCATAATCAGGCCGCGATGCACCACAGCGAAATACGCAACAGTCGCATATGCTGCAAGCAGGGCAAATAGAATGAACATGAGTGGAATATCCATGAGCCACTGCTGTTTCTCCCAATCGCTCAGGTAATCCCATTCTGTTGCTCCTGAAAGATAAGTCTGACCGCAAGGGCAAACATATCTAACTGGGCCAAGTGGCTGTCGGACGTGAGCACGACCGCGATAAAGATGAGCTGTGATGTCCCTGCCGCATTTGTCGCACAGGTACACATCGGCAGCCTCTGGGAATTCACTGGCCGGGCGTTTTATTACGACAGTCTGTTTCGGGTCAAGGTTCAGCGATTGCATTTGAACCGCCGCGTACAGGCACACGCGATTGTAATGCGAGAGCGGGCACATCGCTGTTGCAAAATCTCTATTTCACTCATCGACGCTAATGCGGCTTCTTCGCCGCTGGAAGTCCTCCCAAGAAGACATCAAGGACGGACGAGGGGTCTCTTGATGCCTCAAGTTCGCGGTAAAGGTCACTGAATTTCAGGCGAACCCCAGCCATGATCTCTTTGTCTGTCAAAAGGTGGTCAAGCAGCTTCTGCCAGTTCGCAACCTGACGATGTTCGAGCACCAGTTTCAGCGCGATATTCTCAAGGAACAGATATTCGGTCGCACGGAGGACAGCAGAGAGACGTTTCTTCTCTTTGTTTGTCATTGGGGCAATGACAGTCTAGCGCAAAGAGACCGCCGAACAAGCCGCTCCCCGCAACTGTTGTAACATCGCCATAACACTTAAAATGGCCGGAGCGGGATTCTGAGTGTAATGGCATGATTTCGTAAACTGACGGACTCTGATTCTGGAATGCGCTATCCTAGCGTATAGATAGAGAGGATTCCCGCATGGGAATTAGCGGAAGAAGGCGTTGGTCGACTCTGGGCCTAGCCCTAATATTGGTTATTGGCCCTCTGTCCAATTCTGCTTACCCGTCATCCGAAGGAAAGAGAACCAAGGCGTACCGCGACATCAACGCGATTGGGCATCGCGTGATTGGGTATCCGTCCGGCTATCGCAACTGGTACTCCCTCGACAAAGAGAAGGAAATTGGGACTCAGGTTTCTGCTGCATTTGAAAGCTCGACTACTCTCTTGCACGACTCCACAACGCAGGAATACCTCGATGGTCTGGCGCGATCCATAACGCGAAATTCCGATTCACAATTGCCTATTACGATTCGCGTCATCGACAGCGAAGATTCCTACGCCCTGACGTTGTTGGGCGGATACCAGTACATTAGTCGTGGCCTTCTTCTTCAGCTTCAGAATGAGGGTGAACTAGCCGCAGCCATTGCTCGCGGAATTGCTCACACGGCTTTACGTTCTGCGACGGGTGAGGCCACGAGAACCAGCCTTATGAAAATGATGACCCTTCCCGTAATTTTCACGGGGCGGGACGGAGTTGCCGCTAACAGCACTGATCCCGGCTTATCTGTCCCTTTGACGTTTCTGAAGTTCAGCAGAGATGACGAGTCTGCCGCTGACTATTTTGGGGTTCAGTACTTATACAAAAGCGGCTATGACCCAGAATGTTTCATTGGCTTCATTCAGAAAGCATGGCCTCCGTCGGTCAAACCCACGGCCAAAGCGTTTAGTCCGTTCCCTCCGCTTCCGGAGCGACTGAAAGCCCTTGAAAAGGAGATTAGGGAAATCTTGCCCAAGCGAAGTGGCGCCGTTACGAGTACGGAGGAGTTCGCCGCAGTTCGAGAACACCTGCTCAGCCTCACCCCTGCTAAGCCATTGCCAAAAGGACCAACCCTGCTTCGCTCCGACTGGTGATCGCGGCCGCTTCGCCGACTACTGTTGGTCGTGGTGCCGGAGTGATCGTCCAGAAAGTGCTGCTCAGCGGCAAATGGGGTCACAATGAGGCAATTGCTTACTTGCCGGACAAAGAAATTGCGGATGGCGCGGTTCTGTTTTCACATTCTGCGATTCACGCCGATACCGGCGCTTCCGTGGACTTGCTGCCGTTTGCCTTGACGTTAGCTCATGCAGGTGCGGCGGTGATCGTGCCGAAACGCGTTTTGATTTGGCCGCCAACGGAGTCGGCGATGAACCGCGAAGGCGCGGTGGTGATCTGCGCCGAGCATTGGCTGATCGACCACACCAAGGTATTCAACAATGGCGAGCCGACGTTGAAGACCGTGAATGACAAGAACATTGTCGAGCGGGTGGAATATGCATACGTCGGCCCGCGACTGTGCGACCCTGCGGTTCCTTCCGACTGCGAATTTACAGATCCATTCATTGCGGAGGACTGCGCTCTCAAACGATACTGCCGCACACCCGGTTTCGTCGTCGCAATTGGCGAAATCGGAGGCGGCGACAACACACAGAACATCCTCTCCGACGGCGGATTGTGGGCGGCACGCGCGATCCAAAAGCAACTCGGGTTATCTACAATCAAAGAACTGTGGCTGTTACCTCATCTTCGTCAGTGAAGCTGTTGATCGCGGTGGAAAGCGTACGATTCGAGTCAGACCTCACCTCGGTTTTCGCGATCGCGAGATGCCTGCCAACGAGCTTTTCAAAATTCCAGTTCCGGCAAACTCCGTGCTGGTCTTTGAGGTGGAACTGATGGCGGTCGAGGAATCGTAGTCGCCTGTCGAAAAATCGCCATAGGACAAGCATGCGCTTTCCTTTCGCCTGTCTGGCGAACAAAAGGCGCAAAGTTGTGATAATCGAATTGAGGCACAAAAAAGCGGAGCGCAATTTGCGCCCCGCTTTCGCCCTCAATCAAGCTGTTTCATCGTCCGTGACCACCGCCGCCAAAGCCTCCTCCGCCGTGGAACCCGCCGCCCGCCATTCCCCCACCGTGAGATCCGGAGCCACCGAAGCCTCCAGCACGAGCCATTGTTCCCCCGGAGTGGAAAGCGCCACGCTCCGCTCCCGCTCCCGTGTAGACGCCATGGGAGTAGGCGCTGCTGGTTGCGTAGTGCGCTCCCGGTCCCCAGGCCCGGACATTCGCCGCATTAAACGCATGGTAAAAATGTCCGCCGTAGAACGGAGCCCGATACACGAAACCGGGCGAATAGAATCCCCAGCCGAATGGGCTGTAGAAGATTCCGTCCGTAGGCAGGAAGGTATAAGCCCCGAACCACGGGTCCCAACCCCATCCACCCCAGCCCCATCCCGGCCCCCAGAAGCCAGCGCCCCAGTATCCCGGGCCCCAGCCGTCGGCGACCACGATGCGCGCCGCATCCACATTGGCCTCCGCTTCATAGTCCGATCGCAGACTGCTCCAGCGATAGAGATCGTCACCATTCAAGGCTTTCTTGTCGAACCTTGCCGTTTTCTCTGGAGCATTCGCCGCTATGGCCAGCTCGCGTCCGGCCTTCAATTTAATCTGCTTGTCGCCTTCCTGAACCATGGCCTCGCCGTCGAACACGCGCATTCGATTCTGTTGTAAATCGAAGTCGTAAAGACCAGGCTTCATGATTCTCGCGGTTACGTTTCCCTCGACAACGCGAAGATCATTCTGGGGGTAAATCTGATCGACTTCGACCATCACGTGACCCTGCATAACACCTATCTGCGTATCTGCAAGGCCCGCAGCCATCATCTTTACGGAAGTATTGTTTCCCTCGCGCAAGAACACCCCCGGGGTCAGCAGAATTTCCGCCTTCCCCATATCGGTATTCGCAAACTTCCCAACTTCTAGCGTCGCTTTGCCAACTGAATCGTGGTCGAGCGGCTGATTGTCAAAAAACGCTTGCCCTTCGACATAGTTTAAAGTTCCCGGCACAGCTGAATTTGTGCTCGCATTATTAGTTGCCCATGCGGGCGCAGATAAAAGCGCTGCCAGGAAAAAGCTTCCTAATCCCTGTGACAGCTTCATAAAAGTTGCTCATCCTTTCCTGCTCATCCTTACTTTACTTTCTCAACTCTCTACCGCATTAGATGAGGCAGGATGGTTCCACGATGCCCGCCCAGCCTATTGACTCCGCTTGGCTTAAGAGTGGTTGAAATCCACCAGATGGTTGAATTTAGCCGGTTGGTCAGATGCCGGTAGATGGCGCTTGGCGCTCTCTCAAACTCGATGGCATCGTCATCATCCAGCAGAGAAACTCACGAGCGAAGTCAAACTGCGGTGGGCCAGATGTCGATAGATCAAATCCGAATGCAAGCGAAGCAACTCTCTACGAGAAGTCTCTCTCGCAAGTCCGGAGTTGCCAAGTGCGCAATAATAAACTTCAAGAAGGGAAAAGACACAATCAAGCCGCGCACTTTGCGAAAGACAAAGGCTCTATCCATAATCTGCAAAACAAAACAATGAAGAATTAACCGGGACGGCCTCGGGCGTATGCGCTCCCCTATCGGGCATGGTCATCGAATTCTATAAATAAGGAATGTCAAGAAAAAAGCTCCGCTTGACCGGAGAGCAAGATTGTTTCAAGATATATTGTGTCGACGACTCTTTCGTATTCGCGGCAAGTCTCGTCCGCCGGGTCCACTGCTCCAGCGTCAGCCAACTGAACAGGCAATACAGCTTTGCTGAAATGCCGTAGAAGTTCAGCGGCTGGCGATTGCCATTCGCATCGAAGTTTTCTTATTCAAGCTTCAGGAACGGAGTTTTGAGCGTTTTGCGCCATGGACTATGGGTTCGAAGCGTTCGCGAAGACTATCCACCTCGGCAAAAGACAGCGCCCGGCTGGCGGCGTTTCCGCTCCCCTCGTGATAGTTGGCGAGCTTGTGTGGGCCACCCGCGCATGGAACCAGTCCGCCATCTTTGGTTGAGACGATCATCGCGCTATCCGTGTCCATGGCGGCGATCTGACCTCCCATGTCTCGTACCGTGCGCTCCAACATCGCGCAGAGTAGGTGTGACCCACCAGTCACAAGTGAACCAATGATGGGCAATAGAATTCCGAAGGCCGCTCCCAAACCTCAGCAGGCGGCGTCAGATAGTCCGTCTCTCCACGATTTTGCGCACGGGGGTGTCTCTGGGACCATGTCTTTCCCTTCTCCCGTCAAACGACGGACGGGGTGGAAGGAAGGGACGGCAAAACTGCCACACCCCCTCCCCCGACTCCGAACCGTACGCCGGGGTCCGTCCGCTCGCCCCTGCGGGTGAGGAAGCTAAGAGTGACCTCAGTCAATCGAACTTACATCCTCCGGGAGAGCAAGCGAAAAGGTGCACTGGGCACCAGCCTAGCACACAAGAGTTCCACGACGCAAAAGCATCACTGGGGTGTCGTCTGGGAAAGACTGTTCGTATTTGGCAGCCCGTGCGACATCCGATGCGGGTTTCAGAGTCTCATCGCCACTGACGAACTTGACCCCTTGCACCGATGCGGCCGAGTTTGTTCCCTTGGCAAGCATTACAAAGAAGTCCGCTCTCGCGGCATTCTCATGTTTGAAGTCGCTCAGCGTTATCGTGCGGAGCTTATCCAACTCAGGGCGGTACTTTTCGACAAATCCGTCCATTTTGTCGTCACCGCCCAAGAGAGCCGAAAGCCGGTCCCGGGTTTCCTTTAGGGGACGCCGTGCATTTAGAGATAGCGCGTAGAAGTATTCTGCTTTGTCCCTGTCGCCTCGCTTTGCATGTATCTGTCCTAGATGGTCCGCCACTTCTGCGCTTTGCGTCACTTGCCATGCCGCGAACGCGTACATCAGAGCCTTTTCGACATTACCATCCGCGAATTCAATCCAACCCAAAGTATCCCAGTAACTCGCTAATGCGGAAGTCGACCGCAGGTCGCGGAGCGAAAGTTGATCTAAAGAAGCATTCCTCAAGGAAGCTGCGGTTGAGGTTACTGCCGACTCTGCATAGCGACGTGCAACATCGAGATGAGCTCTCTTGAGGGAGAGTTGGTAAGCAATGTTATTCCAGACTGTCGGAGTTGCAGAAATCTCCACCGCCTTGTCGAAAGACTCCATTGCCTTCTGATCCTGCCCCAAGTTCAAGTACGCTTCGCCTAGTCGGACCTGGGGGTCAGCGCTCTTTGGGGTCAGAGATGCGGCTTGCGTTAACTCTGGAATGGCTTTTTCATATTTTTTCGCCTCGACAAAAGTGAGCCCCAGGTTTGCATGTGCATACTTGTCGAGTGGGTTAACTTCGACCTGCTTGCGGAACCACTTCTCAGCTTCTTCGTACTTTCGTTGCCTTAAATAAACACGGCCGAGATTGTTATAGGAAAACTGATGGAAGGGATCGATTTCTACCTGTTTCTGAAAAGCATTGATCGCCAATTCGTCTTCTCGCGCTTCATAATAGGCCAAGCCAAGGTCATTCCAGGCTGAGTTATTCTTGGGACTGGCCTCTACGGCTCGGTTCAAGAGGCTAATCGCAAGTTCATATTCTCCGCGCTTTCTCGCTTCGTTTCCGCTATTGCGGAGTTCGTCCGGTTTCATATCGGCGGGCGCTGAACGGGTGTCAGCCACTGAACTCTCAATACTAACGAATTGGGCCACGTCAGCCATCACAGACCGGCGAAACGCGCGATAGTCATTAGCCCGTGGAACGGGGAGTTCTCCAACCCGTGTGGTCAGCGTGCGCTCCGCGGTTAGGAGATTGCCATCGAGCTTGTAGCCGGAGTGGTACGAACCATAGTCGCGTTGCACATCAACCGCAACGGGGACCTGGACCTTGTACCTCGGGGCAAGGTCCAATTTGATGCGGTAAGATTTTTCGTTTGGAGGTCCAAGTTTGAATGGCTCGGGGCTCGCAGAGTCGACATTCTCCGCGACTTCATCGACGTTAGAACCCACCGCTACCGGACTGAATGACGCGAGCGGCAACTTCAATTCAACCTTCTTTTTCGACCAGTCGATAAAGTTGTTTTTCGTTACATCGTAGGAGATCACAAACGGCTCGTGCGTAGCGGTGGGCTCGGTCACCTTGAATTCGCCTATTTCGCCCCCCCACCCAAGTCCTTGGTTCAGGCCCTCCACAAACTTCTTCAAATCCGCTGACGGAAGGCGTCTCACGATCATCCGTATCGCCAGTTCGCTATCACCTACAGTGGTCAAAGTCACCCTACCCTCGAAGCGCCCGCTCTCAGCTACTTTGCCCTCGATCTCGGTATGCTCGGAATCCGGCAGAGGTGGGTCTGCTGGAGTCTCTTCAAGGTGCGGAACACCGCCCTGCTGAACGATCAAGGATTGCTTCTTTCTAAGCTGATAGGCGAGAAGGCGAAACGGAGCCACTTCGGTAGTCGTATCCATCCAGATTTTGTCGTTCCCGATGGATAGCATGGTGATGACGTGGTTGAATTGTGCAGGCGAGGGTATATCTGCGTCGATCTTGCGGGAGGAATTGATCAGCACCGCCGAAGCGTGCATGCCCTCAGCTTCCAGCAGCGCCGCGAGCAGGGTGTGCTTGTCTTTGCAGTTGCCATATTGATCGCGCAAAACATCAGCAGCCGCGTGAGGCTGATAGCGGCCCATTCCGAACGAGAGGCTTACATATCTGAAGTTCGCGGCAACAAAGTCATAGAGCGCCTGCGCTTTCTCCAAATCCGTCTTCATTGCTTTGGTCAAAGCTTCAGCTTGAGTTCGGGTTTCTTTTGAAGGCTGACGCCGATCTTTCTCGAGGTCTGCGTACCAGCGTCCGACCTCTTCCCAACTCCTGAACGTGGTCAGCTGAACCGCCGGGAATTCTTCCGGTTTCGTCTTTTGCTTCTTGTCTTTGTCCTTATCCTTATTGTCGTTCTCCCGCACCAGGTGCGAGCTGGTCCAATGGTAGAGTTGTCTCCCTTTGTCTTCCGTGATCTTCGGCTCCATGCCCGGTCTGGTTTTGAGTTTGATAGCGCGGTTGCTGGGAACATCGATATCGAGTTCCTCATCGAGGACAATACTCGATTGATTGAAGTCGTGTTGCATCCAGAATTGTCCGGGAGTCAAAGGGTGTTGAATCGTGGTCACCGTTTCGCATTCTAAGACGTCGCCGGGACGTAGACCAGGCACAGTTACGTGCTTCTGGCGGTAGTCGGTATACAGAAGAGCAAACTGCTGGGTTGGCGCGAGATCTTGCACGGCCTTATCGTCGGCTTTGACAACACTGCCGTCGGGCTTGATGACTCGGACGTAACCGATCGCCAGTTGCTCCTCCGCGGAGTTGTAACCAAAGCGCAGCTGACCCCAATTCTGTAGGCCCGCCTCACTCTGTACGTGAACACGTATCATAGTTTCTTCGCGTCCGGTTCCGTCATTCTCAAAGCGGAAACGAGATCGAAGCTGCTCGATCACGAAGGCTTCCTTAGAATAATCGGGCTGGGCTCCAGCTGAAGCAGAACTCTCTGAATGACTCTGACCCGGCAGGACTGCGCTGACAGAAGGTGGCTTGCCAGATGCCTTGCCGTTAGATGCTCCAGACTGGGCACGCCCAGAAGTCATGGAAACGATGAAAATCATGATTGAGAAAAGGAGAAGCCAATACACACGAAAGACACCCATGGATTGCTCAACCTCGTTCCGTTTGTAACTCAAAGTAACCGTGTGCCCATACTTTTCACCAGGCCCCGCGTGGTGTTGATCAGCTCCGTCCGTGCCGCCAGCAACGCCTCCCGCGCCCGCAGCAACACCAAGTCCTGCCGCACCTCTCGACTGCGGTGCCTGATCGGGTGCAACGACTGTGGATCCACGCGCCCCAGCCGGGCCAACTTCTTCGCATCGATCCGATCATTCTTGCAATTACGCCGTTTCGACCCCTCCATCAGCCGCGGGTTGGCCACCAGCACCTCGTGTCCCTCACCCGCGATGACTTCCTGCACCCAGGGGGAGCGCGTCCCCACTTCCATCACCACCCGCGCCGGTGTTAAGGCCTGGAAGAACTCTGCGACTTCCGCCTCGCTCGTCGGTAGTTGCCCTTCGCTTAGCGTCTCCCCTTGCAAACCCAAAATGCAGAAGTGTCTCCATTGGTCTCCCAAATCCATCCCCACCGTCAGCCGCTCCAGATTGGGGCTCAGCTCGCCTCGTAGACCGGCTTCTGCTGGGCTCGCCGAAGTCGACTTCAGCTCCAGGTTTCCTCTCAGTTTCTCCACCAGCTCCGCCAGTACTTCCTTGGTTTCTCGCTGCACTGGGCGCTGAGCTTTCGCCCGCTTCGCTCCTTGTTCCTTCTTCATGGGAGAATTGGTATTCTTCTTCAAGGTCGATCTCCTTATCTGTTGTGATTGCACCGTCGAGTGCGGTGATCACTGGTAGCTTAACGCGATCCGTGATCGGGGACCGACCTTCTCATCTCATCTCAAACCCCAGACCGCGGGCGAACAGACGGTGCAAGCTTGTGACATCGCCTGCTTACAACACCTGACACCTTGCACGAAGTCGTCTTCTTGACGACCACAGGAAGGCGGCTGGCCCTAATACGGCCGGCACCATGTCATGCCGGAGTCTGTTGAAAGTGAGGTCCCTGCGATGGAGGAGATAGGCATCCGCGTATATAGCTCCGAACATGAGCACAAAAGTTCCGAGAACTGCCAGTAGATACGCATGCCGAGTCGGCTGCGCTATCTATTTCGCCTTCTCTCCTCGGCGAGCAAGGATAATAGCGAAAACGAACAACACGGCTGTCGCAAATGTAAGCGCGGCGTCAGTCCAACCGATCGTGTCACTTGCCTCTAACCAAAACAAGAACATCAGTACGCCGGTCATTAGCAACGCAAAAAGCCCGTAATCCCAGAAGCCGCGCGGTTTGGGAAGAGGAATCATCGGGCCAAGTATAGCCTTAGCGGCTCAAGCGAGGGAAGCCGAGGATATTTGTTGGCGTAACACTGCATCTCTGCCTCAGCCTCAGATCAACTCATCGCAACTCATCTCATTTGTGTCCGGATCGGGCGTCCCTTTGTTTTGGCGGGCGCAGGGCGCGCTGGGGCGCGGAGTGGAGATGGGTGGATTTTGAGTTGGGGACTGAACGTGTGAAGCGTGGAGTGAGGAACCGGGGAGCGGAAGGCTTACTGCTGTTTCGCGCTTTTTACGCTCTGTGGATCAGGATGGATCAGGACATCAAAGGGGTGGAGGAAGGGGACCACGATGACGTCGGCACCGATCCCTTCCTCCCGATGGTGTAATTTGTGAGCGGCCAAGAACGCGTATCGAGCACCAACCCATCCGAGAGCGGGGACTAAAAATTAACCTTGACTGAGGCTCGGCCCTTCAGAAGCACAGTCCTCGCAGTCTGGTCCGGGATGCTGCCTGCAACCTTTGCCGTAATTTCAAGAGTTGGGGCGTTTGCATGCGGCAGCGATTCCGGTTGAACTTCTGCGTTCTCGCTGTCGTCCCCTTCGTCATTGCTGAGAAATACCCCGTTTCTTTCGAACCCCATCTCGCCAAAATTGCCCGTAGAGTCAAAGTTGCCAGAAGCCGAAAACGATCCGTCATCATAAGACAACGAAAACGTCCCGGAGTTGGAGGAATCCCACATAGTTCCCGCCCAGTTAAAGGGACTGACCGGATCGTGCGACGTTGGTCGAATCCGGCGTGGATTGCCGGTTCTCTTGTAGGTGATGTCCAACGATAACTTGGCTGGTATCAGCTGGATCGGGGAAATGCCGGGTACCGCTTGCGGAGGCGGAGGAAAGCTAAATGCATCCACAACCGGCACATCGACCAAGTGAATGGTCACGGTATCCCCATCGATTTTTACGGCACTCGCGTCAACCTTCACGGTCCAAAAGAGACCGTTCGGCAACGTCCACGGGCTGAAATCATGCAATTGGGTCCTCAGACCGAGGTCCCAGAGGTCCAGTCATATCTCGACAAAGATGCCATTTGCCTCCTCCGACACCGTGGCTCCCGCCGTATTAACGGGGTCCGCCGCTGTGCCTCCGACGAATTTGCCCTGGTAGACGCGGATGTCGGTGATGACAACGTACTGATTGTTCTTGTTGTCAGTGGCCAATCCGCTGGTGTAGCCCATCGCGGTCAGACCCTTGAAGTTGGTGATGACTTGCGGATCGGCGCCGATCGGATCAAAGGGTGGACTTTGGCCCGGCGGGCCAGGAACGAACGCGTTAGCAATCCCGTATCCTGGGACAAGGTCGCCACCGCGAATAGGAATTGGTTGGACGGGCAGATTGGGAATCGGCTGAATCTGGGCCGTCAGCGTGGCGCCGAGTGCCAGAACAGCAAAGATCGAGTAACCAAGCCTCCATCGCATTGTAATTTACCTCCTCGCAAGATGGCGGAAGCGTGTATTCCTGCGCTTCCGGGGATGCACCCCAGCCCAGAACATCCGCTCAGATAGCCCGAGTGCTGGTAGCGCGTGGATATACTCTTGATTTCTCAGTGGTGCCACAATCGATAAAAGATAATTTTTTTGTCACGAGAATATCGCGGCCCAAGCGCCTAAAAATATTGGGCGATATGCAACGAAAAGGCCTGCTAAGATATGGCCCTTTAACGCCGGGAGCCCACATTGGCCGCCCCAATTATTCAGTTCGAGGACGTGGAGATTGATCTGAGCAAGTTCGAGGTCAGACGAGCGGGCCGGCGGGTCCGTCTTGAAAAACAACCTTTCGATCTCCTGCTGCTACTCCTGAAGAAACACGGCGATCTGGTGGCCAGAAAAGAGATTGCCGACTCTTTATGGGGTCCCGATGTATTCGTCGAAACGGATCGAAGTATTAACAACGCAGTACGGAAGATAAGACTAGCTTTGCGGGATGACCCGGAAAACCCTCGATTTATTGAAACCGTGTCAGGCCGGGGATATAGGTTTATCGCTGCTGTATCCCTGTCCTCCGAAAGCCAACCTGAGTCTATCTCGGAGCAGACAGTCTCCGGTAACGGGCATGACACCCTTGCCAAGAAGGACTCGGTTGTGCTCGCGGCTGCCGCCGACAATCCGGTGAATGCAGCAGGCGACAAGCAATTAGCGGGCAAGAACACGGTTAAGTGGATCGGGCTTGTGGTAGTGGCTTTTCTGCTCGTCCCAACTACGATTTGGGAGCTGCGACAGAAATCCGATCCGAGGAAAGGACCAACCGAACTTCGGGAACTCACTTACACGCAAATCACTAACTTCACAGATTCGGCAGTTTCGCCGGCTTTGTCGCCCGATGGCCGAATGGTTGCGTTCTACAGAAGCGACAATTGGTTTCTCACTCCCGATCAGATCTATGTGAAGCTTCTCCCCAATGGCGAACCGGTTCAGCTTACGAATGATCTCAGGCTCAAATACGGGCTGGCATTTTCCCCAGACGGTTCCCGGATCGCCTACACCACCTATAGCGCGGAGCTTAATGACGAGTGGAAAACATACACGGTGCCTCCGCTGGGTGGCCAGCCGACTTTGCTTTTTTCTAATGCCGCGGGGCTCACCTGGTTAGACCAGCGCCGGGTCCTGTTCTCGGAAATAGAAATGGGCGTTCACATGGGAGTTGTCACAGCATTGGAAAATCGTTTGGAATACCGCAAGCTTTATTTTCCGCAGCATCAGCGCATGATGGCGCACTACTCCTATGCTTCGCCTGACCGCCAATGGGCGATAGTCATCGAAATGGATCCGATCTGGCAACCGTGCCGCTTGATTTCACTCCTCGGTAGTTCTGAGAGCCGCCAGGTGGGCCCGCAAGGACAATGCACATCGGCCGCGTGGTCGCCTGATGGTAAATGGATGTACTTTGGAGCTGAGGTGGAGGGCACTCATCATTTATGGCGCCAGCATTTTCCTGACGGACAGCCTGAGCCAATTACGTTCGGCCCGACCGAGGAGGACGGACTAACTATGGCGCCCGATGGGCGGTCCATTATCACTTCGATTGGGCTGCACGAGAGTGCGCTATGGATTCACGACAAGCAGGGTGATCGCGCCTTGTCTTCCGAAGGTTACGTGAACCCGTTGTCGCCGAGATTCTCACGGAATGGCAAGCTTCTCTATTTCTTGATGCGACATGATTTGTCCTCGTCTTCGAACGAGTTGTGGCGCGAAGATCTCGAGGCGGGAAAAATCGAGGCGGTTCTGCCGGGGCTGTCAATGGCGGAATATGACGTCTCGATCGACGGCAAGGAGGTCGTCTTCTCAACGCAGCCGCGCGGGAAACCTTCTCAACTCTGGCTAGCTGAGTTAGATGAGAGTTCGCCTCCCAGAATGATCACGTTTAGAGGAGAGCGTGCGCCCCATTTTGGCTCGGACGCACAGATCATCTTCCAGTTTACGGATGGAAAAGCCAACTATGTTGGCCAGATCAGAACGGATGGTTCAGAGCGTTCCAAGTTGTTCCCATATCCGATCTCCGCCATTGGCACGATTTCGCCGGACCGGCGCTGGATAACCGCGGACGTACCATTGCCTGATTCCGGCGTCATCATGGCGATTCCAATTAGAGGAGGTCCTTCGCGACGGATCTGCACTTGGTGCTCTGTCGATTGGAGTCCTGACGGCAAGTTCTTCTACGTCGGTCTGGCTCCGAATTCGCACAGAACTCGCGGCACAACGCTCGCGATTCCCGTAGCTGCGGGAGAGACGCTCCCCAACCTGCCGCCTTGGGGAATTCAAAGACCAGAAGATGCAAAGGTGGTTCCAGGTGCCCACCTCCTGGACGGCTGGTTCCTCTCGCCCGGACCGGATCCTTTGACATTCGCCTACGTGAAGACTTCGATGCACCGAAATCTTTATCGGATTCCGGTCCCGTGATCAAGGCTCTCGAAGCGGGCCACTTCTCGGAATCGCAAGCGCCGCGGTAGCATGCTCGAATCGTGAAGTCCAGGCAGCTCAGAACTATGTCTGCAACAATAAAAAAACGGGCTTGCGAGAATCGAACTCCTTAGACGCGGATAACACACAAATCGGAAATCATCCACACTTTTCTGCATCTGTTCAGTTCTTGACGTTCTTGTTTTATAGACTATGGATGGCCTTTGTCAGCTTTCGGAGTACGCGGCTTGATGGTGTTGATGGTGTTTTTTCCTTTCTTGAAGTTCCTTATTGCGCACTTGGCAACTCCGGACTGGCGAGAGAGCAGCTTGTTAGAAAATTGCTTCGCTTCTGCCCGGATTTGATCTAGATATTTTGCGCGACTACTCTTTCGCACTCGCGGCAAGTCTCGTCCGCCGGATCTAGTGCTCCCGCGCCTTGCCGAGAACATTCGACAATTCGTGGGAATCCAGTTTGAGAATCTTCTCAAGACCCATGAGCAAGGGGAAACGAACGCCAGAGTTCAACTAGAGGGTGTTGAGAACCAGCAACTCTCATCCTTAGGACCAGCTTTAGTTGATGACGCTCTACAATAACTTAGCGGAGAACTCGATGCGTGCACTGGTTTTGGGCAGAAAAGACTGGATCCACATCGGGAGCGCGCAAGCGGGCTCCAAGGTGGCCGCGATTCTCTCAGTGATTGAAACCTGCCGACGGCTCGAGGTCTCGGCCCGAGGTTATCTGTCGGACGTGCTCCCCGGCTTGGCCAACACTCGCCTGCAGTTCTTATCCGCACTCACGCCAACCGCTTGGGCCACGCAGCATCCCTAATCAGCAATATCACGCCTTCGTTAATCCGTCGACCACGTGGTTTCTCTGACGCTTACCGTGGAGCAGGTGGACGGGGGCGGAGCTTGTTCGTCTTTCGCTACAAGAATAAAGCTAGAGGCGAGTGGCTCCCAAACAGTTTCCACCCTCGCATCCAACTTCGACCGAGGGACTCCAAAGCTGCCTTCATTCGTTTGGCCGGAGGCGACATGAATCAACCCTATCGAGTCGGCGCTCCGCGCCTCCGGTCCCCGCACCCCGACAACAAAAGGGACACCGACGCGCGGACGAGTTGAGTTAGGATGACGCTGAACAAGGCAGAGGACGATCCTGACCTGATCCTAGAATCACCACCACAGATGGGGCGTGTACATTTCGACATCACATACACATATACCCGTCAAAAGGCGGACGGGGTATTACGCATTGAGGGGAAAATGCTACACCTAACCCCCCTCCACAAAACTCTGGGCTAAAGCCCGCCCGGCCCGCGATGAGGGCGTCATTCCTTGAGCAACCGCATTTGGATACCGAGACTGACCAGGTACGCTCCAATAACAAGAAACATCAGGTTTTGGTTGCCGACGATCATGCTGAGATACTCACTGAATCCGCCGATCATCGCTCCGATCAGGTTTGCGCCGAAGAAAGAGGACGGGTTCAACGCTTGGCGGAAGGTCGTGGAGAAGATCAGCCCGGCAAAAAAGATCGGTAGGGGCACAACGAGAAGGCACCAAGCCAGTCGTTCGTCGAAACTTAACGCCAGAACAACGTCGCGCTTAACGAAGTAGAGCAGCAACAGAGTTGCGATCAGTGGCGCGTACAGCCACGGCCGAAAGCGACTCATGCGCATCGCTACTAGGTTCGCAGTCAACACCATCAGGAGAACGCCCGCTACGACCACCAGGGTTACAAACCAGGTGGTGCCAAAGTAAAGAGAACAGTCGGAGATGCTCTTGGTTTCCAGCAGCAGAAAACCCAGCCCTAGAAAGAGAAAGTGCCCGTCGTTCATGCCGAACCCTCGGCCACGCAGCACGAATACCGCCGGTATCGTGATCGCGAGGAGGATTCCAATCACGATCAGGTAATCAGCCGGGATGGTTTTGTGAGAAAGGTAAAGAAAGGGCCAATCGTCTGTAGGAGCGACGGCTTCGGATAAATCGTCACCTGCCGAGAAGGCCGTACGCACAAATCGGCCGTATTGAGTGGGCGGGTCTGGGTGCTGCCCACGGAATGCGCAGATCACCACCTGCCCTTGACTCTCATACGCAACCGGCATCTGGTTCGTGGCGAGTGCAACCATCCGCACTAACTTGCGGGCGAGCCACTCGTGCCCAGCCATGAAGGAAAGGGACAATACGCCATTTTCGTTCAGCAATCGGAAGGCCGACTGCATACTCTGCACCGTATAGATATAACCGTCTAAGCGGATATTACTCATTGAGCTAAACAGCGTTTGTGAATCTAGAAAGCCGAAGACCACCATGTCGTACCCTCCGCTTGAACGCCGAAGAAAAGCTCGGGCATCCTCGACGTGGACACGAACCTTCGGATTCTCGTAAATTCCCGAAGCGTTGAATCGGTTAGAGAGCTTCACTAACACCGGGTCGATCTCCACCGCATCCACCTGTTCGGCTCCGTTCAGCACCGCAATCTGTGTGTCCGTGCCTCCTCCCGCCCCTAACATGAGCACCCCTCGGTGGGCCGGAGCCAGCGCATAGGGCAGGTCGTATTGCAATCTCGCGTCAAGAATCTGGGATCTCTTCACCGCAGAATACCGGGCTGGGTCGAAGGTGCCGTCGCTCTGAAGAAAATAGTGATTTACTCTCACATCGTAGATTGGCGGATCCTGCATCGTGCGCAGCCCCGGGAGTGGCTCTCGTATAGGAGCATTCCCGTGCTTATCGCCCTGCAAGACCACGACGATGTAATAGTAGGGTGACCACGCTGCACTGGGACTGACCGAAAAATACACTCCTGCCAGCGACAGAACTAGGATCGGGATTGATCGCAACCACTGCCCGCGAGGAAGAAGCAAAATAATCGCCAAAACCACAAATCCCATTCCACGCATCGGCGAAAAGTACTTCAACGAGAAAACGCCGAAACACAGCGTCCCCGCAAGGCTGCCACCCAAGTCCCAGGAGTAGGCCATTAAAGGGGGCAGAGTTTCAAAAAGCGATCCGATCCGTTGACCCAACGGCACGAACACTATTGCGTTGCTGACGAAGATACCCACCAGGCTTACATAACGCACAAGTTGAGGCGTAGGTGTGTAGAATCTGCTCTCCGAGGCAGTAGTCGGCAGCGTGATGAAATGGGCAATTAACAGCCATACAACGTTGATCAGCAGCAAGGCTGGCAGCCATCCAAAGAGCGACTTTCTTGTCTTCCCAACGATCGCTCCCACACCCAGACCGAGGAAAGAACTGATCAACATCAGATTGGCGTAATAAGCGATTAGCCTTACGACCGCAGGCTCCCAGCGAATCACCATCAATTCGAGAAAGAGAGCGAGGAATGACAGACAGAACAACTCCAGCCCGCGCCGCCGTTTGACAGACAGATCTGTCACTTGAGACAACGGCAGAGCGGGGGATTCGGTCGAAACCATGCAAGCTCTCCTTCTGGTGCCAGAACGCGGCGGTGATTGAATGGCAGAGTGTTGATTATTATAAATCTGGAGCGAACCAGTTCCCGGACGGGACTCGCGCCCGCTGAGGACTAGCGCCTTTCACAGCGCACCGCGAGTTTGTGCAAAGGCGTGTTAACAGCAGTTGACATCGGAGTAGATAATTGGAGTCGCGGTTGGAGCGCGTTCACGTGCATGACAATCGAGGTTTCTGGACTATTCTGACGCTGTCGGTATTCTCTGCGTGCTTGAGTGTCCTAGCGCCAACACACACGATGCCGCTGGATTATTCAGCAATCACGTCGCGAAGTCTGCCTCTGGCCGTCATATGGGCAGCCCTCCTTCTGCGCCTTGTTCTGCCCCGAGTTCACGGCCAAGAAGTTGAAATTGCGCCACATCCATTGACTACCCTGATTCCCTCGCTGCCACCAACGCCAAGTCCCTCTTAGACTTCTGCCCGAAGAATTATTGCTCATTAAGACGAGGACATCGTGACTAAGATTTTGTTCTTTGCCGCCTGTGTTGCTTCTGCAAGCATCGCTTTGATCGCACAGACGCCCGACTAGCAGCCATCCTCGGGGCATATCCAAGTACCAATATGGCCCGTCAAGCACCTGATGAAGTGCCCTACGGACGAGAGGTCACAACGGCGGTACAGAGTCCTGAAGAGCCTCCCGCTAGTGCCGTTGGCAAGGTGTCGCAACCCACAATGACGATCTGTTCACCGAACGGACTTAATACGCCAGCCGCGGTAGTCGTATTTCCGGGCGGCGGCTATTGGGTTTTATATATGGACCTCGAAGGCACGGAGATCTGTGATTGGCTAACGGCTAAGGGCATCACATGTGCCCTATTGAAGTACCGTGTACCGGGCGAACACCTTTCGCCGAGGTCCGGCGCCTACCCGAAATCACCTGTGGCATTGGAAGATGCTCAGCGAACCGTCAGGCTCCTCCGATTCCACGCCGCGGAGTGGGGAATCGATCCACATAAAATCGGCGTCCTGGGAACCTCGGCAGGCGGGCATCTCGTGGCGGCGGTGAGCACGAATTTCAAAAGACGCTTGTACCGCGCTGTCGACGCCGCCGACAAGGAAAGCTCTCGTCCGGATTTCGGTGTGGCTCTTTATCCAGGACACATGCTTGAGAACACATCTAAGGAGTTCGCGTTAAATCCCTACGTTCCGGTTGCAAAGGAAACTCCGCCCATGTTTCTGTTGCAGGCTGAGGACTACCCGATAGACACTGTAAAAAACTCGTTGGTTTATTACTATGCGCTGAAGAATGCCGGAGTTCCGGTAGAGGTGCATTTGTATGCTCAAGGAGGCCATGGGTTCGGCATTCGGCGCACGAAGATGCCAATCACGGGATGGCCTCCGTTAGTGGAGACGTGGCTAAAGAGTATCGGGATGACTTCGGACTAGTTGGTCCGCGAAGTCAATTCTTGAAACATCGCGTTAAGCGCATCTCAAAACCCGTTGCTCCAAGGGAAGCTGAGCGTAAACGCCTTGGTTGACTGAGGAGCGTTTAGCTGTTGGTGCCGAAATGAAGAAGCAGTCGGACACGATCACAACCGTTGAGATGGCCCTCGGCTCGCTCGCGGTTACAGGGCGCGCCATCGCATGGGCTGTGCAAAAACTTTGTGAGGCCCTGGATTTCTGCGCTGAGGTGCTGAAGCCGTCCCTTCCTTCCACCCCGTCAAACCACCGACGGGGAGTGGAACGCTCAGGTTCTACTTTTTCTTTCCCAGCTTGCGAGTAATCTCTTCGACAATCTTGGGCCGCAAGTCGGCCAGTACACTGTCGACGATGCTGGCGATCTCCGGACTCTCCGAGGCTGCCGGGACGTCCTCGGGTAACTTCTCCGCGCCGGCGGCGACGGCCATCGCTGCCTCCTCGGCAGGGGCTTTGTCTTCGTCTTTATTCTTCGACTGGGCCGCGTCCTTAGGATCTCCGGTTGCCCGAATTCTCCGCCAGCTTGCCCATGCCGCCGCAGTCGTGGCCGCGATGTCCGATTCCTTTTTCGCCATCTCGGGAATGCCTCCATGAGTTGTGTCGGCTGATTCGGCAAGCTCCGGTGCGGGAGCATTTTCCGCGGGAACTTGGTTCACGGCGACGGGCTCGATGGTTTCGAGCCTCTCTACAATTGCAGGTGATTGCTCGGTTTCGGCGGAGGCCATGGGAGCTGGGACGGCCGGTTCTTTGCTCTTCTGCGCTCCCGTCGGCTCGCTCGCTCCTTCGGGCGTTGGCTCCTTGTGCCTCGATTCCTCGTGTTGCGTTGGGGCCGCGACCGCTTCTGCCATTGAAGGTTCCATCTCCGCGACCGGGGCGACCGGAATCTCTTCAGTTTTGGCTTCCGCCGGCTGCGGCGCCTCCCATGACGGCGGAGTTGCGGAGTCGATAGTCTGGGGAGCAGTCTCGGATTCCGCCGGAGCTGCATCTGGGGCCGAGGGTGCAGTCACGGTTTCAAATTCCGTCACTTCCGCGCGGATCACATCAGTAGCTGTACTCTCCGTTGCCCCGCCAGTCCGTAACACTCCAGGTTCTGCGACCGGCGCAGTGACTTGGCGCCCGGGCTCAACTGGCAGCGGAATTTCCGCGGTCGCGGCAGGCTCTGCGAGCGCGGGCTGGGGCTCTGGCGCAAAGGCTGCGGCTTCTACACCAGGTGCCTCCCCGACGGCCACGGAAGCAAGCGCCGTCCGCATTTCGTCCTCAAGATTGACCCCAGTTTCTTCTGGCGCCAGGGCCATGGAAACCGCGGTCCAGCGCGATGGCGTAGCCTGCTCGGCTCTCGCGGCCACTGCCATGGTTACAGGCTCTGCCTCAGGCTGCGGCGCTAAGCCCTCCGCACTGAATCCGTTTCCTGAAATCGTTGTGGGCGCGATCGGAGCGCCGGCCGTCTCCAGGCTGGAAATCGCGGCCATCACGTCAGCAGGGGTCGGAGCTGCAGGGCTGGCAGCCGGTTGCGCTGTTTCGCCAAGCGTCCAAGCCGGTGTTTCCTGCACCGACTCCTTCTCTTTCGCGACCTGTTGGTCGGAGTGCGCTACCGCGGATGCGACCATTGTTGCGTGCGGCTCGGAACCTGGCTGCTCTTGAGCGTGCGTGGCTGTCGCGGATTCGGGCGTCGCCGGTTCAGGGGCTGGTCCAGGCGCTGTCTGGTTCGCACTGACCGCAAGTTGTTCTGGCAAGTGCTCGGCCGCAGGAGGCTCAACGGGATGGATGTCCGCAGGCTTGCCCTCGGCAATCTTGGTGTCTGCGATCTTGCCCTGTATTTGTGCTGCGGCCGCCGCCAAAGCGGCAATCTCCTCGGGAGTCACATCTTTAGGCAGACCCTCAGGCGTTAGTGCTCCCAGATCGACCTTAGCCTCGGTCGCAGTAGCCTGGGCAACGACCGGCGCCGGATGGCGATCAATCACCGTACGAAGATCTTTGTTGACCGCGTTGTAAATGGCCGGGTCGTCCCCATCCTCCGCCTCCGCTCGTGCGCGCTTCTTCTTGGAAGGAAAAGAGATGCGGTTCTTCCAGCCAGTATCTTCGCCCGTGGCAACCGTCTTGTCGTAGCGGCCTTCCTCGACCGCTGCAATTGCCCGGGCAAAGCGCCCCGGCTTTGACGATTCCGAACGGGGAACCATTTTGTCTTCGAGCTTGGTCAACGCACTCAGCAGTTCGCTGGCTTCAAAAGGCTTGACGATGAAGCCTTCCGCGCGCACCCGCTTGGCCTCTTCCGGCTTGAACGGCTCCAGTTTTCCGACCGTCAGCAGGATCGGAATGCGTGAAGTCTCCCCCGCCTCCTTCACCCTCTGGCACACCTCCAGCCCGCTGTAGCCGGGCATATAAACGTCCAGGACGATGAGATCAGGCTTAACCTCGGCGATCTTTTTCAACGCCGCCGAGCCATTGTTGACGGTGATAACCTCGTAGCCCGCATCGGCGAGGATCTTCCGCCCCATGTTTTGAGCTGTTACGCTGTCGTCGGCGAGCAGTATCTTCCTGGCCAAAGGCTTCCTCTGATGAGGGGAGATATCGCGAAGGTAACCTGCCCCACAACGTAAGTCAATGATGCGGAAGGGAAGTAACCGGTTACCAGTGGTCAGCACCTACCGCGCGGGACACTGGAATCACAGTGCTGGAGTCGCAGGGTTTGGTTCATCGCTCACAGCTGATGTTAAAAGGGCACGATCTTCTTCAATCCCTTCTTTTTCTTCTTCTTACTGCTCGACAGATCCTGATCACTAGCCGGAGTCGAATTGTCGGCGGCAGCCGAAGACGAGGAGGATGAAGACGACGATTGCCCTTGCTGAATTTCATTGACTTGCGCGGGCGGCGGCAACGCCGGATCGCCGCCGTTGTCGGTTGGCTTTAACTCGTTCGGATCGGCGGGCACATTGGGTTTCAGTTCATTGGGATCAGCCGCCGCTGGGGGCTGGGGATTCGCGGCCGAAGCCCCAAAGGGCGAACCTCCGGGCGCAGTGGCATTGGAAGACTCTCCCAGCGGGTTGGGATTGGCGCCGGATTGATCGGGCTTCACGATCTCGACACCTACGGTGTTCTTCCCGCCTGGCTCGACCATGCCCAACGTTTCTCTACGGGGAACGTCGGAGGCGGCAACCGGTTCTGGATCGACCAAAGAGGGCTCGCCGTAGCCCGCCGCCTTCGTAGTGTCCGGCCCCTTCTTGATGACCCCCATCAACCTCTGAGCCATGGTGGACTCATGGCGGCTGGCCTCTTCCGCCTTGTTCTGTGCAACCGCCGCCTTGGTGGGACGGGGAACCGGCTGGTGCAGGGCCGTCAATCGCCTCTTGGCATCGTCGGAGCGATCCATCATCGGATAGCGCGTCAGAATCTTCGAGTACGCCTCTGCGGCGTGCTTGGATAACTGTTCGATATAGCGCGCCTTCACCGCCTCGAGCACGCAGCCGCGCGGCTGGCCGTGTACGTCGCAGGTGGGCGCACTACGCATGCGGGTAATCTGTCCCTCATAGTTTTGCCCCAGCAGATACAGTGCTTCGTCAGCCCGGCTGTAGAGCGGATACTTGTCCACCAGCGACTGCAGGCGTGCGATCGAGGCTGGGTAGGACTCCCGCAAATAGTAAAAGCGCCCGATTTCAAACTCACGCTCGGCCAGCACCTCCTGCACTTCGAGCAGGCGCTGCTTGCATTCCGGCACCAGCTTGCTGTCCGGGTACTGCAGAATCATCTTGCGGTATTCGTCTTCGGCGCGCTTGGCGTGAGTATAGTCGCGGTCCGCTTTCTCCATCTGCTGGAAATGGATGTTGGCGATCTTCAACTGTGCCTCAGCCGCTTCCGGCATATTGGGGAAGAAGACCTCGAAATCGTTGTATTCCTGTTCGGCCTGCGCCAAGGCGGCAGTGCCCCCCTCCGCGTACCAGGAATCACCCACCGCCAGCTTGGCGCGAGCAATGTACTCAGAGTCCGGGTAGGTATTGATCAGGGTTTGGAGCGTCAGCCGTGCGACGTCGAAACGGTTGTGACGCATGGCGTCCATGGCCTTGTCGAACAGGACCTTATCCGGCTGCTTCGAGCCAACATTGGCCAGTGGGTTGACGGATTTCTTATTGGTGCAGGCGGCGGTGAGGGCCAGCAGAACTCCCAGCACCGCGATCGACGCAATTCGACGTGACATAGGACCTCGAGGAATTCTCGTGTGGCGCCGGGTCTATGACCCGGCCATGTCGAGCGCATGCTCGACTGCGGTTGCGGCCGAAGCGGCTTCCCAAGTATCGACCCGCCGCATCGACCAGCCGCGCTTCGCGCGGCCCGACCGGATCAAAGATCCGGTCCCACAAAATCTATACTTTCTGCAGCGCGGCCTCCGTCGCCGCTTTCAGCAGATCCTGCGCATTCCTTCTTGGATCACCATGACCGAACACGGCGTTGCCCGCCACCAGAATTTCGGCTCCGGCCCTGACCACGTCGGCTACGGTCTCAAGCGCGACTCCGCCATCTACTTCAATGCGGTAGGTCAGCCCGCGCCGGCTGCGAATCTCCGCTAACTGCCGCATTTTGTGCAGCGTAGACGGAATGAATTGCTGTGCTCCAAAACCCGGATTGACCGACATCACCAGCACATAGTCGACGATCTCGAGCACTTCGGAGAGCGTTTCAACGGGTGTCGCCGGATTGATCACCACGCCCGCCCGGCAGTCATGACTCTTGATCAGATGCAGCGTCCGATTCAGATGCCGGCAGGCTTCCTGATGCACCGACATCCAGTCGACTCCCACGTCGGCAAACACGGGAATGAAGTCATCCGGATTCTCGATCATCAAATGGCAATCGAGTGGCAATTCCGTCACCCGGCGCAGCGACTTCACCACCGGCGGGCCGATCGTCAGGTTGGGAACGAAATGTCCATCCATGATGTCGACGTGGATGACACTCGCCCCGCCCTCGCCGGCAGCGCGCACCTGCTCGCCGAGCCGCGCAAAGTCAGCCGAAAGAATAGATGGTGCCAGTTCGATCAAACCTAGGGCCTCGGAATCTGAGCTCTCGCAAGGAAACGGCTTGTGGAAATTTTAACACGCGACTGAGCGTGGCGCGGGTACTCCTGCCCGCGAAAGCTGCTCGGGAATAGTGGCCTCAGGGTTTCAGCGAGGCGGCGTACGCGGCGAGCGCCGCCATGCGGTCGATGGTCCGTTTTGTGACCAGGCGGGTTGACAGTGTAGGCCCAATCGCGAACAGGCTCATGCGACGCCGCCGCCCTTCTTCCCGCATTACGATTTTGGGTCGCGGCATCCTGCCAAGTAGCGGCCAACACGACGACGGTCAATGCGCGCTTAAGCCATGGTCGAGATCTCATGGCTGGGGCGGCTTCGGGTCAGCCTTCGGCGCGCTCTTTTCCATCTCCTTCAGTTCCTGCTGCATGCGATCATTCCACTCGCTGAGATACTTGCTCATAATTGGCATCGCCGCTTGCGCACCTTCTCGCATGACCGCAGGCAACTCCTCTAGAACTTTCTGGCCGACGGGCGAGGAGTAGAACGTATTCATCGCCTCAATCTCGCTCTTCGTGAAATGCTTCTGGTAGGCAGGAATCATCGCCTCCGTGATTTCGTCGACCGGCATGCCCCGGATTATCTCGTCCATCGTTTTCTTGAAATGGGCATCGAATTCCGGCGGAACGCTGCCTTTGTCCTTGAGCACCTGGTCGCGAACGAGCTGTTGCATGGTCTGGGATTGCACCTGCATCGTTTTCTCCAGCATGTCGTGCGCGTGCATAGTGCGGAGGTATAGAATGACGTCGTCTTTCGAGGCGGGCTGGTCCAAAGTCTGCGCCAGGCAGGAAACGCTGAAGGCAAGGCACGCCAAGGCGATCAATAAACGCTTCATAACGATCCTCCGTAGAATTTCAGTAGCCTATCTCAAAGAAGTGCCGCCGATCTATCGGGTTCGCACGAGGGCTGCCGTTTGTCCTCATTGTTCACCCGCATGTTACCCTCGTCCGGCGTGTCCTCCCCGACCCAATTCGCGCCCGCGGTCTACTCCGTGATTGCGGTATTCCTCTGGGGTGCGGCCGACTTTGCTGGCGGATACGGCTCCCGCCGCGCCAACGCCTTCGTCCTCACTGCCTTCTCGCACTTCTGTGCCCTCGCCTTTATGCTCGTGATCGCGTCGGCGCAGCACGGCGAGTTCCCCTCCCCGGCGAGCACTCTGTGGGCAATGGCGGCCGGGGCGGTGGGGGGATTCTCACTGGCCATCTTCTACCGCGCTCTTGCCTCCGGGCAGATGGGGCTTACGGCTCCGATCGGGGCTCTGCTCGGGGCTGCGATCCCCGCCCTCGCCGACATCGCCATGGAGGGCGCGCCCAGCCGCTGGACCATCGCCGGATTCACGCTGGCAATCCTAGCCATCTGGCTGATCACGCGCCCGGACCCGCAGGCCGAGAACGACGAATCCGGCCACCCCCGAGCAGTGGCCATGGCGGCGCTAGCGGGCGTGGGATTCGCCGGCTTTTATCTCTGCATTCACCAGGCCAGCGGTTCTCCGACTTGGATCGCCGCAATGTCCCGCATCGGCTCGTGCGCCGCTACGGCTGTCGCCGTGGTCGCGACCCGCGCTCCACTATCGCTCGACCGGCCGCGTGCCGCTCTGGGGATGGCTGCCGGATGCCTCGATATCACCGCCAGCGCCTTGTTCATCTTCGCCAGCCAGCACGGACGCCTGGACGAGGCAGTCGTCATTACTTCGCTCTATCCGGCCGTGACCGTGCTTCTAGCCCGGGTGCTGTTGAAAGAACACTTCAGCCGCTGGAAATTCATCGGGCTTCTGGCCGCCCTAGCTGCGGTACCGCTGATTTCGGCGGGATAGGCCTGGATCAAGAGTGTCCTGTCCGCGAGAATCCGCGCCAATCCGTGGCCCAATACTGCTAGCATCCGAACGTGCCCCTGCTGGAAATCCGCAACCTGACGAAGGTTTTCCCCCATGGCGAATCTGCTCTGGGCAGAAAGTCAGGCGGTGAAGTTCTCGCCGTCGACGACGTCTCGCTCGACATTCATTCCGGCGAGACGCTGGGCCTGGTGGGCGAGTCCGGCTCAGGCAAAAGCACGCTGGGACGCCTCATTCTGCGCCTGATTGAGCCCACCTCCGGCACGATTCTCCTCGAAGGTCGCGACCTTCTGGCTGCCAGCCGCGGCGAAATGCGCCGCCTCCGGCGCGACTTGCAGATCATCTTTCAGGACCCGTTTGCCTCGCTCGACCCGCGCTTTCGCGTGGAAGACATTGTGTCGGAACCGCTGGTCATTCACCGAGACCCACACGAAGATCCACGCGGGGACAGCGGGCCGCCGCCGTCCGGCCGAGCGAAGCTCGACCCTCGCGCTCGAGTGACCGAACTCCTCCGCGCCGTCGGCCTCGACGAATTCGCCCTTCGCCGGTATCCCCACGAATTCTCCGGCGGCCAGCGCCAGCGCATCGGCATCGCCCGCGCCCTGGCACTTCGCCCCAAGTTCATCGTTTGTGACGAGCCGGTTTCTGCTCTCGATGTCAGTGTCGGCGCCCAGATCGTCAACTTGCTCGCGCAATTGCAGCGTGACTTCGGGCTGACCTACCTGTTCATCTCGCACTCCATGCCAGTGGTGCGCTATCTGGCTACGCGCATCGCGGTCATGTATCGTGGGAAGATCGTTGAAGTGGGAGACACCGCGCAGATCACCGAGCGGCCCGCTCATGCCTATACCCGCAGCCTGCTCGAAGCGACTCCGCAGTTGACCGAATCGGGGCGGCGCTGACGTTTCCCACTCCACCAGCCGAATAAAACTTGCAACCAATCTGCTTCTCAACTACTCTTAGTCCCTTTGGAACGCACTAATTCTGTGGCAACGACGAACGCAACTTCCTTCACCCTGGCGGTTCCCCACGCGCGGAGTTGCACCCGAGAGCTGGCAGAACTGATTCTCGGTTTCAGCAGCATCATGGTGGTGCTGTGGCTCCCGACGCGTGAACAGCTGATTGTTGGCCCTGTGGCGTTGCTGATGCCGTTGATCTTGGTCCTGATACAGCGGCCCACTGCAAATGAACTCGGGCTCGGATGGCGAGGATTCGTCGCCGCGTGGTGGGTTTTGCCGGCTGCGGTTGGGCTGACAATCCTGAGCGTACTCGTGGCCAGAAGCGCCAGTACCTTCCACCCGCTCTACAACGCCAATCTGGCGCATGTCGGTGGCTATGTCCTGTGGACGATTTACCAGCAATTCCTTCTGCAGGACTACTTCATGCCGCGCCTCACTCGCGTTCTGACGAGCGATGCTGCAATCGTCGCGGCGGCCGTGCTGTTCGCAGCCGCTCACCTTCCCAATCTCACCCTCACGGCGGCAACACTACTTTGGGGGGCGGTCTCATGCTGGCTGTTCCGCCGCTACCACAACCTGTACGCCCTCGGCCTTGCCCAGGGCCTGCTCGGCCTCTGCTTCGCCGTTTGCGTTCCTGACGCGATGCACCATCACCTGCGCGTAGGGCTGGGATATTTGCACTACCACGGCTGAACAAGCGCCGGTTTCCGTAAGCAGTTCGGTTGCTGCGTGGCCCTCGCGAAGCCCGGTTTTGCCTCAGCGCAATCAAGCTCAAGGATTCTTCGGCCTTTGGATTGCTTGAGCCGTTTGGACCGAGAACAGAATGAAATCCGTAAAGGTGTGATACGCAATCGTGCGATGGTCCTCAAAGTCGTAATAGGCGTCAACGGCCTGCGGCAACAACATCCGTACGTTTTCGGAATGGAACCGGACTGGAGCGCAGTCAACCGACAGATACCAGTGGCGCACTTTTGCCGCTGGTATTTCTTCCATCAAACTGGTCTCCATATGCAGGACTTCGCCGGAATCCGCGGCAATCCACGCGCGTCCTTTGAGTCTGGCCGGATGCGCTGCACCATCGCTGTCACGAAACGAAAGGGTGTGATTTGGTTTATCTTTGCGTTGCACCAAGTGAACGACTTGTGTGCGTTGCCGGTTCCATTCGCCCGTGCCTTCACAGCTCATTTCGTAGTTGTCTTGTATCTCCGGAAGAAACATTAACGCCATTTCGGGCAGACCAACGTCCTGGCTGAAAACGGCGACCAGATGGCTTCCATGCTTGGGTTTGCGACTCTCTTGTACGGTCGTCCCTCCCGCTGTTTGCTCGAAGAGTACGACGTAGTCAAATGTCCCGGTACGGGCATCCTGCAGGTAGCCCATGTGATCGGAAGCCTGGTATTCAATTCTTTCCTGTGCAGAAAAACTTTCAAGACTGTCATACAGCTCATTTGCGCGCGCACCTGCGCGTTCGAGGATGTCGGAAAGTACGCAGGGCAGTGAGGAAACGTGATCGCGGATCTGTCCTAACTGGTCGGCGGCCAGGTGCAGATCGTCGAAAAGGAACACGATAAAACCTTGCGGCACGGATGATGACGGCGGGGCAGTATTCGGAGTGGCCGGCGAAGAGGTACCGCTTCGCGTGTCAGTTTCCCCCAGGCCGCGTTTCTCGATCGAGAAGCCAGACACGATTTGAAGTTGGTCTTGGTCAAAGACCTGAAAATCTTCTTTCTTCAAGTTGCCCACCGCACGGCGCTCCGCATCACGAACCACAACCGGCACCAACACCTTATTCACCTTGACTTCGATCTTGAATGGCGCGGCTTGAGAGTCCTTGGCTTGTAGCGCCACCACGTGCGTGCAAGGAATGAAGGCCAGCCCGCACAGGACAAGATCAAGAAGCGGCTTCGTTCTGGCACACATCGGGGGGTTTTCGCGATCTTACGTCTGGAGTATTGGGACAGCAACATCGACCAAACGAAGAATGCTGGGGTGGAGGCGAGATGGTCGCGACTAACCTTGAAACACTGTATTTGTAAGGGTTGCAGCTGCGATGTCCTCGCCACGACTAGAACCACCACGACCAGATCCAATCCACAAACGCGTGCGTGATCGAGGAGGCCGGCACGCGCCGCCGCTCGCGCCACGCGCGTCCGTAGAAAACTCCAGCGATCGTAGCCAGCAAAACGTACCGCCAGTTGAAACGTGCCGACCGCTTGTTGAAATGTGACAGTCCAAATAGCGCCGAGGCGATGAGTAGTGCAGCCCGACGCCCCACGCGGCGCTCCAGCAGGTTCTGCACCCAGGCGCGAAAGAAAAGTTCCTCGGGCACGGCGACAAAAAAGAAAATTCCCAACCAGCGCAGCACAGCGTCGCCCGGCGATGGCAGGCTGGCATGAGGGCGGATGAACCCGAGCGCCAGTCCAAGCCCCAGCACCACCGGCGCGAAGTATGCCAGCTCGCGCAGCCCGGTCTTCCAGTCGCTCCAGTGCAGATGGAAGTCGAAACCAGAGCCAGTCAACCCTCGAATCGCCAGAAACCCATACAAGCCCGCATCCACCAGCAAGAGCTTGCCCAGCGCCTCCTGGCCGCGAGGCCAGGCGGAATCGAACCAGCGCAAATCGACCGCAAGGCCCAGCGTGAGCAGAATCAGCGCATCGCGACAGTTCCCCCGCTGCTCGGTGTCGGACTGTGCGGCCTGACTCAGCAGCCAGGCAATCATGACCGGCAGCGCGGCGTACAGAGCAAACCACACCCAGCGAAACGAATGCTCTAAAACCGCGAGGAAGGCGTAAGCCAAAACCAGCAGCGCCGGAAGCAGGACGCGCACCGTTGCCGGCAGCCCTCCTAATGGTCTCGGTCGTTCGCTCCCCTGCGAATCCAAAGGCCGCCGCGGGAGCCAGTTCGGCCACCAGGACTGCAATCACTGCCGGCGTTACGTTGGACATCGCACCATCATATCCGGGCTCGATCACAGCGCGCCTGGGTGCGCCCTGCCGCGAAACGCCGGAGCCCCCCTCAACTGTCCGGAGGCAACTTTATTTGCTTGGACGCACGTCGGCCAGTTCCACCTCAGTCTTGTGGCGCGCCAGTTCGCGCTCCGCCGGCGAACGGTACAACTCCCGGCCGGTCGTATTGCCAGTTACCCAAACTGCGGCAAGAAAATAGGTGTCTCCGTAACGGCGGAAGACCAGCTTGCTCCCGTCGCTGGCCGATCGCAGGGCTGCGTGAGTGGCAACGTAAACGCCGGTTGTACCTGGGCTAAAAACTCTGATACGGGCATCGCCGGCGTTTTTGACGATGTAATGCCCGGCAGGCATCGTCTGTCCCGCCACAACAAACCTGAAGGGCACATCGACCGTGGTGTCGCCGGGGCTGATCTGGCCCATCGAGGCCGAGGCCACCGCGAGCAGGGCGGTACAGAGGGCAATCCAAAGGGTTTTCATTCAGCTTTCTCCTTGGAACTGGAATTGAATTTGGTCTTGGGGGCTTACCGGGGAAGATTTGTAGGGCTGAGTCACCCAGCCGCTGGGGAACAGCTTGAGCGTGGTTGCGTGCCATGCTCCGGCAACTCCAAATACGGCCGCCCGAACTTCTCTCATCCATAGTGAGAGCGGCGCTCTTTTTGTTACAGGATTTTGCGGATTTTGCCGGATAGCTTGTATAGACGGCCGGTCCGGGCTAGAATTTCGGTCGAATCTTGGCTCTGTCTGCAGGAGGTTTCATGGCCGCCGCTCCGGTCTTGCCCCCATCCCCCGTTTCCGCGCCAGAACCTGCGCCGCTGTCTGAGGCCGCGCGCATCGTCAACACTTTTATCGCTCCCTCAAAGACATTCGGCGACTTGCGCCGCAACGCGAGCTGGTGGGGACCGTGGCTGCTGATTTCCATCGTCTCGCTGGTTTTCATATGGTCGATGGGAAAGCAGGTCGGCTTCGAGCAAATCAGCAAGAACCAGATCGCGCACTCCAAGCGGGCCGATCAGTTCGACAAACTGCCGGCGGATCAGCAGGCCCGACAGCTCAGCATATCCAGCAAAATCATCGCGGGCTTTGGCTACGGCAGCCCGGCACTGATCCTTTTCTATTTCCTGATTGAAACGCTCGTCTTTTGGCTCACTTTCAAGGTGGCGCTTGGCGCCGAGACGTCGTTTAAGCAGGGCTACGCCATTGTGATGTATGCCGCACTCCCAAGCACTATCGGCGCGATCCTCGGCACCATCTCGATGTTTGCCGGCATCAATCCCGAGGGTTTCGACATCAGCAATCCTGTGGGGACGAATCTCGCTTATTATCTCGACCCCGACACGACCGCCAAGTTCGTGCGCGGGATGGCCTCGTCCCTCGATATCATCAACCTTTGGACGATTGTGCTCCTGGGAATCGGCTTTGCTTGCACCAGCAAGGTCAAGCGCTCGACAGCCATTACCGTCGTCGTCGTCTGGTATCTGGTGTACAAACTCGCCACTTCCGCCCTGGGATCCCTATAAACGAGAATTTCCACCGCCATGCTGGCTGTGCTGACCCGCACTTGTGACCCAAGTCACAGGCAGCACCCCGTACGAGCGACGATAATCGTCCGTTTAGGGGAGGCGTTTATGGATGCTGCATTCTCCTGGGCCGTTCGAGTTCTGATCAGCCTGACCACCCTGCTCTCTCTCGTTCTTACTTCACAGAATGGAAGTGCCCAAACCGCTACGGCGGCTCAGTGCGTGAACTGCCACAGCAAAGTCACGCCCAACATCGTTTCTGACTGGAGGCTCAGCAAGCACAGCGGAATCGAGGTTACCTGCGTGGATTGTCAGGGCGACCAGCACCCTTCCGCCAGCGATGTATCCAAGGCAAAAATTCCAACTCCCGAGACCTGCGCTCAGTGCCACGAGACCCAGGGCGCGCAATTCAAGAAAGGCAAGCACGCTTTGGCCTAGGCTTCCATGAAAGCCATGCCGACCATCCACTGCCAGCCGATGGCCATGACCGAGGGCGAGAAAGGCTGTGGCGGATGCCCCAAGATCGGCGACAAGACCCTGACCGAGGTGCTCGAACTTCGCGAGAACGGTTCCGGCACCGAATTCGGCGCGGCGATGAAGTAACGCCACCGTTTAGCCGGCCATCGATTCGATCGCCAGTATCACCTCTGGCGGGAGTTGCACGCTAGCGCTGGCGAGATCCTGCTTCATGTGATCTGGGTCGGAAGTGCCGGTCAGCGGCAATATTCCGACCGCCCGGGCAAAGCTGAACACCACCTGCGGGGGAGTCGCGTTCAGCCTCTGCGCGAAACTAATCAGCGCGGGATGCTGCAGCACTCCCTGATTGGCGGTGAGCAACGAAAATCCCTGGTAGGTGATATTCCGCTCCTTGCAGAACGATCTTACCTCGCGATCCCAACCGAAGTCTGCAAAACAGCGGTTCTGCACGAATGCCGGGAGTTCTGCGTGAGCGCCGTCGATCTGCTCGAGGTGCCGCAGGGAAACGTTGCTCACCCCGAGCAGCCGCGTGCGCCCGGCATCGCGCTCCTTCCGCATCGCCTCCCATACTTCGGCGTCCGCGGCGGCCCAGTCGTAGCCTGACGAAGGCCCGTGCAGCACGAAGCTATCGACGTGGTCGGTCCCGAGATGTTCGAGCGAATTGGCCAGCGATTGTGCGACCTGATCGGCAAGACTGGCAGATGCATCGTAGGGCAGGCGCTGGTCTTGCCCACGCTGGTAAGTGAACTTCGTCTGCAGAAAAAGATCGGCGCGGGTTACGGAGCCATCACGATACGCGGCGGCCAGGCCTTCGCCCACCCCGGCTTCAAAATAATGCCGGCGCTGGTTGGCGGTATCGATGCCGCGAAAGCCCGCACCGATGGCGAGTTCAGTGAGCTTGGCTGTCCGTTCTTCTTTCCAGGCCGTCCCGTAGAGGAAATCAGGAGCGCGCAGGGGTCGCTCAGTGTGCATCGCCACATTGTGCCATGGAGGCACAAATTTTGTGCTCTCCACCGCGGAGGGCAGGTTCGGTTCGCGCTGCAAGCACCGGCTGAGTAGAATGGGAGCGGAATAGGCCCTTGCGCAAAGGGAACGAGCGGAGTACACCATGAAACCTATGTTTTGTCTTCTTCTGCCTCTTGTAGCAACTGTAGTTCTCGCCCAAGACAAGAATCCGGTCACGTCGGTAGTGAAGGAGATCATGCCGCGCCAGCAGAGAAATCTGGTGGCGGCGGTCGAGGCAATGCCCGCCGACAAGTTCGGATACAAGCCCACCGAACAGCAGATGACTTTCGGCCATCTCGTCCTGCACATCATTGAATCGAACAACTACCTGTGCTCGAAGATCGGAGACTTGCCCGAGGTCAAAGCGGCCCCGCTGAAGGAATCGGACGGCAAAGAAAAACTGGCCGCCGCGTTGAAAGCCAGCTTCGAGTTTTGTACCGCCGCGCTTAACAAAGTAGACGACTCCAAACTCGCCGACGAAGTTGAACTATTCGGTGGGCGCAAGGGATCGCGGGCCTTCGCCCTGATCGCCCTCTCCAACGACTGGGCCGACCACTACAGTTCCGCAGCGATCTATTTGCGCCTGAACGGATTACTGCCGCCGACTGCGCAGCCGAAGAAGTAGCAGCTTCTCGAGATGAAAAAGCCCCACTTCTTGGCAACAACGCGAGAAATGGGGCACCCCTGACGGCTAGCTCCCCGCCGCAACCTCAGAATTCATAGCGCAGCGCGAACTGCATGACGCGCGGCTGCGTCAGCAGGCTGGTGTATGCTCCGAAACTGTTCGGCGACTGGGTCAGCGAAGTGAGCAGAGACGATCCCACTCCTTGGGCGTTAAAGCGCGTGAGGTTCGGTACGTTAAAGACCTCCCACCGAAATTGCAGGCTGTGACTGTCGGCGTAAGGCATCTTCCAGCTCTTGGCCAGGCTCATGTCTAATCCCGCGAAGCCGTCCCCCCGCAGGATGTTGCGCGATCCGACCTGGCCCGGAAGAGGCAAAGTAAAATCCGCCTGGGCTGCGGCGGGATCTGCGAAGACGTTGACCGCGCCGTTCCCCTTGAAGGTCCCGGTCTTGGGTCGTGAAGTCATCTGCGTGATGGCGGTCAGGAACCAGTCTGTAGGCCAGCGCTGGCCGCCATCCACGCTGAAAGGGAATCCACTGGTCCAGCGCGCCAGGCCGGAGAGCTGCCAGCCGCCGATAAAAGCGTCCACCACGCCACTGTCATTGCTCGCGAAAGCCCGCCCCTTGCCAAAGGGCAGCTCGGCAATCCAGTTGAGATTGAGTTGGTGGGTAAGGTCAAAATCGGATACAGCGCGGGCCAGGTTCGGAGAAAAGGCATTCGCCAACCGGCTTCCGACGAGGCCGATGTTCGTATAGCCATAAACGGAAAACCCGACGCGTGATGCCGCCGAAGTGATATCCATGGACTTCGAGTAGGTATAGTTCAGGTCAAACTGCACTCCGTGGCTGAACTGTTTTCTCAGGCTTGCCTGCAGCGCGTGGTAGCTTGAGCTCCCAATGGAACTCCAGCCATACATCGAGATGGCTTGGTTGTTCAAGAACTGGCCGGAGTTGTTTCCCAACAAGCCTGCGGGGCCGTTGAAGTAGTACGACTCGGCCGGAAAAGGGCTGCACGGTATTGTGTTGTCCGTGAGCCCGCCGTATAGATCGATGTCTGCCAACCCGACGATCTCATCCCCAATCACTGACAGAGCTGGATTGTAGTAAAGGTCGAAAACAGATTGCAGCAGTCCATCGGTCTTACTCCTAGTAGAGGGGGTAAAGCACGTGAGCGTGTCCCGGTACTGGGCTGCACCGGAGTGAAGTTTCGGCAGCATGTCGATCCAGTATTGCGCCGTCGGTCCTATCATCGCGGCGGTAACGCTGCCAATCTGGGCGGTCGTAGGGAAGCCCTGGTAATAGTTGGTGGGTCGTCCGTTGTTGTTGGCCAATGCAAACTTCCTCGCCAGATTCGACAAGGCAGATGCAGCTTTGTAGTAGTCGATGCCTGTCTTCGGATCCACGATGTCCAAAGGTTGAGTCAGATCGCGCTGAGTAAGCAGATCGCGGCCGAAACGGCCTACATACGACAACTGCACCGAGAAACGATTGGGCAATTCGCGTCCGATAGAAAAATCGGCGGTATAGGCGTGAGGGGTCTTCATCGTATTGTCGGTTCCCCACAAATTAGCCTGAGCGCTTACCGTTGGGGTCTGCGGCCAAGGAGGGGTCGACGAGGGCGGCGGCAACAGGAATGGGACTTTGTTCAGGTTAATTTGCGGGATATCGTGAATTCCCGTAATCCGAGGCAGGTCCTCGGCGCTCGTGACGCCCACCGTGCAGCAGGTATTCTGAATCGTTGTGGACAAGCCGGCGGCCCCGATCTGGTCGAAGCTGTTCAGCAGAGCAAATCCAGCCCGGTCGTACACTCGGCTGAATCCGGCGCGGATGACAGTCTTGTCACGATCGCCGAAGAGTCTCTTGAGTATTCCGCCGGTCGGCCGCGGCGAGTAGGCGATCGAGATTCGGGGCGACCAATCTGTCCTCTCGAGTGAATAGAACCCCGGACCATGGTTTGCCGGACCGCCGAGATTGAACATAATGGGGGACTCCCCGCCATACCCGATGCCTTGGTTCATGTTCTTGACGTTCTGATTGAACTGACTTCCGAGGCCGAAGGTCGGAGACGTCTGCAAGCCATTGGTCTCCCATGGCGCAGGAAAGAACGACCAGCGCAGTCCGTAGGTCAGGGTAACGTTTGGCTTCATGCGCCAGGTATCCTGCCCATAAAACTCGTACCAATTGAGGCCATAATTTCGCTTGACCGGTGCGCCCTGCGGCTGCGCGACGCCATTGCGATCCAGATTGTAGTTGGCAACGACGTCGGAGATCATGCCGTACAAGGCCAGTAGAGGACGGTCGTACTGGGTTGCCGTCACAGGCTCCGGCGCATTGATGAGTGGGTGGGCAGTGACGTTGGTCGGATCGAGTGTGCTGGTCGTGCCCGCAAAGCCGATCGGAGAGGTCCAGTTCGTGGTGCCCAGTCCGAGCGTGTTGGAGTGGAGATAACTGGTACGAGGATCGCGGGCGATTCCGATGGCCGCTCCGAACTGGAAGTTGTGAGTTTTCCGGGTCCACGAAATGTCATCCACGAGATTGTGCAGCGGCACCTGGAAATTGTGGCTGTAGGTGATGCCCTGATCCAGGCCCAGGAACGTGTTCCACTGCTGGTCGGTATTGCCCACGATTCCAAAGCTCTGGCGAGTGAATCCCCAGTGGAACGAATTGGTGAGAGTGGGACTGATAACCGCTAAGTAGCCAAGGACGAAACCTTTGCTGTGGTCGAGGGTGGTTTCTTGAGGAGCATTTCCGGGCAAGAAAGGAGCGCCCAGGTTCCGCAAATCCTCGAGCGCTCCGCGCCAGAACAGAGAATGCCGGCCGTCGCTGGTGAGACGGTAATCGAGGCGCGCAATGAACACGTCATTGTCAAGACTGGTAGGCGCGCGGAAAACAAACCCTGCATAATTCAAACCATCTCCAGCGAAAGGATCGTTGGTCACCGTCTCACCGGTGCAGAAGGTCCTGTCGAGATACCCGGTGTGGTTGGTCAGATCGAGCATGGCCGAGTCAATCCCGAAATGGCGGGGATCGAGATTCGCAAGATCGGTAGGACCGAAAGTTGTGGTCCCGCCATTGACGTTCACGTAGCGAAAGATGCCCTGGCAGAGGGACGGGGTAGGAATCACGCGCTCGGCCCGCTGCTGCTCCCGTTCGCGGGTCCCCTCGTAGTTGGCGAAGAAGAACAGCCGGTCCTTCTGAACCGGCCCGCCCACCGACACGCCAAAAATATTGCGGTTCAGCTGCAAAGGTTTGTTCGGGTCGCCGATATTCAACTCCGACTGCTTGACCAAGTAGTCATTGGCGCTGGTAATCGTGTTGCGCAGATATTCATACAGGGAACCGTGCCAGGCATTTGTGCCGCTCTTGGTTACGAGCGCTACCTGTGCCCCGGAGCCCTGCCCCTGGTCCGCCCCGTAATTCGTCGTGGTCACCCGGAATTCCTGAACCGAGTCCTGCGTGACTGGCAGCACCGATGTAAAAGCATAGCCGTTCGCTTGATCGTTTACGTCGACTCCGTCCAGTGTGACATTGCTTTGATCGCTTCGCGCCCCATTCACTGCGCCGTTACGCGTGTCCTGATCCTTGTCCCCGATGCGATTGCCGGTGTAGGCAACGCCCGCCTGCAGGCTAAGCAGATCGGGAACGTTGCGGCCCTCCAGCGGAATCTGCCGTACATGAGTCTCGTCGAAGGAGTTGCCGATGGAGGCGTCAACCAGGTTCAGGGCCGGCTGCTCGGAGGTCACGTTCACGGTTTCAGTTGTGCCGCCGACCTTGAGCTGGGCGTTGAGAGTGGCGGGAGTATTCACAAGAAGTTGAACGCCGGTGATCTGGTAGCGTTGAAAGCCCCTGGCAGTCACCGTGAGCGTATAGGTGCCGGGCGAAACGAACAAGAACTGGTACTCGCCTTGGTCGCCGGTAGTGGCGGCTCTCTCGGTCTTGGACTCGGGACTTGCGAGTACAACTTGGGCTCCGGCGATGGTGCTGCCGCTGGGATCGGTGATGGTTCCGCGCAGCGAGGTGCTCGCCTGCCCCCAAGCCGCACCGGGCAGCGCGAGGGTAGAAGCCAGGAGGCTGGCTAGAATGAGCTGGCGGGAACGGGGGCGTGGAGCCGGCACATTACACCGGGCCGACTGCGAGTGCCTTCCAGTCATAACGTCACCTATTCGTCTTTACTTGTTGGTCGTTGGAACTAAGAAGCCCCAGAAACATTACTAGAATTTCGGAAGGTTACGACCGCCGGATTGGGCCTGTCAAGAAGGAAATTCTTATAGGAAAGATCAGCGGGAGAGTTTTTCAGCGCCGCATGACCGCGAGTCTTAGAGACTCGGTCTGGTCCTCGAGGCTCATTGTGGAACAATGCCACCGTCTGTAGCCGCGAAGCGGCGAGGGAATACAGTTCACGGCGTAAGCCGTGGGTAAGGCGTGGGGGAATGATCCAGCCCCAGCGGGGCGCAAGAGTGGTTCCTAACCCAGGAACCTACCTGATCTGCACAAGTTGGCTGGTCGGCGAACCCGCGGGCATGGCAGGGGCCGGATGCTGCGGTGCTCGCCACGAATCGAAGATGGAAACCTGATGCACGCACGAGACCGTGCAGTGTGGCGCACACGACTTTTCAGTCACATATTCGCGGCGCAGGTCATCGTGAGTGTAAGTGGCGAGCGGCACTCCCGGATAGCCGCGCTGCTGCGAGCAGTAGTGCACCAGCCCATCCTCGCAGATGTAGAGATAGCGCGCTCCGGCGCGGCAACGCCAGTCGTTGGGCAGGCCTTTGGCGATGTTGTCCTGAAACGCGTGGACGCGGGTGAAGCTGCTTTTTTCCAGCCCCTGCATTTCCTGGTAAATACGCCGTTCTTCTTCGCCCAGCGGCTCTAACTGACCGCTGCCATCATGAATAATTCCGATCGTCGAAGTGAAACCTAGTTCCACGGCGCGCTTGCCGATTGTGAGCGCGTCCTGCGGACGCGCAATGCCACCGCCGACGACGGAATTGATGTTCACGTGAAAATCGGCGTGCTCGGCCAGCAGTTGCAGTTTCTTGTCGAGAACTTTCAGGCTCTTCTTCGAGACCTCGTCAGGATTGACGTTGTCGATCGAAATCTGCAGCCATTCGAGTCCAGCGCGATTAAGCCGCTGAATCCGCTCGACGACCAGAAGATAGCCGTTGGTGATGAGCCCCGCGATCATGCCATTGCTGCGGATACGGCGGATCACCTTGTCCAGTTCGGGATGCAGGAGCGGCTCGCCGCCGGAAATCGTCACGAGCGACGTTCCGAGGGCGCCCAGCTTGTCGATGCGCCCGAACATTTCCTCGATCGGCACCGGTTGGGAGAAATCGTCAAACTCGTTGCAGTACGTGCAGGCCAGATTGCAGCGCCGCATCGGAATGATGTGCGCCAGCAGCGGATGGTCGGTCGACGCGAGCGCCTGGGCGGCCATTTTAGCTCCGCGCAGATTGCGGTGCAGAGCTTTGGCGCGGCGGCGCAGGGTTGTCAGGAGAGATGGCATGCTAGGGGCTAATTCACCATTACAGCATAGGCTACGGCCATATGCATGCGCCGCAACAGCGTTTGGTGGATTTCGAGCGGTGAACGGTGAAAAATCTCAGCGGTCGTCAGTAGAACATAAGCGGGTCGAGCAGACTCGCGTTAAGATTCTCCCTCGCCAGAAGCTCATGGCCGGCCTGTTGCAGGGCGCTGACCGCGTCCCCCGCGTACTCTTCCTGAATGAGCACGTAATCCGTGTCGTACGTCGCGATGGCGAAAATAGGGACGCCGTTGTTCGACAGCGGCTCGATGAACGACAGCAGCACTCCGGTCTGCGAGAACGGAAACGGGCCTTCGACCTTCAGGCAGACCCAGCGATTCGGCGGGCGTACCTCCACAGGAAGATTGCCAGCCGGGCAGACGATCGAGAGTTCGTCAGCCGTGCGAGTGATCGAAGTGAAGTCACCCCTGGTAGCCCAGCCCGGGACGGCCGCGCCGGGCGAGTGGCGGACGATGGCGTAGAGGCCAGGCAGCCGTCGGAATTTCAGCTGGTGGCGTTCCATTCCTTAGCCTTCCACGGCCTTGCGCAGCGCAGCCCTCGCCAGCAGTCGCGTGGAATCCAGTGTGGGGAGCGGCGACGCTTCCGGGGTGACGAGCAGCGGAATCTCCGTGCACCCGAGCACCACGGCATCGCAACCTTCGTCTCTGAGCGCGCGAATGATTTCTACGTGGTAGGCCAGCGAACGCGGCAGGAACTGGCCGTTCACCAATTCGTCAAAGATGATTTGATTGACTCGCTCGCGCTGCTCCGCCCCGGGGACGCGATGCTCGATGCCCGCCGCCTTCAGGGTTTCGCGATAAACCGGGCCTTCCATGAGATATCTGGTTCCGAGCACCGCTAGCCGCTTGAACTGCCGGCGCTGCGCTTCGGCCGCAACTTCGCGAGCAATGTGCAACCAGGGCCGAGGCGAGCGATGCTCCACCAGATCGAAGGCCTGGTGAATCGTGTTGTCGGGACAGATGAGAAAATCGGCTCCTCCCTTCGCCAGCTTCTCGGCTGACGCGAGCATCAGTTCGGCGACTCCAGCCCAGTCGCCGGCGTCGACGTGCTTCATGTACCGCGCCAGTGAGTGGGAATGCAGCGAAACCTCGGGATGATCGTGGCGGCCGAGCCTCTCGGCTCCTTCCAGCGAGATGGTGCGGTAGCAGAGCGCGGCCCCCTCGGTACTGCACGCGACGATGCCGATGTGTAACATCCGTTGCCTGTGTCCGCCTTCGGGTCGATCAGCTTTTGATTGTAGCCGGAGCGGCGTATGGGCTGGAATCGCGGTAGCGCTTCTCGAATTCTTCCCGAGTGCAGACAGTCTTAAGGTCGACAACGCGGTCGAGGGCGAGAATTCCGTCGAGGTGGTCGATCTCGTGCTGCAGCAGCTCGGAGAGATTATGGTCATCCCCGGCATCAAATTCGAGAATTTCGCCGCTCAGGTTTTGATAACGCACGCTGATCTGGCGATGGCGTTCGACCTGCATAAAGATCGAAAGGAAACTCAGGCAGGCGTCCCAGACGATGATTTTCTCTTCGCTGCGCCGGATGATTTCCGGATTGACGATCGGCCAAGGCTCGGCGTCCTGAAGCTTGAGGAAGATGACTCGGCGCAGCACGCCGAGTTGGGGAGCCGCGATGCCGCGTCCATAGCCGCTGGTGGACCGCCAATACGCGAGCGTGTCGGCCAGGTCCCGGATCAACTCGCCAATCTCATGCGCGCTGGGATCCTCGACCGCGAGCGCCTTCGCCCGCAGCAGCGGATCGCCAAGCTGGAGGACAGGGCGGATGGGCATGGAGCAACTTTCACTTCTCATCGCGAGCGACCCAGCTCGCTCACAGGTTCGAACGTCAGTCTCGCCATTTCACCGATCCTGCCTCTTCAGCTCTGACGTTGGATCGGACCATACCAACGGCAGCACGACACACAGAATCAAAGCAATCAAGAAATCGGCGAAGTAGGGATGCGCGGGCCAGATCCGGTGCGGGAATCGGAGCCACCACGCCAGCATCGACGCGAGCGTCGTTACCAGGCTGATCTTCAGAGTCTTCATCACGGAGGCAGAACTCACCGCGCTGCCGCGGCGTCGAACAGGCTCAGCAGCTCCAGCTTCTTCTCTGCCGGCAGGAAGGACGCTTCAAACGAATTCCGCGCCAGCTCGCGAAGGTGCTCATCGGTGAAGCCGAACGTGTCCTGCGCCAGTTGGTATTCGCGCGCCAAAGTGGTCCCGAAGAGCGCGGGGTCGTCGGTGTTCAGCGTGATCATCAAACCCTGGTCAAAGTAGCTCTTAGCCGGATGCTCCGCGATCGCCTTGCATGCGCCCGTGCGGACGTTGCTGGTCAGGCAGATTTCAATCGGGATTTGGCGATAGGCCAGTTCTTCAATCAAGTCGGGATCCTGCGCGGCCGTGACCCCGTGGCCAATGCGCTCGGCATGCAGGTTGAGCGCTCCCCAGATGGATTCCGGCGACGCCGTCTCGCCAGCGTGAGCGGTCAGCCGCAAGCCGTTGTCCTCGGCGTATGCGTAGACACCGCGGAAAAGTTCCGGGGGCGCCTTCTGTTCGTCGCCGCCAATTCCAACGCCGACCACGTGCCGGTCCCGGTAGCGCGCCGCCAACTCAAAAACTTGCTGGGCCGATTCCACCCCGAAGTGACGAGTGGCATCGAAGATCCACAGCAGGGAAACGCCAAACTCGCGCGCCCCGCGGGCACGTCCGCGCTCCATTCCCTCAAAGATGGCGGCAAAATCCTGCTTGCGGTACAGGCAGACGCCGACAGCGACATAAACTTCGGCGTGCAGCACCATTTCTTCTTTCAACCTCCGCATCAGGTCGTAGGTGATGAGCTCGTAGTCATCGGATCCGCGCAGATGCGCGCTCACTTCCTTGAAAGCCATCAGGAAACTTTGGAAATCGGTATAGCGGTAAAGGGCCTCAGTTTCCGCCAGGGTTGCCTGATCGCCGTGCCGCTTGCGCAGTTCGAACAGCGTGGAGGGTTCGACCGCGCCCTCCAGGTGCAAATGGAGCTCAGCCTTAGGAAGCTGACGGATGAAGGCGTTGGGCGGTTGGTCTGATGCAGCGGCCATGATTCTCAGATTGTAGATGGCAGCGTGAAGATTTGCGAGGGAGAGTCGAGCTTCGTGCCGCCCGTCTTTCGGTTACCCATCGGGTCTCACTCATGGGCTGATAGCTACTTCCCCGCGAACTCGCTGCGATGGCGGCTGTAAAAGATATAGATAAGCAATCCCAACCCGAGCCATACGACGAAGCGGACCCAGGTAATCACCGTCAGCCCCGTCATCAGTCCGCCGCATAGGATAATCGAAATCAGCGGGAACCAGGGCACTAGCGGCACTTTGAAAACGCGCGGGCGATCCGGTTGCGTGCGGCGCAGGATGATCACCCCCAGCGACACCAGCACGAACGCGAACAGGGTGCCAATGTTCGATAGGTCGGCAGCGTCGCTGATGGCGAAGATCCCAGATGGGATGCCGACCACGAATCCAGCGATCCAGGTGGAGACGTGAGGCGTTTTGAACTTGGGATGAACCAGCGAGAACAGCTTCGGGAACAACCGGTCCCGCGACATGGCGTACCATATGCGGGCCTGGCCATATTGGAAAACCAGCAGCGACGATATCATGCCCGTGAGCGCGCCGATGACGATGAGGGAACGCGACCAGCGGCTTGCGCCCAGCACTTTCAGCGCGTAGGCTACGGGAGCCTCAGCGGCTTCGCCGGAGACGAAGGTCGTGTACTTCATCATGCCCAGAAGCACGACGGAAACGCCCACGTAAAGCAACGTACAGACGATCAAAGAAGCAATGATGCCAATGGGCAAGTCGCGCTGCGGGTTGCGTGCCTCCTCGGCCGCAGTGGACACCGAATCGAAACCGATGTAGGTAAAGAAGACGATGGCGCCTCCGGTGACGATGCCGCCGAATCCGGAGGGCGCGAACGGTTTCCAGTTGCTGGGATGCACCAGCGCTCCGCCCACCACCAGGAAAATCAGGATGGCGCCGATCTTGATGGCGACCATGATGTTGTTCGCCTCGGCGGATTCCTTGATTCCGCGTACGAGCAGCACGGTGAGAATGAAAATGATGAGGAATGCGGGAATGTTGAAGTAAGCCCCCGTCCAGTGACCGGATTCCCAGACCGGCGTTGACCATCGGTCGGACAGATTGAGGCCGAATGAGGCGAGTTGCGCCTTGCTGTAGGCGCTGAAGCCGATGGCCACGACGACGTTGCTGACAACGTATTCGAGGATGAGGTCCCAGCCGATAATCCAGGCAAAGATTTCGCCGAGCGTCGCGTAGGAATAGGTGTAAGCGCTCCCGGCAATCGGGATCATCGACGCCAGTTCCGCGTAGCAGAGCCCAGCAAAGCTGCAGGCAATTGCAACCAGAAAGAATGAAATCGCGATTGAGGGACCAGCCGGCGGGCGCCCGTGCATGAGCACTTGCGCCGTGCCACCGCCGCGCAGAAAGTTCACGATGATGTCGAGAACCTGCGCGTGCAGGATCGATGGCGCCTGGAAGTATTCCCCTGCGGCCGCAGTGCCGGTGAGCACGAAGATTCCCGAGCCGATGATGGCGCCAATGCCCAGCGCCGTCAGCGACCAGGGGCCAAGCGTCTTTTGCAGGCGCTGGCCGGGTGATTCAGCTTCGGATATCAGCTTGTCAATCGACTTGCAGCAGAAAAGCTGGTTGTCGGAAGTACGGACGACGGCTGCGGGTTCCGGCGGCTCGGTGGTGGTTGGTTGTGACAAGCGGTTTGTGGTCTCCTAAACGACGAAGCTTTTGCCCATTCGCACTTGGCATTCAGCCAGTAATGTTCTTGCCGTTACAAGCCAAATGCCAAGTGAGTCGAACATGGGGGACGGCCGCCCCGGCCGTCCGCCGAACGTAGCTCGGCTCTTGCCTGACTACCGCTTCGCCTGGCCGCGAGCCAGTTTCTTGACCTTGGGCTTTTTCGATCCGCGAGGGTAGTCTCGTGGCTTCAGCGGCTTTTCCGCCTTGCGCTTCTTGCGCGCGGTGCGTTTAGCTTTCTTGCGTTCTTCCTTGCTGAGCGTCGATGTGTTTGCCATGAATACGGTTGATATCCTCTTCTGTCGTACGGATTGGCCGGGCGCATTGCGCCGCAGCTTTCTTTCGCCCCGTCGGGACTGAGATTTCTTGTGCCTTGCGTCTCACGGTTTACGCCGTGGGCTGCACTCTAATGCCGCTTCGCGGCTTCCCTCATCTTACGGGAACCTGCCGGTAAGTCAGAGGGAGCAAATCGCGCTCAGGCTCGTTCCAATTGGGCATACTTCTCCACCAGCTTCTTCAAGCCGAAGCGAGGGAATTGTACCGTAATCTTGGCTTCTTCGCCTTCTCCTTCGCGCTGGTAGACCGTACCCTCGCCATATTTTGGATGGCGAACCTTCTGTCCCGGGCGAAATCCGCGCTTGCCGGTCGGCTCCTCGACCGGCGTTTTCGGGAGGGTGAACTTCTTGCCGCGGCTGGCAAAGAACTCCGCGATGTTCTCGATGGAGTTGTAGGAGCGGCCGGGCGTTGTGGGCTTCGCCGCGCGCGACGAAGCCCCGGTACCCTGCGGTGCGTCCCAGGCCGCACTCTGATCTTCGTCTTCGTAAGAGTAGTGGACTGAGACCGTGTCGTCGCTGCGCGACTTGGCGGACATGAGTGTCCGCCCCACACGAGCACGGCTGGTCCCCAGTTCTTCGATCAGCGGGGCTGGGACTTCTTCCAGGAACCGCGACGGCACGCTCGCCTCTGGAAGCTCCGTGCCATAACGGCGACGGTAAACGGCGCGGGTGAGGATAAGCTGGTCCATCGCACGCGTCATGCCCACATAGCACAGGCGTCGTTCTTCTTCGATCTCGTCGGGGACGAGCAGGGTGCGGGAGTGCGGGAAGAGTCCTTCTTCCAGGCCGCTGAGGAAGACCAAGGGAAACTCCAGGCCCTTGGCGGCGTGCAGGCTCATCAGGGTGATCTGGGCGCGCTCGTCGTAGTCGTCGGCGTCACTGACGAGGGCAGCGTGGTCGAGGAACTGGTCGAGCGTTTCGGCGCGGTCGAGTGAGTCCATGGCGGCATTGGACAGTTCATGCAGGTTCTCGATGCGGGAGTAGGCCTCAGGCGTGTCCTCGTCTTCGAGCAGCTTGATGTAGCCAGTGCGGTCGATGAGGAATTTGAGGATGTCGGCGGTGCTGACCGTGGGCGTCGGGAATGAATCTGCCGCCTCCCGGACCAGGGGATCCGGCGGACTGGCCCCCTGTTCTTGAGATTGCGAGGCGTAGGTGCGGTCATCGAGGGTCTTGTTGCTGTCGTCCGCTGCTCCGAAGTCGAAGGAAAAATTCCCGAATTCTGCGGGATCGAAGGCAGTGGCGTCACCGCCGGTGGAGTCGGTGCTGTCCCTGACGGGACTGGCTCCGTCCTCGTCTCCTTCCCAGGACTCCCGTCCTGGGCTAACGAATCCCGCCCCTTCGGGGCTGTCTATCTGCTGGTTGCCGCTTTCGCCTGCCCCACCAGAAAAACCCGCGGTCGGGCTTAGTTGCTCGGCGAAGGTGCCGGCCAGCATGGCGCGGGCGTCTTCGATCAACTGCTGAAAGCTCTTCAATGACGTCAACGCGCGCGGCGGCAAGAGCTGTCGCCGGATCGCCTCGCCGATTGCGCCCCACAGCGACAATCCGGTTTCGAGGGCAAGGTTTTCCAGCGTGTCGATCGTGCCTTTGCCAATGCCGCGGGGGGGAGTGTTGACCACGCGCAGCAGCGAGATCGAGTCGTCCGGGTTCTGGATGACTTTCAGGTACGAGATCATGTCTTTGATCTCGGCGCGCTCGTAGAAGGAGAAGCCGCCGACCACGTGATACTTCAATCCGTAGCGGCGCATGGCTTCTTCAAACAGCCGCGACTGCGAGTTGGTGCGGTAGAGAACAGCGGCGCGCGACGTCTCACCCTGCTCGTTCGCCTCGCGCAGATACCGAGCGATGTGGTCGGCGACGAAGAGCGCTTCGTTCTCTCCGTCCGGCGCCTCGTAGTAGCCGATCTTGGTGCCGCCCTGACGCGAAGTCCACAGGTTCTTGCCCTTGCGGCGGAGGTTGTTGGCGACCACGGCCGACGCAGCCTGCAGAATATTTTGCGTGGAGCGGTAGTTCTGCTCGAGCCGGATGATTTTCGCCTCAGGGAAATCCTGCTCGAATTCGAGGATGTTGCGTATGTCGGCCCCCCGCCACGAATAAATCGACTGGTCCTCGTCGCCCACGGCGCAAACATTGTGCCGCTCTGCGGCCAGCATGCGCATAAGTTCGTACTGGGGCCGGTTCGTGTCCTGATATTCGTCGATGAGCAGATACTGGAAGCGTCGGTTGTAATATTCGCGCACCGGCGCCGCCGACTTCAGCAGCCGCACGGCTTCGAGCAGCAGGTCGTCGAAGTCGAGCGCGTTGGCCTTCCGCAGCTCTTTCCGATATTCCTCGTACAGATGGGCAATGCGCTCGGTCTTGGGATCGGCCGATTGCAGGTAGAGTTGCTGCGGATCGAGCATGTGATTCTTGGCCCACGAGATGCGCGATAGGACGGTGCGCGGCGTGAGCTGCTTGTCGTCGAGACCCAGCAGTTTCATGATCGACTTCACCACCGACTGCATGTCGCCTTCGTCGTAGATGACGAAGTTCTTGGTGTGGCCGATGGGCGGCTGGCCGGGCGTAGTAGACGGGATTCGCAAAGCTTCAATATCGCGGCGCAGCACCCGCACACAGAAAGAATGAAACGTCGAGATGACCGGCTTGGCGATGCTCAACCCGCCAACGAGCTTTTCGACGCGCTCCCCCATCTCGGCGGCGGCCTTATTGGTGAAGGTCATCGCCAGAATGGATTCCGGCATCACGCCCTTATGCTCGATCAAGTAAGCGATGCGGTAAGTGATGACCCGCGTCTTCCCGCTCCCCGCGCCGGCGAGAATTAGCACTGGCCCCTCGGTGGTTTCGACGGCCTCCCGCTGCTGCGGGTTGAGTTGATCGAGAAAAGACAATGCGGAAAAGGCTCCGAAGTTGCTGATTGAATTTTACAGGGGAATAACGGCTGACGGTGCGCCGGTTCGCAGACTTATCCCTTTGTCGGTCCCGCTTTGCACTCCTGGCACGGGCAGACTTCGCGCAGAAACCTCCACGAATAAATGCCCAGATCGTGGTTGTCGTTCCAGGAGAACTTGATGGCGTACTTGCCTACGCCTTCGGCGGAGAGCGGCTTGGCCGTAGGCTTGAACATGGGGAGCGCCCCGGGCGCAAGTTTCGGGGGATCTCCGGGGCGGCGTCCGGACTTGGCGCGCTCTTCTTCGCACATAGCGCAGGGGCAGGCGTCGCGCAGGTAGACGAATCCGAAGTGCGAGACGTGGCCGTCGTTCCACTCGATGTCAACGCCCGTGCCCGCGGTCAGGTTGACCTTCACGGACTTCGGATCGGTAGCCGCGGTGGGCGACTGGAGTGGGGACTGCATACATTCAGTATGGCACAACCGGAGGGAGGGAGTTCTTCGACGATCCGCGTCCCAGTTCAGCCAGTCGTCGGAAGGCTTTCCAGGATTAGCGAGTCGTGCTCAAAGAGGAGGAACTAGGCTTGCGGCCTGTCACAACTCCGACGGCCAGGCCGCCGAGCGCTCCGGCGAGGATGCCTATTAACACCAACATGGCGACGCTATCGAAGATTGAACTGCCGCGGCTCATGGATTCTCCTTGCGGTTGACACATCGATTATAACCTTGCACCGACGGGCCCGTCGCCACGCCGTCTAACCGTACCGGGTCGACGCCATTGTGCGGATTGGCGGAAAGCGCATTCGTCCTGTAAAATACAAGTTTCGCATAGAGCCCCATAAGGAATCTGGAGCAGTCATGGCCCAACAATGTGATATCTGCGGCAAGAAGCCGCAAGCGGGAAACCGCATCAGCCACGCCCACAACGTCACCAAGCGGCGCTGGAACATCAATTTGCGCCCGGTGCACGCCAAGATCAACGGCCAGGGCAAGCGCATTCGCGTCTGCACCTCCTGCCTGCGCAGCGGCAAAGTCGTCAAGGCTTAAGAGCCTCACCGCACGGGCGAGACCGCGAGCAGCTGCACGTCGAAAATCAATGTCGCGTTCTGCGGAATCTGCGGCGGATGACCCGCCTCGCCATAGGCCAGTTCCGGTGGGATGCGCAGTTGCCGTTTGCCGCCGACTTTCATTCCGGCAACGCCCTCGTCCCAGCCCTTAATGACTTCGCCTTTTCCTAGAGTGAACTCGTAGGGCTGATTGGCGTCGACGGAGCTGTCGAATTTCTTGCCCGAGATAAGCCAGCCGGTATAGTGCAGCTTCACGTGGTCCCCGTCTTTGGCAACATCGCCGGTGCCGACCTTGACATCCCAGTAGCGCAGGCCAGACTCGGTCTTAACGCCGTCGCCGGTGACTTTGGTGGGGGCATTCGTGTTGGGGCGAACGACCGGAGTCTTGTGCGCGGGGGTTTGGGCGCACAGGGAGATGGCTAATACGAGGAAGGCGGTCGCCGTCGCGATGGGACGGAGGATATTCATATCAAATCAAACACAATTTCTTTGTACCCTGCAGATAAAATCCTTGGTTTGTTAAAGTTACGCAGATCCGGTCGGAATCTTCCTTCGCAAAATATGTAAAATGCAGGGCGTGCACGTAAAACATTACAAAATAAGGAGTTAGCGACCGGCTTGAGGCTGGCTTCGATCGACTTCTGGTGATTGCACATGCTTAATACCATTTTAACAAGTTCAGAGGGTGATTTGACTGGAGGGATAGAGGTTTATGGGCTTTATGTTGACGGAGTTAGGAGCAGCCGCGCAGTTTGTGCTTGACAGGCGCATGCTGTGGAAAATATTCCCGATTTGGGAAGGAAGAGGAAGGGAATCAGGAACGGAGACGACTCTTCAAAAGCCCACTTCTCGCGCCAAGAACGCGCGAGAAATGGGGAAAGCCCGCGCGGTGCGCTATTCCGATGCGATGACGTCGATTTCGACCAGCACGTCCTTGGGCAGGCGGGCGACTTCAACTGTGGAGCGGGCGGGCGGCGCTGTAGCGAAATACTTGGCGTAGACCGCGTTCATCGCGCTGAAGTCGTTCATGTTCTTCAGAAACACCGTCGAGCGCACGACCTTTCCCAGGCCACTGCCCGCGGCTTCCAGAATCTCCGACAGGTTGCGCAGGACGCGGTCGGTGTGCGCGGCAACGTCTCCGGTGATGACTTGCTGCGTGGCCGGGTCAATGGCGATTTGGCCCGAGACAAATATGAATCCGTTGGCTTTGATGGCCTGTGAGTACGGGCCAATAGCTTGCGGGGCATCTTTGGTGGAAATGATTTCGCGCATGGGCAGCGGTCGGTAGTCGGTGGTCAGAACTTAACCACAGAGGGCACAGAGTAACACAGTGGGGAGATGCGCGGCCATGTGGTTCCCGGGGCGTCTTTTGCCAACCCGTGGCGGCAAGCGCTGGCTTGACGGCATCGTCAGGGCTGAACCCTGGTCGCGGTGCGTTCTGGTTCCCTGGCCGGGCCGGCGTCGGCAATGGCTTTCAAATCGGCGTCAAAATAACGCGAGACATCGGGAACGGACCCCAGGTGCTCAATTCGCACGAAGCCCTTTTCGTCGATGATGAACGTATCGGGCACGCCTCCTTTGCAGAATTTCTCCCGGAGCTTTGACGCCGCCTTAGAAATTCGCAGGCTTGTCAGCTCCCTGTTGCGGATTACGGTTTCGAGCCGCTTGGTATCGGTCTCCGCGTCGACGACCGTTGCGACTACGAGTTCCGGATGTTTTTCCTGGAAATCCTGAAGTGCTTTCAACTCCCACAGGCACGGAGCACACCAGACGGACCACAAGTCTAAGATGACTTTCTTGCCGCGCAACTGAGAACTCGATACGCGCTCCCCGCCGAGGGTGGTCAGGTCGAAATCGGGGGCGGGGTGTGCCAGGACGCGCGGCACATAGTCTGCAGTGGTGAAGTTCTGGACGAGCCTGGCCGCGACGCGACGCTGCAATTCCCGCTCGCTGCCGAGTTTTTCGCTGGTCCAGAGGGCTTCCAGTCGAGCATTCGCCTGATGTTGGTCCTTCGAGGGGCGTACAACCGATTCCAAGTAGGCATCGATCGCGGCGCGCTTGTCTCCGGTATCTTCCAAAGCCTGGCCGAGGAGGTAGTAGGGAGAACCGGAGGTGAACTGCGGCTTCAGCGGATGCAATACCGAGAGCGCATCGCCGGGCTTGCCCAAGCGAATCAAAATCTCGCTGCGCGTGATGGCGATTGAGCCTAACGTCTTTCCAGGTGGGCTCGGAGTAGTGAATTTTGGCCTGCTTATTCCGACTGGCCTCGAATAGCTTGTCGGCCAGGTCAAGCAGAGTGAGAGCCTCGGGTAACTTCTGGTTAGCACGGACATAGATGCTGGCCATGTTCCAGGGACGAAATGGATTGTCGGGATCTTTCTCTCGGAGCTGTTGATAGAGCTTCTCGCGCTGGGCAGGATCGGTGACCTCGAACAGCAGTTGATTGCGGGCGAAGTTGGCTTCCCGGCTGGTTGGGTACTTGTCAACAAGTTCCCACATCAGGGCGGTCCGTTTCGCCTGGTCTTTTTCCTTTAGGGTTCGACCCTGAAGGATGAACAGGCGCGGGTTGTCATCGGGGTATTTGCTCTCGATTGCCTTGGCCGGGTCTCCATGGTCTCGGGAGGAATCCAGTCCTCATAAGCTGCGAAATTAAGAGCGTCGACGAGGCCCAACCCGTCGGCGGAGTGGTCGCTGACGTATTTATTGATTTCGGCTAACAGCGTTGCACGCGCTTCTGAAGTATCGCCATGAAGCTTCAACTTGTACCTCCAGAGATTGGAGATGAGGTTCTGCCCCCGCGCTGGTGGGCGAATGTAGTCGTCAAGAACCTCTATGGCTTTGGCGTAATCGGCAGCACGCTCTATGCCAAACGATTCGAGTTGTCCGGTATACGACTCAGCCTCATAGCGCACACTCCATTCGGCGCGCCGGCCTTCGAGATCACAAAATGGGACGTCGAAATGCTTGCCTGAATTGGTGTCCAGTTGTTTGGTTTCGCGGTCTTCTATCCAATAGACGGCGTATTTTGGGAACCTGTCTTTCAGTGGGACCGTGGCGAGCCATATGCCGTCTTCTCGTTTGGTGAAGGGGAGGGTTCGGTCGTTATCCGGTCCGAATCCGTTCTCAAAAACTAGGTGCAGGACGGGCGACTTCGGTTCCTTGATCGTTGCACCCTGTCCCATAGGGAAATAGAGCACGTGGATCTCGTTTGTGAAAGGAGGGGGAGCCGTGAAGCCGGAAACCGGGCGGGCGGGATCTGTCAATGCAACATAGTAGAACGGTTCTGGAGCGGCCCCCGACTCCTGCTGTGCGGTAACCGACAGTGTGCCGGCAACCAGGAAGGAAAACGAAGGCGGAATACCCGTAAACTCGCATCCTGGGCTCCTCCCTGTCACGAGGCGCTACCAGCAGCCATAGGATGGTACCAACCCGACTGTCGGTTGTCCCTGTGTGCTAGAAGGGAAAGGAGCTCGGCGCTCGCTGATCTGGCAGGACTCAATCTATCACAGCGTTTACCCGGAGGCGCGTGCTAGGGCGCGATTCGCTTAGAAACACCAAGTGCGGTTAGATCTTCTGCAACCTCTGCACTTCGTGTACTCCGGGAATCTTGCGCAACCCGCCGATGATCAGTTCGAGATGCTTGAGGTCGGCGATATCGAGGACGACCTCCACGCTGGCCTGGCTGTTGGCGGTGTGCGCCGCGATGTTGCGGATGTTGCTCTTGGCATCGCCAATCACGCCCGTGATGTTCTTCAGCATGCCGAAGCGGTCGTCGCAAAAGACGGTCAGCTTTACGGGATAGGCGGTTGGAGTGCTCTCGTCACGGGCCCACTCCACGTCAATGCGGCGTTCGGGTTCGTATAGAAGATTTGTTACGTTGGGGCAGTGCAGCGAGTGCACGGCCACGCCCTTGCCGCGGGTGATATAGCCGACAATGCCTTCGCCGCGGATGGGATTACAGCATCGGGCACGGTAGACCAGCATGTCGCCCTGGCCTTTGACCGTGATGGCGTTGTGGTCGCCGAATACGCGGCGCACGACGCTGGCGATGCCGCCAGGTTGCGAAGTCAAGCCCTCGGATTCGATGTCGCCTGCGATGGAGGGCGTCGCACCGGCCGGAAGCAAGCGAGCCAGCACCTGGCGCGCAGAATATTTTCCGTAGCCGATTCCGGACATGAGGTCGTCGGCCTTGCCCAGCCCATAGCCGGATGCGACCTTCTGCAAATCTTCGTCTTTGATTTCCTTGAGCGCGATGCGGTACTTGCGCGCTTCTTTTTCAATCAACTTGCGGCCGATTTCAATGGCACGCTCGCGCTGGTGGACGTTGAGCCAGTGCTTGATTTTGTTGCGCGAGCGCGAGGATTTGACCAGTCCGAGCCAGTCGCGGCTGGGCTTGTGGCCGGGCTGGGTGAGAATTTCTACGATGTCGCCCGAGTGCAGCTTGTGGCGTAGCGGCACCATGCGTCCGTTGACCTTGGCGCCCACGCAGGTGTGGCCTACCTCGGTGTGGATGGTGTAGGCAAAATCAACCGGCGTGGCATCGCGCGGCAGCACCACGACTTTGCCCTTGGGGGTGAACGTGTAAACCTCTTCGGGATAAAGATCGACCTTGAGCGTGGAGAGAAACTCGTTCGGATCGCTGACGTCGCGCTGCCACTCCACCACCTGCCGCAGCCACGCCAGGCGCTGCTCATCCTGCGCTGACACCGGCCCGTCTTTGTATTTCCAGTGGGCGGCGATGCCTTCTTCCGCCATCTTGTGCATGTCCTCAGTGCGGATCTGAATTTCAAACGGCGTGCCATCTTCGGTGATGACCGAGGTGTGCAGCGACTGGTAAAAGTTTGGCCGCGGCATGGCGATGAAATCCTTGATGCGCCCCGGCACCGGCCGCCACAAATTGTGGATGATGCCGAGCACGGCGTAGCAGTCCTGCAGGGACCGCGTGATCACGCGCATCGCGCACAGGTCGTAGACCTGGTCGACGGAGATGCGCTGTTTCTGCAGCTTCTTGTGGATGCTGAACAAGCGCTTGATGCGGCTTTCGACGCGCGCCTGGATGCCCGCCTCTTTTAGTTTGTCGATGATGATCTGCTGCATTTTGGCGAGGAAGGCCTCGCCCTGCTTGCGCCGGGCGTTGACGGATTTTTCGACCTGCTCGTAGCCACCGGGATCGAGGAAACGAAAGCCCAGATCTTCCAGTTCGCCGCGGATTTTGCCCATGCCGAGGCGATGGGCGATGGGCGCATAGATTTCCAGCGTCTCTTCGGCGATCTTCTGCTGGCGTTCGGGAGGCAGATGCTCCAGCGTCCGCATGTTATGCAGGCGGTCCGCGAGCTTGATCAAGACCACGCGGATGTCGTCGACCATGGCCAGCATCATCTTGCGCAGGTTTTCGGCCTGCTGCTCCTCGCGGGTGGCGAAGTCGATCTTGCTGATCTTGGTGACGCCCTCGACGATGTGGGCGACCTGGTCGCCGAATTCCTTGCGGATGTCGACGATGGTGACCGAGGTGTCTTCCACGGAATCATGCAGCAGGCCGGCAGCGATGGCGGCCGGGTCCATTTTCATTTCGGCCAGGACGAGCGCCACTTCCAGCGGATGAACGAGGTACGGCTCGCCGGACGCGCGGGTCTGGCCTTCGTGGTGCTTCAGGGAGTAGTCGTAGGCCTTCTTGACGATGGTCAGATCGTCTTGCTGACGATTCTCCTGCATCCGCTTCATCAGATCGCGGAACTTGGTCAGAGTGAGAGCAGTGGTAGCGATCTGTTGGCGCAAGCTCGCCATGATGGATTATACCCGCGGGGAAACAGGCTCGGTAGCGGAGTGCACATCGGGATTCCTCCATTATAGCGTTCGCAAGGCTGATCGAGGCAGGCAGTTGCCCCGCTTCAATCGGGTTGAACCGTGCGAATTCCCCGCTGTTTTGGCGTGCAGTGTTGCAAGCTGATAGAGTGACATCACCTAAACCCATGATTTCTCGAGTTCTCGTCAGCGGTGCGTCCGGGCCCATCGGGGCCGCTCTCCTTCCCTCCCTTGCCACTCGCGGATACGACGTGGTGCGGCTGGTGCGCAACGGCGCCGCCGGAGGGGCGCAGATTCCGTGGAATCCTGCGCAGCCCATTGCTCCCGAGTCGGTGTCCGGATTCGACGCGGTTATTCATCTGGCGGGCGAGAGCATCGTCGGCCGCTGGAGCGAGGCGAAGAAGGCCAAAATTCGTGACAGCCGGATCATCGGTACACGCAATCTGGCTCTGGCTCTTGCCGAGGGGAAGATTAAGCCGCACGTGTTCGTGTGCAGTTCGGCGATCGGATACTACGGCAACCGGGGCGACGAATGGCTGCGCGAAGACAGCGCAGCCGGCGAGGGTTTCCTGGCGGACGTGTGCCGGGAATGGGAGGCTGGCACAAAACCTGCGATCGATGCCGGAATCCGGACTGCGCAGATTCGTACTGGCGTTGTGCTCAGCCCCAACGGTGGCGCGCTCGGCAAGATGCTGACTCCGTTCAAGCTGGGCCTGGGAGGCCGGCTCGGCGATGGCCGGCAGTGGATGAGTTGGATTGATGTCCAGGACATGATCGGCGCCATTCACCACATTCTTAAGACGGACCTTGTGCAAGGCCCGGTGAACATGGTCGCGCCCAAGCCGGTGACCAACGCGGAATTCACCCGGACGCTGGCCAACGTGCTGTCCCGCCCGGCAATCTTCCCCTTGCCTGTTTTCGCCGTCAAGGCGGCCTTCGGTGAAATGGGAGAGTCGGTCTTGTTGGCCAGCCAGCGGGTAGAACCCGCGCGCCTGGTGGCGAGCGGATACCCGTTCCGCTACAGTGAGTTGCGAGCGTCTTTGGAAAATACCCTGAAGCGCTAGCTGGCGACGCACACTACGATGTGACGGCCATCACCGATAGCCCATCCCGCATGTGTCAATCTCAATTCGGTAACTGCAATGTTCAGGAGATTGATCGCCGGGGCTGTGCTGGCTTTGCTCTGCTGCTGGAGTGTTCCGGTGGCTCGGGCATCGGGGCGGCCTTCTGACGACCGGGCCGCGCAAAAGCCGCATTCTTCCAGCCGACATAACCACTCTTGCTGTCCAAGTTTGCATTCCCGATTCGCGTCCTTTTTGTGAAATTAGCGCCGTCCAAAATGCTGTGCGGCGATCAGCATCCTTGCTGCGCCAGGCAGGCGCCCGATAGTCCGCCATTGCTTTCCGCGATCCGCAGGATGCCTCGACCGGACTCGGGCGGATTGCTGATGGCCCTCCCGGGCCAAGGCTGCCGTAGCGGCGATGGCAATGCCGCAGACCTCTGTGCGTGGTCCCATCCGTCCTATTCCGTTCGAAGCACGGTCCTTCGCGTCGGAGTTAATGTCTCGCGCCAGAGGCGCAGTCCTTCTCAACCAGCAGGCTCCGGAGCATTGGCCCTGCCTGCTTCCCACGGGCCCGAGCCCGCCAACGACATTCAGCCGAACTTATATGGTGACCGCATCATGAAGCATAAGATGATCGCCCTGATCCTGGCCCTGACCGTCGTGCCCTGGGCCCAAACCGTCACCCAAACCACACCGTCCACGCCACAGCAGAGCTCGGCACCGGCCGACAAGGGGAAGTGCTGTGACAAGATGGCGGCCGACCCGGGAGATGCACCCGCCTCCTGTGCCCATCATAGGCAGCACACTGGCGATGGCAAGGAAATGGCCGGCCGTTGCTCAGGCAAGCACAAGGACGCCAAGTCGTGCTCGGTCGGCAGCGACGCCAAATCCTGCATGAAGGGGGACAAGGACAAATCCGCATGCTGCGGTGAGAGCTGTCGGCAAAGACAAAACTGCGGCCACGTGCTGCGGTAGCAAAGACTGCGAGAAGGGCTGCTGCTCGAAGAAGCCGAGAAAGCGGTCAGCAGTTGCTCGCGCCTTGGGATGCGCAGCTAAGTCGGCATCCTGCCACCAGGCGGTTACAACTCGTTCAAAGCCCCAGCCGTTTCGACTGGGGCTTTTTTTGATCGCCCTCGCGACTTTACTCGGACTTCGCTGCGTGCTGTGGTTCCTGTACGCGAACCGAAAAGGCGCAGACTGCCCCTTCCGCGAAATTCTCTGCTTCGATACCGAAGGCATGATCGAAGCGAGCGCGGTAGTTCTCCCACGCAATTGCGGACGTCAGTTCGACCAGTTGCCTGTCGCTGAATCTCCCGCGCAGGCGGGCGAAGAGCGCATCCGAGACTTCGACCGGCGTTTGGGTCATGGCATCGGCGTATTCCAACACCAGACGCTCGAGTTCGGAGAAATTGAAGTCTGAGCGGTAGTGGCTCAGATTGGTGATTTGTTCGGCGGAGATGCCGTTTTCTCTGCCTACAGCAGAGCCGATGTCAATTCAAAACGGGCATCCCACCAGCGTCGCAACCCGCAGCTCCGCCAATCCCTTGAGTTTGGCGTCGACCAGTTGGCTGCCCATCTGCGATTGCTCCATCTGCACATATCCCCAGAACAGCTTGGAGTGGTGCGCGGTGACTTGAACCGGCATAATGACGCGGCCGAGCCTGCGCCGCGTTAACGAATAAACCAGTCCCACGAACAGCCGACGGAGTAGTCCGCCCTGGTTGGTGGGAGCCCCGGAAATGCGCGCCATGAGGCCTCCTTCGCTCGAACAATCTACTAAATCTGATTCACTGCGGATTGGGACGGTTCATTTCTTGCTGCAGCTTTTCGAGCAGTTGCGCCCGCTGCTCCGTGGTCAGTTCGCGCTGCAGTTCCTCCAGAGCCAGGGCCACGATGTGGTAGTGGTGCGCCCCGGAATACTTGGGATCCGCGGTGATGTCGAGCCAGAGCTTGTGCATGAGTTCGACATCCTGTGGGCGCATGCGGGGTGCGTGAGGGCCAAGGGCGTACTCGCGAATGGTTCCGTCCGGTGCGCACACTTCCAGGGTCAGCCGCGGGCGCGGCTCGGGCAGGCGCTCCCAGGCGTCGCCGGTAAGTTTGGCTTGCTCGTCTGCCGTGAGCTTGTTGGATAGGCCGCAGACGACGCGGGCAGAATCAAGCCGCTGTGCCGTCACCATGATCGCCTCGAAGACGTCGGTGGCGGGAACAACCAGCAGGTGGATTGGCTTGCCTTCCTTTTCGGCAACGGCCACTGCGGCGGTGAACAGTTCCTGTTCGTAATGATCGAAGACCTGGGTCGCATCGAAGACCGTGCTGCCGCTGAAACTGTGCTCTCGATGATAGAGGCGGGCACTCATGACTACGACGTCCTGCTTGCCGGTGTCGGTGTGGCCCAGAATATGCCGTAAATAGTAGAGGTTGCGGGGATCGCGCACCGCGACCAGGACATTTCCGGGACGAACGCCCATGGCGCCGCTACCCAACTCCTGATTGCCGTAAACGCGAAACTGGTCCAGTTGCTCCGGTTTGCCGTGACGCTCCTTGGCGACGTGGCGCTCGGACAGGGTGAAGATCGTAAAGAACGCGCCACTGAAAATCAGCCCCGCAATTGTGGCTTCATACTTCGTGAACAGATTAACCACCGCGGTGATGAACAATACAGCGGAGATCGCGATCAGCCCAACAGGGACTTCCCTCGTGCCGATGTGCAGGTTGCCGGGAACTTTCCATTCCCGATTTCCGGGCTCGGTGAAGCGCAGCACCAGCACTGCCAGCGATTTCGTGGCGAAGCTCCAGATCACGCCGAAGGCATAGAGCGCGGCCAGAACGTATACGTTGCCCAGGCTCAGGAAGATGGTGACCAACTGCATGCCAACGATGAGATTGATGATGCGATAACTGGTGCCGTAACGATGATGCGGTTTCTGGAACCAACTCGTGAGAACGCCATCCTCAGCCACGCGATTCAGCACGCCGTTCGCGCCCACGATGGAAGTGTTCTGCGCGCCCGCCAGAATCAGCACCCCCACGAGCACCACGAATCCATGGAAGGCCAGCTTCAGGCTGGTCGGGCCCACCAGGTACATGGCGATGCCGCCAATGAGGTTGGCGAAAAAGTTTGGCCTCACGTTGTCGGGAATGATCATCACCGCGAAGAACGAAACCAGCGACGTGAACAGCAGGCTGTATATAAAAATCACCAACCCGGTCTTTTCCAGGTTCTTCAGCTTGGGATGCTCGATCTCGCGGTTGACCTGGGCCAGCGTCTCTTCTCCGCTCATCGCCAGCACGGAGTGCCCGAAGCCAACGAAGAGGAGAATCCAGGTCAGGTGGGCAAACCAGGTGCCATTGAGCCAGCCCAGCGCCTCTTTGTTCAGGGGAATCGCACCCGCCGTGCTGAAGGGACCGGGTGGCAACTGTACGGGGGTGCGCAAAACCGTAATCGTGCACCACCCGATTAAGATCACGACCATGACGGTGGTGATCACCATGATCTGTACTGCTTTCCCGCTGGATTCGTGGATGCCTTGGGTGTTCTTCCACCAGAAGTAAAGCACGACGATGACCGCCAGCCCAGCGGCGAAATGGTCGTCGGAGAAGTTCAGGGGGCGATGCAGGGAGACGCCGATGTCCTTGATGAAGCCAGCCAGGTATTGCCCGGCGGAAACCGCGCTGATGGGACCGGTGAGGACATAGTCGAACAACAGGGCCGAGACCGAGAACTTGGCCAGGGTCCCGCCCATGGCCTCTTTGACCACGCGGTAGACGCCGCCGCGCACGAACATGCTGCTCGATTCGATATAGAGCGCACGAACGGCATAGCTGAACAGCATGACGGCGAGGATGAACCAGGGAGCGCTCTTGCCAATGACCTTCTCGGCGTCACCACCGGCGTAGTAGGCGGAGGAGGCCAGATCGGACAAAACGATCGCAGAGGCGCGCCAGAACGAGATGAAGGTCAACATCACCGTGGTGGCGACGAAGACCTTTACTGCCGGTTTGGATCCCTCAACCGATGTGGCCATTCTTCAGAACGAATGCGTGCGAGCGTTATGAGATAAGCCTAGAAGATAGCACAGGGCCGAGACGAAGGCTTGACGGATGGCGAGGGGCCGCGGACCGGAAAGACATTCGTATCAGGGCATGCCTTCAGGCGTGCCGCCCTAAAACGTTAGCACTCGCGGGCTTTAGCCCCTGCAGCTATGCGGGCATCCCAGCGGCTGAAGCCAGATTCGCCTCACGGCCCTGACGGCATCGCTGAAGCGATGCCCTGATACGAGTTGTTATCCTTAGAAGCCCATCACCTCCGCGATAGAATGCGGCGCGAACTCGCTGCGGTCCATTACAATAGCGGGTTGGCCGAGTCAAATGGGCGCGGCTGTCGGCCCGACCCCACGCTGTCTCATGTTCAAGAAGATTCTCATCGCGAACCGGGGCGAAATTGCCGTGCGCGTGATCCGCGCCTGCCACGAGATGGGAATTGCCGCGGTGGCAGTCTACTCCGATGTCGATCGCGCCGCTCTGCACGTTCGCAAGGCCGATGAGGCTTATCCGATCGGTGCCCCGCCGGCCACCGAGTCTTATCTCAATATCGACAAAATTCTGGATGTCGCCGCGCGCTCGGGCGCGGACGCGATCCATCCCGGCTACGGATTTCTGTCCGAGAATGCAAAGTTCGCCAGAGCCTGTGTAGATGCAGGAGTGAAGTTCATCGGGCCGACGGCGGCGGCGATGGACGCCATGGGATCGAAAACGCGGGCGCGGCAGGCGATGGAGCGCGCCGGTGTTCCCTTCGTGCCCGGCACTTCGCGCGGGTTGGAATCATTCGAGCAGGCCGAGCAGGTCGCAACCGGCATCGGCTATCCCGTGATGCTCAAGGCCGCGGCAGGCGGCGGCGGAAAGGGTATGCGGCTGGTGCACGCGTCGAAGGATCTCAAATCCGCGCTCGACGGTGCACGCAGTGAAGCGGAACGCTCCTTTGGCGACAGCGAAGTCTACATCGAGAAAGCCATCCTCAATCCCCGGCACATCGAGATACAGATACTTGCAGACGAGCACGGGAACACGGTGTATCTCGGCGAGCGCGAATGTTCTCTGCAGCGCCGGCATCAGAAGGTGGTGGAGGAAGCCCCTTCACCCATGGTCGATCCCGAAATGCGCCGACAGATGGGCGCAGTCGCCGTCCGCGTCGCCGAGGCCGCCGGTTACACGAACGCCGGTACGGTTGAGTTTCTCGTCGACCAGCAGAAGAATTTTTACTTCCTTGAGATGAACACGCGTTTGCAGGTGGAGCATCCGGTCACCGAGTTGGTCACCGGGCTGGATCTGGTACATCTGCAGATTCGCATTGCCGCGGGAGAGCGACTGCCCGTCACACAGGATGATGTGACGATTCGCGGCCATGCCATCGAGTGCCGTATCTACGCGGAGGACCCCGACAACAATTACTTCCCCAGCCCGGGCAAGATCACCTTGCTGCTGGCGCCTTCAGGACCCGGAATTCGCCGCGACAGCGGCATGTACGAAGGCTGGACCGTGCCCATGGACTACGATCCGCTGCTGGCCAAACTGATCGGCTACGGCACGGACCGCAATCAGGCGATCGGACGGCTCACCCGCGCCCTGAACGAATACTTTGTGGGTGGAATAAAGACCAACATCTCGCTGTTCCGCCGAATTCTGCGCCATCCGGATTTTCTTTCGGCCAAGCTGGATACCGGCTTCCTCGATCGCATGTTGAAGCAGAAGGATGATGTGCAGTTGGATTCTTGTACGCATCCCGCGGCGGTCGAAGTCGCGGTGATCGCGGCCGGTATGTTCGCCGTGCTGGGTCCGGCGGCGGCCGGGCCAAGCGAGCGCGTTCCGGCAGACGGATCATCCGGCAAGGCTTCCAAAGCGGCTTCCCCGTGGAAGAACGCTGCCCATCAAGAGGCGATGAGGTGACTTACGAAGTCCTCATCGACGGTAACAATTACCGGCTCGAGCTTGATCGCCTCGAAGGGCGTTGGCTATGCCGCCTTGACGGCCGCGAGATCGAAGTGGACGCCGTGCTGCCGCGGCCGGACGTGCTCTCGCTCCGCATCGGCAACAAAGCGTATGAAGTGAAGTGCGAACGGGTTGCGAACGAGGTGCATTTTTGGGTCGGAAGCGCCCGTTTCGCGGCGCAAGTCCGCGATCCGCGATCCCTGCGTGGCCGCGTTCGGGCGGTAGACGATCAAGGTCCCAGAAAGCTGACGGCGCCCATGCCGGGCAAGATTGTCCGCGTGCTGGTAAGACCGGGAACTGAGGTCGAGGCCGGAGCAGGGGTGCTAGTGGTCGAAGCGATGAAGATGCAGAACGAGATCAAGTCGCCCAAGAAGGGAACGATCCAGAAAATTCTGGTTGCCGAAGGCGCCGCGGTAAATGCCGGCGATGTCCTGGCGATCGTGGAATAACTGTCTCTCCTAGAGCGGTTTCCAAACTGTTGTGGCTGGCCCAGCTTATATTGTCATCCTGAGGTGGGCGCTTTTGCCCGCCGAAGGACATGCAACTGGCAGGCAGTGCATTGGTCCTTGGGCGCCAGAGAGCGGCGCCACCTAATGAATAACTTCGATACATGCCGCCTGTTCATTCCTCTTTTTTAACCCGCTGCAAGCGGGTCCCTGGCTCAGGATGACAAGACTCGGTCATGGCAGAAATCTGCGCGCCCCTTCCTTGTACTCACTGCGAAACCGTTCGAACTACTTCTCCATGCCGTTGCTGTCGATCACCTTCTTTGCGTAGTAATTCTCGACCCTGGCCGAGTCCCGCAGAACCTCATAGTAAGCGGCTTTCAGCAACTGTTCGCGGCGGTCGTGAAGTTGCGAACGAATGGCCTGCTGCACCCGCGGATCGCCTAATTCGCGCTGTCCGGCAGGTTCTTTTGAAACCAGTTTTACGATGCGGTATCCCACTTTCTTGGTGTTGGGATCGACCACGCTGATGATGGGGCTGTACTGCCCCGGCTTGAGTTTCATGACCGCCTCGCGGGTGAACGCATCGGCGCTGCGCAGCGAGGATTCCAGCACGGTTCCCAGATCGCCACCGTTGCCTGAAGTTTCGGGCTCTTCTGAGTACTTCATGGCCAAGGTGGCGAAATCGTCGCCGCTATCGAGGCGGTTGGCGATCATCTGGATCTTCTTGCGGGCATCGGCATCGTTTTGCGCTTTTTCATTCTGATTCTGGGCGTGCGGGTTGGGCACTGGAGTGACGATGATCTGCGCCAGGTGATACTGCGGCTCGATTAGGTTGAACTCGCCTTTGTGAGCATTGTAGTAGTCGGTGATGTCCTGGTCGGTGACGTTGATCTTGGACGACACTTCTTTGTTCATCACCTTATCGAGGGTGATCGAACGGCGGATGTCGCGCTTGAAATCGGCGATGGTGATCTTCTTGTCGGCCAGGCGCTTGTCGAACTCTTCCTGCGTAAAGGGAGACTTGATTTCGTTGAACCTGCGGTCCACTTCTTCGTCGGTCGCCAGCAAACCCAGTTTCTCGGCGCGCCGCATCACGATTTCGTCGTCGATCATCTGGTGCAGAATTTGGAGGCGCAGAGCGGTGGCCTGTTCCCCACTGGAAGCCTGTTGCGCGGAGGCAGCCTGATAGTTGTTGTAGTACTTGTCGACGTCGGAGCTGAAAATTTTCCGGCCATCCACCGCGGCCATGACGTCGCCACCAACCTTGGAATTGCATGCGATCAGCACTACCAGCAGGATCGCTGCTGAAAATGGGGCAGAAACCCGGCCGAAGAACCCGTTTTTATTCAAGAGCATGTCTCCCGTCTGACCACCACTTCGCCACAAGCGACAATCCAGGCCGAGGGAGCGGCCCGGCACAGTGCATCTTTGGGTAAGCCGTTACTTGGAAGCCGGAACGGGTGCCGGGGCTGAGGATGCGTGTACCGGCACGGGTTGTCCTGCCTCTTTCAGAGCGCTGTCGAGCGCGGCGCGGACCTCGCCGATGGGAACTGCGCCGTCGATCTTCTGGCCATTGATGAACAGAGTCGGCGTCGCGCTCACTCCAAGGTCGTCCGCTTCTTTCATTGAGGCCTTGACAGCATCCTCGTTCTGCGCCCTGACGCAGGCTAGCAATTTCACGACGTCAATGTTGTGCCTCTGCCCCTGAAGCTGTGCCATCCTGTCGATGACGTCCAGGCGCGCACCCGGCGTCTTTTCGTTATCCACCACCCCCTTGTTGGCGTGGATGTAGTCGGCGAAATCCCAGTAGGCATCGGGGTTCAGCGCAGCCAGGCAGTTCGCATCCACCGCGGCATGGATCGCCCACGGGTGAATCTCGGCCAGGGGATAGTCCTTGTAAATGAAGCTGACCCGGTCGCCGTATTCCTTGAAAATTTCCGGGAACAGGGTTTGGTGCATTCGCGAGCAGAACGGGCATTCGAAGTCGTCGAAATTAACCACTACGACCTTGGCTGCCTTCGCCCCGCGCGAGGGACGGCCGGTCACATCAATCTTGCTCATGAGTTCGGTGAAGGGGTCCTTCGTCAAGTCGAACTTGGTCAGCCGCAGCATGCTGTTGCGGTCCTTGGAAATCAAGAACTTCAAGTCCTTCGGCCTGCCTTCGCCCCCGTCGATGGTCACGGTCACCGCGTCAAAGCCGGCTAAGTCGGTGCTGGGGGTGATGGCGCCGACCGTGACTTTCACTCCCGCCGGGATCGTATAGAAGGAACGCACTTGACGTTCGATTTTGTGCGCCAGTTCGGGAGGCGCAGATTGGGCCACACAGCCCAGGCAAATCAGGAGCAGGATCAGGATGGAACGTCGGATAGTGGTCACCAGAAACCGCCTCAGCATTGCGAAAGAACACTCGATTATCTCATAGCGGATGGGTCCAAACGCTGCGTTGGGAGTAGCCGCCCCTCCTATCCGACACGGCGAAGTTGTGCGGCGGGAAGCAGGGAATTCATCGATCCGGAGCGGAAACCCTCTAGATCGAGGGTGACGAACTGGAAGCCAAGCGACTTGAAGATCGCGGTGAACTGGGCTGCCATGGCGGGATTCAGGGCGCGATCCATTTCCTCGCGGGCGACTTCGATGCGGACAATTTCGCCGTGATGCCGCACGCGGAACTGGCGGAAGCCCAGAGCGCGAATCGCATCTTCGCCTCGCTCAATCACTTCGAGCGCCTCGCGTGTCACCGGGCGTCCGTACTCTATGCGGGACGACAGACATGCCGAGGCTGGCTTGTCCCAGATGCGCAGGCCGGCCTGGCACGCCAGTTCGCGAATCTCAAGCTTGCTAAGACCGGCCGCCAGCAGGGGAGCAGCGACGTGGTGTTGCCGGGCGGCTTGCTGGCCGGGGCGGAAGTCACCCTGATCGTCCAGGTTCACTCCGTAAGCAATCGTATCGAAAGCGCGCGCGGATCGGAGTTGCTCCATCACCGCAAACAGTTCGTCCTTGCAATGAAAGCAGCGTTGGCCGTCATTGCGAGCATATTCGGGACGGTCGAGCTCCGATGTGGTAATCCCTTCGACCGGGATTCCCTGCTCATGGGCGAAGGCGAGCGCGTCGGCAAGTTGCGTGCGGGCCAGACTGGGGGAGTCCGCGATCACTGCCAGCATGTCGTCGCCGAGCACGCGATGGGCGGACCAGGCCAGGTATGCGGAATCGACGCCGCCCGAGTAGGCAACGAGGACACGGCCAAGCTGGGCGAGATTTGCCCTCAGTCGGGAATCCTTCGAAAGGGTGCCGTCGTCCATCTGTCGATTCTAATACAGCCGCTCCTGCCGCCTCAGGTTTCCGAACGACCCAATGTTGGCCAGCGTGAAGGTGAAGCGGAAGAGATTTTCGTTGCGTACGTTGGCGATGGCGTAGCGGCGATATTCCAGGGTCACGCCGCAGCAATCCCAGTTATAGCTGGTTTGTGCCGTGGCGAACTGCAGCTGTTTGATTTCAGAATCGAAACCTAAGCTGGCGGCGGCGCTGAACCCGCGCCGGTTGAGTCCACCGTAACCGAGGGCCACACGGAATTGCTGGAACTTGCAGGTCACTTGCGTAGTGGCCGAGGCCAACCCGCAGTGGCCAAAACTGGCAGAGGAGCCCGAAGCCGATGGCGCGTTGGTTTGCGGGATCTGCAGAAAGGCGTCGCCCCCACCCACCGTGAAAGGCCCGGCGTTGTAGTTGACCAGCAGGGTACTGGCATTCACGCGGTCCAGCTGAAAATCGTAATCGAGGTCCCATTCGGTGTTGGTGCGGCTGCTGTTTGCGACCCGCAGACGAGACACCACCGGAGAGAGATGCCGCGGTTGCGTGATAAATGCGATCCCCGTCAAATCCTCGGTGGTGGTGAAGACATTGCGCTGCCCCGCCACTAGGGCCCCGCCGAAGGTGGGATCCAGGAAATATTTTTGGGCGATCTCCCAGCTGAGGACCTCCTGCACGTCGGGGCCCTGCGGACACGACTGCTTGTCGAGGTTACTGGCACGCTGCCAAGGGACCGTCTGCTCTGGGGCGGCAGCGCCGACCGCGATGCCGGTCATATTGGTCTCGCACTCTTCGATTTGCTTCGTCGTTCGTTTGGCATAGAGCCGGGTCGTGAATCCGTATTCGACTTCGTGGGTATTGCTCAGGATGTCGCGATCGTCGAAATGTAGGACGTTGGCGAAGTCGTTCACCCCGGTAACCAGGCGATAGACAGCCCGCGGCTCGATAACGTGCTTCCATCTCCGTCCCAAAAACTCCTGGTCGAAGATCTTCTCGAGCACCGGCGGCCGCAATTCCACGGTTGCATCCAACGCCTGGCGGTTGGTGGGATCGAGAACGGCAAGTCCGCCCACGAAGCGTTCCGTGTAGTACGTCTCGTGCAGAGTCAGCCCGGGACGGACTGACCACCCGTGGAACTGCAGGGGCGCGGAAATCTCCGGTGAAATGTTGACCCGCCCCAGCAGATTGGCGGTGTGAAAACCGGGCTCGCTGCGCGACAGTCCGCTCACCGACGCGTCGAACGACCAGAAGAAGGGCGTGTGGCTTAATGGGCGGTCCACGCTGGACGCGTCGACGCTCGGCGCGTGCCAGATCTGGATGGCGTCGAAGATGGGCGGGTTCGTGAGCGTGCCGTTGGAAGCCAACTGAAAGAAGTTCTGATAGCGCTCGAGCACTCCGCTGAGAAAGTATCCATCCCACGCCTTGGTAAGAAACATCTGCGACTTTACTTCAGAGTTGATGGCTTGGCTGAAAGTCTCGTTGAAGGCGAGCCGGAACAGGAACGAGCTCAGATAGTCGGCGTCGGAGACCGCACGAAGGCCGTGAAAGTTGCCCTCTGCCGCCAAATGAGCTTCCTGGCCGCCTTCGCGCAATACATGCGGCCCGGTGCTGGTATTAATCACGATGCCGCGATCGAGCACGCCGAAATAATTCAGGTCGACATAAGAGGCGTCCGTGGGACGCGCGCGAAATTCTCCCCTTTGGGACCATCCCCGCTTGGAGAAATACTCCGCGCCCACCGTGGCATCCATGCTGCGATTGATATTCCAATAGAAAGAATCGCCGACGATGTAGCCCTTGGTAGAAGACTTGCCGGCTGTGGGCACGAGGAATCCAGTCTGTCGCGCCTCGCGGTTCACCGGATGGGTGGCATAGGGAAAGAAGAAAACCGGGAAACCGTGCAGCAAGAACGCGCTGTTGGTAATGCTGGCATTGCCGCCCACATCGACCACAACTTTGTGGGCGCGGAACTGCCACTTGGGACTGGGGAGTTCACAGGTGGTGATGGAACCGTCATAGACGAGGTAATGATCGGGCGTGGTCTTTTCTACCACTTTGCCGTTAAAGGCGAAGGGCGCGGTGGAAGTCAGCACCACGCGATTCCCGTGAAAACGCATTCCGGTAGTCCCGGCGACCTCGAAGAAGCGCCCGGTCTCGGCGGTCAGGTTGTAAGTGCCGTGTGTGGCCCTTATGTGGTCGTCATTGGGACCTCCGTCGAGCGTGAAGTGACCTGAGGCGGTGGTCTCGCCGCTGTCGGAGTTGTAGGTGACTTCATCGGCGCGCAGAACATAACCGCGGTAGTGAATCTCGGCGTCGCCGTGCAGTTGGTACAGATCTCCTTGTTTCTCCTGCTTGACGGCGCAGATGACCGTCCCGTCGTTCAGTTGCGTCGCCGCCCGGTTGGCACACGGTGTGCTGGAAGCGGGCGCGGTGGTGTCCGCCGGTGGTGCCGACTCTTGCGCGGAGGGCGCCGTATCCTGATCGGAATTTCCAGCAAGCAACTGGCTGGTTACTAGCGCAGACGCGAGAAGCTGATGACAAAGGAAGATCGCCGTGATAAGCAATTTAGTGCGAAGGGTCATCGGAAAGAAGACCATCGGAAAGAAGACCATCGGAAGAAAATCAGCGGCGGATGAACGCTCATCGGAAGCGGACCTGTCCCTTTCGGTTCGATGGTGGCGGCTTCGTGAAGTTAGCACGCGAATGGCCGAACAGGAAAGTGGCGAACAAGGCTAGGATTCCCGTTGCTCCGCTTCCGTTGCCCGTTTCGCCGCGGCTGGCGCGATTTTCGCAAGACTGGTTTTCATGGATTGTGCGCGGTGTAGTGCGGTTTGCCGTTGCCATTCGGAGCCCCCTCCCGCTACCTCCCGGTGGCGGCCTGACGCGAGGAACTTCTCTGCGTCTGCCTTGGCGTATGCCCCGATTCCGGACGCGACCCGGGAAGCCGCATACGTCGATCCGGAGCCTGCGGATCTGAAGGAAACAAGACTTGCAAGCGGCCGGCAAAGCGGAGCCGAGGGTATGGGAGAAATTCCGGCCACTTTAGAGGCGGCGGCAACGTCACCCGGCAGCGGGACTTTGATCCCCGAGGCGGAGGCGACGCCTCATTCGCCAGATAGAGTCGCACCAACCGAAAGCGTGGCCGAAGAAATCGATCCCTCGGCCTGGCGCGACGAACTTTCGGCTCGCCTCACTCGATACCGTGCCCGCCGCAAGATACGCCCGCCCCGCTACCCATCATTGCGCCTGCGATTTGACCCCGTCGATTACTCGGCTGACCCCGAACCGCAGTCTGAGGCTTCGTCAGCGTCGACCCTCGATCCGGTGGCAGATCATGGATTCGCCGAGGACGGACTGGACAGGTACGGACAGATGGATGGGTTGACCGCGACTCGTGAAGAAGTCAGCGAGTCTCAGCCCCGGGAGGCACCCGCCGCTCAACTGCAGCAAGTCGCTCCGCCCAGGCCACACTCTGGCGCAAAGATTATCGAGTTTCCCAGGTTTGGTATGGAAAGGTTTGAGGTTGGAAAATTCAACTTCGAGCCACCACCGCCTCCTCCGGACCAGCTGGCTGAACCTGTGGGAGAGCACATCCGGATTCTCGAGGTGCCCGAGGTAGAGGCTCCACCTCCGGCGCTGGGCGGAATCACGATTGCGCCCGCCCAGCGTCAGGATGCTGAAAAGCGCCCCGGCATTGACATTCCGCTGCAGAGTGCCTCGCTAGCCCGACGCATCTTGGCCAGTCTCGTCGACGGACTCACCATCTTTGCCGCATCTGCATTATCGGGCTTCATTTTCTGGAAAGTCGCAGCGATTCGGCCGCCACTCGCACAGATGCTGGGATTCGCCGCTGGCGTTCCCTGTTTGTTCTGGGCTGTCTTTCAGTACCTGCTGATCGTTTACGCGGGCCGCACTCCCGGCTTGCGCGCCTTCGGTCTCGAACTCACCCGCTTTGACGGCAGGCCAGCCAGCCGCTCCCTGCGCCGCTGGCGCGTGCTGGCGTCTTACCTTTCGGCAGCTTCCCTGGGGATGGGCTACGCCTGGGTTTTTCTGGACGAGGACGCCCTCTGCTGGCACGACCGCATCACGCACACTTATCTTGCGCCTCGAAAACGCCAGCCCAAATCCGATGGGCTCCCGAAGACCTGAAGCTTCCGCCAAATGAACCCTCAAGCCAGGGCGCGTCAAACGTCAATGCGCTATTGATAGCTATTGATAATGGTTCGCCAACCATCGGTATGGTTCCGGTTAGCGTTGCGCGAATTTGTTCAATAATATGGCGTTAAGTCGCGCAACTATGCTGCGATACAGCATCTGACGGAAGACGAACTCTTCTAGCTCGCCGATGAGAAGGAGCAACTTACCGATGAGGCGCGGATAGCGCTGGAATCCGAACTCGGCCGAAGGAATCTTTCTACAGCCGAAGTTAAAGCCTACACACGGCAATGTGCCGACGACAACAAAGCTGACAAGCTTCGGCGCGCAAGACGGCAAGTGATTCCCAATCTCGGCCTCGGCAAGAGGTTCCTCGGGAAGACAAACTGCCGTCGCGACCCGAGCGACCTGTTCGAACTGTACGAAGGCTGCCGTAGTGCCGTAGTGAGCGTAATTGTTATTCAAGAGTTTTGGCGATATGATCGACGCGAAGTGAAGGACATATCTTACACACGCCGAGCGCTCAGTTTTCTGTGTCGCGCAGTGATTTTGTCCACCGCACTGGCGAACGCAGGTGTCAACCTGCTGTTGGCCATTCTTGTTCCAATATGGTTCTTCCTCGCAGCAGTTGTAATTCTTCTACTTCCCGGCATTGACGAGCACTACGACATAGAGCCTTACCCATTCCTGCCTGTCCTCTCGCCGCGCCCTCCGCCCGCCGCCCGTTTAGGCTAATAAGCTGCCACATTGATTAGCCGTTTCGCGATATCCCAGATTCACACCGTTGTCGTTGGTGCGCAGTCGCGTCGCAACCTACCACGAGCTGCGTACGCCCGCTCGGAGATTGATGTCAGTCAAGCGCATATTGCGGAAGATGCTCCTAGCCTTTCTTCTTGGAGGGCGCGCTGCTTTGGGAATCGGTATGACACGAGAGGAAATTGAGGCAAGTTTGTATTCAAACACTCAGACGGTGCTCGAGATCACAATTCCTGAGAGGAATGAAATCTGCGATTGAGGGTAGCCACGAATCAACGCTTTCTTCCCCTCATCTCGTGAAAGGCAGTTGCCGGACGTCTTGACTTCTGATCATTTGTCAGTTTACGAAGACAGTGCGATTGCGCTCATCAAGATACGGGGGCTGTCGCAACAGTGGCTCGGACGTTCCCACCCTCGGCACGAAAATGCCATTTACAGGGTGTTCCACTAAGTCTAGGCTGTCGACTTGAAAACCACTCGGCCCAGACAGTTTCCAGAAATTCATGGAGCAAAAGGAAACGACCGTCATGGCATCCCAACCTTGCCCCGAATTTCCGGGCAGTTTCCGGTTTGAGTTCGACGGAGTGAATCGGATTCTGCTGCTCCGACTGAAAGGAAGGATGACCGAAGAAATACTTCGGGAAATTTACACCGAAGGGGGCAGGTATTGGACGGCCACCATGCCAAATGCGGCGATTGTGGACTGCTCGTCCGTTACCGAGACTCCATTTCGTCCGACCATATCCGGGCACTGGCAAGGAGGGAACCTATGCCGGGCACCGTCGGTCGGCCGCGCATTATCGTCGCCCCGACAACACTCCAATACGGTTTGGCCGGCGTGTTTCAGCTGGGCAGCGAGCATGAGCGACCTCTTACAGTGGTACACACAATGGACGAAGCGCTCGCGGAACTGGGCATTCAGTCCCCTCACTTTGAGCCGCTGGAGTGCGCTTCTCATAGAAGCGCTCAAAACTGCCGGCAGGTGTCATTGAGCGGCATGGCAATGTTATGTCAACAAGACCACAGTTTCCGAATTCTCGTAGGTATGGTGACGAGGCCGCTTAATTGCGAATTCCGGCGCAACAACCGATCGTCGAGGCCGAGATCCGCGTCAGTAGTCGCGCACCTTATCGAACAACTGCGGCACAATCTCGAATTCCGCTTCTCGCATACAAACGACCAGAGCCGCTCGCTTAAAGAGAGCCCTGTGCCAACGTCGCATGTGAATGATATGCGCAGCCTCTTTGCTTTCTACCGCGTCCTTCCCTTCGCCCAAACGCAACTCAACCCGTGGATTCGGCATCGGGACCGCTAACCGTTCGCCCACCGTCCGGCAGCTCACAATCAGAATCGATTCCGCCTCTCTCGGATGGGCATTGTCGTGCGCGGTGAGTTGTTGTGAGTAAGAACAGCCCGTCAGCAGCAAAACCCAGATCAGAGTCCGCAATTGCCTCTCCTCATCAAGACTTTCAGGTTGAGGCGAACGTGGCCCCAAGGCACCGAATTCGTGACTGAACAATTCGTGACTTAACAAAGAGACGCACTCATATGTCGTTAGTCAACCGGCTTTGGATCTGTAACAACAATTTTCGGCATGACATGAGAAGCGTCGCGCAGCAAATCATCGAAATACAGTACGCGGCGCGGTGTGCTGTCAGTTCCCAGAAGTTGTCCCACCCTCACGAGCGCACGTGTCCGAGGAGCGAGGGCGGAGCATTTCACCATCCAGGGGTTGCCCGACCGTGAACTGGCCTTACGGTCGTAGCTGTTGTTATGGCGATAGAAGCACTCCTTGACTAAGGTGTGGTTGGAGGCAGGACAGGCAAGGCTTGGGCTCCAAGGGCTGAAAAGCGCCGATGCGCCGCCCAAAATTTCAAGGAAGTTGTTTACCCGTTGATTGCTCTGGTTTACGCTAGTCATCCTATGCGCGTTTCCCAAGTCTTCCTTCTCGCTATCGCCACAGCCTCATCCGTCCTTGCCCAGGACGTCAAACCGTGGGCAGAACGCCTCGCGGCGCAGAACGCGCTGTTCGACGAGCACTACGAAGCCGACCTCCGCAACTTTCCAGAGCGCGCGACCTCATTCGGGGACTATCGCTACAATGACCGCCTGGCGGAATACTCGCTCGACGCGATCCAGCGTCGGCACGAGACCGACCAAGCATTCCTCTCGCGCCTGGAGGCAATTCCGACGACCGGCTTCTCCGATCAGGACCAGCTCTCCCACGACTTACTGGTTCGCGTCCTGGCCCAGCGGATTACCGACTACAACCTCAAAGAATACGAGATGCCGATCAACCAGCAGAGCGGCATCCACACCAACCTCGCCGATCTGCCGCTGGCGGTTCCCCTCGACTCGGTCAAGCACTACGAAGACTATGTTGCGCGGCTGCACCAGATACCACGCGCCTTCGCCCAGACCACGGAAGTCCTGCGCGCCGGGATGAAGGACAAGCTCATGCCGGTACGGTTTCTCGCGGAAAAGATCCCGGTCCAATGCGAGGGCATCATCACTGCCGACCCGTTTCTGCAGCCCACCAAGAAGTATCCCGCCAGCATTTCGGCGGATGATCAGAAGCGCCTGACCCAAGCCATCACCGACGCCGTCAACACCGATGTCCTTCCCGCGTACAAGACATTCGCCGCTTTCATCCGAACCGAATATGCCCCACAGGGGCGGACGACGCTCTCCATCACTTCTCTGCCCGACGGCCAAAAGCGCTACCAGAACGACATTTATGCCAGGACCACAACGCACATGACGGCGGACGAGATTCACCAGCTTGGCCTGCGCGAGATCGACCGCATCGAGGCCGAGATGACCGCGATTGCCAAAAAAGAGGGTTTCGCGGACCTTGCGTCGTTCCGGGCTTCGCTTAAAACCAACCCCAAGTACAAGCCCACCTCAGCCGAGCAGATCCTCGACGATTTTCGCCATTACATTGCGCAGATGCAGCCCAAGCTTCCGGAACTTTTTACTCTGCTACCCAAGTCGCCGGTCACGGTCGAGGCCATCCCCGAATTTCAGGCGGCCGCGGCAACCCACTACGTGACCGGCACGCCCGACGGCAAGCGGCCCGGACGGGTCGTCGTCGCAACCTCCAAGTTCGCGGATCGCTCGTTAATCGACGACGAGGCAGTCGCCTACCACGAAGGCGTACCCGGTCATCACATGCAGCTCTCCGTTCAGCAGCAGCTGCAGGGGTTGCCGAAGTTCCGCCTGCACGGTCTCTTCTTTAACGCCTATGGCGAAGGCTGGGCCCTCTACGCGGAAGAGCTGGGCAAAGAGGTTGGCTTCTATCAGGATCCCGTCTCTGACTATGGACGGCTTTCTTCTGAACTGTTCCGGGCCGTTCGTCTGGTGGTTGACACGGGGATTCACGCCAAAGGATGGAGCCGCGACCAGGTCGTGGAATTCTTCCGCAAGTCGGGCGCGGTCGACGAGCCTACGATTCAGTCCGAGACCGATCGCTACATTTCTTGGCCAGCCCAGGCCCTTAGCTATAAGCTTGGCCAGCTTAAGTTCCGCGAACTGAGGGAACGCGCCAAGAAGGAGTTAGGGCCGAAGTTCGATCTGCGCAAGTTCCACGACGAGATGCTCGACGGAGGGACGCTACCCCTGGACCTGCTGGAGGCGCGGACCGACAGGTGGATTGCGCAACAGAGGGAAAAATAGCGGATTCATCACCACCACCGGAGAAGACTTCAATGACGGAGCTGTCCTAGGCGGACTGGCTCTTTTCCGAGGACAGCCGCGAAAAACTCACCGGAAATGGGATCTGCGCCCCATCAGACTCAGCCCGTGCCCATCGGTTGCGCGGTGTAAAGCGGAAGCGGATCAGCGTCCAGATGGCCTGCCATCCATCGGAGTGGCGAATTTTCTTCCCTTCCACCGCGGAGCGAGGAGTGTAGGAGATGGGAACCTCCGCGATCTTCTCGCCCATGCGGCACAACTTCGCCGTCACTTCCGGGCAGAATTCGAAGCGTTGGCACTCCAGCCGTATCTGCGCCAGCAGCGAGCGGCGCACGACCTTGTAGCAGGTGGCTTCGTCGTGGATCCCCGCGCGATAAAAGAGATTCGTGAGATGAGTTAGTAATTTCGCGCCCAGAAAAAAGCGCAGCCCTCGCTCTGGGCGATCGGGACGCACGCCGTAGACTACGTTGGCTCCGTGTTCCTCGAGCGGCTCGAGCAGCGCCGGATAATCCCGTGGATCGTATTCCAGATCGGAGTCCTGAATCAGGACGTACTCACCCCGTGCGTAGGACAGAGCGGTGCGTATGGCTGCTCCCTTGCCGCAATTTTTCTCGTGAAAAACGATCGTGACGTCTTCGAGGGGTGGCAGAGCTTGCAGCTTTTCGCGAGTACCGTCGGTCGAACCGTCGTCCACAATAATGATTTCTTTTTTCACCGGCGAGGCGTGGATCGCCTGCAAGAGCTCGTCCACATGCGTTGCCTCGTTGTACACCGGGACAATCACCGATACGCATCCCTTCCAGCGATCATGGATCGCAGCGGAATTATCGCGCCGGCCTGCTGCCCGGGGTGTCACGTCAGGATTCATATCAAGAATGCGCACGTTCAGAGAAATCTCTGTGCATAGTATCATCTGAAATTGCTTGATCCATTGCCCCGAAGCATGCCGCCACCCGAAGCCCCGGTGAACCAAAGCGCAGGCGCCTCCACCCTCCCGTCAGGTTCCGTTCGCTCCGCGCGCTGGTTGACGCTCTTCTTACTGTTGACAGCCGGTGCAGCCCTGAGGTTCGTGGCTCTGGCCGCGAAACCCTTCTGGTTTGATGAGTGCTTCAGCGTAGAAGTCGCGCGAATCGACTGGCGCAATTTCCTGCACCTGGTGTGGTGGCGCGAAGCGAATATGACGCTGTACTACCTGCTGCTGCGCGGGTGGGTGCCTTTCGGGCAGAGTGAGTTTTTTATTCGTGCCCTTTCGGTCGTGATCGCCGTGGCCACGATTCCGGCGGTTTACTGGCTCGCCAAACTTCTTTATAACCGGCAGGTTGCGTTGATCGCGGCCGCACTGTTCACCTTTAACGCGTACCACGTTCGTTACGCGCAGGAAGCGCGCAGCTACGCCCTCTTCGTGCTGCTGGCGACGTTATCTTCGGGATTTTTGATCGCCTGGTTGCGCGAACCGGGACAGCGAAATCGATTCCGCTACATTCTGACCAGCATTCTTGCGGTCTATGCGCATCTGTATGCGCTGCTGCTGGTGCTGGCCCAAGGGCTCGTCCTGAGTCGAATTGGAGTCCCTGAGGTCGGTCCGAGCAGCAATCGTCTTGACCTTGCCGCACAGATGCGGCGCGTGTGGGAGACGATCGGTGTCGCGGTGTTGCCGCTGCTCATTTTTGTAGTCAAGACTGGGGCGGGGCCGATTCGCTGGATTCAGCGGCCGAGCGTTCGCGATGTGCTCGAGTTTTTCGAGCATCTGGCGGGAAGCGGCAGCTGGCCCCTGTTGGCCATGTACGCCGTCGCCTGCATTGTGGCAGTCGCTCCTGTCGGCAAGAGATTCTTCGCGTGCGACCCGACTTGGGAGACGTGGCGCGTCCAGTTCCTCCTCGTCTGGCTCCTGTTCCCCGTGGGGTTGACGGTGGTGCTTTCCTTCGCCCGCCCCGTATTTCTAGGCCGCTATATGATCTTCTGCCTGCCCCCGCTTGTCATTCTCGCGGCCGCGGGACTGGCGCGGCTCGAGCAATCCTGGATGCTCGCAGCCGCACTGACCATCATGCTGTTGTTGTCTCTGCGCGGAGTTTTCTTCGTGTACGGTCACGACTTCGATGACGAACGCGATGGCTCGGGTGCCGCCTCCAACTTCATCCTCGATCACACCGAGGCAGGGGACGGCGCCATCTTTCACATCGCCCAAGCCCGCGTGCCCTATGAGTTTTTCCGCTCTGTCCGCGCAGGAGAGAATTCCGCCAGCCCCGCATTCACGCGGCCACTGGGGCCGGAAATCCTCTTCCCCCGGCACAGCCCTGGCCTCGGCTATCGCGATTTCACGGGCAAGCCCACGGCAGTTTTTTTGCGGACGGTCGCGGCGAGCCGTCCGCGAGTGTGGGTGCTGCTGATCGACAACGGACCACCGGGAAACCCCGATCCAACCACGGTACTGCTGACTCAAACTCTGCCTCAGTCATTTCCGAAGATGCAGAGATGGCAATTCCCCAGGGTGGAACTCCGCCTCTATAGCAAACAGAGGGAACGCGCGGAGTTCTGAGCCAAAAAAGGAAAGCTCTACTTGGACTGATCGACCGTAATGCCGCCCGCCTGGCTCTGGGCGGCTTTCTCGGCCTTTATCTTCTTGACCCGCAGCGTTTCGTCCACCCAGTGGTCGGCGGTCTTCAGATCGTCGGCCCGGGACGAGGCGTCGTCACATTCCACGTCAGCCTTTTCGCGATACATCAGGTTCATGTAAGCCATCGCATCGTCATAGTCCGGACGAAGCTGGATTGCCTTATTCAGGCTGTCGATGCCCTCGGAAATGGCAGGTGCGTTTTTCGCCTTCAGTTCGTCACAGGCCTTTTTCTGATCTTTGTTCTTTGGGTTCAAATGCTCTTCCGGCCTCATCCCCAGCTTGGCACGCTCTTCCATGCGCGGCTGATAGCAGGCTGTCCAGTCGATCACGCCCACCGAGTAATAGGGCTCCGGATCGTTCGGGTCCATGTCCGATGCCATTCGGTAGTACTTCTTGGCGTCGTCCCACTTCTTCTGATTCAGGTACAGGTAAGCGACGCCCTTCGCGCTATTCACCTTTTGGTCGCGAGCGGCACTGGGAGTATCCAGCACCTTCTGATATTCGTCGATCGCCTGTTGAGCCGTGCGTATGTTATCCGGCGAGTCCACGCCGGGAATGTATTGCGAGACAAATGCCGTGGCCAGATACATACGGGCGTTGATCAATGCCGGATCCAGTTGCACGGCCTGCTGGAAGTGATCGATGGCCTGCTCATAATGGGAATTCTTGTAGGCTTCGACGCCTTTGTTGAGTTGGTCGCGGGCCCTCAGCTTGTTACAGCCCACAGAGGAGATGAGCGCCAGCGTCACCGCAGCCAGCGTGAACATTCTTAGATTCTGATTCTTATTCATTGCGGTATAAGTCTCCCTCGCCACAGCATCCTAGGCCCAGAGACGGCGGTTTGACAAGTTTAGTCAAGCACGGGCGGCGCGAACAGTGCGTTCCCGCGCTGCGGCCCGAAACGATGCACGCTCCGGGCCGTAGGGACGGGCGCTCTTAGTTGCCCGACTCGATCTTCGCGGTAATCAGGCCAACCTTGTCTACGCCGGCAGCATGGGCGATATCAATCACATTGGCGACGTTGGCGAAGGGGATGGCATCATCTCCCTTCACGAACATGACCTTTTCTGCCCGCTGTTTGTAGATGTCTTCCAGGCGCCCTTGCAGATTGTCCCAGGTCGCATCTTCAGTGTTGACCTTCACGCCCGGTTCCTGACCGGGGCCGCGGTCGATCAACTGCACGACGATGGTGCGGTCCGGCGTGTTGTTCTTGGGCGCGTTGGGCGGAGGCGGCTGGGGAACCAGCGCGTCCAGTCCTTTCGGGGTCACCGGTGAGATCACCATGAAGATGATCAGCAGCACCAGCAGCACGTCAATGAGCGGTGTGACGTTGATGTTCGCATTCTGGCCTCCGCTCGGGCCGACTGCCATTCCCATTGTCGTTCTCCTCTATTGCCCTGCCGTCGCTGGAGCGGGCGGGGCGCCTGGAGCTTGTTTCTTCTGATCGGTGAGCAAGCCAAGGTCATCGACCCCGGCAGCCCGGACGCTATCCACGACCTGCACTACGCCGCCGAACCGGGTGCGCATGTCTGCCTTGACGTACACGCGCTTGTCGGGTTTGTTAGCCAGGCGATCTTTCACCTTGTTGGTCAGAGTGTCGACGTCAATTCGGTCGCTGCCCAAATACACCATGCCGTCCCGCGTGATGGAAACCAGCAGTGCGTCTTCCTTGTCGGCGTCCGGCATTTGTTCCGGATTGTTCACCTTGGCCATGTCCACGCTGACGCCTTTCTGCAGCATGGGCGTGACCACCATGAAGATGATCAGCAGCACCAGCATAACGTCCACCATCGGGGTGACGTTAATGTCGGAGCTGATCTTGGAGCCTTCGTCTCGCTTTGAAATTCCCATAACTGATATCTCCCGAACTTCCAATCGGCGAGCGGCGCAATCCGCGTCAAGTTGGGAAGGCCCGGCGCCGGAGAACTCCAGCGCCGGACAAGCAACTCATAACGGACACGCCGAGCCGTTTACCGGCGGGCATCTTATCGGCGAACGTCGCCGCGCTTCTTGAGGAAGTAGTCGATCAGTTCGCTCGACGAATTATCCATTTCCACGTCGAACGCCTCAACGCGCCCGGTCAGATAGTTGAACATCATGACGGCAGGGATAGCGACGAGCAACCCGATGGCCGTCGTAACCAGCGCTTCCGCGATACCGCCGGCCACTGCCGCCAGACCGGTGGCCTTGGTGTTGGCGATACCCGTGAAGGCATTCAAAATGCCCATCACGGTTCCGAACAGTCCCACGAAGGGAGCGGTCGAACCGATGGTGGCGAGGCCGCCCAATCCGCGCTTCAGTTCGGCGTGGACGATGGCTTCGGTGCGCTCCAAAGCGCGCTTGGAGGCTTCGATGGTCTCGCCGGGAATCGCGCCCGGGCTGTCCTGGTGGGCCTTGAATTCCATCAGGCCAGCGGTGACAACCTTTGCCAAGTGGCTCTTCTTGTTGCGCTCTGCCACCTTGATCGCTTCATCAATGCGGCCATCGCGCAGGGCGCCCGCGACTGCGGGAGCAAACGCCCGAGACTGCTTACGAGCTGCGCTGTAGGCCATCCAGCGATCGATCATGACACCGATCGACCAGCCGGACATGATGAACAGAATGACAACTACGGTGCGGGCGACCCAGCCCATCTGCTTCCACAGGCCAAGCGGGTCGGTTGGCATGCCGCCGCCTTCCTGGATGATCCAGGTGGCTGCGGCCGGAATGTGACTGAGAATGACACCTACGTGAGCGACCATGAGTTGCTTTCCCTCCTCGGAACTCTATTACGTTACTTAGACACTCTGATGCGGTTTGCAGTGCCAGGCGCTGGCCGTAAATTGAAACGCCGCCGACGCCGCATTCGCGGCATCGCCCATGCTGGCCTGCTCATACCTAGAAGGAAGTGGAAGAGACAGTGACCGAGCCCGGGCTTTTCAAAAGCCCCTCCCGGCACCCTGGTTGGGGTGGAACAGGGAGGGTCAATCAACACACACTTTTTCGGACAACTCGAAGCGCCCAACGACGGGGCAATTTTAGCCTCCGGCGAGGGTGAAGTTCACCTGTACCTGGGTCTCGACTTCAACCGGCTCACCATTGAGCAGGTACGGCTTATACTTCCACTGCTTTACGGCCTCAATCGCGGCTGGCGCCAGCATCGGATGCCCGCTGATCAACTGCAGGTTTTCGATATTCCCGTCCTTGCTGATTTGGGCCTGCAAAATCACCACACCCTGAATGCGAGCTTGGCGCGCCAGCGGAGGATAAGAAGGGTTTACTTTCCGGACTAGCAGACCGGACTGCACACCCGACGAGACCCGCACCCGCTGCGGGGTCGCGATCTTAGGCACCGCAACCGGCGTCGAATTGATCATGCCGCCAATCACGCCGCCCATCGATCCCCCGGGAACGCCTCCAGGAACGCCGCCCACCACGCCCGTCGAAGCCATGACCGGCGGAGGCGCCTCCTCCTCTTTAATCATCTGAACCTTTTGTGGAATCTTGGTCGGCGTACGCAGCTGGCCGTTCACGATATCGGTTTGGATTACTTTCACGACCTTCACCGGAGCCGCAGCTGGTGGAGGCGGCGGGGGTGGCGGCGGGGGGGCCACCAGGAATGTCATGAGCTGCGTTCTGGGCAAGGCCTCGGTAAAGATCAGCGGGATCAGGATCATGACACCGACAATCACGATCTGAATCGCGAACGAGACGATCGACGTCCAACCGCGTTTGGTTTTGAGCTTGCCCCCAGACTCGATCAAGCTGTCTTCAAACATAAGTTTCTCCCTTACTTCAGACCCTACGGAAGCTTAGACACCGAACACTCCCGGTTTGCTCCCAGTTTCTCTGGCACACCCGGCAGGCCATTTGCACCTGCGCAATGTTTCTGAGCGAACCCTTCTAAGTCCTTACGTAAGAAGGCATACTGCAACAGCCACGTCTAGACCATCCGGTAACTTCTTTAGATCTCAATCAACTCTTAACTTTGACTTTTTCGGCTTTGCCGGTCACCAGCGGCGCCATTGGCGGCCGCTTTCCGCGATTAATCCTCCAATCCTGGTAGGCCACCAGAATTGGAGCGGCTATCGCGATCGAGGAATACGTCCCGATTAAGATGCCAATGACCAGGGCGAGGCTGAATCCATGAAGCACCTCGCCGCCAAACAAAAAGAGTGCGAGTACGGTAAGGAAGGTAAGGCCTGCTGTCAAGATCGTTCTGCTTAAAGTCTGATTAATACTGCGATTGACGATATCTGACAGTTTCTCGCGCCGCATGAGTTTGATGTTTTCCCGGATACGGTCAAATACCACGATCGTGTCGTTATTGGAGTAACCAATCAACGTCAGGATGGCGGCGATCACCGTCAGGGAGATGTCGGTTTTCGTCAGGGAAAACGCGCCTACAGTGATCAACGTATCGTGGAATACGGTCACCACTGCGGCGACGCCGTAAATCCATTCGAAGCGGAAGCCCAGGTACACCAGCATCCCAGCCAGCGAGTAGATCGTGGCTAGCGCGGCCTGCTTCTGCAATTGTGCACCGACCTGCGGGCCAACAATGGCGACGTCGCGCACACCAAAATCGGAAAGAAAGAAGCCATCGCCCAGCGAAGCCACAACTGCAGGATCCGCCGAACTACCCTTCAGCTGGTCCATGGAACTCAGCACGCCCCCCATGCTGTTGTTGCGGTAATCCGCGATCGTCTGGGCCTGCGCCGTATACTTCTGATCGGCATCGGTGCCAGTATGGAGCGGATCCTTGTCCATCAGATAGTTCTTGATTGTCAAAGAACTAGCGTTGTTCAGGTCAATCTTTCCTGCCGGAGCGTTGGTCTCCAGCGCCTTGATGATCGTCAACTTGCCCTGATCGAGCGCCTGCTCGCTGGTCTCGCGGACATCAAGATCAATCAGTACTTGATTAGTCCCGAGCTCAGTCTGAATCTTGAAGTTATGCAGGCCCGCCCGATCAAGTTCGGCGCGGATCGCATTGTCGTCGGGCGTATGCGAAAACTTCACGTATACCAGCGTTCCGCCGCGGAAATCTACGCCCCACGGAATGCCATGCCAGAACAGCATTGAAAGCACGCCTGCCACGCTAAAGATCAGGGAAAAGGCGAGAAAATACCACTTTTTGCCAAGAAAATCTATGTTGACGTCGTGAAAGAACTCCACCGGTTGTCTAGCCCCTTATCTGTCTATGACTTAGCTGCGCTCACCAACTCGAAAACTGAGCCCCTTGTCATCCTGAGCGTAGCGAAGGACCTATGCGGTCCCGTCCGCGACCAAAGGGTTCTTCGCTTCGCTCAGCATGACAACGTGTTTTCATCACAATCGTTAAATACTCAGCGCCTCGCCACGCTGCTTCCGGCTCAGAATCCAGTCGAAAATAAAGCGGGACACGAGCACGGCCGTGAACAGGTTTGCCAGCAAGCCAAACGTCAGAGTTACGGCAAATCCCTTCACCGGGCCGGTTCCGAACAGGAACAGAATCGCCGCTGAAACGATGGTTGTAACGTGCGTATCGACGATGGTGATCCAGGCGTGGCTGAAACCCTGGTCCACTGCCGATGGCGGCGTTTTGCCGTTGCGCAACTCCTCGCGGATGCGCTCGAAGATCAGCACATTGGAATCCACACCCATCCCGACCGTAAGAATCACGCCGGCGATTCCTGGCAGCGTCAGCACTGCACCGAAGTAGCCCATGAATCCCAACAGGATAATGAGATTCAGAAGCAGGGCGACATCGGCGTTGATGCCGGCTCCACGATAGTAAATCAGCATGAAGATCAGCACCGCCGCCATGCCGACGATCGCTGCGCGCACGCCGGCGCGAATCGAATCCGTGCCCAGGGACGGTCCCACCGTGCGCTCTTCCAGATACTTGATGCCCGCCGGCAGGGCTCCTGAACGCAGAATCATCGAGAGATCCTTTGATTGCTGCTCGTTCATGCTGCCGCCGCTGATCTCGCCGCGGTCGCGGATCGGCTCTTTGATGTTGGCCACTTCCTGTATTTTGTTATCGAGCACCACGGCCAGGCTGTCGCCGACGTGTGCGGAAGTGAAGTTGTAGAACCGCTGCCCGCCCTCGCCAGTTAGAGTGAAGCTGACGCTGGGCTGCCCATTCTGGTCGCGGTTGGGCTGCGCGTCGCGAAGATCCTTTCCGCTCACCGCCGAGACCCGGGAGACCAGGTACCAGGCCTGCCCTTCCGACGCCACTCCGGGTGCGCTGTGCCCCGGAAGGAGCATCGCATCCGGCGGCAGAATCCCGTTCTTATCCTGCAGTGCGGCCGCCTCGCTCGGATATGGCCCACCGAGCGACTGCTTGATTTCCAGCATGGCGGTCGACTGCATGATGTCTTTCACGCGAGCCGGATCATCGACGCCCGGCAGTTGTACCAGAATCTGGTATTGCCCCAGCCCGTGCTCCTGAATCGTGGGCTCGCTCACTCCAAGCTGGTCAATGCGGTTGCGAATGGTCTCGATGGCTTGCGCGACCGCCTTATTCTTCAGGTCGGTTAGCATCGTCGGCTTCATCGAAATGTTCCAGGAATTGTCGGCGCCGCCATTGATGTCGTACTCCGGCAGATGATCCTGCATGATGCTCAGCAGGTCCGTGCGGGAATTGGCTTGCACACCCTTCAGCACGATGTGATCGGGATTATTCTGCGGATCGGGCTGCGTAATATCCGAGTAGTCGATCTTTCGGCTGCGCAGTTGCTGCTTCAGCACTTCCATGGCGTTCTGCGCATCCACGTTGACGGCGTCGTTGACCTTGACCTGCAAAATCAGGTGGGTTCCGCCCCGCAAATCAAGACCGAGGTGGATGTGGTCGGTCATCGCCGTGAGCAGCCCCTGACCGGAGAACTTGTTCGGAATCCCAAAAATGCCGAACAGGAAAATCAGCAGCGTTCCGAGAATGAGTCCGAGCTTCCAGAGAAAGGTCTTGTTCATAGGAATCAGTGGTCCGTGATCACTGGCTAGTGGTCAGTAATTCAGTTGTCCCTCTGGCAACTGGCCACTCGCCCATGATCACTTATTTATTTCGTTTTCGCTTCTTCCTCGGTTGTCGTCACCGACATCACCGAGGCCTTGGTTACTTCCATCCGCAAATTGTCCGGCGGGACGCGCAAGTGAATCGCATCGTCCTTAAGAGCGATGATCGTGCCTCGCAGGCCACCACTGGTGGTGACTTTGTCTCCTGTTTTCAGCTGGTCCAGCATACCCTGCCATTTCTTCTGGCGACGCTGCTGGGGCAAAATCAAGAGGAAATAAAAGATGGCGAAGATGAAAATAAGAGGCGCGATGCCGAGCCACCCCATACCGCCGCCACCGGTCTGAACCGCCAGTAAGTATTGCATCTTCTAATGTCTGAGCGGACGCGTCCGCGAAACTTCGCCCACGCCGCCTGGCCGCGGGAGCTCTTTTTTTCACCACGGAGTTTAGATCGACTTCGGCCGGGTTCCTTCTCGTTTCAGGCTAATTCCGGGGAGGCCATCCTTGGAGACTATGGTTTCGGTCCTGACCAGACGCTAGAAAGAAAACCACACTCTTCCCCAAGTCGAATAGAATGCCGTACCCTGCGCATAGTGTCAAGGTAGAAACTCAAGTTGTGGATCGTGTTCAAGACCTGTGCCAGCACTTCGTTCGATGCATACAGATGTCGTAAATAAGCCCGCGAATAGCGCTGGCACACCCGGCAGGCGCAGTTGGTGTCCAGCGGCCCCGGATCCTGGGCGTAACGAGCCTGTTTAATCGAGACTTTTCCCTCAGAGGTAAATAGGAGCCCATGCCGCGCGGCCCGGGTCGGCAGGACGCAATCCATCATGTCAACGCCCAGGTTGGCGTACTCGACAATCTCTTCCGGCGTGCCCACGCCCATGAGATAACGTGGCTGATCGGCAGGCAGGTGCTCAAGAGTCGACTCCACGATCTCGCGCGTGAGGTCCCGCGGCTCGCCTACGCTAAGCCCGCCAATCGCGTAACCGGGAAATCCGATCTCGATGGTGCGCAGCGCCGACTCCCTTCTGAGCTCGCGATCCATCCCCCCCTGCACAATTCCGAACAGGGATTGTGTGGGGACAGTCGCCCCCGGCTGTCCGGCGGAGCCAAGCTCCGCTGACCCGGCGAACTGGCGCTGGCCCGCACAGCCGATGGCGGCTGTGCTCACATGGTTCTTGCTGCCCCACGGAACTTCGTGCTTGTGTTTCTCGAAATGCTTTTTGCTCCGCGCCGCCCAGCGCGCCGTCAATTCCATCGAAGCGCGCATGCGCTCCCGATCCGCGGGAAATTCCGTGCATTCATCAAACGCCATAATGATGTCCGCGCCTAGCCCGATCTGCGCCTCCATCGCGCTCTCCGGGCTGAAGAAGTGCGACGAGCCGTCCAGATGTGAACGAAACGTCACGCCTTCTTCGGTGACTTTGCGCAGCTCGTTGAGGCTGAACACCTGGAACCCGCCGGAGTCGGTCAGGATCGCCCGCGGCCACGACATGAACCCGTGCAGCCCCCCCATGCGCCGCACCGTCTCCACTCCCGGCCGCAGGTACAGGTGATAGGTGTTGCCAAGAATAATCTGCGCCCCCAGTTCTTCGAGCGTGTCCTGGGGGATTCCCTTTACCGACGCCAGCGTGCCGACCGGCATAAACACCGGCGTTTCAATTTCGGCGTGCGGGGTGATCAGTTGTCCTCGACGGGCCTTGCCGCTTGTGGTTTCGATCCGGAAGTTGAGCGGCATGCGGTCGAGGGCCATGGAAGGCAATTCTACCGTGCCCGCCGCGGATCCGACGCGGCCGGAGGCAGCTTGAACACTTCCAGGTAGCGGCCGAAGGGATGAATCTGAAGCTCAGAAAACTCCGGAGAGCGGCCGTGCAGCGCCTCTCCCAGTCCGCTCGCCCAGCCTCCTTGCACGACCCATACGGTTTCTGCATTCAGGCCAAAGATGCGTCTCAAATCCTGCAACTTTGCCACCAGGGTTTCCGCGGTCAGCGCGCCATCGTTGGCGCCGGTGGCCCCAATCCGCCGATCATCACATTGGAAGAACTCGAAACCATTGGCGGAGCGGTCAACCTTCACCGCGCCCGGGCAGCACAGATAGTGGCGCAACTGAAAGCTGGTGGCCCGGTCCGTCAAGATCACATCTTCGGGCGAAATGTTGCTGCGGATGAACTGCAGCGCCTGATCCATATGTTCGTGGCGCTGTTCGGCGAGCAGGAGCATGTCGCGTCCCGGTAGCGTTCCGAAGGCCTGGCAGATTACGACCATGCCAAGAGCGACCGCCGCCGCAGGACCGGCGCGGTTCTTACCGATTTTGCTGATGGCCAAGCTCACTCCCGCCAATCCGAAGACTCCCAGAAAAATGCACTGCCGCGTGCGTCCGTAAGGATAGAGGCCGGCGATCACGGCCACCCAATTCAACCCAAACGGGATCAGAAGCAAGACTGCACTCAGCCGGGGCGGAGGGCCGGTTGACGACGATCCGCGGCGAATCAGCAGCGCCGCGCCCGCAATGAACAAGAGCGCCGCGATCTGTCCCACGGCCGTCTGGCCGAACGTGAACCGAAACACGCCGAACGTTCCGCGATACAGAAAGGGCAGCAGGCGATCCCGCCCAGCGTGGAAGTACCAGTCAGAGAGGTAGAAGTCACCAAAGCGATCAAGCGGTCGCGCGACCGGATACACCGCGCTCAGTTTTGCGATATGAGTGAGATAAAGAATCGCAGCCAGCCCCACCCCAACCGCCTGGCCCGCCACCCACAACGCCATCACCCCGGCCGCCGGGCGTTGCGAGAGCATCCGCAGAACGGCGTAGATCCCAAGGCTGGCGGCAAAAAGAAATGCCGAGTAGTGCGACAGCATCGCGAGGTATAAGCAAACGGACGACAACAGCATCATGCGCCCTGAGTTCCCGTCCAGTGCCCGCTCCAGAAAGTACGCGGCGGAGAAAGCAAACATCAGCATCCAGCTGTACTGCCGCAGCTCGGCCGACAGGGCGATCATGGGTGGGAGGAACGCCGCTAATATCAACCCGCACGACGCGGCCGTTGGTCCGAACAGAACGGTCAGCCATTTAAAGAAGACCCAGCAGAAGATCGTGCCCGCCAGCACGCCAGGCAATCGGAGCATGACGTCGGACGTGCCCAGATATCTCCAGAAATAAAGCACGAACACCATGAGCGGCGGATGCGCCAGCGTCAGGCTCGCCCTGTATGCTGCGAGCAGCGAGTCCTGATTTGCCACCGAGTAGTGCCAGGCCTCGTCGGTATTGAAAAAAGTGGCCTGCGCCAGCCAGACACGCCAACCAAAACCGAGCCCCACAAGTGCGGCAGCAATCAGATCGGGATATTCCCCGACGCGCGCAGCCAGTCGCTCATATCCACCTCGCAGGCCGCGGCACGAGAGCGTGGGCTCCAGGGAGGGGCGATTGGGGGTCGGCATGGGTGCGATTGTAGCAACGGGCGCAGTCGGCACTCGTGGACTGCGGTCAGAGCTTAAGCGTCGAGGTCTCTTCCGGAGCGTGAAATCGTCAATCGGAAATCGTAACCAGCTCTCCTCGAACCTTTCCCCGCTCCACGATTAACCTGCCCAAGCTGATCGGCAACTTGAAGCGCCGCGGTCCCGCGCTACCGGGATTGAAATAGAGCACTCCGTTGCGCGACTCTTGCTTGGGGACGTGGCTGTGGCCGGAGATCACCACGTCGAATGCGGAAGCCTCCGGCTTCAAATCGAGTTGCGCCAGATCATGCAGCACATAGACGTAGACTCCGCCGATCTCGATGACTTCGGCCTGAGGCAACTTCCGGGCCCAAGGGTCGTTGTCGACGTTGCCGCGGACCGCGGTCACGGGCGCGATCGCCGCAAGCTTTTCCAGAATCTCGGGAGGGCCCACGTCGCCCGCATGGATGATGCGTTCGGACTCTCGCAACGCGGCGAGAGCCTCGGGCCGAAGCAGGCCGTGGGTGTCGGAAATGACGCCGATAAGGATGGGAGTCCTCAGCCCCGAGACTTTGTCCGCTAATTTGACTTCATGAGCTCGTTCATTTCGGCGTGAGATGGCGCCCCCTCCATTGTCCTGTAAGTGCCGAGCGTCTTCAGTTCCTCGGCCAGGCGGCGTAGCAGGCCGAGCGTCGCCCGCATCGGCCCTGAACCCAGGCTGATTCGCCTCACCCCGAGCGAAGCCAATTCGGCCACCGAAGGTGAACCGGGTATGGCAAGAACGTTCACCGGACAACGCAGGTCGGCAACCAACCGTCTGATCGTCGCCGCGTCTCGAAGTCCCGGAACGAACACGCAGTCCGCACCTGCATCGCGGAAGGCCGACAGCCGTCGCACCGCCTCGTCATAACGCTTGGCCGGATCGCCCACTGGCAACAGGTAGACATCCGTCCGAGCGTTGACCACCAGCCGAACCCCCTGTTTGTCCGCAGTCTCGCGGATCGCTCGGATTTTTTCCAGTTGCAGCGGCAAGTCCACAAGCGGCTGCCGGGCATCGCCCCTGGCGTCTTCGAAATTCATGCCCACGGCGCCGGCTGCAATCACGCGGCGTGCGGTGTGGCCCGCATGCTCCGGCTGCTCTCCATATCCGGCTTCGACGTCCGCCGTGACGGGCACTTTCACCGCCATTGCAATCTGTGCGATAGCCCTGATCATGTGGTCGGCAGGAATCTTCTGCCCGTCCGGATAGCCATGCGCAAACGCAATGCCCGCGCTGGTCGTCGCTATGGCCGGGAACCCCGCCTCTTCAAGGATGCGAGCGCTGGCTGCATCCCAAGCATTGGGGAGCAGCAGGACATTCGCGCCTGCGTGCATTGCCCGGAGCGCCTCTGCTTTTGCGGCTTGATCGAGATTCGCCATGCCGCAGGTTGGATGCCCTCACTGGCGCCCGTTCTTCATCTTTTCTGTGAATCTTCCGACGCTCACCACTGCCCGCCCCACCCTACCGCGTCCGATCTCCTGAGAATCGTCCCGAGCACTCACCCGCAAAGTGTAAAACCGTCCGTCGAAGGATTCTAGTTCCGCCACGGCCTTGATGCGGGCGCCGATACCGCTGGCAGCACGATGTTCGACATTAATCGACGTCCCCACGGTGATTTCATCGCCCTCGCAGTAAGGCTGCAGCGCGTTAAACGCCGCAGTTTCCATCAGCCGGATCATGTCTGGTGTCGAATAGACCGGTGGCAATTCGGAATGATGCGACGTTAGGGTGTGCTCGAACGCCACCGTCTCTTCGGCCTCGCCGCGCGCTCCGATCGGGATCTCTCTCGCCAAAATTGTTTTCCCCTGCTAAAGAAACAGGCCAATGATTCTACCGAATCACTGGCTCGAAATTCCTGGACACCGATTCACGCCCTATGTTAGCGGTTCCCTCCTTTACTGAGCCTGCATGGTGTTGAGGGCCTTCTGAAGATCGATGCCACGTTCGCGCAGCTTCTTCTCGACGCTTTTTGCTTCGTTCCTGCTCAACTGTGGCCAGAGCGCTTGGCACTGCTTCCTGGCAGCCGAGGAGCCATCGCCGTAAGCAAGAACGAACCAGTAATATGCCTCAACATGGTCGGCTTTCGTGCCGTCACCCCTGGCATACATCTCAGCCAACGCAAGAGCGGCCGAGCGTCGTGTCCCTGGTATCAACCCGCTCGCGGCGAGTTGGTACCATTTCATCGCTTCTTTTGAGTTCTTCTCCGTGCCGCGGCCGTTTTCATACAAATATCCCAGACAATACTGCCCCTTACCGTCCCTGTGTTCGGCGGCTTGGTGGCACAGTTTCAAGGCTCGGGGATAATCCTGAGCGATCGCTTTACTGTTAATCAACATTTCCGCGAATCTTAGCGCGGCGGAATCGCTGTGGTTCGCCGCTTCACCATACCAGCGAGCCGCTTCCGCCGAATTCTGCGGCAGCTCGACTCCCTTCTCATACATAGCGCCGATATCTTCGAGTGCACCCGCGGTAAACTTCATCTCCTTGGCTGTCCTGTCGACAGCATCCTTCGCTTCAGGATTTCCCGCCTGTTGGGGGAGGAGAAACCACGCGTATGCCATGTCCAGATCGGAAGGCACGCCATCGCCGTTGTAATAGGCGGCGCCGAGATTAAACATGGCTTGAGCGTAACCTTGCTTGGCTGCGCTGTGGTACCAGCGGACTGCTTCTTCCTTGCTTTTTTCTATTTCCCGCCCAAGGCTGTATATGACGCCGAGCCCGTTCTGTGCCTCTGGATCGCCCTGGTCGGCCGCTTTGCGGTACCACCTTGCAGCCCGGGCATCGTTCTGAGCCACACCCCTGGCCTTAGCGTAAGCCTCTCGGCCAGATTTCGGGCCGCAGAGGCTTCGCCGGCCTCAGCCGTGGTTTTCAGTTGGGAAATCTCGGAGGAACTCAGCGGTGCACGCGGGCCTGACTCTTGCCGGAGAGGCTGAGGTTCTGGCGCGGCAGACTTGCCCTGGCCGCCAGCACCTGCAATGCTGAGCGAGAAGCACAAGACAAAGTTAATCACGGAACGATCGTCAGCTGAATTTCACGATGAAACGATTTCTAGCCGCAGTTAAATCTCGATAGAAAAATCCTATGCTACGTTCATTGCCAACCGGCGCGCTTCAATCCCATCCAGAGCCTGCCACAACCTGAGTGCGGTCTTCTCGGCGGCATCCAGAGCCGCCTCCGCCACCTCCGGCTTGGTGGCGATCCGGCGTTCAAGCTGGTTGCGCCAGATCCGCGAATGGTAAACATCGGCCCTGGCGTGGAGCGAGAAATAGCCGCACGTCTTGTCGTCGGCGTCATACTTATCGCGAAGACCCTGATCTTTTTCCTTCGCCGTGCGTGGCACCTGCGACTCGTAGGCGTAAAAAGCCGCCAGTGCCTCCTCGGGCAAGCCTTCGCTGGCTACCCGATGGAAGTGCCGGATCAGCTTCCGAACCTCCAGCAGCGGACTATGCCACTCCAGATTGCGGCTCGATCCCATGCCCTCGGCAAAATCCAGCCAGAGATCGGAGTGCGGGACCGAATCCTTCCCCGGCCGCCCCTCCACTCCCTTTTCATCGCACATGTTAGCCAGCACTGCCCGACGCAGTTCGCCGTCCGCCAGCCGCAGCTCGAGGGCCGCCAGGTACGACGGGAACGCCTCGACGTGGTGGTAGTAGTGCTGGGCATATTCGCGCAGATCGTCGCGGCTTAGCTCACCCGCCGCCCAAGCTTTGTAAAAAGGGTGGCGAAGCAAGTCATACTTGTTGATTCGCGCCTCCAGTTGCTCGAAAAACTCGGCCGTATTCATGATGCCCCCGTTGGCTTTTTTATCAGGACAAGCAACTATACGGGCGAGTTGGAAGGCCAGCAAGTGAGCGCAATCACCGTATCCCGCAAGTTGCTAGAATGAAACAAGAAAGAGTCCGATAAATTGAGCCACGCTTGCGGGCGTGAGCGAAGCGGGAGCACGCAGACGAAATCCTCCAGCAAAGCGAAGGATCTCCTCCACCGCTACAGTTGCTGCATGCAGTTCACTGAACAATTCGACGTAGTCGTTGTGGGCGCCGGTCACGCCGGATGCGAGGCCGCCCTGGCCGCCGCGCGCATGGGCTTGAAGACCGCACTCTACACGCTCAACGTCGACCTGATCGCGCAGATGTCGTGCAATCCGGCGGTGGGTGGTATTGCCAAGGGACATCTTGTCCGCGAGGTCGACGCGCTCGGCGGCATCATGGGCGAGGTGACCGACGCCGTCGGCATCCAGTTCCGCCTGCTGAATACCTCGCGGGGACCGGCCGTGTGGTCGCCGCGGGCGCAGTGTGACAAGCAGGCCTACCGCCTCAAGATGGGGGAAGTGCTCGAATCGCAGGCGAATCTGAAGATCAAGCAGGCGGAAGTCGCGGATTTGATTGTGGAGAGCTCTCAGCTCTCAGCTCTCAGCTCTCAGCCAGAACTCGAGGATTCACCTGAGAACCCAGAATTCAGAACTGAGACCCCGCGTGGCCGCGTCCGCGGCATCAAGCTTCGCGATGGCCGCACCGTCGGCGCCGACGCGGTTATCATCACCACCGGAACGTTTCTCAACGGTCTGATTCACTGTGGCGAGCAGCAATATCCCGCGGGGCGTTCGGGCGAACCCAACGCGGTCCTGCTCGGGGAAGCGCTGAAGAAGTTGGGCCTGCGCGGATGCCGCCTCAAAACCGGTACTCCTCCACGCCTGGATGGACGCACCATCGACTGGTCGCGCTTCCCGACGCAGCCCGGGGATGCCGACCCTACGCCTTTCAGCTTCCGCACCAGGCGCGTCGCCCATCACGATTCACAGGTGCCCTGCTATATCGCATGGACCACAGCGGAAACGCACCGCATCATCCGGGAGAACGTCCACCGCTCGCCGATGTACAGCGGGCAGATTCAGTCCATTGGCCCGCGCTACTGCCCGTCGATCGAAGACAAGATCGTGAAGTTTCCCGACAAAGAGATGCACCAGCTCTTTCTCGAGCCGGAAGGACTGAACACGCACGAGATCTACGTCAACGGCATGAGCACTTCATTGCCGGTAGAAGTGCAGCTCGCGATTCTTAAGACGATTCCCGGCCTCGAAAACGCCGAGATGATGCGCCCGGGCTACGCCATCGAATACGACTCGATCGACCCCACCGAACTCGAACGCACGCTCGAGACTCGCAAGATCGCCGGCCTGTTCCTGGGCGGGCAAATCAACGGCACATCCGGCTACGAAGAGGCTGCATGCCAGGGGCTGATGGCCGGTATCAATGCAGCGTTGCGGGTCAAGCAGCATCAGCCGCTGATCCTGGACCGTACAGAGGCCTATACCGCGATTCTGATCGACGACCTGATTTCCAAGGGCACCAACGAGCCCTACCGCATGTTCACCTCGCGCGCCGAGTTCCGCCTGCACCTGCGCATCGACAACGCTGACCGCCGCCTCACCCCGCATGGCCGCCGCGTAGGTTTGATCTCGGACGAAGCCTGGTCGGATTTTCAATCGAAACAAGAGCGCTTGGCAAAAGTGAAGAAATTGTTGGAGAGCACCCGACTCACGCCCGAAATGTTAATGCGTTGTCATTCCGAGGAGCGAAGCGACGAGGAATCTGCTGTCGCTGTCGCCGTCCCAGAAGCGTGGGGACCCGCCGCAGGCCAGACCATCGCGCAGTTTCTGAAGCGCCCCGAGATAACGATCGAACGCCTTGTCCCGATCCTGAGAGAAATTACACCAGAATTCTTCGCAAGAAATTCCTGCGCGTCGTCCGCGGTTTTCATTTCTTCTGAAATCCGCAACGAGCTGAAGTCGGTCGAGACCGAGATCAAGTACGAAGGCTATCTGCTGCAACAACAGCGCGCCATGGAGCGCCTGAAAAAGGCTGAACAGCACACCATCCCTGACTGGTTCGACTACCATTCGGTCAGCGGACTCTCGCGCGAAATGCAAGAGAAGCTGACCAAAGTGCGCCCCCGCACCATCGGACAAGCGTCGCGCATTCCGGGCGTGACGCCGGCGGCCGTATCCCTGGTGAACGTCTACATTGAAATCCAGGCGCGACGCCGCGAACGGGCGGCTGTAATCTAACGTCTCAGGCAAGATCTAGGGATGCGAGTCCTGCCTGGTTCGCAGCTGTTCCGCCAGCTTGAGTTCGCTCTCCGATTCTTCTTTGTTCCCCATGTCGCGGTATGCCTGGCCGAGCAGATAGTGGGTCGTCGAATTGTTCGGGTCCATGTTGGCGGCTCTTTGCAGAGCGCGCACCGCCAACTCGTATTCCCCTTTTTTCTCCAGCACTTTTCCCATGAGGATGTAGGGTCCGGTCGAAGTCGCGTCCAGCCAGATGGAGCGCTGCAGCAGCCGCTGCGCGTCTTCAAGCTTTTGCACCCGCGAGTAGGCGTCCGCCAGTTTGTAGTAGGTTTCTGCCTGCCCCGGGTTGATGGCCAACTCCTTCTGAAACTCTGTAATGGCTTCCGGGACGCGGGACTTGTACAGGTACAGCTCGCCCAGCAGAAAGTGAACCAGCGGCAGCTTTGGATCGAGGGTCGCAGCTTTCTGCGCGTATTCTTCCGCCACCGGATCGTGTTCCTGCCGCAGCAGCATGCGCGCTGTGAACAGGTAGCTCGCCGCCGAGTCTGGGGGCACATCGAACATCTTGCTGAAAGACTTGCGGGCGTGATCGTAGTCTTTGGTCTGGATATAGGACATGCCAAGAATGTAAACGGCGTCGACATTGGCGCGCGGATACCAGCTCTGCACTTTTTCCAGCAGAGGAATCGCCTCCGCTGCATGCCCGCCCAGGTAATACGATAAACCCAGCAACTGGGTCGCCTCGCCGTTCCCGGGATCTTCGGCGGTCGCCTTCTTCAGGTATTCGACCGCCTTCGGTAAGTCATTTTTCTTGTAGAACGCCGTTCCCAGCTCCAGGGCGAGTCCTTTGGTCGTGGAATCCCGGGCTTCCAGAGTCTGCAACTGCGCGATCGCCTCGGGTAGCTTCCCTTCCTGTTCAAGTTTTCGCGCTGCGGCAAACTCCGCGGGAACATTGGCTGACGGCTGGGCTCGAGGAGCCGAACCCGTCTCCGGCGGCGTTGCCTGCTGCGCCTGGCCCGTTACCGCGCAGGTCCAAAACAATGCCGCCAGCCACGCTTGCCGAATTTGGAATAACTGCTTGACTTCCATAACGAGATTAGAGCACAGACTTGCCACCTGACACGCGGGCAGCGGTCACTGCGGGCTGGTCTCTTTCTGCAAGGCGTCCAGATTTTCTTTTGCGATGGGTTGATTGGGATCGATCTGCAAAGCGCGCTCCCAATACGACCCCGCTTCGGGAAACCGCCCTAACTGCGCCAGGGCCGCGCCGAGATTCGCCTCTGCGTTGGCGTCTTGCGGTTGCAACTGCAGCGCAAGCCGGAATTGCTGAGACGCCCCTTCGAAGTCGCTCTGCTGTGCCAACGCAAATGCCAGGTTGTAGTGAGCGTCAAAGTAGTCGGGACGCGCCTTCAGCGCCGCCTGCAAATATCCAATCCCGCGCTCGGCGTGTCCCGCACCGACCAATGCAGCTCCCAGCGCATTATTTGCTGTCGCGTCCTCGGGACGCAGGCGCTCGGCGGCTCCGTATTCGCCGATCGCGGCGTCCAGCTTGTCTTTAGCCTGCAGCATCGCCGCCAGATTGTAGTGGGCTTCGAAGTCGCCGGGATCCTTCTCTATGTTGTGGCGCGCCAGCGCTTCCTGCAGGGTCATGCGCGGATCGCCCTGCGCCGCGTCGAGTTCACGGGAAGCACCAGCAGCCACAAATGGCACATCTCATCGCTGGAACGGTTGCCGCCGACCACGCGCCGGGGGATGGTTGGGGTTCATCGGATTCTCATCAAGTTGTCGTAGACATAGCGCAGGCTCACTGTCGTGCCCTTGGGCAGATGCACCGGCTCGGCATAGCGATAGATCGTCTGCCGGTTCAAGTTCCAGTGCGGAATGTGGATGAGGGACTTCTTCGTGCCGTCTGGCAGCGTCGCAAAGGCCTGAATGTCTCTTCCCAGGTAATGGGCGTGCGAATAAATCGCCAGCAGATCTACGTCCAGGGGCAGAGTGAACTCATCGGTGACCGGAAAATCTTTCTGTCCGGCTGGGATATCGAGCTTCAAATCGTTTTCCAGTTGCAGCAGCATGGGCAGTTTGGTCGCCGCGTGCGGCGTGAAATAGAGCCCGATGCTGGGCTGGATCACCTCTGGCTTTCCCGAGGGCTGCAGGTGGGTGTTGAGGATCAAATCCGTACCCGGGTTGAGGCGCAGCGCCATTGAGTGTCCATCCCGCCAAGTGGCGCCGCCATCCCGGCGACTGTCTGGCCTACAATGTCCGGAGCATGATTGCCCACCTGCGCGGAAAGCTGTTGGTCAAGCATCCCAACCAGGCCGTCGTTGAGACCGCCGGCGTCGGTTACGACGTGACCATCAGCGTACCAACGTTCTCAGATCTGCCGGCGTTAGGGGCAGAGGTGGCGCTCCACATCCACACGCACGTGCGCGAGGACGTGATCGCGCTCTACGGATTCCTGCGCCGGTCGGAGAAGTTGCTGTTCGAGAAGCTGATCACGGTGAGCGGAATTGGACCCAAGCTGGCCATCACGATCCTCAGTGGGATGGCGGCAGATGAAATGGTCGGTGCCATTCGCGGCAACGATGTAGCGCGGCTCACTCGCATCCCCGGCATCGGCAAAAAGACTGCCGAGCGCATGGTGCTGGAGTTGCGCGACAAACTGCCGGAAGCGCTACCCGCTTCGGCACCGGCAATTCCGGCCATGAGCGCGACCGGAGAAGACGTGCTCTCAGCCCTGCTGAATCTGGGCTACCAGCGCGCCGCGGCAGAAAAGGCGCTGGCAGCAGTTGTCAGCGACGGAAATGCAAAATCCTTCGACCAGATGTTCCGGGCAGTCCTGGGCCGGCTCTCGAAATAGCAGGGTTATTTTTCTCTGGACACGCTTTGCGGCTTGCGCTCTAATCCTGCACCATGCAAACGCTCGGCCTCTCTGATTCAACCCCTCGCAGCGAAAGCCGCCTCAAAAGCCTGTTTTGGCCATCGATCCAAACCGGCGCGGACGTCGACTATCTCGCCGTGCAGGGCTTCTGGGTGTGCACGTTTGTGGGTGGGATGTCGTTCGTTTTCTTGGCACTGGCTCGCCAGCCATTGATCGGAATACTAGTCTTTCTCTTGTTTCATTTCGGCGGTATTGGAGTTCGTGAGCACAACCCGTTCGCGGCAGCGATTATTCTCGTCTACTATGTGGTCGACTTTCTGGCATCGATTCTGTTTCTGTTCGCGAGTTCGCCCGGTATTGGAGTTCTCAAGATCGTCATCACCGCTCTGCTGCTGTCGAATCTTCGTGCCACCTGGATCGCCGCCGGGTGGAAACCTGACTCCGAAGAAGCTGCTTTACCTCCACGGTTCGGAGAAACGTTTTTTGACAAGTTCGTTGACAGGTGGCCCGCGTTCATTTGGCCGAAGGTAAAGGTGCTCTATTACATCTTCTCGTTCGGATACCTCGCGCTCACGGTCGCAGGGCTAATAGTGATGTTTCTTCGCCGCGGTCTTTCTTAAGCAAAGAGGTCGGCCGATGCGACTACTTTCCGATGCAGAACGTGCTGAAGATCAAATTGAGGACGTCGTCGGTCGTCGTCGCACCACTGAGAGCGTCGAGCGGCCGCAACGCGTTGTAAAGATCGAGCAGCAGCATCTCGTGCGGAACTTTCCCGGCAACGGCTGCCTTCGCAGCGCCCAGCGCAGCCAGCGAGTCCTTGATCAGTCCTAGATGCCGGACGTTGGTGAGGAAGCCAGACTCCGCCTGACCCCCAGCCGCTCCGCCGAAATGTCGCAAGATCTCTGCCCGAAGCTGGGGGATTCCCTCTCCCGTAACCGCGGAAGTGCGAACCAGCTGACTATTTACTTCTGACCACTGACGACTGATCGTGAGATCGCTCTTGTTCCCCACCACAATCACCGGCCGATTTTCAGCCTGCCGCAAAAGCTCAGAATCTTGCGCAGTCTCCGGCTCGGACGCGTCCATCACCACCAGCACCAGGTCGGCGTCGACCAGCGCCTCCATCGATTTCTGAATGCCGATCGACTCGACTTCATCAAGAGCCTGGCGAATGCCGGCCGTATCAATCAGCTTCAAAGGGATGCCGCCAATCGCGACGGTCTCGCTGACCAGGTCGCGCGTGGTGCCCGGCGTCGCAGTGACGATCGCGCGTTCACGCTCGACCAGCCGGTTGAACAAGCTGGATTTACCCACGTTCGGTCGCCCCACGATTGCCAGCGTCAGTCCTTCGTGGACGATCTTGCCGTAAGCGAAGCTGGCGCTGAGCTGCTCCAGCGGCGTGCGAACCGCAGCCATGTGTTCGACGATCGTCGCATCCGGCAGCACCGAAATGTCGTCTTCTGCGAAATCGATGCCCGCCTCGAGCAGCGCGATCAGTTGAACTAGTTTTTGTTTGATCGGCTGCAAGCGACGCGACAGCGATCCCTCCAATTGTTGCGCCGCCACCTTGGCCTGATACAACGTCTGCGAATCGATCAGGTCGCGCACCGCCTCGGCCTGGGTCAGGTCGATGCGCCCGTTGAGAAAGGCCCGCATGGTAAATTCGCCAGGCTCCGCCAGCCGCGCTCCGGCCGCAACGCACAACTCGACGATGTGCCGCAACACAACCGGCGATCCATGCGCCGAAATCTCAATGATGTCGTCGGTGGTGTAAGAGTGCGGCTTCGCAAAGTAGGTAACGACAACTTCGTCGATCCGAGTGACTTGTGTGGGGACAGCCGCCCCCGGCTGTCCGGCCGAGCGAAGCTCGGCGGCGCCACCACAGGGCTCGACGAATTCGCCGAACACTGCCCGTCCCGGCTCCAGCTCATGTTTCAGCCGCAGCATCGGCAAGGCGATTTCACGCGCCCTAGCCCCAGCCAGCCGGACCACGCCAATCCCGCCGCGTCCGGGCGCGGTAGCGATCGCAACAATCGTGTCGTCCAGGTTCACGCGCCGATTGTAACGGGTAAACTCAATGCAACCAACGATCGCGGCACCAAAACGGGGTGCCCCATCCTTGACGCGCTTTTCGCGACAGGGTGGGGGTTTTTGATCTTCCCAGGAGCATTTAAATTGTCCGTCGCTGACGAACTCTTAAAAGCTAACCAAACCTTCGCGCGCAATTTCAAGCTGGGCGAACTCTCCGTGCGCCCGGTGCGCCACGTAGCCGTCCTGGCCTGCATGGATTCCCGCATCCTGTTCGAGCACTGCCTGGGCCTGAAGCCGGGAGACGCGCACATGATCCGCAACGCGGGCGGCATTGCCACCGAAGATGCCCTGCGCTCGCTGATCGTCTCCCACCATCTGCTCGATACCCAGGAGTTCATCATCATCAATCACACCGACTGCGGCCTGCTGAAAGTGCGCGAAGACGAGCTGAAAGAGCGGCTGGTCAAGAAGATGGGAACGACCGCGGAAGAGCCCTCCCATTTCCACGCCTTCGACGATCTCGAAGTGAACGTGCGTCAGCAGATGTGGCGCGTGAAATCCCACCCCTGGATTCCGAAACACATTCCGGTCCGAGGATTTGTGTATGACGTAAAGACGGGAAGGCTCAAAGAAGTCGAAGAGGGAAGCTGAATCCCCGCATGGCATGGACACTGTGGGCGAAAAGCCTGAGAACGACCGTCACCCATCCATTCTTGCTCTTCTCTACTACCCTGACGCCGGTTTCCGCGCGTGCAACCGGAACGCTTTAGCCTTCGTTTCTATCTCCAAAACTTGAAATCCTGCGGTCTCAAGCCGCGTGCCGAACCGATCCGGATCAACGGGAACAAACGTGTCACCCATGTGGATCAACCGCATGAATAAGCTTTGCAGGCTGTCACTGCCCACGAAAGCTCCTTCCGGTTTCATGACTCGCCAGACCTCGCGAAGCAGTTTGTCCTGGAGCTCTGGAGAGGGCACATGATGGAGCATGGTGAACGAAACCCCGCCCGAGAAGTAAGCGTCTGAAAATGGCATGGCAGTGGCATCGGCCATGACCACTTCCACATTGCTGTCACGCAGACGAGAACTGAGTGACTTCGCCAACCCGGGATCGAGTTCGATGGCCGTAAGCCGCTGCACCGATACTTGCAATAAATCGGTGGTGAGGCCGGGCCCGACCTCCCCGACATTCGGTCCGAGGTCGGCGCCGGAGAGCACCCACGGCACTCGCTGCTGAATGGTTTTTCGCCATCGGGCCGAACGGCATAGCCAATTGTGCAAGCGGTTCACGCTCTCCACCTTCCATTTTTTCAATTTCGGACCGGGCCCAGCTTAAGACTTGTGGGGTCTAGCGTGCTTCCGATATTGTGTCGGTAAGTGTCGCAAAGGCGGCCAAACCGCGATCTGCGATCCTTCCCTAGATCTCCACTCCCAAATCACCACCCTCGCCGACGACTATCCTGCAGGACGCGTGGTCCGGTTGCATTTTCATGATCGCGACCAGCTCGTTTATGCTTCCCGCCGAGTGATGACGGTTCGTACCGCTGACGGCACTTGGGTCGTGCCCACGCACCGTGCAGTTTGGATTACCGGCGACGGTTCCACACACCATCACGACGTCAGGAACGGTTGCGATGCGGACTCTGTACCTCAAGCGGCAGTTGGGGGGACGTTGCCGAGAGGCGGCTGGGTTGTGCACGTGTCGGCGCTACTGAAAGAGTTCATTCTCTATGCTTGCAACTAGGCGCCCTGGACAAGACGATTCGGTGGGAGGGTCCCCTGATCCACGTGATCGTCAACCAGTTGGAAGCCATCCGACTAGTTCCTTTGCAGCTCCCGAATCCGTCTGATCCGCGGGCGCTCCGAGTCGCCAAGTCAATCTTGGATGACCCGAGCAACCACGCTCGCAGGCCTATGCAAAGCGGCGGGCACCAGCAAACGGACAGTCGAGAGACTATTTCAGGAAGACATCGGAATGACGTTCAGTAAGTGGCGACAATAGCTTCGTCTCATGCAGGCGATGCGGCTCTTGGCCGAGGGAGCGAAGGTCACACAGGCCGCTCTGGAATCGGGCTATAGCACGCCCAGTACATTCATTTCCATGTTCAAGAAAAGATGGGGGACGACGCCTACGCTACATTTCAAAACGGACGCAATGGATAAGTAGCGTTCACTTCGAGAGCCTCATGGGTGTCCCATTTCTCGCACGCTCTTGGCGCGAGAAAGCATGGCCCTGAGCTAGTCGAAGGATGGGGAGTTCGTTTCTACCGCGCCACGACCTTTTCAATCTCCGCCCGCAAGTCGCCATACGGCAGCGCCCCCGGATGGTACATGGCGACCTTTCCGGCGCGGTCGAGCAACACCAGCGTCGGCGTAGTCGAGGCCCCGTAGGTGTCGAAGTTGTACGTGCTGATCGGCACGGGCATGTCCAGGAGTCCCGAATAAAACCGGTGCCGCACCGCGTCGATATAGCTGAGTTCGTCGCTGGCCTTGGCGTGCTCGATCTGCGCCGTGTATCCATAGAGCCGCGTCGGTCCAATCACTTTTAGTCCCCTGCCGGCGAACTCCGAACGCAGCTGCGTGATGATCGGCGCCTCCGCCTTGCAGTCCCCACACCAGTGCGCCCAGAAGAACAACAGCACGGGAGACCCCTTGAGTTCGGCGGCGGGCGGCAGCTTCGCGCCCAGCGACTGATCGGACTTCAGCGCGGGCGCCAGCTTGCCTTCGAGCGAAAGCAGATTCAGATTCTTCTGCAGCCGGTCGTGAATCGAAGTATTGCCATACGTCCGCAAGGCGCCCTCGAGCAGCGCGACCGCCTGCGTTCGCTGACCGCGCGCCGCCAGCGCCTGGGATTGCACCTCCAGCGCCGCCCCCAGCGCCAGTGGCAAGTGCGAATCGGCGTCGAGCGGGCGCTGCTTCAGCTGCTCCTGCACCAGTGCTTTGGTCTGCTTCGCATAGGCTGCGGCCTGGTCGTACTGGCGCTGATCGAGCGCAGCCCGCCCTAACCATGAGTAGGCTTCTAGATACTCCGGCGTGACTCCGCGGCCGTTGCGGTACGAGTTCAAGTCCGACTCCGCGGCCGAGAAATTGTTCTGCAGCAATGCCATGCGGACGTCGTCCACAATCCCGGCCCAAGCGGCCGCGGTGAGGAAAAGTGAAACCAACAGAGCTCGAAATCGCATTCTCAGATGATGAGTGTTTTCGGAAAAAGTGGCAAATTCGCGCTTTGCAATGTGGGCCAACCACCACCCCATAACATCCACTATATCAATTGTTTAGCCACGCTTTGTAACAAATTTTGTAGCTATTCCGGTGCACTTCCTTTACAATCGCCTTGCGTTTGATCTTTAGAGTTCCTTCGCAGTACAAGCATCTCCGCTTAACCCAGCGCGTGACCTGCCTGCAGAAGACCCGAAAGTTTCAGCGCTACATCAAAGAAAAAGGAACAGTGCATCAACATGGAAACAGGAACAGTGAAGTGGTTTAACGACGCCAAGGGCTACGGTTTCATCAGCCGCCAGAACGGCGAGGATGTATTCGTGCATTTCTCCGCCATTCAGGCAAGCGGTTTCCGCAGCCTGCAG
>DATKFH010000121.1:0-76418 GCA_035511455.1 Candidatus Sulfotelmatobacter sp. | reverse complement strand
CTGTTCCGCGATTCCGGTCATAGCTTTGCGGAACTCGCTGCTTTGGCAAAAGATCGAAAGCCACTTCCTCGATTTGCATTGACAGCTCGCATTCAAGCACGAGCCAAGATCATCCGCAAGGATGTAGAGTCTGCAAACGTCGTCGCCAAGCTGCCGGGCGGTGACCCCAAATTGAAGGATGAGTATGTTGTGCTCTCATCCCATATGGATCACCTTGGCATCGGCGAACCAATCAATGGCGACAGGCTGTACAACGGCGCAATGGACAACGCTTCTGGGTGCGCGTTGAACCTCGATATCGCCAACGCACTGCAACGTACGCACGCCAAGTTGAGTCGGTCGGTTCTGTTTGTGTTCGTCACCGCAGAGGAGAAAGGACTCCTGGGATCGAAGTACTTTGCCTCGAATCCGACGGTTCCAAAAGATTCCATGGTGGCTGACATCAACACCGACATGTTCCTGCCAATTTTCCCGCTGAAGATTCTCACAGTATATGGGCTTGCGGAATCGAACCTTGGTGATATGGTGCAGCAGGTGGCGCAGTCCGATGGAGTCGAAGTGCAGCCTGATCCCGAACCTTTGCGCAACATTTTCATCCGCAGTGACCAATACAGCTTCATTCGACAGGGCATTCCCTCGATCGCCATGAAAGTGGGATTCACCTCGGGATCACCCGATGCGGAGATGGCAAAGAAATGGCTCACGGAGCGATACCACGCTCCGTCGGATGATTTGAATCAGCCTGTGGATCTAATCGCAGCCGGCAAGTTCGAAGATATCGTCCAGGGTTTAACTGTAAGAGTTGCTAACGATCCCCACCGTCCGGAATGGAAAGGCGACAGCTTGTTCCGCAGGTTTGTTAGGGACAAGCACGGCAAAAATGCAGGAGCAGCAGGATTGCGTTAGACGGTCGTTCGTACTCGCCCGAGGAAAAGCAAATGAAGGCGGCAGTGTTAGGCCTCACCCAAATTGCCTGGACTTGCTTGGTCGAATGCGAGAAGGAAACCTGCAGGCACGCGCCATCAAAGATACCGGACGTTGGCGATTAACGGAGTTGACATTGGAGTTACCCAACCAGACGAGCACATCGACCTCTTGTCGAGACGACGAAAAGGCGAATAGGAGTTTGTGGGCATTAGCGTTGGGATCGCCGACAAGTGCGAGAGAAGAGTGTTTGTCAGAGTTGCATAACCGAACCGATACCCAATGACGTCAGAAGCAAACATACGAGCCTCTGGATCATCGGTGCACAAAAATTCGACCGTGTAGAGCCAGTTCTTCGCCAGTATGGCTCCAGATCATGATTGCGGTTCGTTCTCAAGATCGTCGGATCTCACAGTTCTCAGACTTGCCGTGCCAAAATTCGCGGTACAAGGAAGGTACAACATGGGCGTGCACCCCGGCGTTCTCACCGGTTCCTTACAGGGCACTGCAGAACGACCACTGCCTTTCTAATTACAACGTGATCCCGCTGGTTTGCGCCCTTTCACGGCGCAAATGCGGGCGGAGTGCATGCGTTTCTGTACGACGATCGGCACCGCGATCGCGCAGGTAGCAGAACTCTTGTCTTGAAGGTTCGAAGTGAGAATCAGAGTCTGTGCGTTTTTGTAGGCGGTCGCCGCAACCTTGGATTGTTTTCGACCAACTGCGGCTAGGCAGGGCAGGGCGGTAAGTATCAGATTTAGGTGCTAGTTGATTCATTGACCGCAACTTGCTGAAAACGCATATTTAGGTGATTTCGATGGCGTGTCTGCCAGTTCCACCACTTCCGCACGGTAGGAAGATCGACTGCGAAACAGCATTTCATCGTAGCAGCCGAGCCCAACCGCGATGAGAGCGGCCTGCACGCCAGATTAAAGCCGCCGAGGTGGGACCACCGCTGTGGCTGCTACAATCCGCTGAAGATGTCCGTGGCCGTTGCCATGTCCGCTCTGCTGCGCACCATCTTCCACGTCGATATGGACGCCTTCTTCGTCTCCGTCGAAGAGCTCTTTGATCCTTCGCTAAAGGGGAAGGCCGTTGTGGTCGGAGGCCAGCGCGACGAGCGTGGCGTGGTCTCGGCCGCGTCCTATGAAGCGCGGAATTTCGGCGTGCATTCGGCCATGCCTCTGCGCACCGCCGCCAAGATGTGCCCGCACGCGATCTTTGTGAACGGTCACCCCGAGCGTTACCGCGAGTGCTCCGAAAAGGTCTACAAAGTTCTCGATGCGTTTTCTCCCCAGGTGGAAATGGCCTCGATTGATGAAGCCTATCTCGACATGACCGGCACCGAGCGCCTGCACGGACCGCCACTCAAGGCCGCGCACGCTCTGCACCAGCGCATGAAGGCCGAAACACGCTTGAACTGTTCGGTCGGCATCGGAACCTCGCGCCTGATCGCCAAAGTTTCGTCGGCGCAGGCCAAGCCCAACGGCGTGCTGTGGATCGTTCCTGGCGAAGAAGCCAAGTTCCTCGCCCCGCTCGACGTTCGCGAGATTCCGGGTGTCGGCAAGGTCATGGAGAGTCACCTGCATGCGCTAGGCATCAAAAAAGTTGGGGACCTCGCCAAGTTGGAAGATGCCGAACTAGAGGATCGCTTCGGAAAATGGGGACTTGCGCTGGCCGGCAAAGCGCGCGGAGAAGATGCCGGCGGATGGTTCGACTCGGAAGTCGGGGCCGACGTCGGCGCCAAGTCCATCAGTCACGAGCACACCTACAACGAGGACACAGCCGACGTGAGCCAACTCGAATCCACCCTCATGCGGCTCTGCGAGATGGTCGGACGGCGTCTGCGCGAGTCCAACTTCCACGCCCGTACCGTCCAACTCAAGCTGCGCTATAAGGATTTCACAACCATCACCCGTGCCCACACGCTCCCGGCCCCGACCCAGCTTGACACTGAAATCTTCGAATACATTCGCACCCTGTTCCGCAAGAATTGGAAAAAAGGCGTGCCGGTGCGGCTGCTGGGCGTGCAGACCGCGTCTTTCACCACTGCGGCCCCTCAGATCGATCTGCTCGAAGGCTCTCGCCAGCAGCGTTGGAAGGATGCGCTGGCGGCCGCCGACCGCCTGCGCGACAAGTTCGGGGAGTCCAGCGTCGGTCTTGCCGCAGGCCTGCGTGGCAGCTTCCGCGAGCGCACGCACGAAAATCCCGCTGGGCTGCCGGGGAAGGGCAAGCCGAAGTGACGATCCGTCCCATCGAGCCTTCCGATGCCGCCACATGGGAGAGGTTGCGCAGGGATCTGTGGCCCGAAGACCCGAAGAGCCACGCCGTAGAGATTGCCTCATTTTTCGCGGGCTCGCTCGCCGAACCTCAGGCAGTCCTGGTAGCGCAGGAAGGTCCCAACCTGATCGCCTTTGCCGAACTGTCGATTCGGGAGGATTTTCCTGGTCTCGCCGGGAAGCGAGTGGGATATGTGGAGGGACTGTATGTCACCCCGGCCTTTCGTGGTTGCGGCATCGCCCGCACGCTACTCTCAGCCTCCAAGTCATGGGCGCGAGAAAACCATTGCGACGCTTTTGCCAGCGATCGCGCGGAGAGAATCATTGTCGACTCAAGGTTCTGAAACCCGTCAGAACCATTCGTCCCGGCGCGGTTCCAGTTGACCCTGTACCACCTGCGGCTCTAAGATTTCCCGTCATTCTTCCCATTGTTCGTCGGAGCCCAACATGCGCCAACTTCTCTCAGTGATGTTGTATACGCTCGCGTCGGTTTTTCTCCAACTTAACGCCGTCTCCCAATCCGATCCGCCCCTGCTGCTGCGTGACCCCACTGTGAACAAGACGCAGATCGTTTTCAACTACGCGGGCGATCTATGGATCGTCGGCCGCGATGGTGGCGATGCCCGCCGCCTTACTTCCGGGATCGGACTGGAAATGATTCCGCACTTCTCCCCTGACGGCTCCCAGGTTGCTTTCACCGGCGAATATGACGGCAACCGCGACGTGTACGTCGTACCCGCCGCGGGAGGCGTGCCTCGCCGCCTGACCTATCACCCCGCTGAAGAATACGTCGCCGGCTGGACTCCTGACGGCAAGAAGATTCTGTTCAACTCTTGGGGCGGCAGCTTCATCCACTTCGAAGATCAACTCTATACCGTGCCCGTCGAAGGCGGATTCCCCACGCAGCTGTCCCTGCCCATCGCCGAGGACGCCAGCTTCTCTCCCGACGGCACTCACCTCGCCTACGTCCCGCATCCCAAGTGGCAGGAGGCCTGGAAGCGGTATCACGGCGGACAGACCACGCCGATCTGGATCGCCGACCTCGAAGACTCGAGCATGGTGAAGATCCCGCGCGACAACTCGAACGATAACCATCCCATGTGGGTCGGCGACACGATTTACTTTCTCTCCGACCGCAACGGCCCAGTCAGCCTCTTCGCCTACGACACGAAAACGAAACAGGTGTCGGAGGCTCTGCATAGTGATGGGCTCGATTTCAAGACGGCATCTGCTGGGCCCGATGCGATCGTGATTGAGCAGTTCGGCGCTATCAAGCTCTACGACCTCAACGCGCATCAGGCGAGGAACATCTCAATCCACGTCTCCGGCGATCTAGACGCGGTCCGCCCGCACTTTGCCAAGGTCGAGCCCAAGCGGATACAGAACTTCAGCATTTCGCCGACCGGCGCCCGCGCTGTTTTCGAGGCTTGGGGAGAGATCTTCACCGTCCCTAGCGACAAAGGCGACATCCGCAACCTCACGCACAGTCCCGCGGTCGCTGACCGCGACCCGTCTTGGTCTCCCGATGGCAAGTCCATTGCCTACTTTTCCGATGAGTCGGGGGAGTACGATCTCGCCATCCGCGACCAGAATGGCCTGGGGGCGGTGCGACACATCAATCTCGGCAATCCACCGTCGTTCTTCTACACGCCGACGTGGTCGCCCGATAGCAAGAAGGTCGCATACAGCGACAAGCGTTTGCAGTTGTGGTACGTCGACCTTGACAACCACGCGCCGAAGATGATCGACGCCGACTATTTCGGCGGTTTCGGACCCACGCAACTCAGCCAAACGTGGTCTCCCGACAGCAAGTGGATCGCCTATACCAAGCAGCTTTCCAGCGGCCAGCACGCGGTTTTCGTCTACTCGCTCGAACAGGGCAAGGCCTCCCAAATCACCGACGGCATGAGCGATGCGCTTTATCCCGCATGGGACAAGAACGGGAAATATCTCTACTTCACCGCCTCGACCGACGTGGCCCTCACCACCGCGGGCCTCGACATGTCGAGCGATGAGCATCGAGTTTCGCGCAGCGCCTACGTTGCGGTACTGAGCAAGGATGAGAAATCGCCGCTTGCCCCGGAAAGCGACGAGGAGAAGCCAAAGGAAGAAAAAAAGCCTGATCAGGAAAAGGGAAAAGATAAAGATCAGTCGAAGGAAACGGGAAAGGATCGAACCAAAGAGAAGAAGGCCGAGGCGAAATCCGCCTCCGATAAGGACAATGACGATAAGGACAAGAGCAAAGAGAAAGACGACAAAGAGAAGGACAAGCCTGTGGTCGTCAAAATCGACCTCGAAGGCATCGGTCAGCGCATTCTCTCCCTGCCCATCCCCGCCAAGAACTATCTGAACATGATTCCCGGGAAGTCAGGAATTCTCTTTCTGGCCGAAGGTCCGCAGGTCCTGACTGACGATGACCAGCCCAACGTGAACCAGACCATCCAGAAGTTTGAACTCAGCAAACGCAAGGTCGATAAGTTCATGGACGAGGTCAACGACTTCACCGTCTCGTTCGATGGTGAGAAAGTTCTCTACCGCAAGGGCGAATCATGGGCCACCGCGTCGGCCGACGACGCTCCTGGAGGCGGCGGCCCGCCAAAGCCCGGTTTCGGTCCGCTCAAACTTGATGGCTGGGAAGTTTACGTTGAGCCGCGTGCGATGTGGAAACAGATTTACAACGAGACATGGCGTATCGAACGCGACTTTTTCTACGATCCGCACTACCACGGCCTTGATCTCGACAAGGCGAAGAAAAAATACTCCCCTTACCTCGAAGGCATCGCCTCTCGCGGAGAATTGACCTACCTGTTCCAGGAATGCCTGGGTGAACTGACCGTCGGCCACATGTTTATCCGCGGTGGCGACCACCCCGAGCCCAAGAAGGTGAAGGGCGGACTCCTCGGCGCCGACTACAGCCTGGAGAACGGACGCTACCGCATCGCCAAGGTCTACGACGGCGAGAACTGGAATCCCGGCCTCCAGGCGCCACTCACTCAGCCCGGCGTCAACGTCAAAGCCGGAGATTACCTGCTCGCGGTGAATGGCCGAGATCTGCACGCCTCGGACAACATCTACAGCTTCTTCGAAGAGACTGCCGGCAAACAGGTCGTGCTCAGGGTTGGCCCCAATCCGGATGGGCAGGATTCCCGTGACGTCACCGTCGTTCCGGTCGAGAGTGAAGAGGCCCTCCGCCACCTGGCATGGATCGAGAGCAATCGCCGTCATGTCGATCAGGTCACTGGAGGCCGCGTCGCCTACGTCCATGTTCCGGATACAGGAGGCGGAGGCTATACCAGCTTCAATCGATACTTCTTCTCGCAAGTGGGAAAAGATGCCGCCATCATCGACGAGCGCTTCAACGAGGGCGGGCAACTGGCCGACTACATCATCGATCACCTTCGCCGTCCGCTGATGAGCAAGGTCGTAACCCGCGAAGGCCACGACTGGTCGAGCCCGTCCGAGGCGATCTACGGCCCCAAGGTGATGATCATCAATGAAGAGGCTGGCTCGGGTGGCGACGCCTTGCCCTGGTACTTCCGCAAGGCCGGCATCGGCACGTTGATCGGTAAAAAAACGTGGGGTGGCCTGGTGGGAATCGGCGGCTATCCGCAACTGATCGACGGCGGCAGCGTCACCGCGCCACGCGGTGCGATCTACGGTCTAAACGGGGAGTGGGAAGTTGAGAATCACGGCGTCGCACCGGATGTGGAAGTCGATCTCGACCCCGCCGCCTGGCGCCAGGGCCACGACGCGCAACTCGATAAAGCAATCGAAGTGGTCATGCAACAGTTGAAAGAGCATCCACTACCCGAGATCAAACGGCCGCCGTACCCGAACTACCACGAGCACGACGATCTGGGAGCGAAGTAAGGGGTGGAATTTTCAAGGGGTCTGATTACAACCGTCGAGAGAGTGTTTCTTCCGGAGAGAAATGCGGGGATCTGAACCAGCCCGCTGTCCTGCCGAACTAGAGGTTTCATTGACCATTAGAAAATGGAAAACGATCGAGATGGCATATGGATCATCGGCGCAGATGCCAAAACCACCTACGCCAATGAACGAATAGCTGAAATTCTCGGAACATCTCCTTCGGAAATGGCTGGGCGTGACTCATTCGCCTTTGCATTTCCCGAAGATCTAGACGCGGCCCAGCGTTTGTTCGAATTGAAGAACTCCCCTGTACGGCGCGGCTGGCGCATTGAGGGGAATCGTCGGCACTTTCAGCGGTTCAAAATGAGAACCACCTTGGCCGCAGGAAGTTGAAGCGGGATAAGATTTCGAGCGCGTCTTCGTTAACGACAACTACCTACACTCCCTCAACTCTAATTCGCTGCACTGAGAAAGAACCTAGAAGTTCGACGGAGAGTAAGTCCTCGAAAACGTCGACCACCAAAGGCGATAATCTGAAGATGTTGAAGCAAAGTCAAGGTTGACTGACAACGGTTCCACTGTGACCGTGGGTCAAAATCTTGAAATACATGCTTCGCTGTATTTTGCAGGTACGATCGTAGGAACAGACTGCGGGGTGGCGAAGTTCGAGAGGATTGTGGCAAACGACACACAAATCCGGGACTTGTGTGAGCAGCTGCTTGTGTGTAAGGACGACGCTCAGTGCGTGATGTTGGTAACGCGGCTGAGGCTCCTCTTACACGAACACCTGCAAGACCTCCGCAGTAAACTCATGGTGCACGCAGCGACCGTCTCGGAAATTGAGAAAGCCTCCTGAGTCATTCCCAAAATCTAACCTGAGCTTAGGCAATCCGGATGGCGGATCGCCGCGGGTCAGGCCCTCTCCGGCCTCGTGCGCACTGCTTGCAGGCCACGGTGTAGGTGAACGGTCGCAATAACATGAGGCGTAGCTTCAACCAGTCCCTTTTCGGCGATGGGTGCGAGTGACCCTGTGGCATTTTGCCTCTGGGTGAATCCCCGAAGCCGTGGCGCCGGTCGGCGGGAATGGCACTTTCGAGCCATGGTACGGGAGAGCCGGTGAGATACACAATGTGTCCACGCCACGAACTCGACAGGTGAACGGTGATGGTTCAGGCTCGCCCCTTTCTATCGCCGTTCGTCTGTTTTCCGGCTGCGGTCGCACCTTCGAACTCCGACCGAATGACCCAGGTCAGGCCTTTCGTAATGTAACTGTCGAGATCAGAACCCCCGTCAACGGATGTTGTGGGAATGTTTCGCGCCTCAGGCACAGGGTAAGTTCGTGGAGTCAGAGGAAGCGGCCACGAATACCCCACTCACACGTGACTCCATTCCAGTTGGTGAAGTAGAAAGGCGTCCGACGAAGCATTCAGAGCGAAGACCGTAGAATTGCGTCGTTTTTTCCTCATGAATTCCATTCGTTCGCCGGAATCGTAATCCGCATTTGCGCGCCGAGCGCACACCCAGCCTCCAGAGATCCTTGCACGGTCAGATGCGTTCCGTCCGACTTCGGAAGGGTTGCTGCATCGCACGCAATGTGCACGTTGGGCATGGCAGCGGCTACCTGCCTTGCGCCGCCGCAATGTCGCGTTTCGCCGTGAGACAGATGAAGAACTGGACGGTCGCAGCTTGACCTGCGGTCTGGCGCACATCCGCATCAAGATTAGCGAATAGCTGGTGTAGTTGCGCGGCATAGTTCGGATTCGTGGCATCCGATTCACCCTGCATCCAGATGATGGCGGGCAGGATGTAGTGACCCGCTGAAATTGCGCGCCCGGCCGCGACCTGGGAGATCAGCCGAAGATACGGTGCGGTACCTTTGGAGATTCCAGCCATGGGTGTGGCGCCACGGCCAGCGGCCGACCCAATTCTCTGTGACCCCTGGCGCGTCAATGTTCCAAGCACTCATTTCGACAGGCGTTGTGCTGTCGGCGAACGGGACCAGGGCATTCAGGGTACCGCGCGGAATCACACCGCTTGCGAACATCAGGCCAACGTCTTGCTCCGGCGGGAGGGTGAGATCGGTCGGCCATTTATTCACGGCACGCGCGCCAAGACTGAGGCTCTGGCCGTAGCTGAGGATTTGCTGATACTCGCCGGCCATGGAGTCGCCGGCTATCGTTGTGGTGGCGCGACGCAGCGGCTGCCACCGCCGCAACCGCGTAGAAGGATACAAAGAGACGCGATAAAGATCAGCCGCGCAAGATTCACTGTTCGCGTCATCATCGACTGGGCTCCATCGCGAACTACGGCGTTCTTTGCTCCTCGAATTTCATCACGGATAACCGCGATCATAGCGCCGTACTGCACAATCAGGTTCGCCTGCGGACTTTGGCATTTTCTTGTATGTCCATGGGCCCCCACAGTGTATCGGCGTGATCCTGGGATCTGAGTGCCGTGGCCTGATAACAACGTTCTCACTTGCCCTGGGTATTGTCGATTCTCAGAAATCGCGCTGCGTTGTTGTACAGAATGTCGCGCTTCTGTTGGGCCGTCAGGTAATCGGCGTTCTGGATGATGCTGATCGAATAGGCCATCAACTTGGGCCAGAGCAGTTGGTCGGTCCCGAACATCACGCGGTCCTCGAATCCGCCGTCTACCAGTCGCTCAATATAGCGACTGACTTCCTTGATGGGATAGCTCCAGATCAGCCCGGCAACGTCCACATACACGTGGGAGTTCGCCTGCAGCAGCGTGAGCATCTCTTCGATCATGGGATAGCCTGCGTGCATTACTTGAACACGCAATTTCGGGTGGCGCGCCAGGAGTTCCTCCAACAGAAGCGGGTTCCCCATGGAGCCGCGGAATTTTGGCATGGTCACGTTCGCGCGTCCTGAGCCGCCGGTGCCCATATGCACCGCCACGGGAATATCCAGTTCCTCGGCCAGCGCGAAGTAGGTATCGACCGAGGGATCGCTGGGTGAGATGCCCTCATATTGGAGACCGATCTCGCCCATGACCTTGAAGCCGCCGTTGGTGAAGTCTTTTCGCAACTCTTCGAGGGCCACGCGCCGGCCGGGAGCCATTCCGCTCTGAAAAGATGTGCCGGGGATGACCCGGGTAGGTGCGGAGTCTTTCCATTTCTGTACGCTTTTCGGATCGCCGAAGACAACCGCGGTGACGTTGAGGCGCTCCATCTCGGCTAGAACATCCTTCATGTACTCGCCCGGGGCGGACGGATAGAGTGCGGGAGTGCAGGGCTCTTTCACCCATCCGAACGGCTCTTCCTTCTCCTTAGGATCGGACGCGGTGAACTTTGAGGTGTTCGGACACATAGGTGCGACGCCGGGAAAGTTCCCGTCCATCGCGTGAACGTGAACATCGATTACCGGCGGAGCCTTCGCCTCGGTGTTCTGAGCGGAAGCGATTGCTGCGTCGAAGACTAGGACCGCGCAACATAAGAATCGCTTGATCAGGCAGCAGGACATCCCGAGTCTCCTTTTGCGGGTGTGCGTAACCTTGAGACTTCGGAGGTATAACACATATCGCGATATCGTCAAAAATGCATCGCCGCGGATTTGCCCACGCGGCTGCAAACGGAATGTAACCCACTCACCGTTTCGCTCGCACTTAATGTCCCACATCGCTTTTGACTTTGGCCGCCGCGCCCACCCTAACATCCGTCCTGTGCCTGAGGTCTGCGCGTGGCGTCTTCCTCGGAATCGGTGGTGACTGACTCGGTGGTTGCGTTCCTCAAGAACGTTCTGAAGGAGTCGTTTCGCACGACGGCGCGGGCGCAAGCGCTCATCGAAGAAAAATTCCGGACTGCAATCTGGTCCCAACTAGAAGGACGCTAATGCCGAACTGGTGGCGACGATCTGGACCGAACGCGAACCCCGCGTCCGGTCTGTCCCGGATGCCCCGCTCCATTCGTTACGTTACGTGGTCCTCGCCAAGTTCTACCGCGTCGACGTCCACGACGCGCACCACGCCCTTTCCGACGCGTTCCTCACCGCCCGTGTGTGGCAGAAGATGCTCTACGCCCTGCAGGAGAAGGGAAACGGCAATCTGCGTAAACCGTTGAAGATCGGCGGAGCGTGAACGCCGCCGAGCCTTGCGGCCAAGAAGTCGTTCATCGTCGCTTCAGCAGCAGCCCATTTTGATCTCGCCCGCGGCAGTTACTGGCGGACCGAAGGCCTCCTGTGGAACCGGAGCGCCGTGCAGTACGCGGTACCAGTGCAGCGCCGCGTTGAACACCACCAGCACCACTCCCACGATGAAGATCGACATCAAGATCGAATCCAGATAGCCCGTGAACACCTGGCCGGGCTTGGCTGTGAGCGGCCAGAAGATGTTCTTAATCGATAGCACTCCTGCGGTCATGGTCGTAATGCCGACAAAGCACATGGGGAGTCCCGGGATCCATGCGTAGTTCGTCTTGCCCATGTTGATCAGAAACGTAGTGACCACCGCCAGCGCAATGGTCGCCAGCAACTGGTTCCCGGTGCCGAACAGTGGCCAGATGGTGGAGATGTTACCGGTGTAGATCAAGTATCCCCAAGCCAGCACGACAAAAAAGCTGGTAAAGAGATTGCCGGGAAGCCACGCCGTATTCCCAAAAGGCGTGTACACCTTGCCCATCAGTTCCTGTAAGACATAGCCGGCAACGCGCGTTCCCGTGTCGACCGTGGTCAGGATGAACAACGCCTCAAACATGATCGCGTAGTGATACCAGTAGCCCATCAAGCGATCCATGCCGGGGAGGCCGCGGAAGATCTGGGCCAGCCGACCGCGAGTGAAACGGCCCCTCCGGTGCGACCGGCGAGTTTTTCGCCGACCTCACGTAAAAAGGTGTCGAGGTTCACAGTGTGCAGTCCCAATGTGCCGAAGACTTGAGGCGTGGTATTGATCGCGAAATAATCACCGGGAAACGTGGAGCAGGCGGCAACCAGGGCGAGCACGCCGACCAGCGACTCACAGACCATGGCTCCGTAGCCGATGAAGCGCGCGTCCGATTCTTTGTCCAGCATCTTCGGAGTCGTCCCGGACGAAACCAGCGAGTGGAATCCGGATATGGCTCCGCACGCAATCGTCACAAACAGGAAGGGGAACAGCTTGCCTTTAATGATCGGTCCGCCACCGTGCACAAATTGCGTGAAGTTCGGGAAGTTGATGTTGGGATGCACGATAAACACGCCGACGACCAGAAAGGCGATCGTCCCCAGTTTGACGTAGGTTGAAAGATAGTCGCGCGGTTCGAGCAGCAGCCACACCGGGAGCACGGAGGCAATCAACCCGTAAACCCCCATCAGGATGGTGATCTCGTGAGGTGTGAAGGTCAGCGCTCCGGCAGCGCCGCTCTGTGCTACCCACTGTCCGGCGATCACGCCACCGATCAGCATGACGACCCCAAAGACGCTGGGGCCAGTAACCGTGATTTTCCCTGCGTGGCTCTTGAACATCCACAGCCCCATGATGAGCGCGATGGGAATCGACATCCCAATGGTGAACACTCCCCACGGGCTGTTCGAGAGAGCGTTGACGACCACGATGCCAAGGCCTGCCAACGTGACCAGGAGAATGAACAGGACTGCGATCATGGCGACCAATCCCGCGAAAGGGCTGATCTCGGTGCGCGCAATGTCCGCCAGCGAGCGTCCGCGATGGCGCACCGACGCGACCAGCACCATAAAGTCTTGTACACAACCTGCCAGGACCGCTCCCACCAGGATCCAAAGAAAGCCGGGAGCGAATCCGAACTGAGCCGCCAGCGTCGGTCCCACCAACGGTCCGGCGCCGGCAATGGCGGCAAAGTGGTGTCCGAACAGCACCCACCGGGGAGAAGCAATGTAGTTGTGCCCGTCCGCATAGAGGTGGCCGGGAGTGGTACGGCGGTCGTCAAGGGACAACGCCTTTGCCGCAATGTATGCGCTGTAGTAGCGGTATGCCAGAGCATAGACACACAGCGCGCCTAGCAAAATCGGAAGTGTGTTCATGGAGCCGGCTCCAGTTCTTAGAACTGTGGGATAAATAATGTCCCACGATCTTAGTTAGCTCGCCGCGTATGCTACACCCGTTTTTCAAGCAGCGACAATCCCATCGTTGCTCGATTCTGCACGTCAGCCGCGTCCGTCCCTGCGCAAAGATGCGACGCAAAGCGCGGTGACCGGCCTTTTTGTTAAGCGGTCCCGTCGAAGGCGCGACAAAACCTCCGACGGAACCGGTGACCTGAACGAAGCGTTTCAAACCATGCAACGAGTTAGAACGTAAACACCGGCCCAAATTCGTTGCGCCAGTTGTGTGCCTGCCGGGTCGGGGCACCCGCGAATGGCAGGTAATCGAATGTGATTCCGGTGGCCTCGTGATTGTTGGCGGTGCGAGTAACGATGTAACTGACTTCATGGACAAACGTGACCCAGTTATTCAGTCTGTAGGTGAGGGAAGCCGTGTCCAAGTCGGTGCGGCCCAGATGGTTGCCATGCTGGGAGTCAGCGTAGTTGGCACGATCGGTGGAGTAGGTGGTGTGCAGAATCCAACCGGTAAAGACCTCCAGCTGAATTTGTCAAAGACGCTTGCCTAGCGAAGAAGCGAGACGGTGCCAGGCTGCGAGATGAGGTCCTGATATAGGCTAAACTCAACGAAAGTCAAGTATTTTCTCGCACTTGGGGGCCAGAGGTCCGGTTATGGAACGTTGTCTTTGCGCTTGATTTCAGAGGAGGACGGGGCAATGTGCAGGCGAGCTGCAAACAGCGACTCGACTCCCCCCGGAGTTAACGCGCTTACGACCGCCGTTTCCTCCAAAGAACGAAGGCCGGGTATCCCGGAAGGATATTCCGGATCCCGGCCCTCGTCTTCTTTCAACCTGGAGTAGAGCTTTTAGACTGGCTCGTACTGAGCGCTAGTTGCCCGAGCCCGAGTTCGCGGCCGCCGTGGTCGGAGTCGGGGTGGTGCCCGAACCATACCGCGCCAGCCGTGGGAAGAACGGCGTCACTTCAAACGGCATCTTGTCGCGTGCCGAGGTGATGGCGACGGGAGCCGTCTTCACCATTTCCGCCCGGTCGTCCCAGGGATTGATCTTCACGCGTCCTCCCAGAGGCAGCGCTGCGATCTGATCCAGTTTGCTGTTGTCGAGCGCTGGGCCTTGCGTGGCCAGCGCCGACAGGCGCGTGACCGTGGCGCCCTCAGCCAGAGGATTGCCCAGGTGAGTCGTGAGCAACGCTCCCAGTTGCGGAGCACGCTGTTGCAGAGCCTTCAGGAACAGTCCAACGTTATCGAGCTTCTGTGCGTACGGCGAGTTCTTCAACAAGTCGACCGCTTTCTTGTCAGCCGCCGTTTCTTCTTCAGGAATGTGCTTGAAGCCCAGGTTTTGATAGGTCGAGTCGTCGGAGAACAGCATGCGATCGTTGAACGCGTACTTCGAGCCCAGGTTGTGTCCGAGCACGATGTGCGCCAGTTCATGCGAAAGGACTGCAGCCAGGCTGGCCTCATCCGGCAGCACGTCAACCAAACCGCGGCTGATCACGATAGTGTTGCCCACGCTAAAGGTTTCCAGTGGCGCCGTCAGCAGCACGCGCGTGCGCACCGGTCGCGGCAAATCAATGTTGTTAGTGACTTCCAGGTTGTTGACCACGGTTTGGAGAATGTGGTCCACATCACCTTCGGGCGCCAGCAGTCCGGCATACGTAAGGCGCTCGATGACGTTGTCTTCTGCCTGCTGCTGCCAAACCCGCTCCGCCTGCAGGGGAGACGCATCCTGCGCGGCCGCACTCTCATCTTTCACGCTGTCCACGCGGATCTGAGTCAGTTCGTCGTCCTTGCCGCCCTTCTTCAGGTCATAACCCCAGATGCGGGTCTGCGCCTTGAAGGCTACTTTGTTCTTTACCCCAGCGCTGAAGTCGCCTTCCTCGCTATAGATGAAGGCCGGCACCCAGTAGCCCGGGATCAGGTTCAGTCGCCAGCTGTCCATGTGGAAGAAATAGGAATTGCGCGGCGCCGGATAGTAGGTCCCATTCAGGCGCACGATGTTGTAGCCCTGGTCTTCTACCCAGACGCGGCCCAGGAAGCGGCCACGGCCGGATCCCTTCTTCGGCGTCACGTCGAACACCAGGCTGCGCACGTCGCCTAGGAATTCGCGGCGCACGTAGTGAAATTCGTAGTGCTCGCGGTCGAAGTCGGTGCGGTCCGCATAGACCATCCACGAGAAGCCCAGCGGCTGGTACTGCACCTTGTAAAGCTTCTGCAGGCCGCCCAGGAGACGGGCTTGCATGCCGCCCTTGTCGTCGTCCTTCAGGTAGTCCTTGCGGTCGACGGTTTCGCCCATATCCATGCGGCCGAGGAAATAGTGATCCTCGCTGGGCACGGGGCCAAGCTGCGGATCGCTGGTCAGATTCTGCAGGTAGGTCTCAACCACCGGCGTGCGATTGGACAGCGCCTTGATCAAGCCGTGTTCGCGCTCGATGAATAGCGTCACGACCTGGTCCATGGTGGTCGGAGACGCAACGGTCGCCGGAGCCGCCGGAGTTGCCGGCGCGGCCCCAGCCGCCTGCGAAGCCTGCGCTGGCGCGGGCTGGGCTTGCGCCGGTTGCGCCGCCGCGGGATCCGCCGCCGGAGACGATTGTGCCGCCTGCGCCGCGTCCGGCGTAGCCGGCTGTGACTTCGCCGCCTGCTGTGCGGCAGCGCTCATCGACGCCAGCAATGCCGCTGCAAAAATGCAATTCCAAGTACGCATGACTCTTTTCTCCAAGTTTTCTGTAACCCGATTTCAATCCCGAAACCAAAACCGCCCGAGCAACTTCGCCGAAATCTTCAGTACGCCATCTGGAACACGACGTGAACGATTGCTGTCGAATCCACCAGCTGTCCGCTGCGCAGTGCCGGCTTGAACCGCATCTTGTTGGCTGCGGCGATGGCGGCTTCATCGAGCCCGTGACCCAGCCCTCTCACGACACGATTCACTTGCAACGTTCCTCTTGCTGAGAAGCTCACCTCGAGCAGCACTTCGCCCTCGAGCTTCAAGCTGCGCGCTTCGTCGGTATAGACCGGATTCGGTTTATACGTGATCTCCACCGGAGTGGTCGGCGCGCTTGAGTCCGCCGGCGCAATCTTGGGGCCCTGATGCACCACCTGCTCCGATCCGAATCCGCCGGTGGCAACACCCTTGCCGTTACTGCGCCCGTCGCCCTTGCCTCCGGTTGCGATGCTGCTGCCGAAGTCTGCGCTGGCAACAGTTCCCTTGATTCCCTTGGCTCCCCCGGATCCGTTGCCCTGTCCCGGGCCCGCGGGCATATCAAACGAGCCCAGTGACGCGCTGTACAACTTCGCGCCCTGCTTGCCCGTGCCCGGCAATCCATTCGGATCGCCGAATCCGCCCGTCTGCACTTTCTCTACGGGCGCGTTTACGGTTGGCGTCTGCGAGCTTCCGCCAAATTCTCCAGTATGCAGCAGTTGCGGGCGCGCCCCGCCCGCGACCTTGATTTGCGGCGCAACGAACTGGTTCACCACAACTTTCGGCGCCTCGACCGGCTGTGCAGCTTGGCGCCGCGCTTCGCGGGGCACCACCAACCTGGGCTGCTCGAACACCGGCAGCTTCACCGCGGGAAGCAGTTTCGCCTTGACCGCCGGCTTGGGCTTGATCGGAGCCGGTTGCGGCCGCAGAGACGGCATCGGTATCAGTTCCGTCACGTGATATTGCGTCAGTTGCAGTTTTTCCGGCAGCAGCAAACTCAGATTGATAAACAGCAGCACCGCCAGCGTCACCAAACCGTAGCTGGTGGCCAGAGCCCGCTTGTTGATCTTGCGTTCGGGCAGTAGTCCTAGTTGAAATCCGCGGTAAGGTGTCGCCATGCCAAATTCACTCCATTGGGACCCAGCTGGGGAGTGCGCCGGGAGCTTGGAGTCTTCAAAATACGGGAGATAGGACAGGGGGTAAACGTGTCCACGGCTCTTGACCTTAAGTAACTGGGGAGAGGTCCCTATGAGAAAACGGCCCAGAACAGGCGCGTGACGCGCAGGTTGGCGTGTGGCTGCTCCGGCGAGATTTCCACAATACAGGAACAAAACCTGAAAAGACAGGTGGAAACGAGGGTTCCGCAGGATTCCCTGCGGGCACGTCTTCTTAGCGTCCTTGGCGGTTCATTGCTCGCAGTCGCGAGAAGTATCGAAACGCCGGAATCCCGGCCAGAATGACAAGCACGCCATATCCCGAGTTCGGCCAGTCATTCTTAAACGTGTAGCCCAACAGCGCCGCCGCCACGGTCACGAACAAAGCCGGCACCACAGGATATCCCCACATGCGGTAAGGCCGCGCGGCTTGCGGCTCGCGCCGGCGAAACACAAAAACCGTGCTGCCCGCGATCAAGTAGAACAACCACTCCGCGAAGATGGCCAAAGAAAAAAGCTGGCGGAAATTCGCCCCCAGCAACAGCAGCAAAATCGACAGCAGCGCTTGCACCCCGATCGCCACCGATGGCGTGTGAAACCGCGGATGTACATCGGCCAGCGCCCGAAAAAAATATCCGTCGCGCGCCATCGCGAACGGCACGCGCGCCCCGCTCATGATCGTGCCGTTGAGGGTGACCAGCATCGAGAGCGCCATACCCGCCGAGACGATGCCGGCGCCCATGTGCCCCAGGACGAGCGCCACCGCATCCGACGCTGGACGCGGCGAAGCCGCAATCGCGCTCGCGGGCAGCACGTATTGCACACTCGCATTCACCAGCATGTAGAGCGCGCCCACCGTGGCCACGCCCGCGATCAGCGCAATCGGAATGTTCCGCTCCGGGCGCTTCACTTCGCCGGCCACCATGTTGAGATCGTTCCATCCGTCGTAAGCCCACAGCGCTGCCACCAGCGCCGCCATGAAGCCAGCCACGCCGCCTTTCGCGCCCGCGAAGCTCCCCGTAAAGTTGCTCCATCCCCGCCCCGCGACAGCTCCGGCTCCGCTGAAGCAGATGACAACAATGCCGAGAATGATGGCGACTTTCAGCAGCGTAAACACAAGCTGGAACTGGCCCGCCTTCTTGATCCCCAGATAATTCAGAAACGAGATGAGAATGGCCGCGGCGATCGCGACGATCTGTCCCCAGGTGACGGCAATGGGCGTGGAGATCAGGTTTGCAGAGAAGAAGGAGAAGACGGGAAACGTTCCTAGAATTCGTACCAGCCCCGTGAGCACGGTCGCCACCGACGCCGGTTTCGCGATCACGAACCAGGTCCACCCGTAGAGAAACCCGGCCAGTGGGCCATATCCGTCGCGGACGTATACATATTCTCCGCCCGCCTGCGGCTTCATCGCCCCCAGTTCCGCATAGGTGAGCGCGCCGAAGAACGACAGCAGCCCGCCCACAATCCACGCCAGATAAACGAGCCGAGCGGAGCCCACCGCCTGCATCATCTCCGCCGGCACAAGAAAAATGCCGCTCCCGATAATCGTCCCGACGACTACGGCCGAAGCATGGCTCACCCCAAGGTCGCGCGAGAGATCAGGACGTGTGCTTGCTGATGGGTTGGAATCGTCGTTCATGCACCGGAGTTGGGAGTATAGCGGAGGTAGCGATTAGAGAGAACCTCAAGAAGACGAGAACTGATGGGAGGCAGAGGCGTAGCAGAGGGCGGAGCCCCAGACAAGCCAGAAACCCGCCAACGCCTGCGCCGCCGTCGAAGTGCGGCGTCTTGAGCGCCGGTGGCAGGAGTCCTTGCCGGCGAAGCTGCAGTTGAGTCACGATTTCAGTACCAGATCGCCAGCCATGACATGCGCGTGCAGCCGGTATTTTCCGGTGCCCTCTTTGCGGACGGAATTCCCCAGCCAGCCCTTCGGTTCGCCGAACTGCGTGCCGCTAACGTCTCCGAACCTGACGGAAACATCGACGTGGGCGTACTCTTGCGGACTTCTTACCTGAATGATCAAATCGCCCCCGGTCAACTCAAGATCCTTGTCTCCCTCCACCCCCTCCACGGAGAGATCCCCACCTCGCATACGCGCGAACAGGTTGGTCGACTTGGGAATTTCGATCGTAACTTGAAGTTCGTTCTTGGGCACGTGCGAGAGCTTCAGATCCACGGCTCCGTCCGAGCGCTTCACCTGAATCTTGACCTTCCTTGCCTGTGGCACGTTCTTGCCCTCGACGTGAATAGAAATCCTCTCCGCATCGGTGCCTACAACGCGGAAGTCGCCAGCGTGCAAGTGCAAACGAAGATTTGTGCCGCTGGCCAGGTTTGTCTGAAAAGTCTGATGTTCCCGCTTCGTTTCTAGCGATGCCTGGCAGAACGCCACCGACACAGAGAGCAGCAACACTCCGAGAAGCCGAAAAGTGTTATTCATAGAGACACTCCACTTGGTAGACAACAAGCAAAAAGTGGCCCAAGGTTCTCTTTCTTTCAAGGACGATTCCGAAGCTAAGCCTCACCTCTGCCCAGCATGCTACTGGCCATCAAACCTACCCCAAACGTGAGCGCGGTCCCGATCATCACCCACCACGTCCACGGCACGCGGGTCCCGAGCCATAAGTATAGTTCAACTCCGAACCCGAACAGCATTCCCACCATTGCCCCGCGCTGATTAGCCCGCCGCGTCAGCACTCCGAGCAAGAACACCCCCAACAGCGCCCCGTAGGCGACCGACGCGATCTGCAGCCCTACTTCCACTACACGCCCAACCTTGTGCAGCGCGATCACCGCCAGTCCAAACAGTACCAGCGCCCAGGCCAGCGTCGCTAGCCGCGAGAGCCGCATCTTGGTGGTTTCGTCAGCCTGCGGGCGCAGCCGGGCATAGAAATCCATGATTGCGCTCGACGAGAGCGAATTCAGCGCAGCGCTCAGGTTCGACATCGCCGCTGCCAGGATCGCCGCAATCAGCAGCCCCGAAATGCCATGCGGCATGCGCGTCACAATAAATGTCGGATAAATGCGGTCCGGCCTTCCGAATTGCGTTGAGGGCGCCCGATAGTAGGCCCATAGCAAGATGCCCATCATCAGGAACAGCGCAAACTGAAATAGAACTGCGACTCCGCTGGAAACCAGAGCGGTCGCGGACTGTTTCCGTCCCCGAGCCGCCAGCAGTCGCTGCACGATGAGTTGATCGGTGCCGTGACTAGCCACCGTAAAGAATGCCCCGCCGATCACTCCCGCCCAGAACGTATACGGAATCCAGATGCTTCCGCGAAAATCGAATACCTGCAGCTTGCCGGCACTGGCCGCCGCGGCATGAATGCCCGTCCATCCTCCAGCAACGAGATGTAGAATCGTCGCCAGTCCCACCAGCGTTCCGCCCACGTAGATCGCTGTCTGCACGACGTCGGTCCAGATCACCGCCGCCAGCCCACCTTCGAACGTATAGATGAGCGTCAATGCAGTGATGATCGCAATCGACGCTACCTCGCCCGTCCCCAGAGCAATCGACACGACGATCGAAACTGCATAGACGCGCACGCCCTCCGCAGCCGCCCGCGTGAGCAGAAACAATCCCGCAGTCAGAGACCGCAGCCCGCGACCAAAGCGCCGTTCAATCAATTCGTAAGCCGTGAAGAGATCGCCGCGGAAGTAGTGCGGCAGCAACACAAAACTGATAACCACTCGCCCCACCACGTACCCCATGACGACCTGGAGAAACGTGAAGTTCGTGTCATAGGCCAGCCCCGGAATGCTGATGATGGTCAGCGTGCTGGTCTCAGCCGCGACAATCGAGAGCGCGATCGCCCACCAGGGGATGTCGCGCCCGGCCAGGAAGTAGTCCCGCAGCGTCCTGTGCCGTTTTCGAAAGCGCAGCCCAAACAGGGTGATGCCTGCCAGGTAAAGTCCGATGATGGCGAAATCGATTCTGTTCAGGCCCATGCCAAGTCAGTTCAGCAAAAAGTCTTAGGAGTAATCCTTGTCGTTCCGAGCGGAGCGAGGAATCCGCTTTCGCAGCTAGACCACCTTCCGCGAAACGCTCTTCCCCGGATCGTAGGTTTCCGACAAAATCGCCACTAACCATAGGGCGGTGTCGCCGTCGTTGCGCACCGCGTGCGACGCTCCCGGCACCAGCACTATCACCGCCAGGCTTCCATCACACGCCCGATGTTGCGGCGCGGATCCCTCGCCCTCGTTCCAGTGCAACGACCAGTTCACGCCCGGCAGCAGCACGATCGCCTCCCGCCGCCGCAAATGATAATGATTCCCCCGCACCGCTCCCGGCATAGTCGAAGCAAGATGCATATCAGCCGTGCGCCCCACGAACGCGAGCGCACGTCGCCATTATTGTCGAGTTCTGAAGCCTGAATCTTCGCAGTCATTCTTTCGTCTCTTGTTGCGTGAAGAACATTTCACCGGAGACCCAATTATGGAGGCAATTTCCGTCCGGCGCGAGTGCGACTATGGAGACCTCGCTCCGTGGATGCACAGATGCCTGCTGAGAACCGGCAGGTGAGCACTGACACTGAGAACTGAGAACCGCTTCTGTGTTAGAACTTTCCTCGTGTCCTACTATCTTGGAATCGACGGCGGCGGCACCAAAACTACCTGCGCTGTAGGGGATGAGTCTCAACTCCTGGCGACGGCGACCGCAGGTCCCAGCAACATCGTTCGCGTTGGCGAGGTGCAAGCGCGCGAATCGCTCCACCAATCGGTGCGCCAGGCCTGTGCCGCCGCGGGCATCACCCCCCCGCAAGTCGCACATACTTGTGTTGGAGGATCCGGAGCGGCTCGTCCCGAGTGCGCGGCGATCGTCCGTCGCGCATTGGCCGAGCTTCTTCCCACCCCTATTGAAGTCGTTGGCGACATGCAGATCGCCCTGGAAGCGGCGTTTGACACCTGTCCTGGCGTCGTTGTCATCGCCGGCACGGGTTCGATCGCCTATGGCCGCGACCGCCAGGGAAATACAGCCCGGGCCGGAGGCTGGGGCTTCGCCATCGGCGACGAAGGCTCGGCGCACTGGATCGGCCGCGCCGCCGTGGGCGCTGTACTCCGCGCCGTTGACGCCTCTGGCGCCTCCGCCGCGAATGACGGAATTCTGGAGCTTTACTCGTCCTTTGCCGCAGCCCTCGGCGAAGTCTGGGGAGTCACCACGCTCGCCGAACTGGCCCGCGCCGCCAATTCGATTCCGCCTCCCGACTTTGCCGCGCTCTTCCCGACCGTAGCCAACAGCCAAGATAATCTCGCTGCCGAAGTTCTCACCCAGGGGGGCAGGGAACTGGCCCAGATCGCTGTCATTGTAGCTCGCCGTTTGTTCGCGGGTTCCGACATGGCCCCAGTCCCAGTGGCCATGACGGGGGGCGTCTTTCGTCACGCTCCGCTCGTGGGCCAGGTTTTTTACAATGAACTGCGCCGGCTGGACCCGCGCCTGGAAGTCAATCCTCAGGTCGTCGAACCGGTGGAGGGCGCTCTGCGAATGGCGCGGAGAGCCGCCGCGAGTCGAGTTTCCGCGCTTCGCTAGACAGCGCATGAATTTGCCAGAAACAGATCCCGCGCTCGACTCGTCGGACGGATCTGCTCGGTCGACGCTACACGCCCCCGCGGATCCTGCTCTCACTGAAGACCTCATTCTCGCCCAACTAAAAAACCGTGACTTGGCTGCCGAAGACATCGCACAAATCAGCACAAACTCGGTTGTGACCAAGTCGCCGAAAGTGCGCCTCGCCCTCGCCGCCCATCCCCACACGCCGCGTCGTCTTGTGCTGCGCCTGATCCGCGAACTCTATACCTTCGACCTGATGCATTTCGCGCTCCTCCCCGACGCCGCTGCGGACCTGAAGCGCATTGCCGATGACATTCTCGTTTCCCGCCTCGCCTCCGTCAGCCTCGGGGAGCGGATCTCGCTTGCCCGCCGTTGCTCCGGGAGCGTGGCCGCAGCGCTGCTGCTCGACAAAGCGTCGCGCGTCTGGCAGACCGCGCTCGAGAATTCCCGCCTCGGCGAGGCCGCCATTGTCAAAGCATTGCAGCGCCCCGGAGCCGCTCCCGCCTTCGTCGGCGCGGTCTGCCATCACTCGAAATGGTCGCTACGTCCCGACGTTCGTGTCGCCCTGTTGCGCAACCCGCACACGCCGCTGGCCCACGCGCTGGAATTCGCCCGCCGCCTGCCGCCTCCGCAACTGCGCGATATCCTGCACGCGTCACGCCTGCCGGAGAACATCAAGGGATACTTGAGGAAGGATCTAGAGATCAAAGGAAACGCATAACGATCACTGGCTAGAGTTGGTGCATCCCATGCGATCTGTCATCCCGAGCGCAGCGAGGGATCTGGGTGTTCGCGGGCAACGCGACACTTGGTGGTGCAGGCAAGGACTTAGATCCCTCGCTGAGCTTGACTGCATAACCACGTGGGCTCATCGCAGCGAGTAGATTGGTTGTGACGAAACAGACCAAGGCTGGAGAGAAGGAGCCAACGGCATGCTGATTATAGGCTGTGATTTTCATCCGGGTTTTCAGCCGGTCGCGATCTTTGACAACCAAACCGGAATGACAATGTAGTTTGGTCTGCGCTATCACCGCCCGCCACCGATCTCCAAAATCGCCCCAGTTGTGTAAGACGCGGCCGGAGACAGCAGCCAAAGCACTCCCTCCGCCACTTCGTGCGGCAGGCCCGCCCTTCCCATCGGAATCGTTCCCATCAGCCGCTCCAACCGCTTGGGCTCGCCGTTGGCCGCGTGCAGCCCGGTCTGGACCAGTCCGGGGGCGACCGCGTTGACCCGAATCCCTTCCGTCGCGACTTCCCGCGCGAGCCCGATGGTGAAGCTGTCAATCGCGCCCTTCGTCGCCGCGTAGTGGGCCCATTCCCCTGGTGCTCCCGTGTGCGCCGCGCGGGAAGAGATATTTACGATCGCACCGCCCGTTCCACCTCGCCGCGTCGACATACGCCGCACCGCCTCGCGAGCGCACAACATCGCGCCGGCCACGTTTACTGCGAAGACCTTATTAATTGCCTCTCTCGACACTTCCTCCACCCGCGCAAACCCGCCCGTCACGCCCGCATTGTTGACGAGCCCTTTGATGGGGCCCAACTCCCGCTCCGCTGTTTCGAACAGGCGTACGATGTGCTCTTCGTGCGCGACGTCGGCTCGAATCGCGACTGCGCGTCCTCCACCCGCCACGATCTCATCGACCACCTGTTTCGCCTCGGCCTCACCGCTGAGGAAGTTGACGGCAACCGCGTATCCGCGCTCCCCAGCGAGCCGGGCCACCGCCGCGCCAATCCCACGGCTCGCCCCGGTGACGATGAGTGCGCCGAGTTCCTCTTGGCTGGTCATCGAATCGTTGGATTCTGGATCGTACGGGAAGATCAACTTCTCTGCAGTTTGTACTCAATCTTTCGCTCGCCGCTCAGGTCGTCGACTAAGAGCCAAGCGCTAGAAGCACTACACCTTCACCGCCTCCCGCTTCCCATGCATCATTTCCACCACTGCCTCATAAACTCGCTTGCGGGTCTCGTGCCGTTCGTACGCCCGCGTGATGTAACGGACGTGCACTTCGATGCCTGAGCCGGTGGGAACCACGTTGATCCCAGGCCTGGCCGAGAGCGTCTGCACGCGATATTTCGCCGTCGCCTGCTGCCACTCCGCTTCCGCCTTGCCGGCGTTCGCGGCCGTTTCCTTCTCCACGATTTTTTGAATTCCGTCGATCACCGGGTATGGGTCCTGCCCCGCCGGAATCAGCACTTGCAGTTCGTCCCACATCCACTGGCCTGAGGTGGTGAAGTTGAAGAAGTGTCCTTCAATGGCGAAGCTGTTCACAAAGGAAACGCGGCGGCCGGTGGGATGTCCCGCGTCGCTCCAACTGCCGGTCTCGAGCAGCACCGTCTTCAGCAATCCGACCTCAACCACTTCTCCGCCTACACCGTTGATCTCCACCCAATCGCCCACCCGAACCCCGTTGTTCCCCATCAGCACGAACCAGCCGAAAAACGCGACGATAAAGTCCTTCATGGCGACCGTGAGGCCGGCGCCAGCCAGTCCGAGAACGGTGGTGGCCTGCGTGGGCAGGCCAAAGACGATGAATAAGATCAGCACGGCGCCTGCCGCCTGCGCCGCAAATTTCACCACCGCGCGCAGGGTATCGATTCGCCGGTTCTCCGCTTTCATCCCCGTGAACAAGCGTTCAATCAACCGGTTCGCCACGTACACCGCGACTAGAACCAGCAGGATTCCCAGCGTCGATTCGATCAGGTTATGCAGCGCGGCCCGTTCGCGAGTTTCAACCAGCGCAATCCAGGCGGTGTAGACATCGCTCAGTTCCTGCTCGTCCTGCACCCGGCGTCCCAGGTCGGCAAGATTTTTCTGATCGCGGGTGTACTGTTTCAGAGAATCAAGCGCCGTCTTCGCCGCCGACCTCGACTCCTCGCGACTCGCCGCCTTACTGTTTTTCGAGAATCCCGTTGCCTGCTGCTTGGCGCCTTCGCGGCTCTCCTTGTCTCTCTCGACCTGCATGGCCAGGGTGGCGTGCCGCTGAGCCAGCCGCTGCTGCTTGGCGGTGGTCTCATCGCGTGCTTCCTGAAGAAGCGCTTGTTTCTCGCGCCAGGCCCGCCAGGCCCGGAACACGCTCAGCAGGGTATGCGTCTGGTAATCCTGCTCATGCGGATTTACAGCCGACCCCGGCGCCACCGCGTTATGATCGCCGGCCTCGTGTTCTGCCTGCAGTCGTTTGATCTTTGACTGCGGATCGCCGCCGGCCTGCTCCAGATCCTCCCCCGCGTCGTCCACTTCGTCCTGGTCCAGATCCATCTGCGCCTTGGCGACGTCGATCTGATCCTGCAGGTTGTCCTTTTGCGCTTCGGGGGCCGCGGCCAGCTTGCGCGTCAGCAGTTTAATGTTTTCCTGATCTTCCTTGAGCGTCTGCTCGGCCTTTAACTTGCGGTCGGCGATCTCCTTGGCCTCGGCAGAAAGCGGGGGCGGATTTTCTTCCGCGGTGCGCAGGGCATCGAAGAACGAGAGGTCGACCTCGTGATCGGCCACTTTTTCTGCCTGATGCGCCAGCTGTCGTTCTTCCGGAGTACCCGCCACGGCGCCCGTGCGCCGCGCTGTTTGCAACGGACGCTGGTCGACCAGCGGATGCGGCGAGGCCGACACCTTGCGTCCCCCCAGTTTCTTTCCCGGCGTGGCAGCGGTATCGTCACTGGCCGCCGGCAGGTCGCGCGTCCACACCATTCCCAGGATGGCCGCAGCCACCAGCAGAATTAGCACGGTCGCCGTAATCCAATGCCGAACTTTCATAAACTTCGAATCTATCGTAGAGACGTATTTGCTAAGTCTCTCTAGGCAAGGCCGCTCTCGTCAGACCAATGTAACAAGAAACGAGGGCGGCCCGCGACCGCAGAGGTTCCATGTGTGGCCAAATCTTGGCCGCGCTATCCGCCACCCGGCCTGACGTTCGTAATCTCCCGCGACCTAATCGGTGCCCATAGAATTGTCACATGAGCACCATGCTCGAATGCCTGCGATCGATCCTCGACGAGCCCTGGAAGCCGGTTTCGCGCCCGGCGCTGGTGGCGTGGTTCGTCTTTTACGGCGCATTTCTGGCCTACGCGTTCTCCGCCTACGGCGGATTCCTCTTCATCGACAATGCCAACCTGGTCGTCCACGAAGGCGGACACAATCTGTTGGGCTGGTTCGGCCCTACGCTCGGCCTCTGGGGAGGCACGCTGCTGCAATGGTTGGTCCCGTTTCTCCTGGCCGCATACTTCTTCACCCAACGCCAAACCGCAGGCTTCGTCTTCTGCCTGTTCTTCTTTTTCGAGAACTGGCTCTACACCGCGACCTACATGGCCGACGCCCGCGCGCAGGCCCTTCCGCTGGTCACGACGGGCGACCCAGATTTCGTCGAGCACGACTTCTACGCCATCTTCTCCAGCCTCGGCGTGCTGGACGATGACACGAAGATCGCCGCGATCGTCCGATTACTCGGCTGGGTCGGAATGCTAGCCGTGGTGGGATGGCTTGCCGCGAGAGACAAAACGGTCCCCAAGTAGCGACGGCGTGCGGTGCGCCATTTCTCGCGCGTTTTGTGCGCGAGAAGTTGGGGACCTCGGAGCTACCTACGGAACCCAGTCCCCGATAAAAATATTCGTCTCGTGCGGTGCTTTGGCGTTGCGGTTCGACGCCCACACCAGCTTTTTGCCATCGGGCGAGAACATAGGGAAGCCGTCGAAGCCGTCGCTGTAGGTAACGCGCTCGAGGCCGGTACCGTCGGGGTTGACGAGCCACAGTTCGAAGTTTCCCATGCCGCCCGTGGCGTGCGTCTCGGGATCGTAATTCGACGAGAAAATAATTTTCTTGCCGTCGGCAGTGAAAGCCGGCCCGAAACTCGCCGCCCCCAGGTTGGTGATCTGCCGCTTGTCCGAGCCGTCAGCCTTCATGACCCAGATTTCGAGTGACGTTGGTCGGATCAGGTTCTGCCCCAGCAGTTCTTTGTAGTCGGCGATGTCCTTTTCCGTCAAGGGATGATACGCGCGGTAGACGATCCACTTGCGATCGGGCGAGAAGGTCGGGCCTCCGTCGTAGCCCAACTCGTGCGTGAGTTGCTTGACGTTCTTGCCATCCGCGTCCATCGAGTAAATGTCGAGATCGCCGTTGCGCACGGAAGTGAAAGTGATCTTCTTGCCGTCCAGCGAGATGGTCGCCTCCGCGTCGTAGCCGGGCGTGTTGGTCAATTGCTTCAGGTTTGTTCCATCAGGATTCGCCGTGAATATGTCGTATCCGGAATACACCGCCCACACGTAACCCTTGGAAAAGTCCGGGCGCGGCGGGCATTCCGGGCTAGCCAGGTGCGTCGAGGCATAGAGAATCTTGTTGCCGTCGGGATAGAAATAGCTGCAGGTGGTGCGTCCCTTTCCGGTCGAGACCATGTGCTGGTCGCTGCCGTCGATGTTCATGATGAAGATCTGATCGCACTTCACATCGCCGTGTGACGACTGAAAGATCAACTTCTTGCCGTCGGCGGAAAAATAGGCCTCGGCATTCTGCCCTCCAAAGGTGAGCTGATGCACATGGCGCAGATGTTTTTCCCGCACAGTGGCCATGTCGGGTGGGTTTGCGGTTTGCGCCTGTAAGGCTGCAGATATGACCAAGAAACAAACCAGGAGAGTGATAAAAATGTGTTTCATGACGATGGCCGCTAGTGTAGCAAGCGATGGCCTCGTTCACCAACGTGGAGAATCTGTTGCCGTTCTTGTTCACGTCGTTTGCGGTCAAGAGCTTTTATCTGCCCCGAGCACAAAGCATTGAACCGCGAGTTCGAAGGCAGCCCAAGCACGCTAAGAAGAACAAAAACGATCAGTGCTGATTTCACACGGCGGGAGTAGAATGAGCCAATTTTAGGGAGGCTCGATGAAATCCTTGGTACCGATTCTCGTCGTTGCTTTTCTTGTCGCTCCGATCGTGTTTCCACCGCGCGCCATGGTCTCGGCGTCTCCGAAAGCGAGCGCCGATACGCTCAAGCGACTGGAAGGCGAATTCATGAAAGCCGCCGCCGAACGCGGCTCGCAAGGATACATGTCGTATTACGCCGACGATGCGATCGAAGTCCCCAATGGCGCGGCGATCATTCATGGGAAGGTAGAGATTGCCAAGACCATGGGCTTTCTCGACGACAAAAGCAATCGCCTTACGTGGACTCCTGTCGGTGGCGACATCTCCGCATCCGGTGATCTCGGTTATACCTACGGCGAGTATGAGTTCCACTCCAAAGACAAGGACGGCAAGCCGTCGATCGAATACGGCAAGTACACCAGCATCTGGAAGCTGCAAAAGGATGGAAGTTGGAAGGTCGTCCTTGACATGGGGAACGCCAGTCCGCTGCCAAAGTAAAAAGAAGTTTCGCTGCGAGTACTGGTTTGCGACGGAGGTCATATGGCAAGGCTGAAAGTTCTGCTCTTCCTGATTGGTCTGACGGTTTCGCTAACCGCGGTGGCAGCAGACTTCTGGGTCAGGAAACCCTATCAGAACTGGTCGGCAGACGAAGCGCGCCGCATGCTGGAAGAATCTCCGTGGGCCACGACATATACTCTGAGCGGCATTCAGACCAACGCCTTCGGCAATGACGCACCCTCGAACACTGGCTACCGGGGTGAGATGGAAGGCAATCCTACCGTCAGCTACAACCTTCAGTTTCGTTCTGCAGCGCCCATTCGACGAGCCCAGGTGCGTACCTCCCAACTCAACTCGCATTACGACAAAATGAGCGCGGAACAAAAGGCGGCCTTCGATACCAGCGCAGCGAAATTTCTGGCGACCGCGTTTTCGGACCGCATCATCGTTTCGGTCACCTTTCACTCTAACGTCCAGAACTATGAGAGCTTGCTGCGGAACTATTGGGCTGGCCAGAGCCTGGCCAAACTCAGCATGACTGTGTATCTGAATACCAACTCAGAGAAGGTGGGTCTGATCGACTACAGCTACAAGGAAGATACGTTTCAGTTCACCTTTAAGCGTCCCAAGCAAATCTCTCCGGATGAGAAACTCGGAGTTGAATTTGTTCACCCCAGAATCGACCGAGTCGCCCAGCAGCGCATACTCCAGGAATTCAGTGTGAAGAAAATGCTGGTGGATGGAGAACCCGCCTTCTGATGGCGCATGGGAAAGCAATTCATGTTATCGCACGCATTTACCAGCCCTGCCTCAGCGGAGCCGCGCCCGTAGCCGGGGGTCGTCAGCGGCGAGGTAATTTCCGGGAAAATGTGGGTCAATATTTCTCGGGGCTTTGCGCTTCTACGTAGAATCAACAGGTTATCAGCGAAACGGACGGGTTGTCGGAGGTCAATATTGTATCAGCAGGTTAAAAAATGAATGTTGGCGCTTCCTATAGCATTAGAGATATAAAGAACGCCAATCCACTTTCCCGTCATCCTGGGGCTCTTTCCGTTTCTCGGAGGCGAAGGCTTGATTAGATCCAAGCCGGATCGTCGTAACTACGCAATCCTAGGCCTCTCTAGGAGCATCTGACAAAGCGTTGTGCCGGGCGATTGGGCGATGCGAATGTCTCTAGGTGCCGAAAGGCCCGGTTGCGACCCGGGCCAGATTCTCCAGTTCGCGTAAGTACATCGGCCGCAGCAGCAGAGTGCTGAGAGACTTTTCGATAATGCCGAGGAATCCGGATCGTACCTTCAGCTCCGTTGAGATCGTTACGCGAGAATCTGCGGGAGCTGGGCCTTGGTCCACCGTAAACGTCGTCACCGCCCCGTTAGCGTCGAGATCGGTCTCGACCAGCACGCGACCGGGCTCGGGCTCAGTGACGGCGGCCCGGAACGTCTGCTTCTTGCCAAAGACGCTCATCTGAAACCGAATCACCGTCCCGGCGCCGACGCCTCCCTGCTCGACCACCAGGCCGCTGAACTGTTTGGGAACGATGCGGGGATGTCCGTCCTGGTAGTTGGCAATCAGAGCGTACACCCGCTCGCGGCGCGCCGGAATCACCGCGGATGCGGTGATGAGGTGTTTGTCGGGCTTGTTGTCGTTCATTTCTTAATCTAAGCGGCTTACCCTAAAACGGTTTAGTCCGAATTCTAACAGCGGGATTCACTTGTGAAAGTGATTGCGAATCGCTTCCGCCTGCACCCGGGTCACGACAGCCGACAGGGCCGCGGCGTCTGCCTGCTTGACGGCCTGCACGCTGCCGAAGTGTTCGAGCAGACGGCGGGTCGTGCTCGCGCCCACGCCGGGGATTTCCAACAGTTCCGTGGAACGGTCGCGCATCTGGCGGCGCTTGCGATGAAAAGTCACGGCAAAACGGTGCGCCTCGTCGCGAATGAGCTGAATTAGATGCAACACGGGGGAATGGTGATCGAGCGCGATCGGATCTCGTTCCTGCCCGTAGACATAGAGAATCTCTTCGCGCTTGGCGATGGCGGCTAACGGCTGGTTGATGATTTCCAGCGCGTCGAGCGCAGCGGCGGCGGCGTGCAGTTGGCCCAAGCCTCCGTCGATCAAGACCAGGCTCGGCAGCGGCTTGTTTTCTTCCTGCAGTCGTTTGTAGCGGCGGGTGACGACCTCGCGCATAGAAGCAAAATCGTCGACGCCTTCGACCGTTCGAATGATGAACTTGCGGTAATCGGACTTCTTCATTTTGCCGTCTTCCCACACCACCATAGAAGCGACCGTCTCTGCGCCCTGAATGTGCGAAATGTCGAAACACTCGATGCGCTGGGGCAGTTCGGGCAGGCTGAGCGTTTCTCGCAGTTCTTCCTGAATCTTGCGGGCGCTGGGCTGGAGCACCCGGAAGCGCTGGTCGTAGGACTGCTTGGCGTTGTTTCCGGCGAGATCGATGAGCGAGCGCTTGTCTCCGCGCTGCGGCACCAGGATATGTACGCGTGTGGGGCGGGCACTGCCGCCGGCCTCTTGCTCAGTGAGCAGGTCTTCCAGTTCTTCACGGTCCTCAAAATCAACCGGCACGTAGAGGTTGCGTGGGACATACGGCTGGCCGATGTAGAGCTGCTTGAGCAGTGCGGAGAAAAACTCTCCGGGAGAAAACAGGTCGTGTGGGGACAGTTCATGTGGGGACAGCCGCCCCCGGCTGTCCGTGCCGAGCGAAGCTCGGCTGGGGTTTGCTTCGGGATCATCGTTCCTGTCGGCAGAGTGCGCTGGCGAGCTTTGCTCGCCTGGACAGCCGATGGCGGCTGTCCTCACATGCTCTTCATTTTTGCGGGGCTCATGGTCTGGATCAGGTTCCGGGGCTCCAGCAAACTGCGGCAGGTCTTCCCAGAAGAACTCGCGGCGGTCGACCATCTTGCCGCCCCGCATGTGGAACAGGTTCACGGCCAACATGCCGTTTTCGCAGTGGTAGCCGAAGACGTCGGCATCATCGCCTTCGGCGGCGGCGATGCGCTGGCGTTCCTGCAACTGCTCGACGGTCGAGATCAGATCGCGATAGCGCGCAGCACGCTCGTACTCCTGCGCCGCCGCAGCTTGCTCCATGCGGTCGCGCAGCGAACGCGCCAGGTCCGTGGGACGGCCTTCCAGAAACAGCTTCACGTCCCGCACCGCTTCCTGATACATCTCCGACGTAGTCAACTCCTTCACGCATGGGCCCAGACAGCGCTTGATGTAGTACTGCAGGCAGGGACGCGGATGAAAGCGGGTCAGGTCGACCTTGCACGACGGAATCAGAAAGTTGCGGTGGATCAGGTCGACGATGCGATACGCGAGGTTGGCAGGGAAGTAGGGGCCGTAGTATTCGCTGCCGTCCTTGCGCAGGCGTCGGGTGACGTAGACCCGCGGCCAGCGCTCGGCGAGCGTGAGCTTCACGTAGGGGTACGTCTTGTCGTCGCGAAGCAGGATGTTGAACCGCGGCTTGCGCTGCTTAATCAGGTTGTTTTCGAGCGCCAGAGCTTCTTTGTTGTTGGCGACCACGATGTAGTCGACGTCGACCGCCTCGCGCACCAGCGTGCCGGTCTTGGCGTCTTCCCAGCGGCCTTCGTGAAAGTAGCTGGAGACGCGGCTGCGCAGGTTCTTCGCCTTCCCCACGTAGATGACTTCACCCTCGGCATTCTTGTACAGATACACGCCGGGTTCGGCGGGGATCGTGCGGATTTTCTGGAGAAGATCCATCGCTGGGCCGCTCGGTTCGCCTTTTCATTTTATTGGATCGACCAGGCTTTCCAAGGTGTCGATGTCGTGTGTCGCCCGGGAATGCCTTGAGCTGCAAAGGCTGCGCAAGGTAAATAACGGTTCCTAGGCCGTGTCGGCGAGATCAAGGGGCTGATCCGAATCCCTCCATTCGGAAGGGCTTCTCGCGCACGTGAGGGTCCTAATCTGAGCCCAACCGTATAAAATTTCCCTTCCCTATGTGGGCTTTGCGTTCCTGAGGGTTCTGGTGCGGCGGTTGGACCAGCCCCTTGGATTTCGCAAGCCCTTGAAAACGTATATACTTAGGTTGGATAGTCGCAGTTCAGAAAACTGGCATGTCCCGTGCAAAAGTGGAACGCGGGACTTGATAGCATTCGGAAATTCCCAGGACCTCAGGATTTGCAAGCGGCGCGGGGCGACCCAGCGCACGTGACGACAAAGATGGACTAAGGAGCCTTACCCATGACCCGCACTTCGTTAGTAATCTGCTTAGTCGCCAGTATGGCGGCCACTGTAGGCTGCACCAGCAAGAACTACGTGAAGCAACAAACCACGCCGTTGATCAACAAGACCAACGAACTCGACGACCTGACCGCGAAAAATTCCAAGGACATCAAGGACGTTGACGCCCGGGTGCAATCCGGACTAGCCGCCGTGAATGCCAAGACGGCCGATGTGGAGCAGAAGGCGCAAGCCGCCGGACAGAACGCAACGCAGGCACAGCAGGTAGCCGATGCCGCCAATACCCGAGTGGGCGTGCTCACCGATACGGTTGCCAATCTTGATAACTATCACGCCGTCGCCGAAACCTCGGTGAAGTTTGGCTTCAACAAAGACAACCTGACACCGAAGGCGAAGGAAGCTCTCGATCAGCTTGCGGGCAGCATTGCCTCCACCAAGGGCTACATCATTGCGCTCGAAGGCGGAACCGACTCGGTGGGTCCGGCGGACTACAACTACGATCTGAGCCAGCGCCGTGCCAACTCGGTGATTCAGTATCTGGCCTCGAAATACAACGTGCCCGCGCACAAGATTTATGTGATTGGGCTGGGCAAGGACAAGCCGGTGGAATCGAACAAGACTTCCTCAGGCCGTGCCGACAACCGCCGCGTGGATGTTCGCCTGATGACGAACACAATGGGCGGCAGCGCCCCGGCCTCGACCCCGACGACAGGGCAGAACAATCCGTCGTCCATGTAAGGGAACGAAAAGTTTACCCTCCTCCCCGGAGGACTTCGCCAACCAGGCCGCTCAACGCCTCCCCCTGAGCGGCCTGTTTTTTAGCTCCTAGCTTCTAGCTCGATCTGGAGCGATTTGACTCGGACGAGTAGGATTGCAGGCATGTCGACTACATTCTCCCGTCGGTCGTTTGTTGCCATGTCGGCGGTATTGCCTTGGGCCTTTCGTGAGCTCGCTTCGGGCGCGGCCCGGGCGTCGTCGATTCCGGTTGGATTGGAACTCTACTCCGTGCGGGACTCGCTGAAGAGCGATCTTGAGGGCACGGTGCGGGCGGTCGCGAAGATGGGATACCAGGCGGTCGAGTTTTACGCTCCCTACTTTGAATGGACCGAGCCGCAGGCCAAAGGGATGCGCAAATTGCTCGATGATCTGGGCATCAAGTGCTACTCGACCCACAACAACGAAGACTATTTCAGCGCGAACAACATTGAACGGGCGCGTGACCTGAACCTGATTCTGGGTACGAAGTACATGGTGCAGGCGTGGAGCGATCCCAAGCCGGATCTTGATGGTTGGAAGACACTCGCTGGCAACCTGAATGCGGCTGCCGAGAAACTCGCGCCTGTCGGACTCAAGGTTGGGTACCACAATCACCAGGCCGAGTGGAAGGCGGTGGGCGCACAGCGGCCGATGGAGATTTTAGCCGCGAATACGAAGCCGACCGTGATGCTGCAGTTGGATGTGGGGACCTGCCTGGAGGGAGGAGCCGATCCGGTGGCGTGGATTCGAGCCAACCCGGGGCGCATTCGGTCCATCCATTGTAAAGACTGGTCGCGCGATCCCGAGAAAGGCTACAAGGTTCTGTTGGGCGAAGGCGTAGCGGATTGGAAGGGCATTTTCCGGGCTGCGGAGAGCGTCGGCGGAGTGGAGTACTACCTGATCGAGCAGGAGGGGAGCCGGTTTTCCGAACTTGAAACTGCGCGGCGATGTCTCGATGCGTATCGCGCGACGCGCGAAGGACGGTAAAATAAAGCTATGCGCAGTTTGTTTTTGCTGTTTCTGCTGGGCAGCGCGGCACTGTGGGCCCAGAGTTCTTCCGGGACCTCCAACTCGGCGCCGTCGAAGCAGGATTCGGAATCCTCTTCCACCCCATCGCCGCCTTCATCCTCGTCCCAGTCCGATTCGAAACCGGCTCGCCGGCCGAACCTGGATGCACCGCGCTCGGATCGCGTGCGTGCGGATTCGCTCGAAGAGGGGGAGAGTTCGAGTAAAGATTCGCAGATCGATCTGAGTCCGCCGCCGGATGACGCCGATGTGCACCCGAAGAGTTCGGACATGCTTATGGATGCGGAAGGATCGACTGGGAATGCCGATGTGAGCGAGTTCCATCCCTGGGATCCGCACAAGGCGGCGAAAGACATCGAAGTGGGCGACTTCTATTTCAAGCGGAAGAACTACCGCGCGGCCGAAGATCGCTATCGCGAGGCGCTGGTTTACAAGGACAACGACGCCATGGCGACGTTTCGACTGGCGGTCTGCCTGGAAAAAATGGATCAGCTGTCGGAAGCCCAGAAAGAATACGAGAACTATTTGAAAATCCTTCCTTACGGGCCTCAAGCCGCAGATGCGAAGAAGGCGATCGATCGATTGAAGGGGCCGGCTGCGAGCGCGAAACCGGCGAAATAAGAACTCAACCTTCTTCGTACCTAAAATGTCTTCCGAGTTCTGTGCCTAGCTCAGCTTGTGTTGTCATCGTGAGGCGGACGCTGTTTGCCCGCCTAGGACCTGTGCAACTGGCGGGCTGCATGGGTCCTTCGGCGCCAAAGAACGGCGCCTCCTAATGAACAACTTCGATACGTGCCGCCTGTTCATTCCTCTTTTAACCCGCTGAAAGCGGGTCCCTGGCTCAGGATGACAAGACCTTGCCATGGCAGAACCCTGGGGTGCCTTTCAAACCAGATACACTCACTGCGATAGGCGCACTTGGTCCGTTAAGCGGCCAGGGTCAGTTTCTACTTTTTGGGGGACTTGGGGTGGAGTTCGCGGTGACCATTGCCCGCGCGACTCTTTTTGCCTTCGCCGAGGATCAGATTCGCGGGCCACTTGGGGCCGGACTGAGCCAGCCGCCTGGATCGGGCCGCATCGACGATGGCGTCGCAGGTATCGAGGCAAGCGTGAACTGTCTGGACGCGGAGGGCGCCCTCGAAACGGCCACGAATAATCAGCATCACGGCGCCGTGCATCAGCGACCAGAGACCCATCATTACGCGCGTGTGTTGCCGCGGAGTTCCTCCCAGATGTTTAGTGAGGCGGTCGCGCAGGAGATTGAACGAAGGCCAAGACTCGTGCAGGGAAGGCGGCTTGCCTACTCCATCAAACAGCACTTCGTATGCGTAGCTGTGATCCAGGGCGAACTGGATGTAGCGCTCGACGGATTCGCGCAGGGTGCGGGCGCGGCTGACGGCGGCAAACAATTCGCGCCGGGTCTCCATGCGCAGGGAGCGCAAGATGTCGTCCCGGTCGCGGTAACGCTCGTAGACGGTGGGCGTGGTGGTGCCTGCCGCCTTGGCGACGGCGCGCATAGTGAGGGCCTTCTCGCCGCCGCGAGCCCACAGCCGCGAGGCCGCATCGAGAATGCGCTGCTCCAAATCAGGATCGGGTTGACGGGGCACGCCTCCTCCAACACTGCCGCGCTGCACTGCGTTTCGTTAACGCTGTGTGTACTTCCTGCGCCGTTGACGATTTGGCGCCGATATTTTCCACAGGAAATTCCCTTTGCCGAGCCACACGCTTAAGCAATTGACTGCATCGGCCGACGTTCTATTGAATTTCTTTTCCAGATCAGGGCCCAGATCACGCAGAAAGAAGAAGCACCGAGGAACAAATGAGCGCGTACGGCGGCGGATTCTTCCCCATGACGCAAGCGGCGAACGCTAGCAGAAACTATTTTTCTACCCGGATGAACTCACCTGAGGAAGCGTTCACCGCGACCGTCAGTTTGGAATTGTCGCGTCCGGTTCCGAAGATGACGTGCCACACGAGTTCGTTGGTGTTGTGGTTCCAATCGCAAACGTAGACGACCGGAGTGTCGGGCTCCTTCTCAAGAATCTTGTCCCCGCCGTGTTTCTGCGCCGCGGCGAGAGCCTGGTCGGAATCGACTTTGAGGAAAGCCATGTCAAAGACTTGAGTGGAAGCGTTGGAAGCGCTGTAGCTGTCTTCGATTCCGGGATTGACTCCGCGCTCGGGCGCGCCCTCGGCTGTGCTGCCCGAAAAGGTATAGGACTTTTCCGAGCGCATACCGGGGGAGGCGAAGCTGCCGCGCCAGATCGCCGACTTGCCGTCATGTCCGTTGGCATCGCTTGTGGGAGTGGACTCCAGGCGATACGGCCTGGCGTCCTGGTTCCAGCCACGCGCCGCGACGTAAACCTTTTGGAAGGCCGAGCGCGCCGTAATTAACTCAGGCTTCTTGACTTCGGGTTTGGTCTCAGCCGGCTTGCTGGGCTCCGAACTGCATGCGGTGAGAGCGACAAGAGCCACGATGAGTAGTGCTGAAAACCACACTCGTAAGGTTCCGAGCCGAGTTGAGAGTGGGGCTCCGGGCCCGGGCGCTCGATTCCCGAACTTCGTGCGGGCAAGGCTAGACGTCTTCATGACATCCTTCCTGTTATAACGTTGCTGGGTTTTATCGCCGCGAAACATTCTACCCGAAGCGGCGGAAAAGGTAAGTGACTGACATGGACCGCCGTCTCAAAAGGCTGCAGGAGGAGATTGCGTCGGCCATTGCGGGGCTGTCGCCAGAGCAGTTGAGTTTGCATCCGGTGGGTAAGTGGTGTACCGGTGAGGTGCTGGAGCATCTGTATTTAACCTACACCGGAGAACGATTAAAGGATTCAGCCGCGTGCTAGAGGCTCAGAAGGTGAAGGTGACGCCGCCGACGTGGAAGCTGCGCAGGAATAAGCTCGTGGTGTTCGGTTTCGGTTACCTGCCGCCCGGCAGCGAAGCGCCGCCGTTCGCCCGTCCGCGCGGCTGCCGGTCGAGAACGTGCTGGCTGAGATTGTGCCGAAGATCGGGGAGATGGACGATGTCATCGCGCGCTGCGAACAGTGCCTGGGTAGGGGCAACTTGCTGGATCATCCGATCCTGGGGCCGCTCACGGGCGCGCAGTGGAGAAAGTTTCATCTGGTGCACGGTCTGCATCATCTGGCGCAGATTCGACGGCTGCGTGACGGTGGAGCGCCAAAATGAATGTCAGAGGTAAGAGTTGATTGCGGGGCCGCTTGGCTTCGCCTGCGCGGGATAGCCCTTCAACTTTGCTCAGGGAGGCTGCGGCGGCTGTCCCCATGTGGCTTGTGAGAATCCTGACAAGACCTGAGAAATCTACACTGGACCTGAAATAAATTGAGCGCCGGGATATGGCCTCCGGCGCTCCGATTGTCCGTCGTGTACTTTCCCTTATTGCTCGCGGGCCGACGCGGGGACTCCCGCTTTGCGGGCGTCTTCCTGCATGTCGTCGAGCTTCTGCTTGGCCTCATCGAGGGCTTTTTGTTTGTCAGCGATTTGCTGCTTGTATTCGGCGTCCTGTTTGTCCCAGTCGGCCTGATTGCGGATGCGGTTGCCGGCATCGGCATACATGGCGGCAGCGCGAATCTGATATTCGCGTTGCAGCACGTTGAGTTCGCGAGCCAACAGATCGATTTGTTCCTTCTGCGCAGTGAGCTTGTCCTCCCACTGTTTGATGGCGGCCTGCCTGGCGGCTTCCTTCTCGGCTTCTTCCTCTGCCGGGGTCTTGGCGGTGCTCTTGAGCGGGGCCTTATCATCGGCGGGCTTCGCCTCGCTCTTCAGCGGAGCCTTTTCTTCTGCCGTGGATTTGGAGTCTGCCGCAGATTTAGTGTCGGCCGCGGACTTGGCGTCAGCGGGGGCCTTGGAGTCGCCCGACGGGGCAGCTTTGTTCTCGCCTGCGGCGGGAGTTGCGTTGGTCGACTCGGCAGTCTTGGCCTCGCCGGAATTCTCGGTGGTCGCACCCTCCGCTGCCGGAGCCGGGCCTATGATCGAGAGCTTTGTGTCCTTGGGCAGATTGTCATTGTCGAAGACCTTCTGCTTAGGCGCGGGAGCCTTGCGGACCTGGCGGGCGTAGTCCCCGAGCGACGATTCGCCCGATTGAGACTGATTCTGCGCGAGTGCCGAAAGGCCAAGCAGACCGACCGACAGCACGAGCCCGATTCCATTGCATGCGATACGCTTCATAATTCCCACCTTTTTCTTTGTCGGTTTCTCTGGAACGGCCAACCACACCGACCAGCCCGTCATTTCTTTTTTCCGTGCAGACCTCATCGTCCAAAACTGTTTTGTCCAGACTCCCACGTGTCAATCCACTGACCTGCGCCTGCCGCAACGCCGGCGCGCTTTTCGGTCAAGAATCCTCCCAGGCTGCGATCCAGATCCGCGGCCTCGTGCGCGATATCCGCGGCCAGTTGTCGGGCCTCGGCCGGATCGCCGGCCGCCGCCAGTTCCTGGGCGTAGCTGGAAATGGTGGTTAGCGAAGTGCGCAGCCGCAGCGCCATTTCGGCTGAGATCTCGCCACGCTGCGCTTGCTGGCGACGGATGTGCTCCAACTCGCTGAGGTCGTTGATCAGACAGGCGACGCCCAGCAGACTGCCATCGGCCGCGGGCACCGGAGAGACGGTGACTGAGAGGAAACGGCTCTCGCCCAGCGGCGTTTCGTATTCCGCTTCCACCTCGCGCCGGTCGCCGCCTTCATGAAGGACTACGTCGACCTCGTCGGCCAGTCGGATTTCGTCGAATGTTTCGTCGCCTGTTCCGTCGGGAAAGACGCCCGATGCGGCCGCGTTGCTGACCACGGCGCCGCGGAAGATATCCTCCGCACACATTCCGGTGGTCGAGGCGAAGCCCAGGATTTCTTTGGCCGCCGGATTGCTGGTCTTCACCAAGCCGTTCGTCCCGAAGACGAGCACGCCTGAGGAAAGGTTGAAGAGCACGGCCTGGCTGAGTGTCTCGGTGGTACGGGCGCGATACTGCTCCGCCTGCCATTGCACTTGCAACTCATGTTTCTGCTGTTTGAGTTGCTGGATCACGGTGTTGTAGACGTGCATAGGGAACGCTTCTAAGGCGGGCGCCGACTCAGACGAAATATCGGCTTCGTCGGTAATACTTTTGCGCAGCAGGCGGATGAAAATCAGGCCCAGCAGAAAAGCAAAGCTGGCGCAAAAGAAAACGACGGCCGCGCGCAACACCACCGGGTTGGCCATGATTTTCACCAGAGCCTCCCGTACCAGCGCAGAAATTGATTGCCAAAGAAGAAAGCGAAAAGGGCCATGCTGCCGAGGAAGACGCCGAACGGCAACTGGTAGTAGCGGTAGACCATCTGCGCTGACTGCCATCCGCGGCGGCGGGCGGCCTGCGCATTCGCCAGCCGTTTCATGAAGCGATGCGTGCGCTTCAGCCATACGACCAGCACCGTGGTCAAGCCGAACAGGGAGCCAGCAATCGAAGCTGTGAAGACCGTGAAGACGGTCAGCTTCATGCCCAGGAAGGCTCCCACCATGGCCATCAGCTTGACGTCGCCAAGACCCATGCCCTCAGTGCCGCGCCAGCGCAGGTAGATGGCGCCAGCGCCGTAAATGAACGACGCGCCGAGAGCGGCGCCCAGCAGGGAATCGACGAGCGACACCATCCGCATGGACAGCTCGCCACTGAAAGGCAGGTTCACCATTCCGGGAAGAAACTGTGAAGCCAGGTCATGGACCGGAACGAGCAGGCTGAAGACGAGGCCGACAGCGAGTCCGGGGAGCGTCATCTTGTCGGGCAGCAGCTTGGTCTCGGCGTCGGTGAAGATCAGGCCCAGCAGAAGAAATGCAAAGGTGCAGTATTTCAGGGTGGAAAGCGTGGGACCGAAGTACCAATAACAGGCAAGAAACAACGCGCCAGTCAGCAGTTCGATGGTGAGATAGCGAGGCGAGATGCGCGCCTTGCAGTGGCGGCAGCGGCCGCCGAGAATCAGCCAGCTCAGGACCGGAACATTGTCATAGAGGGCGATGGGATGCTTGCACTGCGGGCAGGCCGAACGCGGCGTCACAACCGAGATGCCCAGCGGCAAGCGGTAGATACACACGTTCAGAAAGCTGCCAAAGGCCAGCCCAAGGACAAAAATCGCCGATGCGATGACCGGATCCACGTGGCTTTGTTTGCGTACCCTCCGGAGCCGCGCACGCGGTCAGGCGTGAGCGTGATGTCGGGAGAACGCAGGAATCTCCTGATCTTTGCGAAAATCTAGTTTCGAATCTGAGTTTCGATTCTGGTTGGATTATAAGGCGATGATCCGGTGGGGCCTAAGGTACCGAAGTCACTGCCCAACCGGCCAATGGGCAGTAAGACATTGACGGTGGGAGAGTTAGGAGCGTCGCGGCCGACGCTCCCTCCGGTTGCTCGACTACCGCTCGGCCACCAGGACGACAGAGGTCTGACCGACCGTGTTCTACTGCTGGCTAGCAGGCGGCGGGGGTGCCGCAGCTTCCTGCTTGACCTGGGTTTCGGTCTGATCGGCCGCCTGTTGTTGGTCCTGCAGAGTTTTCTCCGCCGTCTTATCGGGCGCCGGGGTCGGGATATCCGATTCCACGACACCGGTATCTGGCGCCTTTGGAATACCGCCTGTACCCTGTTTCTTCGCCAGTTCGCCCATCCCGTTGTTGAGTTTTTCCTCGAAGTGGTTTCGCATTTCCTGCAAGTCGTCCACTTTAACGGCTATAGTTTGCCCGGCCGCGCAGTCGGACCCTTTGCTCGCCGAGACGCTTGCGTTCACCATGTTTTCCGCATCCGGAGTGTCGGTGAGCCGCGTGAGTACGTCACCCGCTGTAAGCCCGCATTCCTGCCCGTTCGCCGTTACGGTGAGGTCGCTGTCGACAACAAAGGTCCGTCGGGCGGGATCGAGTGCCGGCGGAACTTCTTCATCGTTCTTGGCCGGACTATTGGCGGGAGCACTGGCTGGGGCCGGCGCTGCCTGGGCGTCGGATCCGGCGTTCTGTGCTGCCTGTGCCTGCTGCGCGGCCAACTCTGCTTTTACTTCGTCGGCAATCGCCTCTTTGACTTCAGGAGAGAGTGTTACCGTGCTCGAAGCGGGTGCCGAAGGAGCAGATCCACCTCCGTAGCTCGCCGTGGCGGCGTCCGCGTAAGCCTCCTGGCGGGCCGCATACGCCGACTGCAACTCTGCGGCGATCAGATAGTCCGTCAGCCAGTATGCTGGCGCGGCGTAATAGGGATAAGGCGTGAACCAACCGCCATAGAAGCCCCACCACGGCGCTCCTCCCCAGCCCCACGCTCCAACGCCCCAGAAAACATGCACCCCCCAGGGATGATAACCCCAAGCATAGAAGCCAGGGTGATACCAAAAACCGGGATGGAAGCCGTAGTAGGCGTGACCTTGCCAGTAGTAGCTGCGATAAACAGCGGTGTGGTAGGAGCCGTGGTAATAGTAGGTGCGCGAATAGTAGGAATGACTGTTGCGAACGACGTAGGACCGCTGCACGTATCCGCTATTCCGCCCTGTGTTCACTACGCGCACTCCGTTATGTTCACCCACCACCGTGCGCCCGCCGTTGACCGTGTGATCAATGTGCATGCCGTTGTGATCCACGGAACGAATCTGACCATTGGAGCGGACGCTCGCGGACCCGCCGCCTTTCAGAGAAACATTTCTGGTTGCCATCGGCGAATGCCCAGTCGTTGCGGTGCGGCCGAAAGTCGCTGGATGCCCGCCCGCCGGCGAATGCCCGCTCGGCGGCGTGAATCCGCGGGCCGACGTACGCCCGGTCGTCGCGGTGTGTCCGCCTGCCAGCGAGTGCCCGGTGTTCGTGGTATGTCCGCCCATCGGGGAGTGCCCGGCGTTCGCGCTGTGTCCACCTGCCGGCGAATGCCCGGTTGTCGCAGAGTGTCCGCCAGTTGGTCTATGCTCGCTGGCTGCGGAACGACCGCCGGCTGAGTGGTGCGCTGGGGCCGCGTGTGACGCCGGCCGGCTCGGAGCGGACTTGTGCGCCGGTTCCGACCTTTGAGGAGATCGGGCAGCCGAAGCAACCGTGGCTACGCTGAGAACGGCCATCCATATGAACCATCTTTGCACGATGCGCTTTCCTAGTAGGTTGCTCGAATTCATGGCCGCTCCTGGTAAGATTCAACGCTCCTCCTCACAAACCCGCCAGTAGCAAATAAGTTCTGTCCAGCCCGCGGTCGATCCGATTGGTCTGCCCGAACAGGCTTGTGGGGGGAGTGCTAATGGGGAGCGGGCGCACGGGTTTCGAAGCGGTAGAGGTTCCTTGGAGTGCCGGGGTGCGTAGTGTGTGTTTTGGCCGCCGTAGTGCCGGGGGCGAGGCGAACTCGGGGAAAGCGCTCAATGCTCCATACGCTCCCGGAGTCGTGAGATCGGAGGCAGCGCTTCTTCGCGCTGCTTGGACCTGCGCGCTACTTCGCTTGCAGAGTCTCGACGTATGCCAGCAGGTTGGCGGTTCTCTGCTGCACTTGGGCCTCGTGCCCTTGGCTGATGCTGGCGAGCAGCGGTCCCCACACCGGCATATCCTGGCTGCCGTGAGATGGCAACGTGCTCTGCCCGCGGATAACCGATGCCACATGGGCGGACGGATATTTGCCGCCACTCTCTTTGGCTAACGCCGTAAGGTCGGTCGGCGCAGTTTTCATGGCCGAGGCTGCCGGGCCATCACCCTTGGCAGCGGCACCGTGACACACAGCGCAGTAGCTGTTGAACATTTCTTTGCCAGAGTTCGACGGGGCATTGGTGATGGGAACCTGCTTGATGGTGGGTGGGGTCTGCGCCGGGGCCTGTTGCCCGATCGCAAAAGCCGAAATCGCCACCACAATTATGGCTAGACTGATGAATTTCGTTACACGCATTGTCTGTCTGCTTGGGGCTCGCGAGGCCCGAACTACCACAACCGCCGAGTCGGGCTCGTGGGGAGGAAGCAGACTGGACTAGGATCACAAGCGGGTGTGACGGGTTAGTCCGGAGCAGGACTAACCCGTACCTACGCCTGCCATTATAGTGGCGTGGGAAACAGTCGCGCCGCCCAGTCTCAGGCTCTTGAGTTCCCGGTACTCCTCCGAGTCGTATCAGGGGCGCGCCTGGTCCATATTGGAGCACTGGATCATCACGGGGAACACCGGCGCGGAAGAACCCTCGAGCACTTCGAAAGGGCCACCGATTACTAGATAGCGACCGCCAAATTTCTCTGCGACCGGAGTGATGCGAGCCATGTACTCCTCCATTTTGGCCGCATCTTTGATTTCGCGAATGTCGACCAGGAAATATGCAGGCATAGCAAAACCTTCCCCCAGCATGGAATCCTAGCAGGCTGGAGTGCAGCAGCCGTTCCCGAATCTCTGCTGGTCCAGGGAGCATACAGGATGCAGGTCGGACCGTTTCAGGGAAAGGCAAAGCGCAGGAGTTCTCCCTCCAGGGCCAGGGCGAATCGGTCCGTGACGGGAAGCCATCCCGCCCAGCGGGTCCAATCGGCAGGAATCAGACGGGTCTGAGCGGTGGGGATTTCGACCCAGCCCCCGGCCGTTTCTTCGCGGAGAAAGACCGAGAAGGCAGCGGCGGCGGGTGGCAACGACTTCCACTCGTACAGGGTTGCCGCCAGGCTTTCGGTCAGAGACTCGTGCGGATCGAGGCAGAGAATCCATGCCCAGGATGTAGCCGCCAGATATTGCGCGGGAGAGGCGCCGATGCGGACGTCGAGGACTCGCGCGCCGTACTCGCGGGCGAGGCGCACGGTGGCGTCGCGAGAACCATGGTCGACGATTAGGATGTCGTCGCAGGGATAGAGGGTTTCAAGTGTACGGCCCAGGCGCAGGGCGTCGTTTTCCGTGTGGAGCAGTGCCGTGATCGGGGGCATGAGTAGTGTGCGTCAGTGAGTGTACGCGAAAAACTAGGGCGCGACGGTGAAGGCTGTATGACGCGGGCACTCTTGCCCGCTCTTTCTGCACCGCCGACAGTGGCGGGCAGGAGTGCCCGCTCCACACTTGAGGGCGAGGGGTAGGTGAGCTTCGCTCGACCGGACAGCCGGGGCGGCTGACCCACATTCGATTGTGGAACGGTCCTTACATTGGATTGTAAGAAACGGAATGCGGGGCGAGTTCCGGGGAAGGGGCCACCGCATTCCGATGGAGGCTTACAGACTTCGGAGGAAGTTCAGAAGGTCCTGTTGTTGCGAACTGGTCAGCGCGTTGTAGCTGTTAACGACAGCGTTGGCTTCGGAGTTGCAGACATTACTCTGCACTTCGGGTTCGTACACGCTATTGGTAGTCAGCACATAGAACAGTTCCGCAGAGGACACCTGCTCGCAATACTTGCTGGTGGTGAAGAAGTGAGCCTGGATGGCCTGCACGAGGTCGGTGGTGCGTCCGTCATGCAGTAAGAAAAGGCGCTGGCCCAGGCCCCAAAGCGGTGCGGTGCGGAACTGGTCGACGCCGGCCCCTCCCTGGTGAATGCCGTCGGCAAGGCCCGCACCCATGTGGTGCAGGGCGAAGTCGGAGTAGGGGTGATAGGTAACACTCGACATGCCGGTAAAAATGGACGCCGCGGTCGTGAGGCTGGTCGAGTGGCAGAGGTTGCATCCGATCTGGTTGAACAGGTTCGAACCGTTGGTCGTCGACTGGGTCGGCGCGGCTGGCGTGGCCGGCGCCAGCAGCCGTATGAACGCGGCGAAGTTGACCACATCCGACGACATTTCCGACACCGTGCCCACCGTGGTTCCGAAGTTGGGGCTGCTCTTGTTGCCGTTCAGGATGTTGCTCGCGTCCTCTGGAGTGGCGTTGAAGACGCAGCCGGCAGTGGTGTTGCGCTCGTTGGGGAAGCCCTCGTTGGTCACACCCTGCTCTACGTTGTAGGCCTCAGAGGCGAAGATGAGCAGCGACTTGTTCTGCGCCTTCCAGCCAAACCGTGTGATGGTGCCGTCGTTCCCACTGGTGTTGAAGACGCCGCCGATGCCGAGGCTCTTTCTGGTGCTGGCGGTCGAATTCAGATTTGCAAGCAGGGTCGCGTCGGGAGTGTTTTCCACTAACCCCAGACCGAACAAAGGCGTAGGGATGCGGAAGATTACATTGCCCAAGGAAAGCTGTTGGGCGAAATTCGGCTGGGCCAGCGTGCAGCCGGGAGCGTCGGTGCGTCCTTGAATGGTGTAGAGGTCGTGCACACCGCCATCGAGAGGGGCCGTAAGGCTATTGGCATTGACGGCAACGAATCTGGCTTCACGCACCGGACCGTTGGCGGTGATGAAGGAAGGTACTGCGTTCGTGGCGCCATCGAGTGTGGCGAGAGCGACCTGCGGGTTGGGTACGGGATTCTGCGGGCTGTTCAATCCGGGGCTGCTGCCTCCAACGGTGGGCTGAGCGTGGCACATGGCGCAGCTGTTGCCGTTGAAGGTGGGGCCCAGGCCGACTCCGCCCTCGATGGTTCCCGAGACGGAATCGATTTCGGCAAATCGGCCCATGGCCTGGTTGAAAAGAAGCTGTTCATTGGCGTTCAGAGTGGGGAAGAAGCTTCCGGCGCCGGCGGCGCCTGCTCGCGGGCCCGGATCCTTGGCTTGCGCGGTCGCGAGTGGGGAGATGGCGAGTATCAGCAGACCGACTGACACCGCTAGGACGAGGTGAGGGTAAAAGTGTGCGGCCGTCCCCGCCTGGGGGAGAGAGATGCGTGAGCGGAGCATGGCTCCTCCTTCCGAGATTTGAGTTGAGGACTACAGAGCGGAATGGCGCAACCTTGCTTCGTCCTGACAGCGCGGGTGCAGGGGAGTCAGGATGAAGAAGATCAGCGTTTCTATCCCGGATTGTGAAGTGTGAAACAGGAAAATTTGGAAGTTACGGAGTCGGAACAGAACAGCGACAAGTGTTTCGCAGATCACCATAAGTTTGTTGTGGATAGATTCGTGCTCGTCGTCTGCACTACGAACCTGCACAGAAGGCCAAATCGCGGACGGGTTGTTCTGAAATCCGAAAACACGGAAGTGCCGAGGGGGCAGAACGACGCCGGGACGCGGAGAACCGCATCCCGGCGCACGGTTCGTTCTTGCCTTATTGTGCGCCGCTCAGCTTCTGGCGATTCGCGTCCGGGCTGGAGACCTGCACTACCGTGAGCGGGGCCTGCAGGGTGAAGTTCAGCACGGTTTCTGATGGCAGCTTGATCTGCTGGCCCTTGGTCGCTGCCTGCACGCCTCCGCCGACGCCCGCGCCCGCTGCGGCACCAATGGCCGCACCTTTTCCGCCGCCGGCAAGGGCGCCAATAATGGTCCCGATGACTGCGCCTCCACCAACTTTCTCTGCGGTGTTCTTGCCGCGGGAGCCGCCTTGCTTCTTGTACTGGTCAGTCTGCAGGTTGTAAGTCTTCCCGCCCGAAGAGAGGCTGTCGAGTTGCATGGCCACCAGCGATTGCCCGGCAAACTTGCCTGCACTCTTTACTTCCACGAGATGGCCAGTGAGTTCGACGCCGGCAGGCACGGCTTGCTCACCGTCAGACGTGAGCGAGGCATTCAGGGTGGCGTGGAAGGTGTCTCCGGTTTGATTCTTTTCACTATCGATGGGATCGATGAGGCGAACTGTAATCTGGGTGCCTTGGTCGATGATCAGTTTCTTGGGCGCTGGAGGTGGCGGAGGAGTGGCCGCGGCCGTGTTGTTGGGCGGAGGCGCGGCCATCTGCGAGGCCGGCTCTGCAGCGGACTGGTCGCCGGCAGTCGTCTGATCGTTGTTGGCGTCATTGGCGGAATTCGAGCCGGAGTCATCAGAAGCATGGGACTTGCGCGACTTCTTGCCAGCAGAGGACTTGCCTTTGTCGGTCGGTGAGGCTGCCGATGACGCTGCTTTCTGATGCGTGCCGGTCGACGATGCCAGGGTGGGGGCGCTTCCCACCAGGAGGTTGTTGACGACTTCCTTCACTCCGGGTGTCGAGGCCGCCTGGCGGCTGGCCGCTTCCCGCTGAGCATCGTTGTCTACGTTACCGCTGAGCGTGACCACCCCATTCGCGGACTCTACGGAGAGCTGCTTGGTCGAAAGCCCAGAATCTTGGCTGAACTTGGTTTGAATGTCGCTGGAAATCTTGGCGTCGTCTGCCTTCTTGGCACAGCCAACAGCCAAGCCAAGAATTATCGCAAGCACAAATATAGACTGTGAATTTCTTCTCATACTCGACTCCTAGTACCCACTAGATGAAATGACTGGGTATCCGGAAACAACGTCCCAATCCAGTTTAGATGGTCCGAGGGACTGTCGCGGATGTCAAGGGGACGACCAAAAGGTCCAGACCTCATTTCCGACTCGCATAGCACCCTGCCCCGCGATTGCCGGTGTCAAACCCGTTTATTGCACTGGTTGGCCGATCTTGAGACCGTCGACGGACGTTCCGCCGCGCAGTTGAACGACTACTACGGTTTGGTCTGCACAAAACGTGGCCGATCCTTCAGGCATGCGGGGAGAGCGCGGCACCGCCGTCAGGACGTAACCGGGCTTTACCGCGTCAGCCATACCCAGACTGCACCGACTGATCTCAAATAGGTCGGGTGATTCCGCGATCCTCGCCTCCAGTCCGCGCCGCTCCGCCTCAGTCATGCCTTTCATTCCAGTCGTCACCAGTTGATTTACCTGGCAGGAATACCGTCCTTCCTCACTGTGTTGGCGTATCTCATCCTCAATCGCAATGAGTTGGTAAACCAGCATCTTTGCAGCACTTTCGGCTTCCTGCGCGCTCTGCTGGTCGAGGGTTTGCTGTTCGTCGTGTTCCCGCAGAACTCTCTGCTCCAGCGCGTCGCGCTAAAAGCCCTCTGCTATCCAACCAAAAAGGCCCCAGAAACCACTGCCACCAGCGACACCAGCGCGAGCTGAAGATAGGCAATCCACAATCCTGCCCGCGCCAGCCCTTTGCCGTTGAGCAAGCCTCCGCTCGCTGCGATGCGGCCTTCAGCCATGTGTCCAAGCACGATCGCGGAAATTCCCAGCGGAGGGACGAGTGCAATCACACTGAGTCCCAGCGCGGCGCGCGCCATGCTGCTGCAGGAAGTAGGCGGAGCCGGTGAAGAACGCGGACTCACGCTCGCTGACTCCATCGCAATTGCCTATTCCATCGCCTGTGGCACGGGCTGGCCGTCCTCCGGGCAGGACAGACGCTGATACGAGGCGACGGCGTTCAAGTGGTTCTCATTGCCGTAGCGACGAATGATCTTGCTCTCGTCGACGCAGTAAATAGGCGCGTTCGGAGGATTGCTTTCGGTGCGGGGATATGCGGTTACCGCGTAATGAGCGGCTCTTCCTTGGTCGTCCGCCCCGGTGCAAATCTGCTTAACTGCGTAATGGGAGTTGTGCGTGACCGGTGAGTTCGTCGTCCCTGCCGAGTGGCTCCAGATAATTCAAATCGCAGCCGTTGTTTCCACCGTGTTCATCCCGTGGGCGTCCTGCCGCGCTTCTGTCAGATGCCACGCGTCCATCAGGTTTTCGCCGTTCTTGGCTATCACCGCGGCCGAGGCATGGTCAGGATCCCCGTTGACGATCCGCTCCACTCAAGCCGCTCGTAGGGAGCGGTCGTGATCGAGCTTCTGATTCATTTCGTACCCAAGTCCGATCAGCACAACGAACAGCACTCCAACGATGAAAAGTTGGAGATAGCTCAAGATCAGTCCCGCAAACGCAATCCCCGTGCCCGTTTGCCGGCCTTGGCCGGTCGCGATTTGCCGGCGCGATACGTGCCCATGACCAGCGCAGCAATGCCGAGCGGAGGGATGAGTGCCATAAAACTCAGCCCCAGGCTTGCGATCGCCATTTTGCTCACGACAGGAGCGGCAGTCGCGGCTGTGGTCGATTGTACTGGAACCAGAGGGACAGGCCTCGAGGGTGCCGCCTCTGTGGCAAGCGGCTTGGCGCACCCGCGACAGTATTTGCGCCCATCAAGATTATCGAAGCCCTAATGAGGACAAAACATGGATCGAACCTTCAAGGAAGGTCGAACGCGACAGGTAGAACGTAGCTAACGCGGACGTCGCCTCTTAGTGAATAAACTTGTAATCCACAATCGAAGCGGCCAGGCTGGTTTTGTCTTCCTCAGGCTCGGGTGCATCGTTGAAGCGCATGACGCGGCCCTGGCAGACGACGTTGCTGTTTTTCTGGCCGGAGATTTCTTCGGGCATCTCGAAGACCATCTCGATGAGCGCGTTCAGCGGAAGCTGCTGCGGCCCGACGAACAGCACACCGCTCTGGCTGATGTTTTCGATAATGCCTTCAAACCACGTGCTGGTGCGATTGACGCGGTAGCGCAAAGGAATGTCGAGCCTGAGGCGGCGCGCACGGGGCACCCAGGTCGGCCGCTTCGTCCGCGGATGGCTGCGGCGAATGCCGGTTTCGGGCTTATGCTCCAGGCGCTCGGTACGGCGCATGGTGGCCCAATCGTACTTGTATTCCGCGGCGCACAACAGGCAGACCTGGTAGTAGTCCCCGTCGGCACCACGGCGCGGCCAGGAGAATTCGTGGGAGCAGCGCCCAAGCATAAGAACATCCATGAATTTCTGCGGCATAATGGATTACTTCCGGGTCAACTACGCCTCGGACGCAGGCACATCATCGCGCGAAGGGGGAACTTTGGGAAGGTTACTTTCGTGCACGGGAAACGGTTTGGGCGCGGCAAATCGCGTAGATGCAGACGGTTAGCCTGTGGAAGATCGGCAGGACGAAAGTACCATCGTAAGGATTAATACCACCTTAGCCAACAATTCAGTCCGTGTATCATCGGCCCATGGACGGCACGGTGCCCGATGCGGCGGTTTTTATCCTGGCTGGGGGCAGGAGCACGCGCATGGGGAGGGACAAAGTCTTCGTTAGTCTCGACGGAAAGACGCTGTTGGCGCGAGCCCTCGAGGTCGCGCGGTTGGTGACGACCGACGTGCGCATCGTGGGCGATGCGGCGAAGTTTGGGGCGTTTGCCCCGGTGGTGGAGGACGTGTTTCGCGAGTGCGGGCCGCTGGGAGGAATTCACGCGGCGCTGCGGGCGTCTGCGGCGGAGTTGAATTTGATGCTAGCGGTAGATTTGCCATTTGTGTCACGGGCGCTGCTAGAGTACTTGATCACGCGGGCGCGAAACGCCGATGCGATTGTGACCGTGGCGCGGGCAGGCGGGGGATGGCAGCCGCTGTGCGCCATCTATCGGCGGGAGTTTGTCGATGTCGCGGAGAAAGCTCTGCGGCAGGGGCGATATAAGATCGATTCGCTGTTCGACGCTCCGCGGACGCAGGCGATTGAGGAGGAGGAGCTAAAGGGTCGCGGCTTTTCTGCGAAAATGTTTCGCAATTTGAATACGCTGGAGGAGTTGTCGGCGGCGAGTGAAAGATGAGCGCCTGCGACTTGGCCGCAAGGGCCGGGCTTTGCCCGGCCGGACAGCCGAGCTCGGCTGTCCCCACATGGTTGGTGCCACGGCAGGTCATGGGGTTGAGCGCCGTGGTGGAAACCCTTTGAGGGCGCTGCTGCTGGCGGCGAGCCGGGCCGGTGACGGGGTTGGCCATGGTGCTGACGCTGGGACCAGCCGAGCGGTTCGCTTCGGGCACGCAAGTAGCCAGCTACTTCGGGCTGATTCCCAGCGAGCACAGCAGCGGCGGACGGCTAGCAGTTGGGGCGGATCAGCAAGCAGGGCAGTGCGTTTCTGCGTTTTCTGCTGGTGGAAGCGGGCCAGATGGCGGCGCGCCACGTGGAGTTGGGACGCTTCTATCGTCGCCTGGCCATGCGCAAACATCGCGCTCTGGCCAAAGTGGCGGTGGCACGCAAACTGGCGGTGAGGTTGTACCTGATGTTGCGCCAGGACTGGACGTACGCGCAACTGTGCAGGGCGGTCGTGCAGGCGAGCCCGAGTCATTCCGTGGTGGAACGACAGAACCGAGCGCTTGACCAGGCAGCCCGCCTCCCCGAGGAGCGGGGAGTTCGAAGCACGAACCATGGGAGCACGAACCGAAGAGATCGGTGGCGGGACCCTGAGTCCCCCGCGAGATTAAAGGACACGACCTTGGTCTGGAGAGTCAAAACCCTTTCTGCTAGAGCGAAATGGCGCTGCTTTAAAACCCGACGCGCCGACGGAGAGGTGTCGGCAAAATTTGCTTGACACGCCCCCCGTCGTTAGAGACGGGATGACAGAGTGTTGGATGATGGTAGGATTCAAAAGCCAAAAGCCAAACAGCTAGTCGCTAGAAGCTCGTAGCCGATTCATGTCTGACGATCCCAAACCCGCGCCTTACATCGAGTTCCGCGACGTCTCCAAGGCGTTTGGCGATAACGTCGTGCTCGATCACGTTAGCTTTGATGTGCTGACAGGCGAGACGGTCTGCATTCTGGGGCGTAGCGGTGTGGGCAAGTCGGTGTCGCTGCATCACATCATGGGATTTCTGAAGCCCGATTCCGGGCGCGTGATTGTGGCCGGAGAGGACATCACCGATTACACCGAGCTGCAACTGGAAGCGATCCGCAAGAAAGTCACGATGGTCTTTCAGAATGGGGCGCTGTTCGATTCGCTCACCGTCGGCGAGAACGTGGCTTTTCCTCTGCGCGAGACTCGAGACCTGAACGAAGAGCAAATTTACCAGATCGTCGACGGGCTGCTGCAGATGGTGGGCGTGCAGGAGATGCGCGACCTGCTGCCTTCCGATTTGTCGACTGGCATGAAGCGTTCGGTGGCGATTGCGCGGGCGCTGGCCGCGCGGCCGGAGTGTGTGTTGTTCGACGAGCCGACGACGATGGTCGATCCGCTGATGGCGCAACTGCTCGGCGACCTTATCAAGCGGCTCAAGATTCAACTCAACTTGACCAGCATCGTCGTGACCCACGACATGCGCCTGGCCAAGAAGTTGGCCGAGCGAGTCGTGTTTCTGCATGAAGGCAAAGCCATTTTCTTCGGCACCTATGCCGAGATGGAGAAATGCACAGCGCCGATCGTGCAGGAATTTCTGGAGCTGGATGAATTGAAGATAGAGGCGTAGAGAAGTTTCAGTTTCTGCAAACTGTTCCTCCTTGCTTGCCCGTTCGGGCTGGCGTAATCTCATTGCCCATGAAAACCAGAACTTTCGGTTTCCTGCTTATGTTGGGGTTCTGCGCCAGGGGGATCCTTGCGCAATCGCGATCCGGATCTGCCGCGCCGCCTTCCGTCGTGATCAAGGCCGGGAAGTTGCTTGATGTCCGCAAGGGCAGTTATGTGGAGAACGCGGCGGTATGGATCGACGGCGAGCGCATCAAGCAAGTTGGTGCGGCCGCTGAGATCGAGGCGCAGGCAGCGAAAAACCCGAAGGTGATCGATTTGGGACGGGCTACGGTTCTGCCGGGGCTCATCGATTGCCACACCCGCATCATGGCGCGCTTCGACGAATCGGAAAACGGCTACCTCCTCGGCCTCGCGACGAAATCGCCAAGCTTGCCGCGCACTGGAAGGCGCCCGCAACGCCCGCATCACCCTCGAAGCGGGATACACGACCATTCGTGACGTCGAAAAAGAAGGGTCCGACTACGCTGACGTCGCCCTGCGCGACGCCATCAAGCAGGGCCTGGCCGTAGGACCGCGCATGCAGGGTGCAACTCGCGCGATCGCCCGCCGTCGGCCAATACAATCCCTTTGGCGTTTCTCCCGGTTTACGAACTTTCCGACCGGAGCGCAAGTGGTCAGCGGTGTTGAAGAAGCCCGCTGCGCGGTGCGCGAACAGATCGGACACGGCGCCGATTTGGTAAGGTCCATGCCGACTGGGACAATCCGACTCTGACCGTCGAGGAAATGGGCGTTATCGTGGAGGAGGCTCAGATGCAGAAGCGGAAAGTTGCGGCCCACGCGACCACGCCGGAAGGGATCAAGAACGCGCTGACGGCCGGAGTGGATTCGATCGAACGCGGGCACGGCATCGACCGGGAGGGCCTTGAGATGATGAAGGCAAAAGGGACGTTTCTGCTGCCGACGATCGGCGCGATCGACCTGCAGATCGAGAAGTACAAGAACGATTCGGTAACTCCCGAGCGGCGCCAGAGGCGCGAAGCGTTTCTGCAGGGATCCAGCAGTCGGTGCAGACCGCCAAGAGCCTGGGCGTGAAGATGGCGCCCGGTTTCGATGCGGCGAGCGCGGAAGATCAGGGAATGCACCGAACTGGCGGCAATGGTGAAGCGGGCCTGACGCCCCTGGAGGTCATTCAGGCGGCGACCATCAATGCCGCTGAACTTTGGGGCTGGCCGGACAAAGTGGCAGCGCTCGAACCCGGCCGCGGATTTGATCGCGGTCGATGGCGATCCGCTGGCGGATATCACGGTGCTGCAGCATGTGAAATTGGTGATGAAGGGTGGAGTGGTGGTGAAGGACGCCGCTCCGCACTAGTTGCTTCCCCGAGAGCGCGTACCGGCTAAAGCCATCTTTTACTTACGTTCGGGCTGGGGCGCGGCTTGAAGACGCGCCCTTTTTTAAAAACCCTGCTGCACCAGTTCCTCCACCGTCAGCGAGTTTTCTGACGATTCGCCTTTCATCATTTTCTCGACGTATTTCGCGATCAGATCGGCTTCGAGGTTCACCGGGTCGCCGGGCTTCAACGAATGCAGGTTCGTCATCTCGACCGTGTGAGGAATGATGGCGAGGGTGCAGCGATTCTTTTCCAGCTTGGCCACCGTGAGGCTGATGCCCTCGATCGAAAGCGAGCCTTTGAAGACGGTGTATTTTTCCACATCGTCGGGCAGTTCGATATGCAGCCACCGGTTTTCCGAGTCGGCGATGCGCTCGAAGGCGATCAGCTTGCCGACGCCATCCACGTGACCCTGGACAATGTGGCCGCCGAAGCGGCCGTCGGCCTTCATGGGCAGTTCCAGGTTGACCAGAGCGCCTTCGTGAATGCGGGAAAACGAGGTACGGGCCCAGGTTTCGGGGGCAAGGTCGGCGCAGAATGAGCCGGGCTTGATGTCGAGAGCGGTCAGGCAGACTCCGCTGACGGCGACGCTGTTGCCGGTGCCGAGTTCACGGGGCGTGTGTTCGGCGGCAACGGTAATGCGGCGGTTCTCGCCGCGTTGTTCGATGCGAGTAATGCGTCCGAGCTCTTCTACGATACCGGTGAACATGAAGGCCTCCGGGATGAACGGAACATTCTAAACCCGCAAGGCTAATTCACCACAGAGACACGGAGTCACAGAGAAAATCATTGCTTGATTTGTTCTTCTCGGTGGCTCTGTGCCTCTGTGATGAAAGCTCTTATTCTGCATAGGGATCGCGCAAGTATCCCTCGACCGCGAAGTCTTCGCCGAAGCGATGCAGGTGGATGTTCTTGACTTGTGCGGCCTGGCTTAGGTGGCGGAATCCGGTGCCGGCGGCGAAGGGAATGGAGCCGGTGCCTGCGAGGATCTTAGGCGCGTAGTACAGGAAGACTTTGTCGACGGCGTTGGCGGCGAGCGCGGCCCAGTTCACGGCAGCGCCGCCCTCGATCATCGCAGAAGTAATTTCCAATTCCCCGAGACGGCGCAAAATCGAGGGCAGGCCGGGGCGGCCATCGGGCTCGGATGCAGGAACAGTCTCGACCCGAATGCCAAGTTGCTCGAGTTGGGTGCGCTTTTGCTCGTGGTTCTGTTGCTTCCCAGCGGGTGAGGAGGTGAACAGTAGTACATCATTCTTCCTTTCCGTTGCGGCACTTTGGACCAGGCGCGATTCGATCGGCAGACGGAGGCGCGAGTCGAGAATCACGCGCAGCAGAGGCCGACGCCGGGGGTGGCCGCTGCGATCGGTGAGTAGCGGGTTATCTGAGAGAATCGTTCCCACACCGACCATCAGTGAGTCGTGCTGGTGGCGGAGTTCGTGCACGTGGGCGCGGGCAATCTCGCTGGTGATCCAGTTGCCGGAGAATCCGTCTGCGGCGGGGCTGACATCACCGTGATTCGGCGCCTCTTGATTTGCCGGCGGCGGAGCGATCTTGCCGTCGAGCGTCATGGCAGCTTTTAGGGTCACCAGGGGCACTCCGTGGCGGATGTAGCGGGCGAATCCTTCATTCAGACGACGGGCTTGCTCCTCCAGGCGTCCAACTTCGACGTGTACACCGGCGGCGCGCAGCTTTTCGAATCCACGGCCGCTTACTTTCGGGTTGGGGTCTTGCATAGAGGCGACGACGCGATGAATTCCGGCGGCGATCAGGGCGTCGGTACAAGGCGGCGTGCGGCCTTGATGCGCATGCGGTTCGAGATTGATATAGAGCGTGCCGTTGCGAGTTTTTGCGCCCGCGGCTGCGAGGGCGAGGATTTCCGCGTGCTTGACGCCAGCGTAAGTGTAGGTTGCGGTGCCAGCGACGTTGCCACGAGAGTCGGTGATGACGGCGCCGACGTAGGGATTGGGGGACGCCAAGCCGATGCTCTGGCGTGCTAGTTCCAGTGCGCGGTGGAGATGCAGTTCGTCGGCGGAGTGCGTTGGCATTCAGAGGGAATCTATCACGGAAGATCAAAATGCAGTTGTCATCCTGAGCCAGGGACCCGCTTTCAGCGGGTTAATTAAAAGAGGAATGAACAGGCGGCAGGTATCGAAGTTGTTCATTAGGAGCGGCGTTCTTTGCCGCGAAGGACCTGTGTAGTCGCTTGCGGCATCAATCCACCTAGGAGTGCACCGGTCCTTCTGTTCGCTCTGGATGACAACGTCGTACTTGGCAAGTTCACCGCGGAGGGAAGCTCCGGTACGAGTCGTCTTCTATCTCGGCGACGGCTGCGCCGCTTCGGCCCTTCGGGCCACTGCGCAAAGCAGATGGCACGTACGCATATGGGTCGCCGGGCGGAGTGGGCTTCTTGCCGAACATGCGTCGTAAGAGATTCAGAAGGAGTTGGAATCGCGAACGTTTGTCGCCAGCATCCGGCATACGCACTCCTATTCGAGCCTGCTCATTCAAACAAGGAATCCACGAATTCTTTCGGGTCGAAGGGAAGCAGGTCTCCCGCTTTCTCCCCCACGCCCACAAAGCGCACGGGCAGGCCGAGCTCGCGCGAGATCGCGACCACCACACCGCCTTTGGCCGTGCCATCAAGCTTGGTGAGGACGATTCCGGTCACGCCCGCCGACTCGGTGAACATGCGCGCCTGCTGCAGCCCATTTTGCCCGGTGGTGGCGTCCATCACAAGCAGAGTCTCGTGGGGCGCTCCGGGAATGATGCGCTGCGCGGTGCGGCGCATTTTGTCGAGTTCGGCCATCAGGCTGGTCTTGGTGTGTAGGCGTCCGGCGGTGTCGACGATGACGTAGTCGGACTTGCGGGCGGTGGCGGCTTGCAGCGCGTCGAACAGCACGGCAGCGGGATCGCCGCCGGGCTTGGTCTTGATCACTTCCGTGCCGGTGCGCTGTCCCCAGATTTCGAGTTGTTCGATCGCAGCGGCACGGAATGTGTCGGCGGCGCACAGCAGGACATTCTTACCCTGGGAGCGAAAGACCTGCGACAGCTTTCCGATGGTGGTGGTCTTGCCGGTGCCGTTGACGCCCACGACCAAAATTACCTCGGTCGCGCCATCGACCTTCTGAACCGGACGCGCATTGGCCGAACTTAGAATGGCGAGAAGCTCCTGTTTCAGCAGCCGCTTCAGTTCCTGCACGTCTTTGATCTGCTTGCGATCGGCTTTCTCCCGAAGTTTACCGAGGACTTCCTGGGTGGTGGTATTGCCAAGATCGGCGCTGATGAGCGTGGCTTCGAGGTCGTCGAGCGTGCTGCGGTCGATCTCCTTGCCAAGGGAGACGACTTGGTCGATGCGGTCCGCCAGGTTTTCGCGGGTGCGCGTGACCGCCTGCTTCATGCGGTCGAGGAAGCCGGTTTTCTTCTCCTCCTCGAGGCTGCCGAAAAGAGTTTGGATCATATGAGTGACAAAGTTTAATTATACGGGCGAAAATCCCACTTCTCGCGCAAAGAACGCGCGAGAAATGGGGGCGCCCGGATTCTCATCCTCGTTTTCGATGGGCGGCTGATTCAGTGATAGTCAGGGAGATCCTTCGCTCCGCCTGAAAACGGCTGCGCTCAGGATGACGTCACATCGAAAATGGGGGACTTCGCTTCCGAATTGATTGGACAGACCTTCAACCTAGACGCGGGTTCGTTCTAGGGCGGTTGCATCGGCGGCAATTGCGGCTGGGGTCGGTGCTGCTGAGGTCTCGTCGGGAATCGCGGGGATCTCCGCCGGAATGGGTGGGATCGGGCGCTTGATCGTGAAACGCTGGATGCGGATCTCGCCGCGAGCGTACACCGCCAGCAGCGCGGTGACCGCAACGGGATCGAGGCGTTTGCCGGCGAGGTTCTGGATGATCTGCAGGGCCTGATCCGGCGTGTGCGCCTGTTGGTAGGGGCGATTCGTGGTGAGCGCGTCGAACGTATCTGCTACGGCGATGACTCGCGCCAGGAGGGGAATCTGGTCGCCCTGCAGACCATAGGGGTAGCCGCGGCCATCGAGAGCTTCGTGATGCAACTCGATGCCGGGCAGCATTTCGGCCAACTGCGTGACCGGGCGCAGGATGTTGGCTCCCTTGGTCGTGTGCGTCTTCATGACTTCGAATTCTTCGGCGGTGAGCGCTCCGGGCTTTTTCAGGATGTGATCTTCGATGCCGATCTTGCCCACGTCGTGAAGCTGGGCGGAAATCTGCAGCGTCTCCATGAAGGTGGCATCCAGGTTCATCTCTTTGGCGATGAGCAGGGAATAGCGCGTAACCCGGTCGGAGTGGCCGCGAGTGTAAGGGTCCTTTTCGTCGACGGCTCCGGCGAGCATCTGGATAGAGCCCATGAACAGGGCACGATTCTCTTCGGCGGCGCGCTTCAGGTCTTCGACGAAGCGCTCGAGTTCTTCCGACATGCTGTTAAAGGTCTGGGCCAGTTCGCCAATTTCGGTGCGGCTCAAAAGATGTACACGCTGCGAGAAATCGCCCTTGGCCAGGGCGCGGCTGGATTGCGTGAGTACTTGGAGGGGATTGGTAATGCGTCGTGCGGCGAAGATGCTGACGCCGATGCTCAACAGGACGGCCGCGATGGCCAGCAGACGTGAGATGCGCTGCATCTCATAGACTCCCTGGTAGGCTTCGCGCTGCGGCTTTTGCACGACCACGGCCCAGTCCAGGGACGTGACCGGGCTGTAGGTACCAAGCATCTCGATCTGATTGTGGCCGGAGCGGACGGTGAATTCCTCGGTGGCTACCAACTGGGCACGGTTGCCGCCATCGACGAAATTGCGCACGATCTCCAGATTCTTCATGTCCTGGCCGGTGGCGAATTCGGGTGAGGCGGCTGCTACCAGGCGGCCTTGCGCGTCGACGACATAGGGAGTGAGGCCGCCGCCGCTGGCTTCCTGCAAGCGGCGAATCAGGAATTGCAGGTCGACGACGCAGGCGACCATCCCCAGGAAACGCTCCCCGTATCGAACGGGAGCGCTAACCAGAAATACGGTGCGGGCGGATTTTCCTTCCCCAACCACGAGAGCCTGGCCGTTATAAGCGCGTCCATCCCGAGCGGTGGCAAAGGCGCGTTCCAGTTCGCGTTGCAGAAAGGCGTCGGGAGCGATGCCTGCGGCGGAGGCGGAAATGCCCTTGGCCTCGGAGTTCAGCAGGGTGGCGTAGGCGATCTCGTCCGAAGAAGAGACGAAGTTTTCGAGCAGTGCGCGCAGTTCGGGAGCCTCGATATTCTTCTCGCCGATATCGCCGCCGCTGGCTACCTGGACGGCCGAGGACAGGTTGGCCAACATCATGCGCAGCGAGCGCTCGTGCTGGGAAAGATCGTCGGCCAGCGAGCGCGTCACGGTGTTCTGCAGCAGCTTCTCGTTGGTCTTGAGGCGGCTGCCGTTGATGGCGACAACCTGCGTTGAGTAGAAGTACATGGGGACGATACTGATCACCAGAAGCACCCCGAGGATGGCGTAGAGAATCGGGATGCGGGCGTGGCTGGACGTGCTGGTGGACAAGAATCTCCCTTCCACTCAAATCGCAGACGCCAGAGGCGAAGTGGCGGCGGTTTTCAAAGCTATCCCCTAAATCTTAACGGGGAATGGGGAAAGGGAAAGGGAAAGCTGGATGGGTTGGCATTACCAAAGTACCTTTCAAAACGCACGTCTGGCGCGGGTTTTGCCGGGGGAAAGCAAAAGCCGACCTCGAACCGCAGGACTCAGTTCAGAAGCTTCTTCAAGTCTTTCCATTTGATGAGGATGACGTGGCTATCCTGCAACCGTTTCTTGAAATCGGGGCTGGTCACGACGTCGTAGTCGCGCTGGCGCCAGGCGGCTCCGTATTCGACATAATCCACCGTGACAGCCCGCAGTTCGGCGTCATCGGAACCGAGGTGAACGATGATTTCAGTGACGCCAGGCTTCAGGTCCCGAATAGCGTTGGCATAGAAAGTTTTCCAGTCACCGGCTTGGAGGGTTTGCCCGGCGATCACTACGGAATCGACGAGGGCATCATTTTTGGAAAGGACTGATGAGAGCTCAGAGGGAGCACTCGAGGCAATGAACGGGAGGAAGGGCAGCTTATATTCCCGAGCGACCTTGACATAAACGGCGAACAGATCGGGTCGCGAGAAGAGGGCGCCCATATGACTATCAAGATGCGTGGGGTGAATGCCCATGGCGATGGCGCGTTCGATCTGGGCGCGAATCTCGCGCTCGGCTTCATCGACTTTCATTGCTCTAACAGCCAGCGGCGTGTCCTGCCAAAGATATCCAGAGGGATCGAGCAGGCTCGGGACTTTATCTTTGGATTCGACCGGGCCCCAGCGGTACGTCTTCCACTCGCTGGTGAGGGTCAAATGCAAACCGAGATCAGCGTCGGGATGGCTCTTGGCGTAAGCAGCGACCTCGTTCAGCCAGGGACAGGGAATCATCACGCTGGCGGAGGTGATCGCATTCTTGTCGAGAGCATCGAAACTGGCGGCGTCTTCGGAGTGCGCGACTGCGAGATCATCGGCGTGGAGAATGAGGAGTTTGGCGTCGCGTGGATAGCCCAGGCGCTCGGCAATGGTTTTGGATTGTGCCAGTGCGCTCGGGGTGAGGACAAGAGCGATCGCAACCGCAAGTAGGTTTCTTCGCATAGAACGTCCTCTGGAAGGCAACGACAAACGAACGGAACCAGGGGCTAAAGCCCGTCCTGATTTTACGCGCTTACGCGGCGCTAAAAGTGCCGCTCTTCCACGTGCTAACCAGTTCAGGTTTGTTAGGCAGTCTTCGCGAGGCCAACTGCCCAATGAAAAGCCAAGAGCCAACAGCTAGGAGCTGAACCCCTCGCTCTTGCCGCTGCGCGTCATCAGTTCGTGGAGAGCTTCGTACGGGGACTTGCCCTGATGCAGGATTGCGTGCATCTGCTCGGTGATCGGCATCTCGACTCCGCGGGAATGAGCCAAGCCAACGGCAGCGGTTGTGGTGAAGACGCCTTCGGCGACCATGCCATGCATGCCGGTAAGAATTTCCGGAAGCTTGCGTCCGCGACCGAGTTCGACGCCGACGCTCCGATTCCGCGACAGGCCGCCGGTGCAGGTAAGCACGAGGTCGCCCAGGCCCGCCAGGCCGGCCATGGTTTCGGCACGGCCGCCGCAGGCAATGACGAGGCGGGTCATCTCGGCCAGGCCGCGCGTGATCAGGGCGGCGACGGAATTGTGACCGAGGTTCAAGCCATCGCAAATTCCGGCGGCGATGGCGACGATATTCTTGAGCGCGCCGCCCAGCTCGACGCCGACGACATCGCTGTTGGTGTAGACGCGGAAACTGGGGTCGCTGAATTCGCGCTGCACGGTGGCGAGCAGCGCGGAGTCCTGCGACGCGATGGTGATGGCGGTGGGATCGCCGCGAGCGACCTCCTGGGCGAAGGACGGGCCGCTAAGCGCACCGACCGCAACGGGCAGACCGCTGCGGCCGTCGTCGCCGAGGACCTGCGTGATTACCTCGGTCATCCTCAGCAGTGAGCCTTCTTCCAAGCCTTTGGTGGCGCTCACGATTAGGGTTTGTGCCGGAATCAGCGGGCGCATGCGCTCGAACAGACGCCGGCAGTGCTGCGATGGGACCGCATTGACAACGATTTGCGCGCCGGAGAGAGCGGTGGCGAGATCGTTGGTCGCTGTCGCGGCTTGGGGGATGTTGCGGCCAGGAAGAAATTGCTCGTTCACATGCTTTTTCGTGATCGAGTCGCAGACCTCGGTCTCGTGGGCCCACAAGCGTACCTGGTGCGTGCCTTTGCGGCTCAACACGATGGCAATGGCGGTGCCCCAGGCGCCTGCGCCGATGACGGCGATCTGGCTCATCTTTTTTCTAACCTCACGGCCCGCTTCGATCCGAAACGATTCTCGGTGCCGGCCAGCAGCCGGCAGATGTTCTCGTGGTGCCGGGCGACGATGAGCAGGGAAGCGGTGGCCATAGACGCGAGGGCTAGCCAAGCATTGCCGTATTCGTGCAACCGCCACACCAGCACTGGGAAGGCCGCTACGCTCAGGATGGATCCAAGGGACACGTAGCGGAACAGTAGCACGACGACCACAAAGATGCCTGCCGCGATCAGCACAGCTTGGGGAGCGATCATAATGAAAGAACCGAGGCCGGTGGCGACTCCTTTGCCTCCGTGGAATTTCAGCCAGACGGGAAACATGTGCCCAACGACGGCAGACAATGCGGCGAGAGCCATCGCTTCATATGGCCTAGTCGCGTCCACCCGGCCGGAGAGATAGGCCGCCAGCGCCACGGCAGCGGAACCCTTTAATGCGTCAAGGACGAGCGTCATCACGCCCAGCACCGGCGATTTGCGCGAGACATTCGTGGCGCCGATGTTTCCGCTGCCGCTCTGGCGAACATCTTCGCCGTGGAAGATGCGGACCAGGAGATAGCCGAAGGGGACCGAACCCAGCAGGTAGCTTGCGGCCATAATGAGGAGGAGTATCGACATAACGTATCGGGTCGGGTGGCGATGCGCGCCATCTTGTCCCGCCGCTCCCCTTGGGCGAGACGCCCCCGGGACGGCGAGACGGCCGGCGCTATGGTTGCTGCAGCGCGAATCGTTCCAGCTTCGTGTACTTCGATCCTTTCGGCGATAACTGGCTCTGGTACAAAAAGAACTCGCGGGGCGTCATGGTACCAAACTCAGGCGACGGCAGCGAAGGGAGTTTTTCCTGCAGGTGCTCGAAGGCCCGATTAGGGCCGTCTCGCCTGCGCCAGCGCGGTGAACCGGAACCGCCCGAACCACGTGCCAGTGTGAGGTGAGGACTGTACGCGCGGTCTTCTTTCGGAATTCCGAGGGGTGCCATCTTTTCGTCGATGGCCAAGGCCAGCGCCGCTAGTTGCGGTCCGGCCTCCATGCCGAGCCAGAATACACGCGCCGATTTCACGGTCGGGAAGAATCCGTATCCGCGGAATTGAATTTCGGTCGTGTTCACGTGGACGGCTCGTAGGGCGAGTTTGATTGGCTCGACTGCCGCTTCGCGTTGTTCCCCGATGAACTTCAACGTGATGTGCATCGACTCCGGTTTGACCCAGCGCGCCTCGGGCGCGAATCCCTGGACACCTTCGACGAAACGGGCGATGTGCTCGCGGATGGCGTCGTCGATGTCGAGAGCGATGAAGAGGCGCATAAGACCAGCTGCTGGCTCCGGGCTTCTAGCTTGAACCACATGCCGCAGGTCGCATTTCCCGTGACCGTTCTTGCCGACCGGTTCCAGCGCGAAAGGCCAGAACTGAGAGAGCAGGAGCTAGGAGCTAGAAGCTAGCGGCTTTCTCTACATCAACTTCTTTCTCACCATATCCAGCGCCATGGTCGACGCGAAGCGGCGGATGCGTTTGCGGTCTCCGGGGAAATTGCGCTGCACCACTTCGGTTCCGGTGTCGCTCGCAACCGCGTGAAACACCAGGCCCACGGGTTTTTCCTGGGTGCCACCGGCAGGACCGGCAACGCCGGTGATGCCGACTCCCAGGGTCGATTCGCAACGATAGCGAATACCTTCCGCCAGCGCAGCGGCAACCTCGCGGCTGACCGCTCCGTGCCGCTCAATCATCTCAGCCGGCACGCCGGCGAGCTCCGTCTTCAGATGGTTCGAATACACGACGGCGCCGCCTAGGAAATAGCGTGAGCTTCCGCCAACAGATGTAATCCGCTCTGCGAGCAGGCCTCCGGTGCAGGATTCGGCAACGGCCAGGGTCGAGTTGCGCATTTGTAACCAGTAGCCTACGATCTGCTCGAGCGACTCGCCGTTGCGCGAGAAGACGGCGTCATCGAGTTCGTCTTCGACCAGGCCGGCGAGTTCGTCGACGCGACCCTGGGCGGCGTCCTCGGTCGCGGCGCGGGACTTGAAGTGCAATTCGATTTCCCCGGCGCCCGCTAGGATGGTCGTGTCGACATCAGTGTAGCGCTTGTAAATGGGCGCAACGCGCGCATCCACGAGAGACTCGCCCAGCATAGCGACCTTCAGCGTGCGGCTAGCAAGGAACGCCGTGGGAACCTTCGCACGCAGGCGCTCGCGGACTTCGGCTTCGAAAAGCGACTTCAGTTCGTGCGGCGGCCCGGGCAGCAGCACGATGATGCGCTCGCGGCCGTCGAATTGTCCGCTCAGCCATTGTCCAGGAGCAGTGCCGTTGGGATTGGGCAGCACGGTTGCGCCTTCGAGAACGTCGGCCTGCTTGGCATTGTTCGGCGCCATCTTCCAGCCGCGGGCGGAAAAACGTTCTTCCAGACTGCGAATGATCTCCGGATCGCGGCGCAGGCCGACGCCGAGGGCTTCCGCCAGGGCTTCACGTGTGAGGTCATCTTCGGTGGGGCCGAGGCCGCCGCTGAAGATCACAATGTCGGAGCGGAACAGGCCGTGCTGCGCGGCTACCACCAGGCCACGAAGATTGTCGCCCACGATGCTCTTGAATATGACATCTACGCCCAGCAGGTTCAGTTGCTCGGTCAGGTAGAGCGAGTTAGTGTCCATGCGGTAGGGCGTGAGCAGCTCGGAACCCACCGCGATGATTTCGGCATTCACGTGTTAGAAGTCTAAATGAAAAGGGCGGAACGGGCATGGAACACAGCGTGAGCGGTGGTGCGGGCGAAAGCAGATTCCTCACTTCGTTCGGAATGACAATGGATCTGCTCGGAGTGACAACCAGGCAGTTATTCCGGCAGAAGGGGTAAGCTCGCGATGTTCCACGAAAGATGGTGGACGCTGCTGGTCGTGGCGAGGACGACTGATCGTCCCGGCGCGAAAGCCAGGCCCACCAGGCCCTGGCCGGCAACCTCGAGATTGGACTTGCCGTCTGGCGTGATCTTTACTACCCCACGTTTACCGGCGAGGGATGCCGCGACGTATAGGTTGCCCTCCACGTCGAAGGCCAGTCCCTGCGGCCTCCCCAGACCTTTGTAGAAAGTGTGGACCGTGCCACTCGGGTCGATGCGGTAAACACGATCGAAGCTAGAGGTCGTCGGACCGGTCACGAACAGGTCCCCCTTGGGGCCGAAAGCCAGGTGATAGGCGGACACGCTGGGCTCAAGTGTGGCAAAGACGAAGACCTGCTGGTCGCGGGAAATCTTGAAAACCGTGCCGTTGCGGTCCCCGACGTATAGGCTTTGCTCGCGATCAAACGCGATGCCGGTGGCGACGCCCATGCCTTCGGCATAGGTGGTCATGGTTCCGTTCGGAGCCACCTTGTAGACGGAGCCGTCATGGCGCGAGGAAACGTACATCTGTCCCTGGCGGTCGAAGGCGATGGAGGTGGCGTTCATCAGTTCGACTACGAAGGGCTTGACGTTGTAGTTGGTGTCGATCTTGAAGATCGCAACTGGGACTTTTTGGCCGCGCGACCCGGAGAAGGTGACGTAGAGATTGCCCTCGGGATCGAGCGCCGGATTGGTAACGGGGTGAAGGTTCTCCGCGATGGGCACTGCGACTTTAACGTTATGAGCGTTGCTGATGTGGCCGTTGGTCGCGACAACGACCGGGCCGGAGGTCGCTCCTTCGGGTACGCGCGCGACCAGAAAGGCGTCGGAGCTGACCACAACGGATCCCTCGACCTCGCCGAACTGCACTTTCGGGCGACGCAACTCGGGCGGCCGCAGGCCTGAGCCGGTGATACGTATTTCTCCCCCCATGAGCGCGAAAGCCGGAGCCACCGCTTCGATGCGAGGTCCCCCGTTGACGTTCCTCTTGCCCAGGATGCGGTCGGAGAATGCCATTGTAAGTACCGAGTACCGAGCGCCAGGTAGCGAGCACGAGAATCAGCGCTTTCTTCTCGGTACTCGGTACCCGCGAATCGGTACTACCTTAGTAGACCAGAGTACAGAAGAAGTTGCATCCCCGCGAATGCGTAGATTCCTGCCGCAACATCATCCAGCACGATTCCGGTTCCTTCTGGAAGGCGCTCCAACTGGCGCACCGGAGGTGGCTTGAGTATGTCGAAGACACGAAAAAGTATAAAACCCACGAGGAAAGATTTCCATGTCAGCGGGACGGCGATCAGGGCGGTGAGTTGTCCGGCGACCTCGTCGATGACAACGAATTGTGGGTCTTTGGTCGCCGAGGCTCGCGCCACCAGAGTTGCCGCGGGTATTCCGACCAGGGTGACAAGAACGGCCAGCCCCACAACAACAGGGATGCGCCTGACCGGATTTAGTTCATTCGCCAAACCGGCCCACAGCAAAACCGTCGTGGCGGATCCCCAGGTGCCGGGACCGGGACGAAGCCGGCCGATCCCGAAGAATGTCGCGACCAGCGTCGCCCATAGGGGGCCGTCGGGACTCCGGTCGGGATTCGACGTCACTCGTCGCTCTCTTCGTCTTCTGGATTGCGGTCGCGAAGCGGTTCTTCGGCGTCGGTCACCGGAGACGAAATCACGTACGCTCCGGTAGCCCACCGGCCCAGATCGATGATGCGGCAGCGGTCGCTGCAGAAGGGGAAGGCCTGGTCGTGGCTCTTGACGATCCTCTCGCAGATCGGGCAATGCAGGCTGATAGGGAGTTCACGCGGCATAAGACCACATATTGTAGCCGGGAAGCTGCGACGCGGAGGCCAAAAATTGGGGGCCTACACAATCCTGGCTACCAAATCGTAGTCGTGAGCCTCAGTGATCCGGCAGCGGTAGAACTGGCCCGGCTGCGGTGTGCTTTCCTCGGGGAAGTCGTTGATGAAGACTTTGCCGTCGATCTCGGGTGCGTGCATGGGGGTGCGGCCCTCGAGCAGCAATTCGCTTTCTCCGGATTCGCCTTCGAGCAGGAGGTCGAATTCCCGTCCGACCAACGTCCTCTTTTTCTGTTTGCTGATCTGGCGCTGGATGCCCATCAGGTGCTTGCGGCGGCGTTCGATGTCGCGGGGAGGGAGCTTCTTGGTCAAATCGAAGGCCTGCGCGCCGTCCTGGTCGGAGTAGGCGAAGGCGCCCATCCAGTCAAATTGTGCCTCGCGAACGAAATCGCAGAGCTCTTCGAACTCTTTCTCCGTCTCGCCGGGGAACCCGACGATGAACGACGTGCGCAGGGTCAGGTCGGATACCGTGCGCCGCATTTTGGCAATGGAGCGCAGGAAGACATCTGAACCACCGCCCCGCTTCATGCGCTTCAACACCGTGGCTGAGGCGTGTTGCAGCGGGATATCCATGTAGGAGCAAATCTTCTCGTGCTGGGCGATGGTTTCCAGCAGCTTGCCGGTGATCTTATTGGGATACGCATAGAGGAAGCGAATCCAGCGCAGGTCTTCGATGTGGGCCAGTTTTTCCAGCAGCAGCGCCAAACCGTCTTTCAGACCAAAGTCCTCGCCGTAGCAGGTGGTGTCCTGGCCGATCAGCGTGACCTCGCGAACGCCAGACTGTGCCAGGCGCTCCGCTTCGGCGATTACCGATTCGAAGCGTCGCGAGCGGAACTGTCCACGCAACTGCGGGATGATGCAGAAAGTGCAGGGGTGATCGCAGCCCTCGGCGATTTTGATGTAGGCCATGTGGCGGGGCGTGGCCAGGATGCGCGGCGTGGCATCGTCGTAAAGATAGTTGGGCAGATCGCCGATGGCGGCAGTCCATGATTCGCGAGCCCATGACTCGCGGGAAAAGCGGCCTTGCGCCGCGCGGGCGTTGCCTTCGGGGCGCGAAGGCAACACCACAAATGGGGAATCATGCTTTGGCGATGCGGGGGCGACGCCGGTGGCGGCAAGAATATTTTCCAGTTCGCCGGTTCCGACAACGGCGTCAACTTCGGGTATTTCTTTGCGAATCTGGTCGCGAAAGCGCTCTACCAGGCATCCTGCGACGACGAGTTTCTTGGCCTTGCCACCAACTTTGTGCCCGGCCATCTCAAGAATCGTGTTGACCGATTCCTGCTGCGCGCTCTCGATGAACGAGCAGGTATTGACCACGATCACGTCGGCATCTTCGGCACGGCGCGTAAGTTCGGCTCCGGCCCGCGCCAGCAGGCCCATCATCACTTCACTGTCCACCAGATTCTTGGGGCAGCCCAGGCTGACAAAGCCCACTTTTTGCGGGCGCACGGGCGGCCGATCTCCCTGGGATTTTTCATTCTCCAATTCCGGCTCCAGATCAAGGGAATCGCTACGGAGGAGGTCCTTAAGCGTCATGCAATGTTTCTATTTTAGCATTCCCCGTCTTATATCAGGCGCCGTAGGGCCGCGCGTCGAACTCTTGTGGGGCGGGTGGCGTCACCGTGAAAGTCACAGAAGGACAGAGTTGTGGTCAAAAAGTTCGGTCGTCGTGCTAGGCTAGTCCTTACCGCCGTGACAATTTGGAACCACCTCGCAGGAGGAGAAATGTTAGGCAGACGGTTTTGTGTTGCGGTGCTGTCGGTAGTCATGATGTTGGGGGTGTCGGCGGTTGCGCAGAGCGGGAAGAACGAGATTGGCGGCATCCTCGGGCGCACCTTCATCAGCGACCAGGGACTTAAGGGAGCGACGTTTTTCGATCCCGTCATCCATTCCGGCAACGGTCTGAGTTTCAACGTGGAGTATGGCCGCCGGTTGTTCGTAGCACCAATCTACTCGGTCTCGGGTGAAGTGATCGCAATGTACAACCCTGATGAAGACCTGAATGGCGGGGCGTCCAGGTTCGCGGTTGTGCCGAGCGACTACAAGCAGCTCTTCGTGACCCCGGCGGTCCGAGTAAATCTTTTTCCGACCACCGCAGTTTCTCCCTGGGCAAGCTTCGGCGGTGGATTCGGCCACTTCAGCCAAGGCAAGGTCCTCGACTACGGAGGCACCAATCCCGGCAAGTCGACGACGACCGGCGTGATTCAAGGTGGAATTGGGCTGGACGTTAAGGCGTGGCGGAAACTCAGCATCCGCTTCGAAGCCCGCGACTTCTGGTCCGGCGTACCAGATTTTCCTTTAGCTTCGACGGGGAAATCGCGCCAGCATAATTTCTTTGTCGGAGGCGGAGCCTTCTGGCGCTTCTAGCGCCCATAATCAGCCGGATAACGGATCACCTTCGGGAGGCTAGCGGTTTCGCGAGGCAGACTCGACTTCCTCGAACAACTTTGGCAAGCGCCGGGCGGCGTCGGCGGAGTTTCCGAATCTCGCTGATTCGTAGACCTCGGTAAAGTGCGCGACCGGCTCGCGCAGACGGGCGTCATCAATCCTGCGCACAAATTCCTGAGGCGTTTGCGAAGAAGATTTCTTTACTCCTTGTCGCGCCAGGGAGCGAGCCATGCGCTCGTACCACATGGCTGCCGCTTGCTCGGGGGATCGCTCAGGGTGCGCCCGTAGGCGCTTCTCGTGGAGCCAGCGGATGAGATGTCGCGCATTTGCAAGAAACAGCAGGCTCGCCCCGATCGTCAGCCCGACAAATGTCCACCGGCCGGGAGCCTGCTCCATCTGGTCCTGATTGCGGCGAGCCCAATGCAACATCGACTGGTAGCGTTCGCGAGCCCTGGTGCGCATCCCCTCCCACAGGCCGCGCGTTCCGGTGATCGCAGCCTGACCCAGAACGTACTGGTGCGAGCTGTCATAACTCACGATCCAATCGCGCCAGAACGATGCCATGGCATCCACGTAGAGGCCAACCCGGGCCCATCCTTGCGGAGTACTGGGCGCGCCTCCGGGCGTGGGGTCGAAGGTTTGCCAGCCGTAGCCGGGGAAGTAGGCCTCGACCCAAGCGTGGGCGTCTTTGGCTCGGACCACATAGTTTGCGGTGAGATCGTTGAATTCATCACTGCGGAATCCGTTGACCACTCGGGAGGGAATGCCGAGCGTGCGCAGCATGACGGCCATGGACGAGGCGAAGTATTCGCAGTGTCCCTGCTTGCGCTCAAACAGAAAATTCGCAATGGGATCTTTGGGCGGAGTGCGCGACAGCTCGAGGGTGTAGCCCAGGCGAGTTCTCAGGTATTGCTCGAGCGCGGCTGCCTTGTCGTAGTTGTTGTGGGCGGTGGCCGTGATCTGTGCCGCCAGTCGCGGCACGCGCGGATCGACCGCTGACAGTCGCAAGTACGATGCGGCGATCTGGGGAGGAACGTTTTGTCCGGCTGCTCGCAACTCTTCCAACGGCGTAGTTGCGATATCGGAGTCCGCCTCGTAGCGGCCGACGGAGCGTTGAGTGTCGAAGTTGTATATAGCGCCCCCGGCATCCGCCGACACCAGGCGGTAGCCGCCGCTGACACTCCGCGCCCAGGGCGCGACGAAGAAGACGTTGGTCCCGATCGGCTCCATCAGAACGCGATAGTGAATGATCTGCTGCCGGGCGGCAACGGGTTTAATGTGCGAGTTTAAAGATGCGTCCTGAAGTTGCGGAATGGCAAAGCTGTTATCGGGCCATCGCTGGAGCACGAATTGTTCGCGCGGCTTCGACCAGACGTGCCCGTCGAAATCGCCCAACGCCACCCCCCGCCAGTGCAGGTTGTAGCGACCCCCGGTGTCGTCGTCGATCTGGACGTGCATCACGACCGCATTCGATTGCTGGATCTGGCCGATCTGTCCGAGCTGCACGTGATCACTGAAGCCGGAAGAAAAGTCCGTGCCGAAGGAATATCCGCCGAAGTATCCGACCGGGCGGCGCGGAATCAGAAAGAACAAGACGGCGGCGAGCGCGAGAATGACGAGCATCAGAGCAGGGGTGATACGCGCGAGCGAAAAGGCCAGGCGACGGTGCTCCTGAGGATCGCTCGAATGTCGCGCCTGGATACTAGCCATGTGCCCCGAGCGGCGCATTTCCATCAGCACAAACGTGCCGACGGCCACGAGCAGAAACGCGGCGAAAGAAAACAAAAACACACTGTCGACGGTCAGCACCGCCGAGGCCAGCACCATCAGGAAGGCGAGGATCGCCAGCATGATGTGGTCGCGCTCGCGCCGCAGGGAGAACATACGCACCACCACGCCGAACAAAGCCAGGTGAACGGTGGCGGGCAGGAAACCGCGCGAGACCAGGAAATAGTCTGCGGCGAAGAAAACGAAGTAAGCGATGGTGAGTTGCGTCGTCCAGCGCTCGGAAATCACCGCGGGACGCCGCTTGGCCAGCAAGTAACCGCGGGCGGCGAGCGCGAATCCCACCAAGGTGATCGAAGGCAGGTCGAGTCCGCCAGTGCTAGCCAAGGTTGCAAATCCAGTTAAAACAAGCAGGTACAGGGCGAGTTGAAAGTAGTGGTCGATGGCCAGGGTCAGAGGGATCGGAACGATTTGTGCGGGCGGAGTCGACATTTGCTTGCCGAGCTGATTTCGCAGCGTGGATGCGAATCCTCATTATTATTGTTCGACAAAGATCACAAGAAGGGAAGGCTTGGCTGCCGAATTCTTGCACCGAAAGTCACATGGTCATTGCGCTGCCCGAGCGGGCTGAGAGGATCGCGAGGACAAATTGCATCCGGCAACGTGCTGAGCGCAGATGTTTACAGATGCTAAAATAACCAGTCAGGCATCGGTCTCGCGCGACGTACTCCCGCCAACCCCGCCAGGTCCGGAAGGAAGCAACGGTAACGGGCTCTTGCGTGTGCAGCGAGCCTCCGGTGCCTGGCTTTTTCTTCCCGGTTCGATCCGCTCCGCATACGAACAATTACACTTCCTTTACGACTCTTTTCGCAACAAAACCTCCGCGGAGCATTCTAAAGACATAATGGCTCGATCAACCGGCGGGCCGCACTCCAAGAGAATGAGGAAAGCGAAATGAGCAGTCACGGAGTTTCTTCGAAAGGCCATGATCCTAACGTCATAATCCGCGTCTCGGGAAAGTTATTTCATGGACACTTGTCCTATCTTGACCAACTCGTGCAGTCCGCCGCCGAATGTCAATTGTGGCCCCTTCTTAATCTCTCGAGTTTGGAGGAACTGGACCGGGCGGCTCTGTATTACCTGATGCGCGGAGAAAATCAGGCTTTCAGCATCGTCTCGTGCCCGGGTTTCATTCGCGAATGGATGGAACACGAACGGGAGCGCGCAGCCGCCTGAGCCCGCCGGCTGATCCTGGAGTCTTTCCCAACCTGCTGCGATGGACCGACGGAGGGAGCGCCCCGCGGCGCTCCCTCGCAGAAAGGAAACGGGAGTACAATGCGTGCGGCCCGTGCTCGTCTGCGAGGACGCTTCTTCCGCGACGAGAGAAGGAGAGCACGCATGCGTACTGTTGAACAGGGTGACCTCGGTCTTCTGCAGCATCCCGCATCGCAGGAACTTCTGAAGTCGAAGATTCCCGCGCGCCTCGCCTACGTCTGGAGCGATGGCACGCCCCGCGTTATTCCCATCTGGTTCCACTGGAACGGACGCGAAATCGTCATGGCGACTCCGCCCAAGGCGCCGAAGCTGAAGGCGCTGGCTCGGAACCCGAAAGTTTCTCTTACCATCGACGACAACGCGTTTCCTCACAAAGTACTGCTTATCCGTGGCACCGCCCGCCTGGAGCCGCTCGACGGAATCGTCCCGGAATATGCGACGGCTGCCGAACGCTATTTCGGGGCTGAACGGGGCCAGGCCTGGGTCAAGAATCTGCGCACGATGATTTCTTCCATGGTGCGGATCACGATCACGCCCGAGTGGGTCGGCCTGCTCGACTTCCAGACTCGCTTCCCGAGTGCGTTAGCGAGCTAGTTCCCAGAGTTAGAGCAGCGGCTTCCCGAGACTGTCGTGTTCGTTGGGGCAGAGCGCTCGATGCCCGTCTCGGCTTGCGCTTTCCGTTCGCGCCAACGATACTGAGATATCGCCGTTAACTTATGAAAACAACTATTTCTCTTTCTTCTCCATCCGCATTGGAATCCGAATCGCTAGTTGCAGTGGTGCTGGACCACGCCGAGCCCGCGCCGAAGCAGAAGGACAGCAAGCCACAGCTCCAAGTCGCCAGCAGCGATCCAGCCGTGCAGTCAGTGTCGGCAGACCTGCTCTCGAGCGGCGAAGTGAGCGGCAAGCCGTTTGAGACCAACCTGATGCACCGGCCCGTTACTGTGATGGCCAAGCGCCTGCTGCTGGTGTCGGGCGGCAACGCGAAAAAGTTCTCGAGTTATGACCTGCGCCGTATCGCGGGAGTCGCCGCTCGTGCGCTCAAGTCGCGCGGGATTCGCAGTTTTGCTTTCATTGCCCCATCGGGCATTCCGGCGGAAGAAGCGGTCCGCGCTATCGTGGAGGGAGCGCACATCGGCAATTTCGATCCCGACTACTACCGCAGCGACCGCAAAGATCAGAAAATCGATGCGATTACGGTCATGACGGCCGGCGATAAGAGCGCGCTGGAGAAAGCAGCGGCCGAAGCGCAAATCGTCGGCGAATCGCAGAATTTCACGCGCGATCTGGTGAATGAGCCCTCCAATCGCATGACCCCCACGATTCTGGCCGAGCGCGCAAAGAAGATGTGCGTCGAAGTCGGGCTGAAGTGCGAAGTATTCGGCGCAGACAAGATCAAAGAGATGAAGATGGGCGCGTTCTGGAGCGTGGCTCAAGGTTCTGACGAGCCTCCGGCGCTCATCGTCATGAAATACGAACCCGTCGGCGCACCGAGCAAGCCCGTGCTGGGCCTGGTGGGGAAGGGAATTACGTTCGACACCGGCGGCATCTCGATCAAGCCTGCCGACGGCATGGAAAAAATGAAATACGACATGGCCGGCGGTGCCACCATGATCGGTGTCATGCGTGCCATCGCGCTGTTGAAGCCGAATGTGAAGGTCATCGGCATTGTGTGCGCGACGGAAAATATGCCCTCGGGCAAAGCGCAGAAGCCGGGCGATGTGCAGATCGCCATGTCGGGCAAGTCCATTGAGATCATCAACACCGACGCGGAAGGCCGTCTGGTGCTGGCCGACGGTCTTTATTACGCGCGCCAGTTGGGCTGCACGCATCTAGTGGACGCGGCCACGCTCACGGGCGCGGTCGTGGTCGCGCTCGGCTACAACAACGCGGGAGTCTTCGCCAACGACGACCAGATGTACGAGCGATTTCACAGCGCCAACGCGCGCGCCGGCGAAAAAATGTGGCGCATGCCGCTGGACGATGAATATAAGGAGCAAATTCGTTCCTCCATTGCCGATATTGTTAATTCCGGGGGACGCTGGGGCGGCGCCATCACGGCCGCCATGTTCCTGAAGGAGTTCGCCGAAGAGACGCCGTGGATTCACCTCGACATCGCAGGCACAGCCTGGATCGAGGAGCAGAAGCCATGGATCGCCAAAGGCCCGTCCGGGATCGCGCTGCGAAGCCTAGTGGAGTTTGTGAAGAGTTTCGCGGGATAAAGCCAAGTCCTTGATTTGCTCCGGCTTCGCACCGATATTCTCTCAATGCTATATGCGTAGGGTGTCGGCGCACGCCCGTAGCGGTTGAGCTGCTGTGCAAGCACGGTCAAGAGGAGGTTTGATTCGAGACGAATCGACCAGTACGACGAGGAGACGAAGAGAAATAGAGACTGATGACGGACGTTGAGAGAATCCGGTGCGGTTGCTATAATCGGGGGCGTTCCACACGCTTCCAGCGTTGGTTCGGTTCGCTCCGCCTTCCTACGCAATCTGCGGGAAGCGAACGGTGCTCGCAGCTTGCCTAGCGGGTTCGTAAATGTGGCCAGGTAGCTCAGGTGGTAGAGCGCAGCCCTGAAAAGGCTGGCGTCGGCGGTTCAACTCCGTCCCTGGCCACCATCATTCCAAAGAACTTACCGGAATTGCGTCTTGCCCTCCCAGTCCGCTTTCAGTCCGCTAATTTTCGGCGAGATCCGAGTCGGTTCCTGGCTACGATGATGGTGAAGGACTTAACCTCGAATTGCCTCTCGCTCAGTCCGCTTTCAGTCCGCATTACTTCAGCGGACAATTTGCCAGACCTCCTAACAACGATGGGATCGCTGCAGAAGGAAGCTCATCGCACCGGCTCGAATACCAAGATTGCGGCTTCTTGATCGCCGATCACTTCACGAATGCCGAAGCCGAAGTTCGGTCATTGAGACTGCATTGATGCCTTCGCGACACCGATCTGAACTGTATGGGCCATGAGCTTTCCGTCTTTCATCGGCATGGCGTGGATAACGACTCTGTCCCCGATATGCAGGTCGCCTGGCGCTGCCGGTGTGCCGTTCTTGCCAAACTTCGTGTCGGAAGAGATCATCACCTCGACGGTGGTTTTCGTGTTGGTTTCAACGGTGGCGGATTTCTCCGATACCTTAATTACTGTTCCCATCACGTGCTGTTCGTTCCCGTGAGCGAAACAGAGGCTGGACATGACTGTCACGCAAAGCAAGGCAACAATTGTGCGTATCATCTTTCTCTCCTTTATTGATTGTGGGATGTGGGCTTGGAGGATTTCGTACTACCTCCACGCAAAAAGTTTTGTTCTTCGTCTTCTTCCTGGCGCTCCTTCTCAGTCTTGGGATTCAGTTGTTCCATTTGCTGCAGTTCCTCGGCTGTCTGGTTTGGCAGATGGCGGATGAAGAGCACCAGGTTCCATGTCTCCATATCACCCGCTTTGGCATGTTCTTCGCCGAACGCTGGCATTCCACTTAGCCGAATGCCGTTTTCAATCGTGTAATAGAGCTCGCCATCGCTCTTGTTTTGTGTTTGCTTTCGCCGCATGTCCGGTGGTTTGGGATAGAGACCTTTGCCGAATAATGTGTCGCCACTTCCATCGTTGGCGTGACACGTGGCGCAGTGATCTGCGAAATGCTCTATACCAGGCTGAAGGTCAGACGAAGATGACAGTGGATTGCGAAGCTGACGGTATTGGGATGGAACAGCCAATTGGCGTGCGGTCGTCGCAACGAGCGTCTCGATCGCAGACGGATTATCGCGAGCACTGAAACCACGCCGGATTGTCACCCCTCTGAACGCAGCGGCTGCCGCGATGCATGCGACAGTGATCGATAGAAGGAGAGTGTGTTTTCTCATGTGCTCACCTCTCCTGCGGGCTTGTGCCCGTCTGAAATGGAATGTTCACTTCACGCACTGGTTGGTCGATTCCGCCTGGTTGTGAAGGAGCTTCGAGACCGTCCGTGAGCAAGTAGGACTGCAAAGAAATTGAGCTTGTTGCGAACGTCTCCAGCGCGCTGATGTAGGAGACTTCTAGTTGCATCAGAGTTCTCTGGGCGATCAGAACCTGTGGGTACGCTGAAGCCATCTCCTGATATTTCTTGGCATACATCTCGTATGCCCTTTGCGCCCTCGGTATCATCTGGTTCTTGTAGCGATCGACTGCGCTTTTCGAAAAGGTGTAGCTTTGGACGACGCTTGCCGCCCTCTCCCGTAGGACTAGCTTCACACGCTCCACCTCACGCTTCGCCCTTTCTAGATCAG
>DATKFH010000120.1:0-6218 GCA_035511455.1 Candidatus Sulfotelmatobacter sp. | reverse complement strand
GCGCTCGACCGGTGATCCGTTTGGGAAGAATATTTGGGAAATCCAGGGCGAGTTTGTGTGAAGAAGACGCGCAAGCGTCATGCTATGCGGAAGATGAAGGAGGGCCCTTCGGAGTCGCCTTGTAGGAGGAGGCTTCAAACTGCCATAAGCTGCTTCGGTCCAAAGACCGCGGTGGTGAACGTTATGGTTAAAAGGCGTGGCGCTAGATCACGTCATGTGTGGATAAGAGAGATGAGTGCAAACGATCCGCCGAAGAAGCATCGAAAACAGGCAAAGACGACACCCAAAACCAGGGTGTCCTTCCGGCAAAGCTGCGTAATTGAAAAATTGTGTTTCCGGCGAGTGAGTGATTCATCCTAAATCTATGCGGAATCGGAGAGGGGAACGCTTGGTTCCAAGGTTTCGTGGTAGTTCCACGGCATCCACTCCGCGGGCTTAGACGCTACTTCCTGAGCGTGGCGCTGCAACTCGGTCAGGTAGTCGAAGGAGTTGGCGTCGCACAACTGACAGGTGTGAATCAAGCTCATGAACAGATCACCCACCTCCGCTCCGTTCAGCGTCCGATAAAACAAGGCATTCTTCCGGTGAAGAACGGCCCGCTTCAGCGCCCTTTCGCAAATGTTGTTATCTAACGGCGCTCCAGCTTGCCGGAGAAACAATGTCAAAGGCCGCCAGTGTCGCAGTAAGTATGTGATCGCCTTCCCCAGTCCGGAGTTCGGCTCCGTCTTGCGCTCGGCGAATTGCGCTTCCAGCCACCTATGGAGTTTCGCCATCACCGGGCCGCTGCGTTCTTGATGAAACTGCAGGCGCTCTTCCGGCTTCAGACCACGCTCCCGCGCCTCGGCATCGCGACCATACACCTCGCCCAGCATCTCCAGTACATAGCGACATTGATCGGGAAAGTTCTCCGCTACTTCTACGATTTGTCGTCTTCCATGGGCCAAGCAATTTGCCAGCAGAATCTCCACCCCCGCAGCCAACTTCGGAGCATTGCGCGAGAGTGCGTCACACATCTGAATGGGCGGGCCCAAGTGCTGGGCACGCTGCTTCAAAACCTCGGCAAGGTTCTCGCCGGCATGCTGGCGTCCGGTGAAGTACAGCGCAATCTTCCAACCCTGGCTGGTGGACACGATGCCGCTGGTGAACACGCCCGTGCGCTCGTCCAACGGCTCGCGCGTGAGATGTAACACTCGCATGCTGGTGTCGTCGTTGTGTACCACCTCGCCCTGCGCGGCCTGCCGGATTAACTCATCGCGCGCCGGTTTGAGTAACTCGGCTGCCTCTTCGACCACTTCCCATTGCGTCGCCGCCGGTAACGGAATCCCCAGCCGATCTTGGAGTTGTTCCAACCGATAGAACGGGGTCCCGCTGCCATACTTAAGTTGCGCGATCATCGCTGCCGCGGTCTCGTCGTATTTTTCCGGACCTACTCCTTCCGGCTCTTGCGCGGTATACACCTGTCCGCAGGCACCGCAACGCAGCCGTTCGAGCGAGTAGACGGTGGCCGCCAGCGGCGCCTGTCCCACAATCCGCACCAGCGTTTTCGGTTCTTTCTGCCCGTATACGTTGCCTTTCCCGCACTCCGGGCAGCGATCCCCGTGCTTCAACTGCGTGTGCGCAATCGCAATCTTCCGTGAACTGACAAACGCCTCTGCAGCATTGCGTCCATGTCCGGGCGCTGGGGCATTGGTCTCCGGCTCACTACCGGCGCCAGTTTCCGCGCCTTCCGATTTTCCCAACACGGCGCTCGTCTTCTCCGTGCTGCGCGGCCGCACCAGCATCGCCGCCAGCGCATGCAATGCCTCCTTGAGCTTCTCGTAATCGTCCTTGCTCAACGGCGCTTGCCGCGCTCCGTCCAGTACCCGGTCCAGTTCGTCCAGATTGACATCGATTCGCGGTCTGGTGGTTTTCATCCTGCCCCCATGAGCAGTTCGCGAAACTGCTTCGTCAATGGGTATCCCAAAACATCTTTGATCGACCGGTTCGGTACGTAGCTATTCGATTGTTTACCCCGGCCCGTCGTCTTGCCCAACACCACCCAGTTGGCCGCACGGTAACAGGTTCCGCGGAATCGTTCCGGATCCACAAACGTCTCCAGGAAGTAGATCGGATGTCCGTAGATCCGCTGCCAGTCGGCGGAGATCCGCAACGCCATGCGGCCCAGAATATGCGACGCCAGGTGTTCCACCTTGACCCAGGGCAAGATTAAAAATCGCGTGTTGTAGGCGAGGAACCGAACATTACGACGGCGCGCTTCGGCGCTCCAGCCAATGTAGCGGTCGCGACTACCCAGATGACGCGGGGCCGAGGACCAAGCCAGACAGGCCACCGGCCGCCCTTGCCCCAACACTAAGTACTTTAAGTTTTCTCCCACCGGCTGCTCGTAGCCGAGGTAATGATGTTCCTCCAGCAAACTGTTCCACAACGGCTCTTTCTCGGTGCGACGAACCAGCTCGAACTCCAGCGGTTGGAGATTGCGCAGAGGGCCTTCGATCGGTGTGGCATCGATCCCTACCGGCTCCGGTCTGGCTCGATTGGCCAGCGGGTTATGCCGCACGTAACTCACCGGCGGCAACGTGATCTGGCCGGCACGGTGCAGCATGAGCAACAGGCCGCGGCACACCATGTCGCGCAACGCTCCATTGGCCTGGCGCCACTGCCAGGCTTCACAGAGTTTGGTGGATAGTGTGCGGCGGCTTTCCTGCGGGTGCTGCTCGATCAGTGCGCGTATAGAAAGAATATCTTCCTGGCTGATCTTCCGGCCCCGATATCTGAACTCGACCATCATCGACCAGCAGTATGAACTGGTTTTTCTTGGAACGCAAGGGGTAACGCCGTATTTTTTTCGTCGTGGGGGTTGATTACTTCAGCACGCTCACTCGCCGCCACATCGGCGCCGCGCGCACGCGCGACACATCGCCCGCCGCCATCAGCAACTGTGCCTCATAGGCTTCCAGCGGCTTGGCGGCTCCGGATCCTTCCGGCCACCACACGAATTTCCCTCGTGAAAGACGTTTTTGCGCCAACCAGTATCCTTGGCCGTCATAGCTGAGCAGCCGGATCGTCGTCCCGCTGCGGCTCCGAAACACGAATACACAGCCGGAAAAAGGATCTTCTGCTAGCTTCTCTTGACAGAGTCGCACCAGAGAGTCAATCCCTTTTCGTCCATCGACTCGCTCGATGGCGACCAGCACGCGCATCTGCGGCGAGATCTGAATCATCTCTCGGTTTCCCGCCAGGCCCGCAGCAGGCTCATCCAATCGGGCGATGTGGCAGCTTTCCACTGAATGCGCACCTTGCTTCCGCGCATCGACTCGAACTCGATCAGGCACTCTCCCAGCATCGCTGAAGGTGGCGCGATTAGTTCGACGAATGCCGGCCTGCGTGCTTTTCGTCGGCCATGGGAAACTCCCCCGAGTCGTTTCTTCAGCCCCGCATAGTCCAGCCGTAGATGATGCGCGACGGAATACACACCGTGTTCCCGCGCCAGTTCGACTGCGGCTTGCCACACCGAATCCGGCAGCTTCTTCCCCCGCGGTTGGGTGCTACGAATCTGATCCAGTTGGAGTTGTAACTGCGCGATTGGCTCAGGAATGACTGCTGCATTCATGCGGTTCGCCCTCAGCCGCTTTTCGGCGGCTCAATGAACGTAACAGGGCGAGTTAGCGGTCGTCACGCACGCCTACCGAAAACACACAATCAACTGCAAAATGTAGTGCAGACTTCGCGACCGCTTGAACTGATTCCGAAAGACTTAGCCGGCTTTACGACGATTCCGTGACGAACTTCGGCTAGGTTTGAGCCCCGATCCCACGCCGTGCTCGTCGCGAGAGTGAATCTGCATTGCTCGCGCCGCTTGCTTACGGCGACCGCCGACGCTCTTATCGAACCCATCGATGCGCTCAACGTGGGGACAGTCGTGACAAACTAGGACGATGCCATCCGGGGTCGTAGGTGATTGTGTACATGCTTCGAGACTGCTCTTTCCCTTTCCACAAGAGGGGTATTATCGGACAGACAGGATTGGCGACAAGTTTCCGACAACGCCGGGCGTTGGTGGCGCTCGGCGACGACGACCCATAGGTAAGGCACATTCCCTCCTCCCGATATAGTTAAATGAAAACGGAATACCTGCTTATATAAAGATTACGCTGGGTCTGCATCCTCAATGTTAAGTTGCTGGTCATGAGCGCCCACTGGGTTGCGCCAGGTACCAGCAAAAACGCGTCGCGGCCTATCTGGATCGCCTGGCGCAAGCCGCGGGGCACTTGGATCGCGTGGTTCCTCTGAAGTCCTAGTTGCATCGGTTTGCTCTTGCCGGGACAGCGCAAGAGCGTGGAACCGATGGCGGCTCGTCTGTGTCCCGACAATGTGCGCCAAACCCATCAATCATTGCATCACGTGGTCGCCCAGGCGCCCTGGAGTGACGGGGACATGCTGGAAGCGGTGCGTCAGTACGCGCTGCCTGCTATGCAAAAGCGCGGGCCGATCGAAGCCTGGATCGTCGATGACACGCCGCGGTGGCAAACATGTTCGGGTGGCCGTGCGCGCGTTGGCGATGAGCTTGCCTGCCTCGGCCTGGAAGACAGTGGAGTGGCAGGAAGGAACTCGTAGAGCGCTGCGTTCCCGCTTTGCCGCTCTGCGCATACGTCCCCCATCGTGATTAATGGATCAACGAGCCGCCCCCCCGAGCAGTGGCTGTTAATCGAGTGGCCAAAGCAGGAAGCCGAACCCACCAAGAACTGGTTATCCACTTTCCCCGCTTCTACGAACCTTTCCCATCTGGTGCGCATAGCTTGGCTAAGCAGCGCTGGATCATCGAGCGCGGCTACCACGAACTGAAGCAAGAACTGGGACTGGGCCACTATGAGGGACGAGGCTGGCGCGGTCTTCACCATCACGCCACCCTTTGTATCGCGGCCTATGGGTTCCTGGTGGCCGAGCGGAGCCGCTTTTCTCCGCTCGCGCCGGTCGAGTGGAATTAGCCGTCCCGAAATCGCGCCTCAGTTCCATCCTCGGGGTTCGCCCTGTGCTCCCGGAGCGGCACAACCCCTGGTCCATTGCTACCCTTCGCCAAAGCCTGGCACGGGCTCTGCTCCGGCAACTCGCTGGTTGTCCTTTTTGTGGAGCTCCATTCTTGTAACACAGTAGAAGACTAGCAGGCTGCGAAAAAACGACTGGCACGACCTATTATGCTGTGCGGCTTTCGCGATGGTTGTGGATTAAGGGGAGAGTTTTGGGTCGTCCGCTCGAGTCGGTGATGAAAGGAAAGGTTTCGGTTGACAGTGCTCTGGGTTGTTTTATAATGATTCTCATCCGATAATCATGCGCCTCACCCATGAACAGTTCCGTGAGCTTGCCGCGAAGCACGGGTTGGCGGTCACGCACCAGCGTCAGGTGGTCTATGAGGCCGTCGTCGCCTCCCACGGGCACTATGCCCCAGAAGACATTTACGCTACGGTGCGTCGCCGTATTCCATCTATTTCTCTGGCGACGGTCTACAACAATCTGCGGCTTTTCATCGAGTGTGGGATGCTGCGAGAGGTCAGTCCTCATGCGGCCACGTTGCTTGTGGACGGCAATCTCAAACCTCATCACCACGTGGTCTGCTCCCGCTGCAAATCGGTGCAGGACATCGCAGGAGATTTCATCGATTTCAAACGACTATCCCGGCAACTGCCGGACGGCTTTAATCTGACGCAGCCGCTGATCGAGGTCTTTGGCCTCTGTCGCCGGTGCAGCGTCAAAAAGTAGCTTTTTTACGCAGTACCCAGTCAAGATTCGAAGGAAGAAAACATATGGAAAATACACTCGCAAATTCATCGGGAAGTGTTGTCCCCGAAGCTAAGGGAAAAAATACCGCAACCGAATCGAAGTGCCCAGTCGCCCACGGCGCCCGCAGATCCCACACGAATGTGGATTGGTGGCCGAATCAGGTGAACCTGAGGGTCCTGCACCAGCATTCCCCGCTGTCCGATCCGATGGGCAAGGAGTTCAATTATGCGGAAGAGTTCAAGACGCTCGACCTGGATGCCGTGATCAAGGACCTGCATGTCTTGATGACGGACTCGCAGGAGTGGTGGCCGGCCGACTTTGGGCACTATGGGCCGCTCTTCATTCGTATGGCGTGGCACAGCGCGGGCACATACCGCATCGGCGACGGCCGCGGCGGGGCCGGAGCCGGGCAGCAGCGCTTCGCACCGCTCAATAGCTGGCCG